>JBBQHF010000001.1:0-149951 GCA_038323715.1 Patescibacteria group bacterium
AAAACGTTTCATTGAAGCAGAATTTGTTGAAATAGCTGCGCCTCGGGACATAACTCCCAAGGATGCCAGCTTGCTGCCTAAAAATCAGCAATCAATAAACGAACCCAGCCAATCAAATCAGCAATCAATTGTACAAGACTCCGTCTTCACGCAAGGCACTTATATCATTGATGTAAAAGGAGAAACTCCTTTTAACATCGTGGTTGTGCCAACTAAAATTGGTTGCGCTCGCTACAGCTTAGCTTCTCCGAGTTGGAATTATCAAATTTTAATTCCAGGGATGCCTCCTGTAGCCGGGAGCCCAACAGCTCAACTCCCTTATCGAGATAGACCAACTTTTAGATTGGCATCTCAACAAGGTGACCAGGTTGTGCTAACAGTAAGTTAGCAATTTACGTACATTATAATCAGAGGACAATTAATACAATTGTCCTCTTTTTTATTTTCTAAAATACTGGTATAATAATATTAAGAATAAAATATTATTTTTATGAAAAAAGTTATTTTTGGTTTTACTTTGTCTTTAATAATGATGAGTGTTGTTCTTGCCCCTCAGGTTATTGCACAAACAGAGAGTTGCCCTGGTGGTGCTGGAAAATGTCTCCAGAATCCTCTCAACGTTGATACCCCCCAAGCACTTATCGGACAAATCATTAATTCCATTTTGGGAGTGGTCGGCTCAATCGCTTTGCTTATGTTTGTCTATGGTGGAATAACCTGGATGACGTCTGCTGGTAGCCAGGAAAAAATTAAAAAAGGAAGAGATATTATCGTTTGGTCAGCAATCGGTTTAGTTATTATTTTCTCTGCTTACGGATTAGTTAGAGTCTTAATTGAGGGTGTTAAAAAGTAGTTTTTTGTTCCCGTTTGACAGAAAGAAATAATTTATTTATTATTAAGCAGTAATTGATTTGCCGCCTCGGTTAATCTTTTTACGATATACAAATAAACGGGTCGATACCAAAGCGGTCAACTGGGGCAGACTGTAAATCTGCTGGCCTTGTGCCTTCGTAGGTTCGAATCCTACTCGGCCCACATTACAAACATAAACAGGTAAATACCTGTTTTTTTGTTGGCCTATATTATTGACAATAAACAATAAATATGATATTATAAATAGTTAAAATAGTTCGTTAATAATTATAACCTTAAAAATAAAATACCATGAAGACATTTATTTGCTTTCTTCTTTTACTGCTAATGTCTAGTAGCGCCTTTACTCAGTCAAAAAATGATTCAACGAGTATCCGCCTCTCAAGTATTGATATCTCGTCTGGCAAGGGGGCAATCACCTCCGGCCTGTACGTGTATGTTAATTTTGAGAGTAACAAGACTATGTTGCAGGCGACAATTAGTGAGAATGATTTAGAAATAACCTATTTCTACCGGCTATTTAAGGACAAGCTTTTAGTCGGACCTAATGTTGGTTATTTTTATAATGTCCCTTACGCTGGGCCGATTGTTATTTTTTCTCCGGTAAAATTTATTTCAACTCTGCATTGGTATGGTTGGTCTGCGGGCAAACCAGGGGAGAAAATTGAACCTAATACTTCATTTTTGTATGGCATCAATGCGATTACCTTAAATGCTTGGCGGTTTAATGCCACTTATTGTCTCATTAATTATATGAACACTAAGCCGCAGCATACTGTTTCGCTGAAGTATTCCCAGCCGGTAAATAAAAACTTTTCAATTTACACCGATGTCGGTTATGATTTTTTAAATCAAAATCAATTATTAAAAATTGGTATTAATTGGAAACCGTAGTTTCACAGGGAGTCTAGAATATCAGACTTCCTTTTTTATTTCTCAAAAGCTATAATATTAATATCCTTATTATAAGCGAGCCAAGTTCCTAAATTGTACTAGGCTTTTCACATTTATATTTATGGCAATAATTAATTCTGATAAAATTGGAGTTGGGTTAGCTAAAATGTTTGCGATTGGGTTACTGGCCTTAGTAATTGTTATCATTCTTCTTTTATCATTCTAATCGTTTATATATGCCAGAACTGCCAGAAGTAGAAACTATTAGGCGTGATTTGGCCGATAGCATAATCGGTTGCGAGATTGTTAGTGTCCAAATATTGTCTTTGAAGACCGCTCAAAATGAGGCGGCTTTTTTTGTTAATGTCCTTCGCTCACATAAAATAGAAAAAATTGAGAGAGTGGGGAAGTTGCTGATTTTAAAAATAAAGAAGAAAGTCGGCGATAAGGAAAATTTTTATTTGTTAGTTCACCTTAAAATGACGGGGCAACTAATTTTAGTAAGTGGAAAAAAGAAATTCGGCGGGGGGCATAGTTTGGGCGGGAATTCATTTACGGATTCCGTTGGCGGAGAATTACCCAATAGACACACTAGAATAATTATTGATTTTAAAAATGGAGATAAAATATTTTTTAATGATTTGCGAAAATTTGGATATTTAAAAATTGTAGATGAGAAAGAATTAACGAGAATTATTAAGGTTGGCTATGGACCGGAGCCGCTTAAGTCAGAATTTTCCGTGGCCTATTTAACACAAAAATTGAAAAATCGTAAAAAGAATATCAAGGCTTTTCTGCTAGATCAAAAAATGATTGCTGGTTTGGGCAATATCTATGTTGATGAGTCGTTATTTTTAGCAGGCATAAAACCGATGCGTTTGGCGGGGAGCTTAAAGGTTGCAGAAATTAAAAAATTGCATCAGGCAATTAATACGATTATTAAAAAAGCGATCGCAAATAGGGGGACAACCTTTAATAATTATGTTGATTCGGCCGGCAAAAAAGGAAATTTCTCGCGCTTGCTAAAGGTTTATGGCCGCGGCAAGTTACTCTGTTTAAAGTGTGCCCGTCCGCTTACAAAGATTAAATTGGCTGGCCGAGGGACTCATTATTGTGATTTTTGCCAGAAATAGCCGATTTATTAAGTTTTATTTGACTTTTAACCTGTTTTTATATATTGTTAAAGGGTGATAATAATTAAAAGTTCGTTTGGCTTTATTGGTAAGTATTAAAAGCTTAGACGACAGAAATAGATATGTCCCAAGACAACATGATCAAGCTGGAATGCACGGTTTGTAAAACTACTAACTACCATTCTCACAAAAACAAAAAGACTCTTAAAGAGCGTTTAGAGATGAAAAAGTATTGCAATAAATGCAAGGCACACACTCTACACAAAGAGACTAAATAATTAATTTTTTTTGTCGCTTCCCCAACCCTTCTTAAGAGGGTGCGGCCGAGAAATTACAATCAATATGTCAAAAAGTTTAGCAAAGCCGTTTCTTCTGATACTGGTAATTTTTGTTTTGGCCGGTTCATATTTAGTATTTAAACCATTTTTAACGGAAATTTTCGTGGCGATAATTTTAGTTTCTATATTTTATCGTCCTTACGAGCTGTTAACTAAAAGCTTAAAAGGGAGATACAATTTAGCGGCGCTGTTAATGTGTTTGTTTCTCATGTTGGTGATAGTTGTTCCTCTAGTTAAGGCTTTTATATATGCTGGTGAAAAATCAGTTATCGCTTATTCTCAAACAGTTGAATTCTTTAACCATCATGACGTAAATGATGTTTTTAAAGCTGATATTTTTCAAAATAGTTTTTTGAAGAATTTTGATATTATTAGTTTTAGCCAGCAACATGATGGTTTAAAAAATACAGTTTTGAATGTTGTCCAAAGTTCAAGTAATTGGTTAATTTCTGGAGCGGGGATTGCCGTTAAGGAAACAACTAATTTTATTATTTCTTTGATTCTAATAATTTTGACGATGTTTTTCTTCTTTGTTGATGGGAAGAGAATGCTGCAAAAGTTAATGCTCCTTTCCCCTTTGTCAGATAAATATGACATGGAAATATTTCAAAAATTTCGAGCGGTAAGTTATACAACTTTTATTTCTACTTTCGTAACCGCCATTGCTCAAGGCGCTGTTGGCGCTATCGGGTTTGCTATTGTCGGCTTCCCGCCATTTTTGGCTGGTGTTTTAGTAGCTATGCTTTCTTTAATTCCATATATCGGCTCAGCTTTATTTTATGTTCCGGTTGGAATATATTATTTGTTAATTGGTAACGTTTGGCAGGGAATTTTTATTCTTCTTTGGGGCTCACTTATCATCGGGACGGTTGATAACATTATTAGGGCCTACATGATTAAAGATAAAGCTGAGGTTAATCCAATTTTTGTGCTTATCTCTATCTTGGGCGGAATAACTCTATTTGGCTTCTGGGGAGTTGTTTTGGGACCGCTAGTAGTTGCCTTAACCGCCTCCGTACTTCATATTTATGAATTAGAATTTTGTGAATCTCCAAGTATTATTGATAAGCCATTAGAAGCTCAGCTTGAATCTAAAAATAAGAAACATAAACATAAATAAAAATATATGTTAGGACCAAAAACAAAAAAGAATTTAGAAGATGCTTTCGCGGGCGAGTCAATGGCGCGTAATAAATATGATTACTTTGCTTCCGTTTTTTTGAAGGCGGGGTATGTGCAGATTGCTAATATTTTTGAAGAAACTGCTCGCAACGAAAAAGAGCATGCTAAGCTTTGGGCTAAGTTGTTGGGTTATATTAGTAGTGATTTACGAGAAGACTTGCAAGCGGCTATTGATGGAGAAATGCATGAAACTAGTACTATGTATCCCCAAATGGCTAAGGAAGCTTTAGAAGAAGGACATCCAGAGATTGCTAAAATATTTACTGAAGTGGGAGAAGTGGAAGCCTCTCATGCCGCTCGTTATAAAAAATTATTAGAAAATTTAGAGAAGGGGGAAGTTTTTAAAAAGCCTGAGATTAAACGCTGGAAGTGTAATAATTGTGGTCATATTCACGAAGGGACTGAAGCGCCTCTAGTTTGTCCGGCTTGTTCTCATCCTCAAGCACATTTTGAAGTGTTTGAAGAAACTTATTAATTTCTAAATTAGCCGATGTAGATTGGTCAATATAAAAAAATATGAGTAATAGAATAAACAAAACTTATTTTTGCCGTATCTGTGGGAATGAAGTAAAATTTGAAAAAGATGGTGGCGGAAAGTTAATCTGTTGTGGCGAAGAGATGAGTATTAAGAAAGAAGGATTTGACGGCGAGGAGTAATTTTGTAATCATAGACAAGAGGATTAAAATTGTTGTAATATACAAATACTCCTTTTTAGGAGTATTTTTGCGGGATTCGTATAGTGGTAGTATAACGGTCTCCAAAACCGCTGGCGGGGGTTCGATTCCCTCATCCCGTGCTAAACAAAAAACACAGAACTTTGTTCTGTGTTTTTTGTTTATGTTTGGGAGGGAATCGAACAGGTTGGAAGTGAGCGAGGACTGAGGTCGGAAGACCGATGGACGAAGCGAGTGTCGGACGATATGCCAGTGGGCATATCGGACGCCAACCCAGGACAAGTGAGCTTTTTGCATTATGGCAAAAAGCGAGCGCGATAATTCCCTCATCCCGTGCTAAATAAAAACACAGAGCTAGCGTTCTGTGTTTTTTTTGTTGGCATAAGACAATATTATTTAATTTTATGCTAATGTTAATTTAATCTTTTGAATATGTTATAATATAAAATAGTTATATTAAAATAAAAAGTTAAGTTTCTTATTAATTATGGTTAATTTCCTGTGTATTATGGGAAAATCCAAAATAAACATATGAATATTCTAAGTTTTGCAAAAATGTATTTAGTTACCGTGCCGATCTTTTTCTTAATTGACCTTGTTTGGCTCGGAGTGATAGCCAAGGACATTTATCAAAAATATATGGGGCATCTTATGCGCCCTACTCCAAATTGGACGGCATCTATAGTTTTTTATCTACTTTTTATAGTAGGTCTAGTCATATTTGTTATAAATCCCGCAATTCAAAAAAATTCCTTAAACTATGCATTATTGTATGGGGCCATGTTTGGATTCTTTACTTACATGACATTTGATTTAACGAGTCTAGCGGTTCTTAAAGACTGGCCTTGGCAAATAGTAATTATTGATATTATCTGGGGAGTAGTCCTTTCCACGTCGGTATCTGCAATTAGTTACTTTCTAATTAATAAATTTTTTTAGAATTAATTTAGATTACTAATTAAATTAAGAGTATGAGTATCTTAGCCAGACAAGTGATTTCTTTATTCATATACTTTAATCTTTGGTCATTTTTTGCGATAGCTAAAAAGAGAAATGATGTGGCTGATATCGCCTGGGGGACAGGTTTTGTATTACTGGCGTTAATCGGGCTAATTTTTAACCCAACTATTAGAATGCAAGTTATTGCTATCGTTGTTATAGTTTGGGGAATGAGGCTAGCTATTCATATCGGAACCCGTTTTGCTAAAAGTGATAGCGAGGATAAACGATATGTATTAATGCGCAGTGGTTGGAAGGGAAAAGAAGCATTAAATTCTTGGTTTAGAATTTTTATGTTGCAGGGCTTATTGTTATTTTTTGTAGCAATGAGTATTATTGTTGTCGCTAACTTTGATAAGGGAGGTTGGAATTACGGACTTATTTTTGGTTTTTTGATTTGGGTTATTGGGTTTGTTTTTGAAGTTGTTGGTGATAATCAATTAAAAAAATTTGTGGCTACAAAAAAGCAAAGTGGTGATATTATGAAAACAGGTCTTTGGAAATATTCAAGGCACCCAAATTATTTTGGAGAAGCAGTGATGTGGTGGGGCATATGGGTAATGACTTGGGGGGTAGAGTATTTTTATCTTGGTATTATTGGGCCAGTACTCATTACATATTTACTGCGTTTTGTGTCCGGCGTTCCCATGGCAGAAAAAAGATATGCAGACAACCAAGAGTTTATTGAATATAAAAAAAAGACGCCGCCAATGATTCCAAATTTTTTTATAAAATAATTTATTGATGAACTATGAAAAAAAAACTAGCCATTGTGGGTACCGGTATCTCGGCGATGACTTGCGCACATTATCTTAAAAATGATTTTGATATTACAATTTTTGATAAAAATGATTATCCTGGAGGGCATACTCACACTCATAAAATAGAAGAAGGGGGGCACAAGTTCACGATTGATACAGGTTTTATTGTTTTTAATAAGGAAACATATGTACATATGTTAGAGATGTTTAAAGATCTCGGCATAGAAAAGAGAAATAGTAACATGTCTTTTTCAGTATTTAATAAAAATACAAATTTACAGTATGCTGGAACAAATTTTAGTACTATTTTTGCTCAAAAGAATAATATATTTTCTTTGAAATATTGGAAGTTTTTACTTGATATTAAAAAATTTTTTACAATCGCCCTGGCTGATTATCATTCTATTATTGGGACCGATGAAACCATCGCTGCTTATTGTAAGCGTAATGGGTTATCTGATTTTTTTATCAAAAATTATTTAGCACCAATGTCGGCTGCTGTTTGGTCTACTTCCCAAAAAGAAGCTTATAATTTTCCAATAGCACTGCTGCTACCGTTTTTTTATAATCATGGGTTGCTACAAGCCTCAGGCCAGTATCAGTGGTATACGGTTAAAGGAGGCTCCAATACTTATACTAAAAAAATATTAGAGAATAAAGAAATTAATCTGCATCTAAATGAAGAGGCACTGTTAGTAACGGAAAATAGCGATGGCGTATATTTAAAAACAGAGAAAGGCGAATATAATTTTGATTATATGGTTTTGGCTAGTCATGCCGACGAAAGTTTAAAGATTGCCTCTAGTCTGCCGGGCGAAAAAAAGAAAATGCTAAGTGCTTTTAGCTATAATCCTAATTTAGCCGTGCTTCATACCGATGACAGTATAATGCCCAAAGTAAAAAAGGTTTGGTCAGCCTGGAATCAGATTATAGAGAAGGGGCGCGAAGAAATATCCTCAACGGTCTATTGGGTTAATAAATTACAGGACATAAAGTCAAAAACTAATTATTTTATTTCTGTTAATCCGACCGAAAAAATAAAAGAAGAAAAGATAATCAAAAGAATACAGTATCAACATCCAAATTTTACAGTTCATAATTTTGCTTTACAGAAACATCTTCAGGATTTGAATAAAAACACAAAAATATTTTTTGCCGGAGCATATTTTGGTCATGGTTTTCATGAGGATGGCGTCAGGGCGGGGTTGGAGGCGGTTAGACAATTAAAAGCTAAATTATGAAAATGAATTCTTGCATTTATAAAATTAAAATCGATCATGTTAGAGTTAAGCCTCAAAAAAACTCATTCAGTTATGGGGGTTATTTTGTATATTTAGACCTGGATGAGCTGGCCGAGATAAATAAAAAATATTTTTTGTTTGGCCTAAATAAGGGAAATCTTTTTAGTTTTTATGACCAGGATCATTTTCAGTTCATTCAAAATAAAAATAAAACATCCGACATCATTTTAAAAGAGAAGGTTAAATATGACGCGCACAAGTATGTTGAAAAAAATACTAAAGAAAGAATTAAAATCATGATAGATGATTTGGGGCTTGGTTTTGAATTGGGCAGTGTTTTTATTCTAACTAACTTAAGAAATTTTGGGCATATCTTCAATCCAGTAAGTTTTTATTATTGTTTTGATACCGAGGGTAAATTTAGAACATTGTTTAGCGAAGTTAATAATACCTTCCATGATCAAAAGATGTATTATGTAAAAATAGATAATCCTAATGGTTTATTTTTTGAATCTAAGCAGAAAAAAAATTATTATATTTCGCCATTTACCGGAACTGAAAATACGCTCCATTGGAAGTTTCAACTACCGACTGAATCGCTTTTTATGAGTATAAATTCCTTAAAGGACAATGGAGTGGAACTAACCACAGTCTTGAGAGGGAAGCGGAAGGAAATAAGTAATTTTGCTTTTGTGTATTTACTTTTTAGATACCCTGCATATACGGTTATGATTGTTTTTAGAATACATTATCAAGCATTAAAACTATGGCTTAAGAAGGTCCCGTTTAGCGAAAAAGCTGAAACTGATGAAAAAATTGTAAACAATATAAATAAAAATACATGATAAACATATACCAAAAAATATTTTTTTTATTATTTAATAGCAAAAATATAGAGGGCGTTTTAGAGTTGGATATAGATGGTAGAAAGCATAAATTAGGCAATGAATTAGTATCGGGAAAAAGAGATAAGATTTCTGGAATTGAAATTAAAATATTAGATAATAGATTTTTTAGAAGGGTGATTTTGTTTGGCGACATCGGTTTTGGTGAATCTTTTTTTAAAAAATATTTTTCTACTAGTAATTTAGATGATGTTTTAAAATTTTTTATTCAAAACAGAGAACATATTCCAGGCTTTAATGCTAAAAATCCTTTATTTTTTTTGTTTGAGTGGACAAAGAGCTTGTCTCGCGTATTGCATTTATTAAATAAAAATACAAAAAAAGGAAGCAGAAGAAATATCAAAAAACATTATGATGTTTCTAATGATTTTTATAGTCTTTGGTTAGATGAAACAATGGCATATTCAGCCGCTATTTTTGAAAATGGTCTTGACTTAAAAGATGCTCAAATAAATAAATATAGAACAATTTGTGATAAGTTGAAGTTAAATAAAAACGACCATCTTCTTGAAATTGGTAGTGGTTGGGGAGGCTTTGCAATTTTTGCTGCTAAAAATTATGGTTGCCGAATAACCACAATTACAATATCTAAAGAGCAATTTTATTTTGCAAAGGAAAAAATTAAAAACGAGGGCCTGGGAGATAAGATAGAAATAAGGCTAGAAGATTATCGCGATTTAGACGGCCAATATGATAAGATAGTTTCCATTGAGATGATGGAGGCCCTGGGGAACGAATATGTTGGGCTATTTGTAAAGAAATGCCATGATTTGTTAAAGATGGAAGGGCTAATTTGTTATCAATGCATTACTTTCCCGGATAAACAGTTTAAAGATTATTTAAAAAATAATAATTATATAAAAAAATATATATTTCCTGGCGGAGAATTAATTTCTATCGCTCAACTGAAAAAGGAAATAAAAAAGTTAACAAATCTTTACGTGCTAGACATAGAGAGTATCGGTCTTGATTATGCTAAGACTTTAGATTTGTGGAAAGAAAATTTTGTTAGGCAGAAAGATAAAATTTTAAAACTCGGTTTTGATGATGAGTTTTGTAAAAAATGGTTGTACTATTTTATTTATTGTAAAGTGGGCTTTGAAACTAGATATTTAGATGATGTTCAGATTGTAATTCATAAAATTGAAGCATGAATTTGAATTATCTTAAAAAAATAAAAAAAGTTTCAAGTTTAAATAATAGCTCTATTTCATATTGTCCGGAACGTGGTGGAATCATCACCTCTATAATTTTAAGGGGTAAGGAAATATTATTTTTTGATGAAGGTACGTTTTGTGATTTATCAGTTAATGTTCGAGGTGGTGTTCCTATCCTTTTCCCTAATGCCGGAAAATTATTAGAGAGCAACGTATTCCCTAAATTAAAACAGCACGGCTTTGTTAGAGAGAAAGGTTGGTTAGATGATGTGGTCGAAGATGGTTTCAAGGAAACTTTAATTGCTGATTCTGAGACTAAGGCTTTATATAATTTTGATTTTAAACTTGCTGTTGGTGGGAATTTTGAAAGTGATGAATCGGTTACAATAAGTTGCGAGATTGAAAATTTAGAAACAACCCGAAGTATGCCTATCTCTATGGGCCTGCATCCTTATTTTAGAGTTTTGGATGAAGAAAAGAAAAATATTAAATTTAATTTTTTAGGCGGAGAAGAGGTCGCTAGCAAAATAGACGTTTGGTCTAATGGCGGCACGGTCGTAATTGATAATCCAAAATTAAAATTTCCAAATGAAAAAATTGAAATAATAATTCCCGATTTAGGCTCTTTAATTTTAGATATTTCCCTGGAGTACGAAAAAATTTGGGTCTGGTCTTTGCCCGGAAAGAATTTTATTTGTGTTGAGCCAATGATGAGAGCTTTAAATGGCTTAGTTGATAGGCCTTGGTTATTAAAAGCGCAAGCAAAATTATCTTGTTTGATAAATTTGAAGTTACTTTGACTCCTCTGTGTCAGAAGTTAGCATTAACCATAATTCTTCTTTATCGTTTATTCTTCTTTTTATTTCTTCAAGTTCTTCTATTTTTTCGGATCGGTAATCGCTGTAATGCTCAAGGAAGTAGGCCATTAATTCATTTTTGTAAGCATGCATTTTTTCCAAGTCTCTTTCTAGGACTTGGATTTGTTTTTGCTTAGCCCTATTTTCTAAATATTTTTCTCTATCGCCACTTTTTGATTTAATAGCCTCGTCTTGTTTGTTTATTTTATTTTCTGAAGTTTTTTGCCATAATTTTTTTTCCAGTTCTGCCACGTATTCTCCATAATCTTCGTGTCGTCTCTTTGCTTTGCCTTCAGCTATTTCAACAATACCGGTTGACACTAGACTAGAAAACGTTCTGTCATGGCTGGCAAATATTATTGTTCCGTTGAATTTATTTAAACCGTTAGCTAGGGCTTCGGTAGTTTCAAAATCAAGGTGACAGGTAGGTTCATCAAGAATTAAAACGTCGGGCTTAGATAGAAGTAGCCCGGCCAGCAAAAGACGAGATCTTTCGCCTCCGGATAAGACGGAAATTTGTTTCTTTAATTCTTCATCTTTAAATAAAAAATCTCCAGCCATTTTTAATACGGCTTCTGTCTTTAACTCCGAAGAAGCTACGCGCCTCAAAAAATCTCCGGCTTGTTCTTGCTCGTTCATGTTGTCTATTTCTTCTTGGCCGTGATAGGCGAAATGGGTATTGGCGGAAAAACGAAAAGATCCTCTAAGTGGTTCTATTTTTCCAGTTAAGGTTTTGATAAGAGTTGTTTTGCCTTGGCCGTTTAGCCCTAAGATAGCTAACTTTTCTCCAGCCCGACAATCAAAATCAATTCCCTCAACTACTTTTTTATTTCCATAACCAATATCAAGATTGTCTATTTTTAAAGCGAAATTTTTTCTTTTTTCAACTGGAGGAATCGTGATTCTGGTTATGCCCGCTTTATGTTCTATCGTTATCCGTTTTTTTTCCATCTTATCTATTTTGCGGATAACGGCTTGGGCCTGCTTAGCCTTAGAAGATTTATAGCGAAAACGATCAACAAATTCTTGCCAATGTTGTTGTTGTCTTTCTAGGCTTTCATTTGCTTTTATTAAAGTGGATAATTTTTGTTCTTTAAAGGCGAGGTAAGATTCTATGTTACCCGGATAATGATAGCAGCCTGTTTTTGAGATTTCTATTGTTTCCTTGCAAGTACGTTTTAAAAATTCTCTGTCATGAGAAATAATTAAGAAGCTTCCTTTATAAGCTCTCAAATAATCCTCAAGTAAAATAAGGGTGGTCAAATCTAAATAATTGCTGGGCTCATCAAGTAAAAAAAGATTTGGCTCTTTAAGTAACATACCAGTTAATCTCAAGCGCATGCGCCAACCACCCGAAAGACTTTCCGCCTTCTGCTCTAGTTTCTCTTTGTCTAATTCAAATTTACTGGCGATTTGGCACGCTCGCCATTCCGGTTTGCCACTTTGACGGATTAGGTATTCAAGGGCACTCTCTTTCTCGTCCCAATCAGCATTTTGCTTTAGATAGCCGATATTTGTTTCTTCATTTATGATTATTTCGCCATTATCAGCTTTTTCTTCGCCGGTTATAATCTTAAATAAGGTTGATTTTCCGGCGCCATTTTTACCAATTACCCCAATTTTTTGTTTTTCAGATATTGCAAAAGAAAGGTCGGAGAATATTAAATCCCCGCTATATTCTTTGCTTAAATTGCTTACCTGTAGAAGTATAGGCATATATAGGAATATAATAGGCCAACCAAAGATTAAAGGCAATATTACGCTTGGAAATGATTGGTTTTTTGGTTGATTAATGATAGAGTATTGTTTACAATGTATTAAGTGAACAAAGCTTTAAATTATGTCTCAAAATGGAATAGTAAATTATATAGTTGTTTTTTTATTAATTATAAATGTTATTGCTTTTCTAATAATGTTTATTGATAAAAATAAATCTAGAAATTCCGATTTGTCTAGAATCTCTGAGGGGATGATGTTTTTTCTAGCTTCCGTTTTCGGTAGCTTTGGAGTTTACTTGGGAATGTTTGCTTTTAGACATAAGACTAAAAAATGGTATTTTTTAGTTGGCGTTCCCTTATTAATGCTTCAAAATCTCGCTTTTGCTTATTTGTGTTATTTATTTCTTTCTAACCAATTAAACTAATGTCTATTAATACTAAATTCGGTTTGAAACCCGGACAACTGATAGGGTCCTTAGCTATTATGCTCGCTGCTTTATTTTGGAGCATTGATGGTTTATTTATTAGACCAAAGTTCTATATATTGCCGGCCGAACTAGTTGTTTTTTTGGAACACTTTTTGGGTTTTATAGTCTTGAGCCCATTTATTTTCTTATCTTGGCATAAAATTAAATCCTTGAGCACTAAAGGCTGGTTGGCCCTTGGCTGGATTAGTTTGTTTGGAGGGTTGATAGGGACTATTTTTATTACCAAAGCTTTTTTTGCGGCGATGGACGGAGAAGTTAGTTTTTCTACTGTAGTTATCTTACAAAAATTACAACCAATTTTTGCTTTGCTACTTGCGCGGATGATATTGAAGGAAAAGCTTAACAAGAAATTTTATGTTTGGGCGCTAATCGCTATTATCGCTGGTTATTTTATTGCCTTCGCCAAAACAGGCTTAGACATTTTTTCTATTAACTGGTTGCACAATGGTGCTTTGTTTGCTTTTATTGCCGCTTTTGCTTTCGGCTCTTCTACGGTTTTTGGAAAAAGAATCTCCAATCATCTTGATTATAAGGCGGTCGCCGCTCTTCGCTTCGGGTTAACTTCTGTTTTAGCAATTATTTTAGTATTGTTAACCGGGGCATTTAGAAATTTTGGTTCTGTTAGCTCAACGCAGTGGGGCCTCTTAGGAATTATAGTTTTGACTTCCGGCGCGGGCTCAATGTTTATTTATTATTTTGGCTTACGCCGCATTCCTGCTTCATCGGCGACGATTCTTGAACTTTTTTGGCCTTTTTCTACGATAATATTAGATTATATATTTAATCACAATTATCTTAATTTTACTCAACTCGTTGCCTTAGCGGTATTGCTATTTGCTTTTTATAAAATTTCTTTTTTAGGTAAATTGAAAAAAACTATTTTTGTGGGCAAGGTTATTCATGGCCAGGGAAGAGGAAAATTATTAGGCTTTCCAACGGCTAATTTAGATAAAGTTGATTTAGATATTTCTCATGGAGTGTATGCAGTTAAAGTTTTTTTTGACGGAAAGACATATTTTGGTTTGATGCATTTCGGATTTAAGGATGTATTTAAGGAGGAGGTTTCTTTGGAGGTTTTAATTAAAGATTTTACTGGTGATATTTATGGCGAAAGTTTAGAAGTTGAAGTTATAGAAAGAATAAGAGATTTGCAAAAATTTGAAAACCCAGAATTGCTGGTAGCAGCAATAAAAGATGATTTAAAATTCTTTGACTCTAAACCATTATGAAATATGATTTAGTGATAATTGGTGGCGGGCCATCCGGGCTTATGGCCGCTTTGCAGGCGACGGAAGCGGGTGCCAAAGTTTTATTGTTGGAAAAAAATTATCGTCTAGGAGTTAAATTGCTTGTGACCGGCGGCGGTCGTTGCAATATTACTAATAATATTCCCGATTATCATTTGTTGGCGCAAAATTTTGATGAAGGCGCAAAATTTTTATTATCTACTTTTAGTCGTTTTGGTGTTTTGGAAACTATGGCTTTCTTTGAGAGTCGCGGCCTTAAATTAAAAACCGAAAATGATAATAAAGTTTTCCCCGCCAGCGATAAGGGAGCTGATATCCTTAAGGTCTTTATAGAAGGGATAAAAGATGGGGGTGGAAAAATAAGGACGAATAGTATAGTCAGCGATTTAGAAATTGTGGATCAGAAAATAATTAAGTTGATTTTGGATGGTGGTGAGGAAATTTTAGCTGATAATTTTTTAATTGCGACTGGAGGTTTGTCTTACCCAGCTACCGGGTCTAGTGGCGATGGTTTAAAATGGTTAAAAAAAATTGGTCATCATGTAATAAATACCAGGCCCGCTTTAGCGCCTCTAATCGTGAGCGAAGAATTTGTCAAAAATTTAGAAGGTTTGAGTTTGGAAAATGTAGTTTTAAATTTGTATTGTGAAAATAAAAAGATTGCTCAAGAAAAAGGCTCGGTCATTTTTACCGCCCGTGGTCTTAGCGGCCCAGCGGCTTTAAACATTAGTCGCTATGTTGATTTTGGGTCTTCTAAAAATTGGCGCCTGGAAGTAGATTTACAGTTAGATTTTTCTAAAGAAGAATTAGATAAAAAATTAATTAGTTTATTTGCTACTAGTAACAAATTCTTAAAAAATAATTTGGAAAATTTGTTGCCAACGCGTTTAGCGGAAACTATTTTGTTATTATCAAAAATTAATCCTGAACGCGCGGCAAATTCTTTAAGTAGAGCTGAGCGCCAAATTTTAGTTGAAACTATAAAGAGTTTTCAGCTTAATGTGTTGCGAGTTGAGGGATATGACAGGGCGATGGTGACCGTTGGCGGAGTTGATTTGAAAGAAATTAATCCCAAAACTATGAGATCTAAACTCATTTCTAATTTATTTTTGGCGGGAGAAATTTTAAATATTGCTGGACCGACTGGTGGCTACAATCTTCAGGCCGCCTGGAGTACCGGGTTTGCGGTAGGAAACGCAATTAATGCTGAAAAATAATAATCCTGTTGCTATTATTTTAGTTTGTCGCTCTATTTGACAAAATAGAGCTTTTTTATTAAGATAAGACGATTCTTTAACAATTAAATTTTCGTTAGTATTAACCAATAAATTCTTTAAAAATGAAGAAAAAAGAAGAGTTGTATCGCGGTAAAACCAAGGCGGTTTTTGCGACAGATGATCAAAGTGTAGTTCTATTGCAGAACTTTGATGCTTTAACTAAGTTTGACGATCCTAGCCAAACTAAGCAAATGACAGGTAAGGCCGTTCACGCCACCAACACAACCTGTAACGTGTTTAGATTGCTACAAAAAGCTGGAATTCCAGTGGCGTTCAGAGAGCAAATTTCGGAAACGGAATTTACAACGGAAAAGTGTACTATGATTCCGCTTGAAGTAATTGCCCGTCGTTATGCGGTGGGTAGCTATTTAAAGCGTTTTCCTGGATTGGCTGCTTCTTCCGGTGAAACTCCAAAACGTTTTCACCGTTTAGTTTTTGAATTGTTTTTGAAAACTACGGGAAAGGTTATTAAATCTTTTGCGGGCGAAACAATCGGCGAGGTGTCAGTTGAAGACCCATTTATTGAACTGAGCAAGCTTGGTGACATATTCCATTTGTGCAACCCGAAGCTTCCCAGTTGGGAAGATGGCCATGATTTAGCGGTTGACGTTAATGCAAATTATATTTTGCCCGATGTTGAAGGCCGGAGTTATTTACCCCAAATTGAGCAAATTACCAGAAAAACGTTTCTTCTGTTGGAGGGCGCCTGGAGTCAACTCGGGTTTCGTTTAATTGATTTCAAGATTGAGTTTGGAGTAACGAGTTCCGGGACATTGGTTGTTGCTGATGTTATTGATAACGACAGCTGGCGCTTGCGGACTTCAGATTGGGAAGAAGTCTCCAAACAATGTTTCAGAGACAACGCGAGCATGGAAGAAATTGGTGACAAGTATGCGATGGTTAGTAAGCTGACCGACTCTTTCCGTTTGCCAAAACAAAAAATTGTGATTTGGCGCGGTTCTCAAAACGATTCCAGTATTGAAACAATTTTTGTAAAAAGTGCTGGAATTACCGGAGAGGACATAGTTGTGTCAGGGCATAAATCTCCGAGCGTTTGTCTTCAGACTTTGGAAAACATTCTTAGTAGCTCTCCTGAGGGAGGCGTTATCATTGCGATGGTGGGCATGAGTAATGGCTTGGGCCCGATTCTTGCCGCGCGTACTAGTTGGCCGGTAATTACCGTTCCTCTGACAGCAGCTGAAAATTCCATTGATATATTCAGCAGTTTGAATGTTCCCAGTAACGTGCCTTTACTGACCATTATCTCTAAAAAGAATGCTTTATTGGCGGCGTTGAATATTCTGGCGCAGAAAAATCCTTACGCCTATATGTTGAGGCAGTATGACCTTGAAAATTTGGATGTCTAACTAAAAAAAAATCATGCGATGACAGAAAAAAACGCACCCGATCAAAAAAATGATCAAAGAAGCTCCGCAGTCCAAGAAGACCTTTACAAAAAACTCGGCGTCGCTTCTGATAAAAGCAGCGTCAAGGCAAACTTTGAGGGAATAATTTCCAACGAGTATAGGAATGCATTTGTAAACATTGTTACTGATCCGTTTGAACCCACTCGCGCTGTTACTATGCATGTTGATGGTGACGGGAGCAAGTTTATTCAGCGATTATTGGATTACTACGAAAATGGTGATGAAAATGTATTTGCCGGGATGGTAGACGACGCATTGTCTATGAATCTTGGTGATATTGCCGCTGCCGGATTTGTATTCGGTCCAATGATGCTCATAGATGTTATTGATTCAGGCTTGAGTGAAGTCATAAAACCAATTGTTTTACGTCAAGTAAAACAACGTTTTAAAGAATTGATTCATCTCTATACTCAGTATGGATTTAATATCAAATTCATAGCTGGCGAAACTGCCGATTTACCATATCAAGTAAAATCCGCAGTGTTTAATGCCGCAGTCATGGCCTGGGCTGATAAGTCCGATATTATTAAGGGCAATGTCAATGTTGGTGACGTTATTCTTGGTTTGCACAGTGATGGGCAAGCCGCTTGGGAAGATTTTCCAAACAGTGGGATTATGTCTAATGGACAGACTTTGCTGCGTAGCGGTGCTATGGATTCGTCGTTTAACATCTATTCTGAACTTGGCGACGGACAATTTTATAAAGGACGCTACAAACCCAGTGATTGTCCAGCAATTTTGCAGGGCATGTCGGTCGGCGAAGCAATCCTTTCGCCAACCCGCCAATGGGCCCTGGTTATTAGGGAAATTCTGGTTGAGTTAAATCGACAGGAACTCCTTTATATGCTGCATGGTATAACTATGAACACGGGAGGAGGAGCTACAAAGATCAAAAACATCGGCAAAGGTGTAACTTATGTAAAAACTATGCCAGCCCCTTCACCCTTATTTCGCTTCATTCAAGCGGAAACTAAACAACCATGGGAACATATGTTCACTACTTTTAATTGCGGTATCGGAATTGATATCGTCGGCGAAGATCACATCGATTTCAAAAATGCTGTTAAAACAGCCGTTGAAAGTTGTGGGATTAAAATGAGTGAACTTGGCCATGTTCAGTTAAGTAAACACTGGAGCGATGATACTCCGAATCAAGTTGTTCTCTACACTCCCTATGGGAGATTTGGTTACTAAGTATAACTTGGAAATTTTAAGTGAGCCCTTCATGAAAATGGGGGGCTTTTTTTATTTACAAATATGGGGGCAAATAAAGTTTCTATGCTATAATATAGTTATTAATAAAATTTTTTATAATTATATATGGCTCATAAAATAAAAGTGTCTTTTTTTGAATTAGAAAAATGGGAGGAAAAATATATTTCTGAACGTTTATCTAAAGATAAAGCCTTCTCTTTGAAATTTCATAAAGTTCAAGTTAACAAGAAAGATGCTAAAAGTTTGCGTGATATAGAAGTTTTGGCGGCTTTTATTTATTCCGCTATTGATAAGGATGAGTTGGGCAAATTGCCAAATTTAAAAATGATTTCCACTATGTCTACCGGTTTTGATCATATTGATTTAAAGACTTGTGCGGCTAGAAACATTAAAGTTAGTAACGTCCCTTCTTATGGAGAAAACACTGTAGCCGAACATACCTTGGCCTTGTTGTTGGCATTATCCAGAAAAATCATTCCATCAGTTGAACGAGCGCGTACGGGAAATTTTTCTTTGGATGGTTTGCGGGGCTTTGATTTAAAAGGGAAAACTATAGGGCTCATAGGGCTAGGGCATATTGGTTCTAAATTTGCGGCTTTGGTTTCTAGTTTGGGAATGAATATTTTAGTGCATGATTTGAAGCCCAATAGGGACCTAGCTAAAGAACTAAAATTAAAATATGTAACCTTGGATTATTTATTGGCCCACTCGGATGTGATTAGTCTACATGTTCCTTATCTGAAATCAACCCATCATCTGATTAATAATAAAAATATTAAGTTAATTAAGCGCGGTGCTTATTTATTGAACACTTCTCGTGGCGGACTGGTAGAATCCGCGGCTTTGCTCAAGGCTCTCGATAAGGGTATTTTAGCTGGAGTAGGGCTTGATGTTCTTGAAGAGGAGGGCTTTATTAAGGAGGAGAAAGAATTATTATCCAAGGCCTACAATAGTAAGGTTGATTTAACCACCGTTTTACGTAATCATTTATTGTTACAGAATCCTAAAGTTATTATTACGCCACATAATGCGTTTAATTCTCAGGAAGCACTGACGAGAATTTTAGATACTACGATTGAGAATATCTTAGCGTATAAAAAAAATAAACCGATTAATTTAGTGTCCGCATAATCTCTAAATGTTGTTTTTCTCTCTAATATTGAAAAATTATCAGGTTTGTATTAATATAGGGTTGTTAGTCTAAATAGATAAGTAGTAAAAATATGGGTTATATAGACATTAAATCTCTACACCGTGATTCTAAGGCATACTTTAACCGAGAAATTAAGGTTGGTGCTTGGGTTAGGACGCTTAGAAGCTCTAAGGAGTTTGGCTTTATTGAGGTTAATGATGGTAGTTTTTTTAAAGGCATCCAGGTAGTGTTTGATAGTAATATTAGCAATTTTTCCGAAATAGAAAAAGTAACTGTCGGCTCATCCTTAGAAGTTGAGGGGATGCTAGTTGAATCACCGGCCGCCGGTCAAGCATTTGAGATTAAGGCGAGTAAAATTACGGTAATTGGTTTAGCGGAAGCGGATTTTCCTCTACAAAAGAAAAAACATAGTTTTGAATTTTTAAGAGAAATTGCTCATTTACGCGGACGCAGTAATACTTTTTCGGCGGTTTTTAGATTACGCTCAGTTTTAAGTTTCGCAATTCATAAATTTTTTCAAGAAGAAGGCTTTTCTTATATCCATACCCCAATTATTTCTGGTAGCGACTGCGAAGGTGCTGGCGAGATGTTTAATGTTACAACTTTTGATTTAGAAAAAGGGGCTCCTAAATTACCATCAGGTGAATTAGATTATTCTCAGGATTTTTTTGGCAAGAAGGTTGGCTTAACAGTCAGTGGTCAATTAGAAGCCGAAGCTTTAGTTATGGGCTTAAACAGGGTTTATACTTTTGGTCCAACTTTTAGAGCAGAAAATTCTAATACGACCAGACATGCTTCTGAATTCTGGATGATGGAGCCGGAGATGGCTTTTGCTGAATTAAAAGACGATATGGATTTAGCGGAAAAAATGATTAAATATTTAATTTCTTATATCTTAAAAGAGTTGCCAGAAGAAATGGAATTTTTTAACAAGTTTATTGATACGGGATTATTAGAAAGATTAAACAATATTTTAAATGCTGAATTTGTTCGCTTGCCATATACCGAGGCGATTGATTTATTAATTAAGAGCGGCGAAAAATTTAATTATCCGGTTTCCTGGGGAATTGATTTGCAAACTGAGCATGAAAGATATATTACCGAGAAAATTTTTGGTAAGCCAGTTTTTTTAACGGATTATCCTAAAGAAATCAAAGCTTTCTATATGCGCCAGAACGATGACGGAAAAACTGTCGCTGCGATGGATTTGCTTGTGCCTGGGATTGGAGAGATTATTGGCGGCAGTCAAAGAGAAGAGCGCTATGAAGTTTTAAAAAATAGAATTGGAGAATTAGGAATGGATGTTAAAGATTATGATTGGTATTTAGATACTCGTCGTTATGGCGGAGTTAAACATGCTGGTTTTGGTTTGGGATTTGAAAGAGCAATTATGTATTTTTCCGGCATGGCTAATATCCGCGATGTTATTCCTTTTCCGCGCACTCCCAAGAATGCTGAGTTTTAATTTTGTGTATAGTAAATTATATTGTTGAACATTTAAAATAGGAGGATGAGTCATGAGTAAAACATCACGTGTTTATTGGTTTGTAGAGCCGGAAGATTCTCATACCAACAAGGTAATTGCCAGCCAATTATTGGCTATTAGTCAATTTGAGGAAAGCGTTGCCATGGAAGATTCTGAAGGCAAAGAACATTCCGTTTATCAAATTGAGACGCATTTTTTTGCCACTCGTCTCTATGCCGATAGAATAAACCTTAATTTAAAATTTAAAGTTTACTATCGTGCTGGAATGAATGGTAAATTGTATCCCTGGAAATACGGAGGCCAGCAGTCGCAAACAAAACCGGTGGTTAAAAAAAATCTTAAGAAGTAGATTTAAGGAGGCTAGAAATTAAGCCTCCTTTTGTTATTTTTAGATTTTTTTGTTAATATTTAATTAATATGTTAAATAATCTTCAGAAAAAACGTTTACTGTTCTTGGTGGCCTATGTCATTATAGCCTGCGCCCTGGTTTATTTTTGGCGCCCAGTCTATCTTGTCTCAGTCGTAATTGTTTTGATGCCCCCGGCTGTTATTAATTTTTTATGGCTTAAGAAATCTCGTTTTAAAATACTATTATTTTCTGTGTTGACAACACTGTTGTTTGCGCCGCCAGTAGAAATGGCCGCTCGTTTGGCAAGCGCTTGGGATGTTCAATCAATTTTGCCACGTTTGTTTGGAATAGCGCCGTTAGAAAATATTTTATTTGCTTTTCTAAACTTCTTCTGGGTGCTTTCATTTTATGAATATTTTGTTGATAAAGATAGGACAAGACAAGTTTCTTCTCGTATACGCTTCATAGTATTAGCTTATTGTCTATTGTCGCTTTTAACGTTTTCCTTATTTTTTATTAATCCGGGGCTGATAACGATTAACTATTCGCTATTGGCCATAATTATTTTAATAGTTCCGGGGGCTGTTATTTTTTATTTAAATCCTAAGTTATTGAAGAAAGTGTGGCTGACGACTGTATTTTTTGCTTTTGTTTTTTTTATCTATGAGGCGGTTTCCTTGATAATAGGTTCTTGGTGGTGGCCCGGAGATTATCTTTTGCCAATAAAATTAGCTGGCAAAATATTTCCGCTCGATGATGTCATAATTTGGTATTTTTTGTCTACCCCAGTTTTAATTGGCGGATATGAATTTTTTATAGATAATAATAAATAAAAATATGGAAGCAAAATTTATTAAAATTGAAACACCAAAGCATTTAGTCCTCAATGGTTTTATATTTGGTCCGAAAAAGAATAAAATTATTTTTATTTTTTTACATGGATTGAGCGGCAGTTTATTTTCTCGCATAACGTTAATGGAAAAAATGACTTCTTCTGGAGCAACCGTTATGACTTTTAATAATCGGGGGCATGGTTTAATTAATCAGTTTAGAAAAATTAATCCTCATAAACCAGAAGAGTATAATTCAGTGGCAATCGGAAAGGCGCATGAAGTTTTTGAGGAATGTGTTGACGATATAGACGGAGCAATTAATTTAGCCAGAAAGGAAGGTTATAAAAAAATAGTTTTAGTCGGACATTCTACTGGTTGTAATAAAATTTCTTATTATTTATCAAAAAAATCCCCTGATGATATTATTGGCGGTATATTGTTAGCGCCAATGAGTGATTATGCTGATTTTATAAAATTTACTGATGGCAAGATTGCAAAAACAATTACTGAAGAGGCTAAAAAATTAGTAGTAGCCGGAAAACACCATGAATTATTATCAGATCAAATATATCCTTATTACGCTGACGCTCAAAGATTTTTAAGTTTGTACACGCCAAACAGTAACGAGGAAATTTTTAGTTATGCTGTGCCTGCAAAAAAACCAACTATACTTTTGAAAATAAAAAAACCACTGTTAGTGGTTTTGGCTGGGAATGATCAATTCTCCGATAGGCCGATGACAGAGATTTTTAATTGGTTTAAAGAAACTTTAAATAATAAAATAGCCCAAGTTATAATGATAAAAAAATCGCTTCATGGTTTTGCGGGTTATGAAACGAAATTAAAAAATGAGATATTTAATTGGACTAAAAATTTAAAATAAATTTATTCTATTTTAATAATTTTATAATAAACCTCCTTATCAGTGAGGTTTATTTTTATTACGTCTCCTTGGCGACGATACATAAGAGCTGACCCTAGCGGAGAGGAGTGTGAAATTGTCCCGGTGGTTGGGTTGGTTTCGGTGGAGCCTAAAATTTGGTAAGTTTTAGTTTTTCCGTCTTTTTCAATCGTGACCCAGTTGCCCAGCTGGACCGTCTCACTGTTTTTAATTGGATTAATAATTTCGGCCTTAGATAATAAATCTTCCATTTCTAAAATTCTTTGGTTTAAGCCCCGCAATCTTCCTTTAGCGATTTGATACCCGGTATTTTCCGAAAAATCCCCCATTAAAGCTAGGCGTTTGACCTCTTCTGCTTCTCTTGGCCTTTTAACGCGTTTCATAAAATCAAGCTTTTTTTCAAGCTCTTCATATTTTTCTTTAGTCATTGATGGGTCTACTTTAGTAAAAAGACGAGCGTCGCCTTTTCTAATCGGAACACGCATAAAATTATTATTATTTTAATATCATAAGACAAACCTGGTCTTTGCGCAAGTAAAATTCAAGCCCGATTTTTGGTCGGGCTTGTTAATGTGTTTTTCTTATTCTTTAAAGTTTATTACCTCCTGCTCTAAGAAAGGGAAGAGTGAAGGAATATCACCTAGGATTGCCTTACACCTTTCCAGTAGTTCAAAAATTGGGATTTTACTTGAAGTAAATAATACCCCAGGGCCATCATCAATGTTATAATTTATGATAAATAACCAGGGAAACATTTCTCCCCCATATTCTAGTAACTCACTTAAATCTAGACTAGGATTTATGTTTTTTAGTTCTAGATATCCTATTGGTCTGCCAATATTTTTAGCGGCGGTAAAAAATTTGTGATTATCAGTGGCTAATTTTTTTATTTTTGGCATTTGTTTGTTAGCCTTTAAAAAATCAGCAACCAACTCATCAAGATAAGCATTTCTTTCTCCAGTAAAAATTTCGTTAACCACTGAAGTGAAAGCGTCAAAATAATTTTTAATACCAGTGCTAGAGTTATTGTCAGTGATGCAGGCGGCTGATAAAGCGGCTATATAACGAGCAGCTAAATCGGTTTTTACGGTTCCATCTCGGAGTTCATCAGATAGTTGAAACAATTCTTCTGAGATTTTGAAACCATATTCTTTTAACATTTGCAAAACACTTTTGTTTTCATCAAACAGAAACTTACAGGTTTCGTCACTTTTTAAATAACGTAGGACGTGTGGGTCCCAATCATTATAAACGTCTACCCATAATTTTATTTTTCCCTGATGTTTTTCAAAAAAATTTATTAAATATTCGCTTTCCTCTTTATTTAGAGGATGAATGTTTAATAAAATTATTTTATCATCAGCTGACAAGTCGTCGTAAATTTGATTGTCGGGAATGAGATTTTCTTGGGCCTCTATTTCGAGAACTTCATTATTTATTTTTTCTGCTTCAAGAAAAACTTCTTTTTTCATCTCGTCTTCATACTGGACCATTTGCCAGGGGTCGCTAGCAATTAATAAAATTAGGTGTTTTTGGCGATAAGATTTCATGATAGCGGCTACTGATAGCGCTAATTCTGGACAACTTGGGTTAAAATAAATTTTAATCATGATTTATGGTTTTAGATTGTTAATGTTCTGGTTCTTATTAAGCCTTTATCTTTTTAAAGCTTCCAAATAAATTATCATTTTTTCTAAATAAAGTCAATTTAATTGGCTAAAAAACAATGTTGGTATTTTAAATTTTATGCTATAATGCGAGTATATATAATTCCAAATTAGGAAAATTAATCTTTTATGACACCAAAAAGAAAAAAAATTATAATAGTAGTCGTTATATTAATAGCGATAGTTGTGGTTTGGCTGGTTATTAAGGGAAAAAAACCAAAAGAACAGTATTCAACCGCTGATGTTGTATCGGGTTCTTTGATTCAAACTGTTAATGAAACCGGAACCGTTAAGCCAATCCAGGAATTATCTCTAGGCTTTATGAGCTCTGGCAAGATAAGCTCTATAGATGTGAAAGTTGGTGATGAGGTTGTCGCCGGCGCTTCTTTAATATCTTTGGATAAAGAAGCTTTAGAGCTAAAAAAGAAAGAGGCAGAAGCTGGGCTGATGATTGCGAACGCAACATTATCTAAAATAAGAGCTGGGGCAAGTTACGAAACCGTAGCGGTTAGTCGTTCTCAAATGGACCAGGCCTTAGCGAGCGAAGTATCCGCCAGTACAGACTTGGAAAAAGTTAAACAAACTACTGCCGAAAATGTTTTGCAGGCCGAAAAAACTTTAGCTGATTTGGAATCAAGTGATAGTAGTACTCAAACATCTCAAGAGCAGGCTGTATATTCTGCTCAGACCGCCTTAGATAATGCTAAAAAATCTGGTCAAAAAAGCATAGATAATAGTCGTGATTCTTTGTTGCTTATTTTGAGTGATAAAATTTTGGCAGGGAAGATTGCCCTTGATAATTTAAACACTATTTTAGAAGATGATAATGCTAAAAATGTGTTGGGCGTAAAAAATAGTTCACTGCTTCCAAGCACCAAGGAAAGTCGTCTAAACGCTCTAGATTTAATTGCTGGCGCCGAAGCCGATGTTGCAACTGCTAAAAAAACACAATCAACTTTTGATATTGATAAAGCGGGGCAATCAGTAGGAACATTTTTATTAAAGACTGGTCAGTCTTTAAATTACGCTTATGCTTTATTAGAGGCGACGATAACCTCATCTTCATTCTCGCAGACTAAATTAGACTCTTATAAAACTTTAGTAAGTTCTCAAAATACTCAAATCAGTGCGGCTGCTTCTACCGTAGAAAATTATTTACAAGCATTTAATAACGCCCAATTGAGTTATGGGACGACGGTTGCTACCGCTGAAGAAACTTTACGCCAAGCAAAAGTGAATCTAGATAGCGCCATAACAACCGCTAGAAATAATTTAAGAAATATTCGCTTAGCCGCTGATCAACAAATCTCTTCCGCTAAATCAAGGCTGGATAGTGCCAAGAAATCTGTTGACTTGGCCAGGGCACAATTAAATAATATTTCCGCGCCTGCTAGATCTCAAGATGTAACTCTTGCCGAGGCCCAAGTAAGCCAAGCTAATTCCAGTTTAGAAAATATTGAAAAACAAATTACCGATAGCGTTTTAACCGCCCCATTGAATGGGGTTATCACTCAAATAGCTTATGAGGTGGGTGAGCAATTTTCTCCTGCTCAGCCGGCAATTAAAATGTTGGCCGATGGTGATTTTGAAATAGAGGTTGATATCTCAGAATCGGATATTAATAAAATAAAAGTTGGCGATGAAACGGAGATAACTTTAGATGCTTTTTCTAGTGATACCTCTTTCCCTGGAATGGTTAGTTTTATAGAACCAGCGCAAACTTTAATCCAGGATGTGGTGTATTATAAAGTTAAAGTTGCTTTTTCTGATTTGGATAAAATAAAAACTGATTTGGCGACACGTGGTCTTTCTTTCAAATCAGGCATGACGGCCGATATTGTGATTACAACTGATAAACGGGATAACGTTTTGCAGGTTCCAGCCAGAGCTATTATTGAAAAAGATGGCAATAAAATTGTTCGTTTAGACACGGCCGCGGGAGTTAAAGAAGTAATAGTGGAGACTGGATTACGTGGCAATGATGGCTTAACGGAGATTACGAGCGGGCTTACAGCTGGAGAGAAGGTTATTACCTTTATTAATACCACTCCTTAAAAATAAACTTTTCCGAATAAAATAAATTATTAATTTATGGCAGAGATATTAGTGGAAGTAAAAAAATTAAATAAAGAATATATTAGCGGTGATTTAAAGACCGTCGTCTTAAAAAATATTGATTTTTCTTTAAAAAGAGGAGAATTTGTGTCTATTATGGGTCCATCTGGATCGGGTAAATCAACTCTGATGCATATTCTGGGAATGCTTGACCGGCTTTCATCCGGTCATTATTTTTTTGCTGGTAAGGACGTCTCTTCTTTTAGTGATGAAGAATTGGCCCATTTAAGAAATGAGCAGATTGGTTTTGTTTTTCAGGCTTTCAATTTATTAGCCAGAACTTCTGTGCTTGATAATGTTAAATTACCTTTGATTTATTCGGATAACAAAAAGAATATGGATGAGCGGGCCAAAAAAGTTTTAGAAAGTGTTGGTCTTGGGCATCGCTTGGGTTATTTTATTAATCAGATATCTGGTGGAGAAAAACAAAGAGTGGCCATTGCACGTGCTTTAGTTAACAATCCTTCCGTTATTTTCGCCGATGAGCCAACCGGAAATCTAGATTCTAAGTCTGGTGATCAAGTCATGAATATCTTACAGCAATTACATAAACAAGGCAGTACTATTATTTTGGTCACTCATGAAATATTTACGGCCGAGCATGCCGAAAGAATTATTAAATTACATGATGGGGAACTTATTTCTGATGAAAAAGTGAAAAATAGGCGTTTTGCCGGAAGTGGAAATTTGCTCAAATAGTTTATGTTAGAAAATCTGCATCAAATTTTAAAAATTGTCGCGCGCGCCCTGCTTAGCAATAAAACAAGGAGTTTTTTAACCATGCTCGGTATAGTTATTGGCGTTGGGGCCGTAGTTTTAATAATCTCTCTTGGCGCTGGAGCGCAATTTTTAATTTTAGGTCAAGTTGATAGTTTTGGCAGTGATTTAGTGGGAATTTTACCTGGGCAATCGGACGAGAAGGGTCCGCCAGCATCGGTTTTTGGTGTTAAGGTTACAACTTTAAAAGAAGCTGATACCGAAGCAATCAAGCAGGAAAAAAATGTGCCTCACGTTGTGGCGGCCGTTTCTTACTATGATACTAACGTGAGCTCGTATTATAAAGATTTAAGTTATGACGCAAAATTAGAAGGTGTTAGCGGAGATTATTTAGAAGTAGAAAGGGCGGAATTAGATTACGGTCGTTTTTTTTCTAATGAAGAAATTAATTCGGCCACTGGCTTGGCGGTTTTGGGCAGTAACGTTGCTAAAGAATTATTTCCTAATCAGGATGCAATTGGAAAAAGAATTAAAGTTAAAAATCGTAATGCGCTGGTTGTGGGAGTTATGAAATCTAGGGGGCAGGCGGGATTTTCTAGTCCGGATGATATGATTTTTTCACCGTTAGCATTTGCCCAAAAAGAAATTGCCGGTGTAAATTATATTAGTATGATAAGAGTGAAGGTCGATAATGAACAAAATATTGATGAAGTTATGGAAGCAATTCGGCAAACATTACGCGAACGTCATGATATTAGTAATCCGGCCGATGATGATTTCTCGGTCCGTAGTTTTCGCGACGCCCTGAATGTTATTACTAATATTACTAATTCTCTACGTTATTTTTTAGCAGCTATGGCGGCGCTATCTCTTTTGGTGGGCGGAATAGGAATTATGAACATTATGTTGGTTGGCGTTAAAGAAAGAACTAGAGAGATAGGCTTGAGAAAGGCTCTCGGCGCCACTGGTAAGCAGGTAAGACTTCAATTTCTATTTGAAGCCATCGCTTTAACTTTAGTTGGCGGAACAATTGGATTAATGGGCGGCTCTTTGATTTCATATTTAATTTCTGTGGTGGTGAAGTCCTTGGGCTATGACTGGGCGTTTGTTATCTCTTTTTCTTCAATATTTTTAGCGCTTGGCGTTTCGGTTGTGATTGGAGTTATTTTTGGTTATTATCCCGCTAAGCAGGCCAGTCAATTAAATCCGATTGAAGCTCTTAGATATGAATAATTTTATACAAAAAATACAGACCGCTTTTGAACTTGCTTGGCGCTCTTTACGTCTTAATATTCTTAGAACTAGTTTGACGGTTTTGGGTGTTGTTATTGGCGCCGCTGCAATTATTATTGTTTTCTCAGCTGGCGATGGAGTGAGCCAATTAATTCTTGGAGAAATACAGTCTTATGGGACTGATATTATCCAAACAGAAGTTAAGGTCCCCAGCTCAAAAAATAGTTTTTCTAGTGGCGAAGTCACGACACTAAAGATTGCGGACATGGAGGCGGTTAACAGGATTAGGAATGTGCAGGATAGCTATGCCGCCTCACTAGGACAGCAAAAAGTTAGTTTTAATAATGAGAGTAAAAAGGTATTTTTATTTGGCGTGAGCGCCGCGTATCAATTTATAGATAAAAAATCTAATTTATCAGAAGGTACTTTTTTTACCGAAGAAGATGACAGGAGTCAGGCCTTGGTAACCGTACTGGGAAGTAAATTAAAAAATTATCTTTTTAATGATCAGCCAGCGGTTGGTAAATCTGTTAAAATTGGTAATCAAAAATTCAGAGTCGTTGGGGTTTTAGAAGAACAGGGAGGATCGTTTGGACCGATGGATTTTAATGATATGGCTTATTTGCCCATTGGGACCCTACACCAGAAAATATTAGGAATAGATTATGCCATGTATTTTATTCATCAGTTAAAAGATGTTAACTTGGCTAATGAAACCGCCGAAGAAATTAGGCAACTAATTCGTGAGCGGCATGAAATTACTGATCCTGCTAAAGATGATTTCAGGGTTTCCACTATGGAGGAAATGATTAAAACTTTAGGAACTGTTACTGATGCCGTTACCTATTTGTTGTTAGCCATCGTACTAATTTCTCTTTTGGTGGGCGGAGTGGGGATCATGAATATAATGTATGTCACAGTAACGGAAAGAACTCCAGAAATTGGCTTGCGCAAGGCTCTCGGAGCGACAAAATCTGATATTGCTTACCAATTTTTATTTGAGGCGGTGATGATAACTTTTTGGGGGTGGCTCCTAGGAACAATTATTGGTTTGTTAGCCGCGTACGGCCTCAGTTTAGTTGCAAATTATGCCGGACTTTCTTGGAATTTTAGCTTCCCCTTTCAGGGGGTTTTTATATCATGGATATTTTCTTTGGGTTGCGGTCTATTATTTGGTTTAAGACCGGCGCGCCAAGCTTCAAAGTTAGAACCGATTGTTGCCCTAAGGGCGGAGCAATAATCCGGGCGGAATGAAGAAAAATCTTAATTTTACGTAATATTTATAACAGCCTTTAATTCGGTTTATGATAGAGATTTTAGATTTTGCACAAAAATCAGATGAAGAATTGGTCAATATAGTTCTGGAGAATCAGAATGCTTTTTCGCATATAGTTAATCGTTATCAAGAAAAATTATTGCGTTATATAAGGAGAATCTCAAGCGTGAGTCTAGAGGAAGCTGAAGATATATTACAAAATATTTTTATAAAGGTGTATCTTAATCTTAATGAATTTGACGATGGTTTAAAATTTTCATCATGGATATATCGTATTGCTCATAATGAAGTTATTGATAATTATCGTAAGCGGAAAGCTCGCCCCCAGATTATTGACGTAGATATAAAAGATAGCCAAATTAAAGAATTGGCGGGGGATGGTAATATTATTGAAGATCTTACCCGCGCTGAATTAAAACAGGAAATATCATTAGCTTTGGGGAAATTAAGCTTGAAATATCAAGAAATTATAATTTTAAAATATTTAGAAGAAAAGGATTACCGAGAAATATCAGATATTATTAAAAAACCACTAGGAACGGTTGCTTCCAGGATGAACAAGGCTAAAGCGGAATTAAAAAAAGTTATGGCAGAGAAAAAAATAAATTAAATATATGGAAGATAATAAATTTGAAAATAAAATATTAGAGAAAATAAAAACGAGTCATATAACACCTACTTCTCGTTGGCATTTTGTTTTAAAGAATTATCTGATTTGGCTATCTGGATCCTTGGCGCTGATTGCTAGTGGCGCCGCTATTTCAATCATGGTTTATTTTTTTAATTATAATGACATTAGCTTAAGGGGCCAAATAAATAAAAGTTTAGCGGAAATGCTTTTACTAACTCTGCCTTATTTGTGGATAGTTTTTCTTAGTATTTTCATTTTCATTGTTTATTTTAATTTAAAGCATACAAAAAATGGCTATCGCTATCCTATTTGGCTAATTGCTGTTTTAGCTTTTGCGACAAGTATATTTTTAGGTGGAATATTTACTTTTGCTGGTTGGGGAGAGAAAATAGATGAGACGCTAGAGCAAGGCGCGCCTCTTTATAGTGAAGTCATGAACCCTCATCTAGATTTTTGGTCTAACCCCCAAGAAGGCCGTTTAATGGGGGTGGTTATTTCTGATGTTGAAAATGGTGAATTTAATTTGGTTGATAAGGACCAGAAAGAATGGTCAATTTCATTAAATTCAGAGGAAATAATTGAAACACCAATTGGGATTGCGCAGCCGGTAAAAGTTTTGGGGGAGCAAAAATCTGAAGACGTTTTTGAGGCAACGCTTATTTTGCCAGTTATGCCCGGAAGAGGTTTTTTCAAAAGAATGAGGCCAGATTTATTATTACCCCCATTAGATAATGAGAATGTGCCAATGTTTGAAAATAACAACAATGAAGACCGGGGTGGTGGCGGGTCCAAAATGTATAAAAATATTAAATGAAGAAATATTTTTTATTCGCGTATTAATTAGTGCATGGGGGGTTAAGATCTTAAACTGTAAACTAATTAATTTAAAGCGATGATTACAAACATTGCACATAAAACAAAAATATGAAAAAAGATAATTTAATAAAAGGAGCTGCAGTTTTTGGTGCTTTAGCGCTGATGGCTGGAGGTGTAGTAGCCGCAGATGCTGCCACCAATAGATCCTTTACTAATAATTTAAATAAGGATGGTAATTTTGAACACGGCAGAATGATGGGCCAAGGTAACGGTCTCGGAAAAAATGCTAGTTCAACCGAAGTTCAGAAAGCTAGAGAAGATAGACAGGCTGAAATGGAAACCAGAAAGGCCGGAGTTGAAGCTGCTATAAAAGCTGGGAGTTATACTGATTGGGTAGCAGCCATGGGGACTGATAATCCTATTATTACTAAAGTAACTGAAGCTAATTTTGCTGAATTTTCTAGAGCTCATAATTTGATGGAGGAAGCTAGAGCAATTTTTGAAAGTATTGGCGTAGATAATGGAAACGGAAATGGCGCCGGCATGGGAAGAGGCCTTGGTCTCGGACACATGTTTAATAAATAAAATATCTTTGTTAGGAAGGATATATCGTGGGGAAAGGCGTCGCTTGATAAGCGGCGTCTTTTTTTGTTTTTAAAAAGTCTCAACTTATGTTAAGATTTTAGTATGACTAAGTTAACTTAACTTAATATAATGGAAAAAGTATTTTTTTATAAATTATCGGTTAACGCCATTTTTAAAGAATTAGCGTCTTCTAGCACAGGGCTTACTAATGCCGAAGCAGCTAAGCGTTTAAAAGAAAATGGTTCCAATATTTTGCCTCGGGAAAAAGCCTTAACTGGCTTGAAATTATTTTTAGGACAATTTAAGAATCCTCTCATTTTTATTTTAATTGCCGCTTTTGCTATTAGTTTGTTGGCTGGCCATGGCAGCGATTCTCTTATTATTTTAATTGTAGTACTGGTAACTAATACGGTTGGATTTTTGCAAGAATGGAAGGCAAATAATGCTTTAGCGAAATTAAGCGGCGCAGTTTCTTATAAAGTGAGAACCTGGAGAGATGGAGAGTTAGTTATTGTTGATAGAGAAGATTTGGTTATTGGCGACGTTATTCAACTCGCGGCGGGAGACGTTATCCCAGCTGATGCGAGAATATTCTTGGCTAAGAATTTAAAAATTAGTGAGGCCCCTTTAACGGGAGAATCTTTGCCGATTGAAAAAGGTGAACAAGAATTAAAAAAGAATTTGCCTTTAGCTGAAAGAACTAACATGGCTTATCAGGGCACAGTCATTGTTGATGGTTCCGGGCAAGCGATTGTAACGGCTATCGGTTCAGATACAGAAATAGGACAAGTCGCTAAATTAATTAAAGAAACGGGGGACACTTTAACCCCCCTTCAGGAACAAATTAATAAGTTCGGTGTAAAGTTGGGGCTCTTTTTGATTGCGGCTAATGTCGTTATCTTTTTAATTGGGGTTATTTCTGGTCGTGATATTTTTGAGATGTTTATGGTATCGGTGGTGATTGTTGTATCGGCTGTTCCCGAAGGACTTATTCCGGCGATGACAATTATTTTAGCGATTGGAATGCAGCGGTTAGCTAAGAAAAAAGGTTTAGTTAGAAGAGCGATTGCTGCTGAGACCTTAGGTTCCGTATCGGTCATTTGCGCTGATAAAACAGGGACGCTTACTCAGGGAGAGATGATGATCGATAAGTTAATTTCTTATGGTAAAAATTCAAAAGTAACTAATCAATCATTAGCTTTAAAGATCGGGGTGATTTGTAATAATGGCTTGATAGAAAATCCTGGAGATAAAATGGATAATCTGGAGGTGTCGGGAAATCCTACTGATAAAGCTTTGTTATTGGCAGGCGCCGCATTAGGTATGTACCGTAAAGAATTAGAAGTTGTTGAAGCACGTTTAGATGAAATTGCTTTTTCTTCCGATTTAAAAATGATGGCCACGCTAAACAAAACGGCGACCGGAGGAGAAATAATTTATATAAAGGGTGCGCCAGAAAAGATCCTTGGATTATCAATCATGGTTGATGTCAATGGAAAAACAAAAAAAATTCAAAGTAAAGATAGGGAAGACTTTGTAAAACAAATTAATGAATTTACTGGCACCGGGAAGAGAATGATAGCCTTAGCATACAAGAATAGGGTTAATTTAGAAGATAAGGGGCTCACTGTTACTGAATTGAAGGATTTAACATTGGTGGGATTTTTTTCTTTACGTGATCAAATCAGAAATGATGTTAAGCAAGCAATTCAAGCTTGTCGCGAAGCGAGTATTAGAGTGGTTGTTATTACGGGCGACCATGCTCAAACAGCGATATCTATTGTGAGAGATCTTGGTCTTGAGATAAACAATCATAATGTGATGGATGGAGAGACTCTTGATAAAATTAGCGACAAAGAACTCAAGGCTAGAATTAAAGATATCCGTCTCTACGCGCGCGTAAGTCCACATCATAAATTAAGAATTGTAACTGCTCTTCAGGAAATGGGACGCGTGGTGGCGATGACGGGAGATGGGATTAATGATTCGCCGGCCCTAAAGAAGGCTGATATCGGGGTCGCTGTTGGTAACGGCACCGACGTTGCCAAAGAGTCGGCCGATTTAATATTACTTGATAATAGTTTTCTAACTATTGTTGAGGCCGTTAAACAGGGAAGGATAACCTTCAATAATATTCAGAAAGTAATTTTATATTTATTTACTGACTGTTTTCAGGAGATGATTATAATTGGGACCACGGTCATTTTGGGTTGGCCCTTACCTATTTTGCCGGTTCAAGTTTTGTGGATTAAATTAATTGAAGATCCTTTACCAGCTGCTAGTCTGGCGTTTGATTTGTCAGATGATGATGTTATGAAAGATAAACCTAGACATAAAAATCAGCCGTTTTTGACGGCTGGATTACAAAAAATAATTGCTTTTTATGCGGTTATAATGGACGTGATGGCTCTGTCCCTATTCTATTATTATTTTAAAGTGGTTGGCGATATTGATTTAGCGAGAACGGTGATGTTTGCCACCTTAGGTCTAAGTACCATGTTTTATATTTATGCCGTTAGGAGTTTGAAAAAAAGCATCTTTAAGAGTAAACCATTCGCTAATCGTTTTCTGATGGCCGCTACTTTTCTGGGAGCCTTGTTAATATTTGTGTCAGTGTATTCTCCGATGTTAAATAGATTATTAAAAACTGTCCCCCTATCAATCATGGATTGGGTACCAGCCATTCTATATGGAGTAATAGGCGTAGTTATTTTTGAAATCGGAAAAAAAATATTTTGTGAAAAAAAGAATTGCTAGGAATATCTTTTTAACTTATTTTTCTTAGTTAACGTAAATCAGTCTCATTATCAACAATTAAAAATTGACCAGTATACATTCCCATAGAGCAGGAGAATTTAATATCTCCTGTTTTATTTGGGGTAAATTCAAAAATATTTTCGCCGGGAGTTAATTGGGCTTGTATTTTCAATGCTGGGACGACTAGAGCACTCGCGCAAGAATAAGGAGCTTCCGCTGAGATTATCCATTTAACCGGTTGGTCTTTTAAGAGCGTAAACTTATCCGGTACGTAGCCTTGAGTGGTTTCTGACATGCGAATAATTCTAACGCCATTTTCTATTTCTATTCCTGATATTTTTTTAGAATTAATTTCTTTTGATTTTAACTGATAGCCCGATTGGTCTGTAAATGGTGAAGCAATTTTAAATAAACGGAAGCCATTTACTAAATTAAATAATCCAAAAGCAATTACAACTATGCCCGCGATAACAAAAAAGTTTTTTGATTTCTTTTTCCCCAAGATAGCATTAATGCCGCCCAACCCAAGCAGCCCCGGAGCAGTGCCAAGCGCAAAAAGTGCCATGATTATTCCTCCTTCAAAAAAGTTCCCTGTGCCTAGAGCATAAATTTGCATCGCTTGTGTAAATCCGCAAGGTAAGAAAAAAGTTAAGGCGCCCAGAAGTAGTGGGTTATTAATTTTAATAATGTTGCCAAATTTTTTAGGTAAAGAAAAATCAAAATTGTTTAGAGCTGGGAAAATTTCTAATAACTTTAAGCCAAGGGTAAAAATTACCAAGCCGATTATTATCGTGATTATAGAATTAAGAATCACCGACATTTTAAAAGCTGAGCCGAGAACACCCAGCAGTCCTCCTAGTAGAAAGAAGCCAAGAATACGTCCAGAGTTAAATAATATGTGGGGCCAGAATTTTTGTTGGCTGCTGGCCTCTGGATGATTTTTAGCATAATTAGCGGCGAGGCTAAAAACTAATCCGCCAACTAATGCTAAACAAGTTGAAACTCCTGCGATTAAGCCCACAATGATTGCTAAGGGCCAGGAAAAATCTCCACTTATAAAACTACCCATGTCCAATACATTTGACTTATTTATGAGCCAATAAACTATTAGGACCGAGGTAATAATGGTTATAAAATAGCTAAAATCTTTTTTATCTTTTTGACTATTATTTTCAGTGCCAATTTCATATCCAGCTTTCTTTAGGCTAGAACTTATTTCTGTTATTGTTGGCCTGTCTCCTTCATAAGTTATTTCGGCTAATCCCGTATGATGATTTACGTTTACGTTTACAATATTTTTTATTTCTTTAAGGGCGTCCTCAGTTAATATTTCACAAGCCTTGCAGTGTAAGCCCTTTACAGGGATGCTTATATTTTTTGTCATATTTTTATTTTAAAACCATTACTTATGGTATTGGTGATAGAATTATATCTTAACAAGATTTCAGCGTCAAACCATTAACCAGGTTAATAATAGGGCAATTTTGAGTATTGATTTTTTTTATTAATTATGGCATTATTATATGTACATAATCTAGGTTTTTAGCTAATAAAGATTAAAATATATAAGATAGAAAATAAATATGAAAAATAAAAAGATAATAATTTTGTTATTGTTTATCTCGTTTGTGCTCAGCGCTTGCGGCAAGAAGGCGGAGATCAAAGTAGAAGATAAAACACCTACGACTCCGGTTACTACTCAAGCTGTCAGAAATAGCTTAAGCATAAAAAGGGACTTAAATTATCCTGGCGTGGTGTCTGCGGAAAGTGAAGCTAAGGTTGTGGCCAAGTCTTCAGGAACTTTAACGGCCATAAAATTTAAAGTTGGTGATAAAGTTTCTCTCGGTCAACAGCTAGCCAAAATTGACGATATAAATAATGCTAAAGTTTTGTCTGGGGGAGAGTTAAATAGTAGCCAAATAAAACAGGCTAAGCTGGGAGTTGAACAAGCCCTTGGTGCTTTCCAGCTATCTAAAAATAATTATGAAAATTTATTAATTTCTTCAGTTAAGGATTTAAGACAGGCGGAAATTTCTCGTGACCAAGCCGCTAAAGGCGAAACTAATTTAACTATCACAACCGGAGAAAGCGTAAAGAGCGCAGAGCTCGCTTATGAAACAGCAAAATTGGCTGTAGCGCAAGCCAGCCTTAGTCTTGAAAATCGTACTAAACAGGCTAACCAGGGAAGCATTGATGTAAAACAAAATGCTTCTTTGGCAATCCAGTCAGGAATTGCCTCAATCAGCTCTCTAATTACTAATATAAATAATATTACCGCTTTTGATGATAATAATAGCGTTACTATAAATTATCGTTCTAATTTGGGAGCGCTTGATTCTTCGGTTTATGATAGCGCTAAAAAAGCTTATCAGAAATTAAAGGAAGAGTATGCTAAATATGACAGCTTAAAATTTAGTTCTATTTCTGAACAAGTAAGTTCTGTTTTAGTCTTGTCCACACTAGCGCAAAATTTAGCGGAGGAAACAAAATTGCTATTTGATAAAACTATCACCTCGGCTTCTTTGCCACAAACATCAGTTGGTGGTTCATCTTTATCTGGCTTACAAGCCGCCGCCGCCGGATACCAGGTGCAAATGAATGCGGTTGCTAGTCAAATAAATGGTGCTAGCCAGGCGCTAACTAATACGGCCCTAAATAATGATAGTTTATTAGATAGTTTAAAACAGGGGCTTGATTTAGCTAAAAAGCAGGAAGCGAGTGCTTTGCAAAATTTAAATAATTTAAAGGCCGGGAATGTGAGTCAGAAAGATCAGGCCATTTTTGTCTATAGTTTGGCTCAAAATCAATACGATAATTTGAAGGTGAAAATTGAATCTCAGGTTTCAGGCGCTAGAACTCAAATGGAAACTGCTAGGTTGCAATATGATAATGCTTTAGTTTCTTTGCAAAGCTTGTATGATACCCGCTCGGTAATTGCGCCACTTGATGGTACCATTACTCAAGTTTTTGCCAGCGATAGTGAAACAGTTGCTCCCGGCCAACCGATTTTGGTAATTTCTCAAACGGACAATATAAAAGTTAATTTTTATGTTGAAGCCGATAATCTCTTAGCTATGAATCCTGGATTGCCGGTTTCTGTAGTAGATGAAAAAGGTAAAGAATATCCTGGGGTTATTTCTGGAACATCGCTTCAAGCCGACACGGTTACGAGAAGATTTTTGGTTGAAGTAAAAATGGAGAACGCTGAAGATTTATTTTTAGGCACGATAGTCAATATTAAAGTGGCGGTCGAAAAAAAAGCCGATCAAGGATTTTATATATTGCCACTATCAGCCGTTAATATTTCTCAAAACGATAGTTATATTTTTATAGTTGATAACAATAAAGCTAAAAAAATAAACATTGAAGTGGGCGAGGTGTCCGGCGGGCTAGCGATAATTAAAGCCGATTTATCATATAACGATTTGATTATTATTGAGGGAAATAAATTAATCACTGATGGACAAGACATAAATATACAAAATTAAAAATAAGGCACGACTTCGGTTGCGTCGGGTTATTATATGGATATAAATATTATTAATAAAGGTGATGGCGGTAAGCAAAATATAGAATTTTTGGTTACCAATAATTCTTCAGAAAATAATATAGAAAATATTTCTGATGCTCAGCCTCAAATAGGTCATAAAAATTCTGATCATCTTTATCTGGAGCGTTTAAAATTTAATCCAGAACTAAAAAAGGGTTGGCTGAATTTTTTTGTTGTCAATTTTAGAGTTGTAGTATTATTGATAGTTCTACTTTCTGGCTGGGGGCTATTTTCTTTTTTCTCTTTGCCTCGGGAATCAAACCCAGAAGTTAGGATCCCGTACGCTATGGTTTTTACGGCCTATCCTGGTGCTTCGCCGGCTGACGTTGAAGAGTTGGTAACTAAGAAAATTGAAATTGGTTTATCTGGCTTAAAAGACGTTAAAAAAATAACTTCAAATTCTTCTAATTCGGTTTCTATGGTTACGGTAGAATTTGACGCTAAGGCGAACCTCGATGATTCTATTAGAAAATTAAAAGATCAGGTTAATAGTGTAAAGAATGAGTTACCGGCTGAGGCGATTGAACCAATCGCTCAAGAAATCTCATTTGACGATACTCCAATTTGGACAATAGCTTTATCTGGTCCTTATGATGGATTAATATTGCGTGATGCTGGAGAAAAAATTCAAGAAGAACTGGAAAAAATACCGGGAGCTAGAAAAGTTACTGTTTCTGGAGGAGACAAAAAAGAATTTGAGGTGGCGTATGATCCTCAAAAGTTAGTTTTTTATAACCTTTCTCCCGACCAAGTAAATCAAATTATAAAAGGATCTAATTTAGCTATCCCGGCTGGTAATTTTAAGTCAGATAGCGACAAATATCTTTATCCAATTAGAGTTGATGGCCGATTTTTTAAGGTAGAAGATTTGGCTAATTTACCTATTTTACATACAGCTGATGGTGCAATAGTGGCCCTAAAAGATGTGGCCAAGGTGCAAGAAATTTCTATTGAAAAAACTATTTATTCAAGGTTGTCAGCCAGCGGAGAGGACCCTCAGGATAATGTCACCATTCAAATAGTTAAAAAGACTGGTGGTTCTATTTTAGATACTGTTGCTGAAGCTAAACAGAGAACGGATGAAGCTTTGAAAAAATTACCGGCGGGCATCAGTTATGACGTTACTCTGGATATGGGTCAATTTATCAATGATGATTTTAATCAACTGCAGCATGATTTTATTTTAACATTCTTATTGGTATTTATAGTTTTATTTCTTATCGTTGGGTTTAAAGAAGCTTTAGTCGCTGGGCTAGCCATTCCTTTAGTTTTCTTTTCAACTTTTGGAGTAATGAAAGCCGTCGGAATAAGTCTAAATTTTTTATCAGTCTTTTCTCTTATTCTCTCTTTGGGGTTACTAGTTGATGATGCCATCGTTGTCGTTTCCGCCACCAAGCAATATTTAAAGACCGGTAAATTTACTCCCGAGGAGGCAGTGCTATTAGTTTTAAATGATTTTAAAGTTGTCCTCACGACTTCAACGCTGACAACTGTGTGGGCCTTTTTGCCATTACTGATGTCGAGTGGGATGATTGGCGAATTTATAAAATCAATTCCGATAACTGTTTCAGTCACCCTAGTCTCCTCACTGATAATTGCCTTAATAATTAACCATCCCTTGTCAGCTGTTTTAGAAAGAATTAGATTAACAAAAAAATTATTTTCCTTTCTATTAGTAGGAATATTTGTTTTATCGGGGGCTAGTTTGTTATTAATAAATAATAAAGTTATCGCTGCGCCTTTATCTTTGTTTTTTGCTATCTCGGCTATGGCGATGATTAGATGGTATTTTCAAAAAGGTCGTCGTTACTTGGAAAGAAATACAGTGTTGGTGGAATTAGAATGGAACGATGATGAGCTTATAAAAAAGAAATTAAGAGAACAGGGAAGTCATGATAATGAAAATTTATTTGATCGTTTGTTACATGGCATTATAAATTTTAATGCCGTTCTTCCGTATTACGAAAAGAAATTACGTCAAGTGTTGCGGACTAAGAAAACAAGACTCACAACTTTATTTTTTGTTGGCTTGCTCTTTATAGTGGCCATTTCTTTACCGCTTAGCGGAATAGTTCAGAGTGAATTTTTCCCAGTTTCCGATCAGGGTTTTATATATGTTAATATTGAAGGTCCGGTTGGTTTAAAATTAGAAGAGACCGATAAAGTAGTCCAGCAAGTTGAGAAGAAACTTTTGTCATATAAAGAAATAGAAAATTTTACTACAATTATTGGGGCGCCTTCAAATGAAAATGCTACTTCTCCTTCAAATAGTTCTTCTCATTTAGGTTCTATTACAATTAAATTAGTTGATGTTAAATCTCGTGATGCAAAATCTTATGACTTAGCAAAAGTGATGAGACGGGATATGATAGATATAAATGGCGCCAAGATTACCATTGAAACTCCTTCCGGGGGGCCACCTGCCGGAGCGGCTTTTGAGGCCAGAGTTAGCGGAGATGATTTGCAGGAATTGGATAAAATAGCTAAAGATTTAAAACCAGTTTTAGAATCTATACCAGGGGTGATAAATGCTAATATGTCACTTAAGGATTCTCCCGCTGACTACACTTTCGTGCTTGACCCTAATCGTTTAGAATTATACGGCTTGAATGCTGCTTATGTCGGCTCAATTTTAAGATTAGCTATTTCCGGGACTGAAGTTACAACTGTTTTAGAAAATGGGGAAGAAATAAAAGTAATGGCTCGGTTTGCCAAAGACAAAATTCCATCTTTAGAAGCGGCGGGGAATTTGCAAATTTTAAATTTACAGCGTCAACCAGTATTTTTGAAAGATGTCGCTAAGATAGAGCTTAAACCTTCAGTGGAAACCATAACTAGGGTTGATCAAAAAAGAACCGTTTTATTATCAGCTGATACCGAAGGGAAAACAAACCCCGCGGTTGTATTAAAAGAATTTCAAGACAAAACTAAAGATTATAAATTAGCTTCGGGTTATGAAATAAAGTATGGTGGCGAAAATGAACAAAATGCTGAGTCGGTCTTATCGATAATTAGGGCGATGGTGGTTGCTGTTTTACTTATTATTTCAACCATGATTATTCAGTTTAACTCCGTTAAGAAAGCGCTTATTGTTTTAGCAACTATTCCGCTTGCTTTAATTGGCGTATTTTTGGGACTAGCCGTTTCCGGAATCAACCTATCTTTCCCTGGTTTGATTGGTATCTTGGCCTTATTTGGGATTGTGGTAAAGAATGCTATTATTTTAATTGATAAGATTGGTTTGAATTTAAAAAGCAACATCCCCTTTCAAGAGGCAATCGTGGATGCCGGCAAGTCTAGACTAGAGGCGATATTTATTACCTCAATTTGTACTATCTTAGGAATTATCCCCATCACTCTTTCTAATGAGACTTGGAGATCTTTAGGGGGTGCAATTATTTTTGGTCTTTTACTGTCTTCGTTCTTAACCCTTTTCATCGTTCCGACTTTATTTATGACTTTAGTGAAGGATAAAAAAAGAAATATATAAATATGATAAATGATATGCCGCTCGCGGCCACGCTTCGGCCTAAAAGTATAATCGAATTTGTCGGCCAAGAAAAAATTATTGGTCGGGACTCCTGGCTTTACCAAGCTATTAGCGAGGATAGAGTTCCGTCTTTAATATTTTGGGGGCCACCAGGGAGCGGAAAAACTACTTTAGCTTTTATAATTGCCAAAGAGACAAAAGCGGAATTTGTAGAATTTAGTGCTACTTCAAATGGCGTTAAAGATTTAAAAGTTGCCGTTGATAGAGCAAAAGAGAGCAGACGTTTAGGACAGAAAACAATTTTATTTATAGATGAAATTCATCGTTGGAATAAGGCTCAGCAAGACGCCCTGTTGCCTCAAGTAGAAAATGGGACGATTACTCTGATTGGAGCAACTACAGAAAACCCAAGTTTTTCCGTCAACGGAGCGTTATTATCAAGAGTGAAAGTGGTTGTGCTTGAAGCTTTATCTTTAAATAATTTAGAAAAGATTGTTAAATCGGCAACTAAGAAGCTAAATATAAAAATAGATAAAGATATTTTGAGTTTTATGGCCCAGGTGGCTAATGGCGACGCGAGAAAAGCTCTGAGTATTTTAGAAAGTGCCTATGCTCATAAAGGAGATCTTTCCATTCAACTAATTAAGGATATAATTAGTAAGCCGGGGTTGTTGTATGATAAAAAAGGAGACGAGCATTACAATTTAATTTCTGCTCTTCATAAATCAATGCGTGGGAATAACGCTGATGCCACAGTTTATTATTTGTGCAGGATGATAGAGGCCGGAGAAGACCCGCTTTATATTGCGCGTCGCTTAATTAGATTTGCTTCCGAAGATATAGGTCTGGCTAATAATAGTGCCTTAATGCTGGCTACGGCGGCTTATGAGGCTTGTCATAAGATTGGTTTGCCGGAGTGCGCTGTTAATTTAGCGCATTGCGCAATTTACTTGGCCAAATCTCCCAAAAGTATTGCCGTTTATAATGCCTACAATGAAGCAAAGGCGGAAGTAGAAAATAGTGGCAATTTGCCAGTACCTCTTCATTTGCGTAATGCTCCGACCAAATTAATGAAGGAGCTCGGTTATGCACAAAATTATAAATATACACCGCTAGAAGACGACTCAAATCAGGAGTATCTGCCAGATAAAATAAAAAATAAAAAGTTTTTTAAAGCAACTTCTTAGGGGCGAGTTTATATCCTCTTCCGGAAAAGGTATGAATTAAATTAATTTTTTTTTCAATATTTAATTTTTTCCTTAAACTCGTGATATGAGTTTCTATCGAATTAGAAAAAGGGTCGGCGTTATAGTCCCAAACATTTTCTAAAATTTCACTTTTGGAAACAATGACATTTTTTCGACGCAAGAGATATTCCAGTAGACAATATTCTTTTTTGGTTAAATATATTTCGGTGCGCCCTCTTTTGCAGCAGCCGTTTTGCGGAGACAGCGTTAAGTCTTCTAATTTTAACGTTTCCTCTTTTATATTTGGCGGCCTTTTTAGAACCGCTTGGATTCTTAAAAGTAGTTCCGCTAGTAGGAAGGGTTTGGTTATGTAGTCGTCGGCCCCAAGATTAAAAGCTTCAGTTTTATTTTCAATTTCTGATTTAACCGTTAGCATAATAACAGGAATATGGTTTTTTTCTTTTCTTATCTCTTTTAAAACCTCTATCCCCGACAATTTAGGCAAAGAATTATCTAGAATGATTAAGTCGTAAGCGCTAGTTCTGGCCATAAAAGCCCCGCGTTCTCCATCATAAGCGACCTCAGCGATGGCCGATTCTCTTTCTAGACTCCTTTTTACAAATTCGGCGATTCCTTTGTTATCTTCAATTATTAGTATTTTCATATTTTTTTTATTGATTACCTTTATTATAAGCTTTAGAGGGTAAACCAGTTTTAATTTTTTTATGATAAAAAAGTAAATTCAGTTTTGATGGCGCTTGTTTAACATTTGTGAAAAAACTGTTAGAATAGTAATATAGGATTTAAGCTGTTAAGCTGAGCCTGCGTAAAGGCGATTTAAGATTTATGTCTAAAGTTTTATCAAAACAAGAGCCAAAAGGAACTAGTGATTGGCCACCAGAAGAATTTGCTGTGCGCAAGTATATTTTTGATTGCTGGCGCCGCGTTTGTTTGCGCTACGGCTTTGAGGAATATTTAACCCCAATTGTGGAAAGCGCTGATATTTATCGTGCTAAATCAGGCGAGGACGTTGGGGGCAAAGAGCTGGTAACCTTTACTGATTTAGGGGGGAGGGAACTATCTATCCGTCCAGAAATGACACCGTCGGTAGTGAGAATGGTTTCTAAAATTTATGCTGCTAGCCCTAAACCACTTAAATATTTTTCTATTGCTAATTTTATTCGCAATGAAAAGCCGCAGCGAGGCCGTAATCGTGAATTTTGGCAATTGAATTGTGATATATTCGGTAGCGCTGACGAAGCGGCCGATTTAGAAATACTTTGTTTGGCTTTAGATTTGGTTTTAGAATTTGATCCACCACAAAATTCGTTTGCCCTTTGTATTAATAGCCGTCGTTTAATAGACGGAATATTAGAATTATCTGGCGCGGGAAAATTAAAGACGGAAGCTAGGGCTACGGTAGTTAGAACTTTGGATAAATGGAAAAAACTTCCGATCGTGGCGATTAGAGAAAGATTAACTCAAGCGGGTCTTAAGCAGGAGGCAATCATTATTTTAGAACAATTTATGGTTAGCCGCAGTTTAGAAGAGTTGGTTGAAAAATTACCAGAGCTTAAAAATAACGCTGGATTTTTAGAAATAAATAATGTTATTAATGCTCTAACTGACTTGGGCTATGGTGAATTAGTTGAATTTGACCCCTCAGTTATTCGCGGCTTTGATTATTATGATGGTTTAGTTTTTGAGGCGGTTGATAAACACCCAGACATTAGACGTTCAATGTTCGGTGGCGGACGTTATAATGGTTTAGCGGAAATATTTGGAGAAAAAAACTTTCCGGCGGTTGGTTTCGCTCCCGGTGATGAGGTGACAAAAATATTTTTAGAGAATTGGGGACTGATTGATACTAAAAAGTTTGGTGCTCAAGCCAAATATTATTTACCATTATTATCATCAGGTTTAGTTTTGGAAACAAGAAAATTAGCAAAAAAATTACGTGCTCGGGGTTTGAATATTTTTGCGGGTCTGGAAGAACAAAAAATTACTAAAGCGCTAGATTTTGCTAATAAGAAAGATTTTAATAAATTTATTATTTTTGGTGATGATGAATATAAAAAGGGAATATATATAATTAAAGATATGAAGACTGGTCAACAAATTGAGGAGCTATTATAAATTTTTAAGTTTTTGTAAAAATAAAAAAAATATGGAAAAGTTGGAAAATGATTTTATCTCCAAGGAGGCAAAATCGTACAAATGGCATCTAGGGAGGATTCTCGCCTCATCTTTATCTGGCTTTATTGCTGGTATAATTGTGGCTAGTCTGTTCTTCTATACTTTATTTGATTTAACCTGGAAAGCCGCTTCTATTGCCGGTCTTTAAGATTAAATAGAATATTTTAAGACTTCTGTGTGAATAGTCTAATTTCTTAGACGTTTTTGTTCTTGACAATAAATTGTTTATCTATTATTATAGGTAATAGTTCGTCAGAATACGCGACTAACGGTCGCGTTTTCTATTGGCCGGATAACGGTCATTTTTATTTATTTTTATTAATATATGGACATAAGAAACATTGCCATTATTGCTCACGTTGACCACGGAAAAACGACTCTAACCGATTCTTTATTGCGTCAAACTGGAATGGTTACCGATAGTAGTAGCATGGATAGCAATTCAATAGAACAGGAAAGAGGCATTACTATTTATGCTAAAAACTGTAGCCTTTTTTATAAAGATTCTAAAATTAATATTGTTGACACTCCGGGCCACGCTGATTTTAGTTCTGAGGTAGAGCGTGTTTTGCGTTCCATAGATTCTGTCTTATTAGTGGTTGATGCTCAAGAGGGACCGATGCCACAAACTAAATTTGTTTTAAAAAAATCTTTAGAGCTAGGACTTAGGCCGATTGTTGTTATTAATAAAGTTGATAAGCCCGCCGCAAGGCCAGCTGAGGTTGCGGAAATGGTGTATGAGTTATTTTTAGACCTAGGCGCTAGTGATGAGCAATTAGACTTCCCAGTTATATACGCGATTAGTAAGGGCGGAAAAGCTGGTTTAGAAGCTGATAAGTTGGCTGATAACTTAGACCCACTATTAGATTTAATTATAGAAAAGGTCGCTCCGGCGGCTACTTTAGAAATGACAAACTTACCTCTAACTGCTCAACCTTTTAATTTAGCTTATGATAATTTTTTGGGTCGTTGCGCCGTTGCCCGTATTTATAACGGAAAAGTGAAGACTGGTCAAAATGTATTCATTGAAAACTTAAGTGGAGAAACTCGTTCTGGAAAAATTACTAAATTATTTACTTTCCATGGGTTAATGAGAAAGGAAATTACCGAGGCTACCGCAGGAGACATCGTTTTGATTGCCGGTTTATCCGATATCTATATTGGAGAAACAATTTCTGAAAATGCCAACCAAGAAGCTTTGCCAGCGATTTCTATTGATGAACCGACTATTTGTTTAAATTTCTTAATCAATAATTCTCCTTTTGCAGGGCGTGAAGGTAAGTATGTTACTAATCGCCAACTTAAAGAACGTTTAGAAAAAGAATTAGAAGTTAATGTTGGTTTAAAGATAGATTTTTCTGATACTAATTTTTATAAAGTTTATGGACGCGGTGAACTTCATATCGCAGTTTTATTAGAAAACATGAGACGTGAAGGATATGAAGTCCAGGTATCTCAACCCCAGGTTATCATTAAAGAGGAAAATGGTAAGAAGATGGAGCCTTACGAAGAGGCTAGTATTGATATTCCAGAAGCAGCTGCCGGAGTCGTAATTGAGAAAATGTCCAAGAGAAAGGGGCAAATCACAGATTTAAAGACGCACAATGGTCAAACTAGAATTATTTTTTCTATCCCGACCAGAGGCTTGCTTGGTTATCGTGAAGAATTTGTGGTTGATACTAGAGGAGAGGGAATTTTATGCACTCATTTTTTAGGCTTTCAGGAATGGGCCGGAGACATTGAAAGAAGTGCGCTTGGTTCTATGGTCTCTATGGTTGGCGGTAAGGTACTTGCTTATTCTTTGTGGAGTTTACAAGAAAGAGGAGTTTTATATATTCAACCAAACATTGAAGTTTATGAAGGAATGGTGTTGGGTAATGTCTCTAAAGGAAATGATTTAGCCGTTAATCCAATTAAGGGTAAAAAGCTAACTAACGTTAGAGCTTCAGGAACTGACGAAGCAATTAACCTCACTCCACCTTGGGCCTTAAGTTTAGAAAGAGGACTAAGTATTATTAATGATGATGAATATTTAGAAGTAACTCCACACAATATCAGATTACGTAAAAAATATTTAACAGAAACGGAGAGAGTCAGAGCAAAAAGATAATTTTTAAGTCAAGCAATAAAAAAAGGGGCTAAGGCCTCTTTTTTGTTTTTATTCTTATTGGGGCGAAAGAAAAGCGGTGAATGGCACAGGGTCCGTATTCTTTAATTTTTTCTAGATGATCTTTAGTGCCATAGCCTTTATGTTTGGCGAATAAATATTGAGGATAGGTTTTATCAAATTCACTCATCATCCAGTCTCGACTCACTTTAGCAATTATAGAGGCAGCGGCTATTACCCAGACTTTCGTGTCCCCCTTTATGATAGCCGTTTGCGGTGTATCAAGTTTTGGTATCTTAAAGCCGCCATCTACGAGAATATAATCAGGCTGAATCTTTAGTTTTTTGATAGCCCTTCTCATCGCCAGAAAGCTAGCCTGTAAAATGTTTATTTTATCAATATCTTCATTATTCACAATTCCGATTTCAACCGCCAAGGCTTTTTCCCTGATGGCTTTAAATATCTTTTCTCTATTTTTGGCCGATAATTTTTTAGAATCAGCCACTAATTCTAAATCTCCAGGCTCTATTTCAAAGTCAGGCCCGATAACAACGCAGGCGGCCACTACGGGGCCAGCCAAAGGCCCTCGTCCGGCTTCATCAACCCCGCCGATTAATTTGTAATTTAACTCAAAAAATTTTTTCTCTGTTTCTAAATTTAACATATGAAATATTATACCATATTTGGCTTATTTTAGGTATTATTTACTAAATATGGCAGTAATACCATAAAATGCCTTTTTGCTATTGACATATATTTTTATTTGTATTATAATTATTTAGCGATTAGTTGTGCTTTGTGTTCATTAGAGGTAAGTTAGTCTATCTACGAGAGGGACTTAAAGTTTAAGATGATTGACTTACGGGGACGATGTCCCCAACTTGTTTAGGGTTAAGGATGTTTTTTACGTTCTTAACCCTTTTTTATTGACTTTATGAAATAAAAATGTTAATAAGTAATCAGTACCAAAACAATTTATCATGGGAAAACAAGAGTATGTTTATGTTTTTCAAGCCGGAAAGCATAAAGGCGAATTATTGCACGAGGTTTTTTTAAAAGACCCAATCTTTATTGCTGGACTCTACCAAAATTCTTTTAGCGATAAGTTCGCTATTAAGAATAAAAACAAATTGCAATTAGCAATGGAGAATCTTCTACAAAAAATTAAGGAGATTGATGCGACCAGAGAATGCCCTTATTGTCGGCGGAGAAAGGTGGAATATTTCCTTTTTCCCGATTTTGGTTCTATTGACAATAATTTTTGCTGTAGCAATGAAGTCTGCCGGGAAGAGCTAAAATCAGCTCGATCGGGAGACTTACATTTAATTAGCGATTTTATGTTGTTAATAAGTTTTGTGCCAAAACAGCAGGCACAAAAAATTTTTTCTATCTTCAAGAGAACTCATAAACATTACGCCGAAGTATTTAACTAATCCCCCTTGGTTAAGCTCGGTATTTTGAATTAAACAGTGCCAAGCTCGTTTCCTTTTGGAGACGGGCTTTTTTCTGGGTTAATTTTAAAATTTAGTGATTATTTATGCATTATATGTTAAAATATATAAGTAAAAATTAATTTTAAAAGATAATTATATGAAAAAAGAACATTATTTATTTATCATTTTTTTAGTCATTGTTGTATCGGCAGTCATTTTACGTTTAACATCTTTCGGTAATAAAAAAATAATTGAAAAACCAGTAATTAACAATAATGTAAGCGAGGCTAGTACTAGCCCGATTAGCGTTGATGCGGCCACTAACACAACCGCGACTCCTACTCCCGTAAATGATGCCACCCTTGTAGTTTTTGAGGTCCAATTATTGAATCCGATTCCGAGTCAAATTATTAGCTCGCCTTTAGAAGTTGAAGGACGGGCTTTAGGGGGCTGGTTTTTTGAGGCAACTTTACCTATTAAATTAATTTCTGAAAATGGTGATTTAATTACCCAGGGTTATGGTCAGGCACAGAGCGATTGGATGACTAGTGATTTTGTAGATTTTAAATCAACTTTAGAGTTTACCACTACCTCAACGAGCGGCTATTTAATTATTTCTAAAGACAACCCCTCTGGTTTGCCCGAGAATGATAATTCGGTAGCCTTCCCAGTTTTATTTAGCAACTAATATATGATTAAACTTTATTTATATAACACCCTTAATCGTAAAAAGGAGATATTTAAATCAATAAATAATAAATTGGTTGGTTTATATACTTGCGGGCCGACTGTTTATAATTTTGCGCATATTGGTAATTTGCGTTCTTATTTGTTTGAAGACTTTTTAAAAAGAACTCTAGAATATAATGGTTATCAGGTTAAACATATAATGAATATTACCGATGTTGGGCACTTAACTGGCGACATGGATATGGGAGAGGATAAAATGGAGAAGGGGGCGAAACGTGAGGGTCGGAGCGCTTGGGAAATTGCTGATTTATATACTCAAGCTTTTAAAATAGATTTACAGGCTTTAAATATTGAATCTCCAACCAAGTGGTGCAAGGTTACTGACAATATTCCCGAACAAATTGCTTTGATAAAAAAATTAGAGAAAAAAGGATTTACTTATAAGACAAGCGACGGAGTATATTTTAATACGGCAAAAGTTAAAACTTATAATAAATTAAGTCATTTATCTCTAGATACGCTCAAGGAGGGCGCGCGCGTAGAAAAAAATCCTGAAAAGCAAAATGCCACTGATTTTGCTCTTTGGAAATTTTCTCCAGTTGGCACAAGGAGACAGATGGAATGGGATTCGCCTTGGGGGGTTGGCTTTCCTGGATGGCATATAGAATGCTCGGCAATTAGTTTAAAATATTTATCTAAAAATTTAGATATTCATTGCGGCGGGGCTGATCATATTAATGTTCATCATACTAATGAGATTGCTCAGTCAGAAGCGGCCACTGGCCATCAGTTTTTTAATTACTGGCTTCATGGGGCCTTTCTTAATATTAAAGGAGGGAAGAAAATGGCTAAGAGCGAAGATGGTTTTTTAACTTTGAATAGAGCGCTGATTGATAAGAGCCTGAGCCCGCTTGTTTATCGTTTTGCTGCTTGCCAGGTCCATTATCGTAAGCCAATGGAATATAGTGATGATAATTTAAAACAAGCCCAGCAAGGCCTTAATCGGTTGTGGGAACAGGTTGCGCTACTTGGAGATAAAAAGGGTAAGGTTAATAAAATTTTTAAGGATAAATTTTTGCTTGCCATAAATGATGATTTAAATATGCCCAAGGCTTTAGCAGTTTTAGCCTCAGTCTTTAAATCAAAAATGACATTGGGAGATAAGTTGGCAACTGTTTTGGATTTTGATAAAGTTCTCGGGTTAGGCTTTGATAAGAAACATTATTTTATAAAAGTGGAGACTGGAAAATTTGCCTTAAAAGGTTTGGGCGTTGATATGGTTCTTGAATCATTAAAAAAACGAGAAATTGCTAGAAAAAATAAAGATTGGGTTTTAGCTGATAAATTACGTTTAGAAATTGAAGCGGCGGGATATTTAATTGAAGACACGGCCGCTGGTTCAAAGATAAAGAAAATATAACAATGAGGGAAAATAATTTTTGGAAAAAATTAAAGAAATCTGGTAAACCTATTTTGGCTTTGGCACCAATGGCCGGATTTACTGATTCAATTTTCCGTCGTATATGTAAAAAATATGGGGCGGATGTTGTGTATAGTGAAATGGCTTCCGCTACCGCATTATATTACGGCTCACAGGCAAAAAATAAGCCTCAACGTATAGGAGGCGAAAATGCAACCTTGCGACTTCTTAAATTTAATAGTCGTCTGGAAAAGTATTACGTTGTTCAGTTGTTTGGTTCTGACCCGGAGCATTTTGCGGTGGCTACTCGTATTATAACTGAAAAAGTAAAACCGGATGGAATTGATATTAACTTTGGTTGCCCCGTGAGTAAAATTGTAAAACAGGGTGCGGGCGCTGATTTAATGAAAGATTTAACTCGGGCTCGAGAAGTAATTAAGGCTGTATTAGATTCCACAAATCTCCCGGTTTCAATCAAGATAAGAGCTAAGTCGGGTGAGGTGGATGCCCTAACATTTTTAAAAAACATTTCCGATTTACCGATATCGGCCGTGATGATACATGGGAGAACACTGAGCCAGGGATTCGCTGGTGGTCCCGACTTTGAGTTAATAAGAGCAGCGCGTCAATATTTCCCGGGAGTGATTTTGGCTAATGGTGGAATAAATAATTTGGAAGAAGCGAGACAAATGCTGGATAAGACTGGCGCTGATGGTTTAGGTTTAGCGCGTGGTATCCTGGGTCGTCCTTGGTTATTTAAAGAAATAAAAAATAACAGGCAAATAGATTTCACTTTGAAACAGATTCTAAAATTAATGCTGGAGCAGGCGATAATGACTAAAAAAATAAAAAATGAAAACGCCTTAGTAGATTTGCGCAAACATTTAGTTTGGTATGTGCAAGGTTTGACGGGTGCCGCCAAATTAAGAGAAAGGCTTGTGACTATTAGTACGGTGAAAGAAATAAAAAATATTATCAAAGATTATCAGACAAAAATATGATCTTACTTATTAATACCGCTTCAAATAAGGAAATTGTTATTGGCCTTCAGAACGCGAAAGGAAAAATTATAATAAAAAAAATCAAAGTAGATAGAAATCAATCAGAAAAATTATTATCAGCGATTAATAAACTGCTCATAAAAGAAAAAATCAAATTAAATAATTTGAAAAAAATAATTGTGAACAATCAGGGTGGTAGTTTTACTTCTTTACGAATTGGGGTCGTAACGGCTAACGCCCTAGCTTATGCTTTGGGCATTCCGATTGAATCGGAAAATGGTAAAAAAACTAAAAAAATATTTTCTGGATACTCTATTATAGAGCCCATATATGACACTGCCCCTAATATTGGTAAGGCAAAAATGCCTGTGCACTAGTTGTTGAAAACTTTTTACAAATTTGGCAAAAAATATTATATAAAAAAAGCTACTTGTTGATAAGTAGTTTTTTTTGTAGCTTTTTCTCTTATTTTACATTAAATAAAGGTGTTGACCGTAGGGGGTTGGTGGTGTATAATTAAACTTGTAAGGTGAATTGTGGGGAAGATAGGTGATTCTTTCGGAATTAGCTCTCCCCTTAATCCTATGTTTATCGGAGAATACAATCATAATCTTGACGAAAAAGGACGCTTAGCGGTACCAGTAAAATTTCGTGCGATTTTGAAAAAGGGAGCAGTTGCTACCAAGGGATTGGATAACTGTCTTTTTGTATATTCTAAGGAACAGTTTGAAATCATTGCTAAAAAATTTGCCGCCTTACCTCTGAGTCAATCTAAGGCTAGAGCCTTTGCTAGACACATGTTAGCTGGGGCGATGGAGGTTGAATTCGATAATCAGGGAAGAATAACTTTACCAGAGTATCTGAGAAAATTTTCCAGCTTGAAGAAAAAAGTAATTATTGCTGGCTTGTATAACCATTTAGAAATTTGGGATGAAGGCGCTTGGAATAAATATAAACTAGAGTCGGAAAAGAATAGTAATGCTATCGCGGAGGAACTGGGAGATTTAGGAATTTAATATGGAATTCAAGCATATCCCAGTAATGCTGGATGAAGTACTGGAATCTTTAAAGCCTGAGCCGGGAGAAATTTTTATAGATTGTACTCTCGGTGGCGCGGGTTATACCATGGCGATTGCCGATGCTGTCGGAGCCAAAGGCCAAGTGTTGGGAATCGATCTTGATAAGAATGCGCTGAATCACGCTAATAAAAAAATTAAAGAAAGGAAATTTAAAAATATACAGTTAGTGCAGGGTAATTTTAAAAATTTACAAAGTATTGCCGCTAAGGCTTTTGGAGAAAAACAAAAGGTTGATGGGATTGTCTTTGATTTAGGGCTTTCCTCTTTCCAACTTGATGATGAGACTCGCGGATTTTCTTTTAAGGGAGAAAGACCACTAGATATGTCGTTTGGCCCGGAGATTGAAGAAACTACCGTTGATATTATAAATAATTACTCTTTGTTAGAGCTTACTAGAATATTTAGAGAATATGGCGAAGAGCAGCGTGCTTATCAGATTGCTAAAGCGATTGTTGAATCAAGAAAGATAAACAAAATTGAAAAAAATTCAGATTTAGTGAAAATAATAGAAGCTAAAGTCCCAATCCGTTTTAGAACAAAAATCCATCCCGCCACTAGAATATTTCAGGCCTTGCGCATGGAAACTAACGGTGAATTAAAAAATTTAGCTAGCGCTTTACCCCAAGCAAAAAATCTTTTAAAACCTGGAGGTCGGTTGGTACTGGTATCTTTTCATAGCGGCGAGGACAGGATAGTAAAATGGTTTTTAAGAAATGATAATGATTTTGAAATCATAACCAAGCGGCCGCTTATCCCGTGTGCTCAAGAAGCAGCTGAGAATCCTAGGGCGCGCAGTGCTAAATTACGATTTGCCAAAAAAATATAAGTTTATTTTACAGAATTACGGTCAAATTAAAATTCAATAATTTTTAAATTATTTATATCTTAGTTAAGAAGTCTTATGACCAAGATCGTCAATTGCTATAATTCGCAATTAAAACCAAAAACAGAAAAAAAATCTTTGAATCTGAAGATTGTTAACACTTTTCTTTGTTTGGGGGTTTTTGCTTTAGGGTTTGCTTATTTGATAGGAATTAGCGATCTAACCGTCAAAGGGTTTGTTTTACAAGAACTCAAAGGACAAGCCTCTAGTTTAGTGGCTGAGAAATTGGATAATGAGCAAAAAGTTGATGCTTTGCAATCATATTATGCTTTGAATTCCAGGGCGCAGAATTTGGACATGGTTCTAATTAGTGATATTGAATATTTATCTCTTGGAGGCCACGTAGTTGCTAAGAAATAACACCTTATAAACTCTATCAGTTTTTATGTGGCGAGATTCTAACAAACAAAGGCACTCTGTTAAAGATGCGGTCAATAGTAGCCGTTTACGTCTTATCGTAGCGGTTGTTTTTTTATTGATGGGTTCTTTGCTCTACAAATTATATAGCGTTCAAATAGGTCAATTTGATCTGTACACGGCGATGGCCTCGTCTCAACATCAAGTTTATAGCAAGTTAAAACCAGAGAGAGGGAAAATATTTTTAAGTGAAAATAAGAATGGTGTTGAAAAATTATATCCTTTAGCCACAAATAAAGACTTCGCGGAAGTTTTTATTGTTCCTAAAGATGTTGCCTATCCGCAGGTAATGGCCGAGAAACTTTTTAATTTTTTTGATAAACCAAAATTAGAGGCAGATTTGAAGGCAAAATCAGCCACGGGGACGACAATGAATATTGCGACCTCTACTAAAAATGAAATCATTGGAAAATATTTAAGCAAACTAGATAAACCGGGCGATCCCTATGAGCCTTTAGTTGCTAAATTATCAGGTGAAGAGTTAGTTAAACTTTATTCTTATTTATCTTCAGCCGACCAGTCCTCAGCTTCATCGCCTATTTTGCTTCAACCCGAAGAGTTGGAGTTAAAATTAGGGCAGATTGTTTATGCTAATAATCCTGAAGAAGAGTTTACTATTAAGGGCATTGGTTTTGATTTGCAGCCATATCGTTATTATCCCGAAAATGAAATTGGGTCTAATCTTTTAGGTTTCGTTTCTTATGTAGATGGTGAGGGGCAGGGGCGTTATGGTTTGGAAGAATTTTTTAATGAAGAATTGTTTGGTAAATATGGGTCTTTAAAATCTGAGAGAGGCGGTAAAAGTGATATGATGATTGTCAATGACCGAGAATATATTAAACCAGAAGCAGGCGATGATTTAATTCTGACGGTAGATAGAAATATAGAATTTGCTGCTTGTGAAAAGTTAAAACAATCAGTGGAAAAACATGGGGCTACTGGGGGGTCGGTTATTGTGATGAACCCAAAAACAGGCGCAATAATCGCCATGTGCTCTTACCCTGATTTTGATCCTAACAATTATCGTGACGTGAAAGATATTTCCTATTATAATAATCCGGCGGTTTATTATCAGTATGAGCCCGGTTCAGTATTTAAGACCGTTACCATGGCGATTGCCATTGATCAGGGCAAAGTTTCTCCTACTACTACATATAAAGATGAGGGGCAGATAATGATTAAAGGTTGGCCAAAACCGATTAAAAATTCTGATTTTTCCACTCATGGTCCTCATGGGGTAGTTGACATGACGGTTGTTTTGGATAATTCTCTTAATACCGGAGCAATATTTGCTATGAATCAAGTAGGCCCTAAAATCTTTTCCGATTATGTAAAAAAATTTGGTTTTGGAGAAAGGACGGGGATTGAACTTGGTTCTGAAAGTGCTGGTAATATAGACAATCTTTTGAAAACCAAGGTTAGAGATATTGATGCTGCGACTGCTTCTTTTGGTCAAGGATTAGCGGCCACCCCTTTGCAAATGATTATGCCTTATCAGGCACTAGCCAATAAGGGGATGATGATGAAACCATATATTATTAAAAGTATCGTTTATCCTAATGGAAAAAAAGATGAGACCATTCCGAAGCAATCTGGTCGAGTGGTTTCAGAAAAAACCGCCGCTACCGTGGACGCTATGTTAGTTAATGTTGTTGAGAAGGGGCATTCAGTAAAAGCATCTGTCCCCGGATATTATATAGGGGGAAAAACGGGGACCGCTCAAGTCGCTACTTTAGGTGGTTATAGTGCCAACAACTATATACATACTTTTATTGGCATTGCTCCGATTGAGGACCCCGCCTTTGTGATGTTAACTAAAATTGATAACCCTAAGGATGTCCAATATGCTGAAGGCTCAGCCCTCCCTCTGTGGAGAGATATTGCTGAATTTATTTTAAATTATTACGCCGTTCCAAAAACCAGATAAATAAATTGTTAATTGTACTCTGGAAAGCTAATGGAAATATATGAAGAAATTATTGCAATTAAAATTGAAAATCTTCGCTAAACTTATTTTAAAAAAATATAAGCCAGTTGTTGTTGGAATTACCGGATCAATTGGCAAAAGCAGCGCTAAAGAAGCAATCTATCATGTTCTAAAAAATAAATTTAAGGTTAGAACTAGTTTTAAAAATTATAATAACGAAATCGGATTACCGCTTACGATTATTGGGGTCACGTCTCCAGGCAGAAACCTGTTCGGTTGGATAAATGTATTTTTCCGGGTAGGTTTTTTGTTGTTAATTAAAGATAAAAATTATCCCCAGGTTTTAGTTTTAGAAATGGGTGTTGATAGGCCGGGAGATATGGAGTATCTAACGTCTATTGTGCATGTTAACGTTGCCATTGTTACCTCGGTTAGTTATTCACATCTTGAATATTTCGGTAGTCTGCAAAATATAAAGAAAGAGAAGCAGGTATTAGTAGAAAAATTAGATAGTAAGGGTTTGGCAATTTTAAATTATGACAGTGAGTCAGTTAAGGAAATGGCCGAGTTCAGCAAGGCGAGGATTATAAGTTATGGATTGAAAGAGGCTGACTTAAAAGCCCAAGATATCATTTATAATTTTACTCGTGGGCGCTACGAATTGTCGGGAATTAATTTTAAATTAAATAATGGAGAGTCTATTGTCCCGGTCTTCATGCACAACATAATGTCAGAGCCGGCTATTTATGCTGCTTTAGCAGCCGCGGCTGTTGGTTTATATTTTAAAATGAACTTAGTTGAAATCGCTTCGGCTCTTAGTGATTTCAGTTTGCCCTTGGGTAGAATGAACTTGCTACCAGGCATAAAACACTCTTTTATTATAGACGATACCTATAATTCTTCTCCGGAAGCAGCGATATCAGCGATTAAGATTTTAGGTCTAATTAGTATTGATAAGGAGGCTAGCAAATATGCGGTTATGGGTGACATGTTAGAGATCGGAGCATATACCGAGGAAGGACATAAGCTGGTCGGCAAAGAAGTTTATAAAAATAAGATTGATTTTCTAATTGCAGTTGGTGAAAGAGCGCGCGATTTTATTAGGGGAGCTAAGGCGGCCGGCATTAATGATGAGCATATTTTTTATTTTGACAAACCAGAAGAAGCTGGAAGATTTCTTCAAAACAGAATTAAAGAGGGCGACGTTCTCTTGATAAAAGGTTCACAAGGCGCTAGAATGGAAAAAATAGTGAAGGAGCTAATGGCGGAGCCAGATAAGGCCGGTGAACTTTTAGTAAGACAGGGTAAAGAGTGGGAAACTTAAATAATAATTATGAAAATAATAATTCTTGGTGGGCAAGGAAATCTCGGGTCTCAACTAGTTAAAGTTTTAGGGCAAGATCATGAGGTTTTTTCTTTTGATCGTTCTGATTTTAATGCGTTGGATAAAAACATTCTTTCCGGTGTTGTGCTTGATATCAAGCCCGAAGTCATTATTAATTGTGTCGCTTATAATGCGGTTGATAAATGCGAAGATAAAGATATTTATACTGAAGCATTATCTTTAAATAGAGATTTGCCAGCTAATTTAGCGGAGCTCGCTCTACGGATTGACGCGATCCTAGTTCATTATTCAACCGATTATGTTTTTAGCGGTCTCGAGACGAAGCGGGAGTTTTCCGAAGAAGACACACCAAACCCGATTAATAAATACGGAGAAAGTAAGTTTTTAGGAGAAATGGAAATTTTGCGTCACAAGGATCAGGGTTTAAAATATTATTTAATTAGGACCTCTAAACTTTTCGGGCCGAAAGGTGAAAGTGAGCAAGCTAAGCCAAGTTTTTTTGACATTATGCTCACTTTATCGCAAGATAAGAAAGAAGTTACTGTTGTTAACGAAGAGCTCAGTTGCTTTACTTATACCCCTGATTTAGCCTCAGCTACCGCCCGATTATTATCTTCCCGAACTCCTTATGGTATTTATCATTTAGTTAATGAGGGGGCAGTGACTTGGTACGACGGTGCCCTAGAATTATTTAGACTAGCAAAACGCGAGGTCGCTATTAGATCTATTAGAAGTGAAAATTTAGCTAGAGCGGCTAGACGACCCAAATTTTCTGTTCTCAAAAATAATAAAACAAAAAAATTACGTCTTTATTCGGAGGCACTCAAGGACTATTTACATAATAATTAGAAACATATGAGAGGAATAATATTATCAGGCGGAAGCGGAACTAGACTCCGCCCACTTACTAAAATTACCAGTAAGCAACTTTTGCCAATTTACAATCGTCCGATGATTTATTATCCTCTAAATACTTTGATAAAAGCGGGAATAAAAGAAATCCTGATTATTGTTTCTCCGGAAAGAGCGGGGGATTATTTAAATTTGCTTGGTTCTGGCAAAGAATTCGGGGTAAAATTTACTTATGAAATTCAAGATAAGCCCGAGGGTTTAGCCCAGGCTTTCATCATCGGCGAAAATTTTATTGACCAGGAGAACGTCGCTATGATTTTGGGGGACAATATTTTTGAAGATGATTTTTCTGAAGATATTAAAAATTTTAAGGGAGGCGCCAAAATATTTGCTAAACACGTGCCTGACCCTGAAAGGTTTGGGGTGGTCAAATTTAATGATGAGCTGAAAGCAGAAAAAATTGTAGAGAAACCACAAGAGTTTTTAAGTAATTATGCCGTTACCGGGTTATATGTTTATGATAAAAAAATTGTAGAAATTGCTAAGAATATGAAACCAAGCCCACGGGGCGAGCTAGAAATTACTGATGTTAATAATTATTATTTAGAAAAAGGTGAACTAGAGGTGGCGATGGTAAATGGAGAATGGCTTGATGCGGGAACTTTTGAGAGTCTACTTAAAGCACAAAATTTTGCTAAAGAAAAATTAGATAGTAAAATGTTGATATAAAAAAACAGGATTCCGAGAAAGAATCCTGTAGTTGTTTAAAAGCGTTTTGAGCTAAGCGGATGTCATAATCTGATAAATCAGGTTTTTTCTTGTAATCTTCTGATGTTCAACGATAGTTCCGTCGAACGAGAATTCCATGAAAAAATCTGTTTCATTTTGATTAGTCCAACGTCTTTGTCTAACATCGACCTTTTTTAGGCCGAGATTACTACCGAGAAACCTTTTGAGTTCTCCCTCGGTTTCCAGTGGGCAAGCTAGATTTTTTTGGTCTAAATGACCTCTAACTTTTTCCATAACTCTGGATACTTGACTTTCCGCCATTGCGTCATACATGACTTTTTTCTTTGCGACGCCGTTAGTTGCTGCGTTGTTGCTCATAATGCGATTTTTTTTGAGGCTTTTGCACCTCGGTTAAACTTATTTTAAAAAAACTATAAAATAATTATAAAGTTTTTTTAAACTTTTGTCAAGTATGAAATTAGCTGTCGGCTTTATAACTTATAACGATTCCAGCGCTAAATATTTGAGTGATTTTTTGCCTAGTCTAAAAAGGGCTTTGGATTTTCTGCCCAAGAAAGATAGACAAATTTTAGCTTGGGACAACAGCCATTCTGATTTTAATATTAATCGCTTGGCACTAGAATATTTTACTCAGCAAAACCGGGAAGCTATCAGTATTTTCTCTTCGGAAAAAAATATCGGTTTTGGCGCTGCTTATAATGAATTAATTAAAAAAGCTAAACAAGCGGGGGCGACCTACTTCTTAACTATTAACCCGGACGTTTTATTAGAAACAGACACAATCAAAAAATTGTTTGATAAGCTGGAATTAGAACCGACCCTGGCTTCGGTCGCTCCAAAAATTTTACGCTGGGATTTTGATAAAAAATCTAAAACCAATCAAATAGATTCCTGCGGTTTAAAGCTAAAGAATGGTTTAAAATTTATTGATTTAGGCCAGGGTGAAATTGATAATGGGCAATACGATAAGGCGGATATTCTAGGTTCTTCGGGGGCAATGGGGCTGTTTAGAATGTCTTCTTTGGATAAAGTAAAAGGTAAATTCGGCTATTATGACTCCAGGTTCTTTATGTATAAGGAGGATTGTGATCTAGCTTATAGGCTAAAATTGGCTGGCTTTAAATCATCCTTAGTCCCATGGGCCTTGGCCTATCACGATAGAACAGCCGCCTTCTACGGACAGGGAATATGGCAATTTTTAGCCAATAGACGTCAAGCTAGTCGCCTGGTTAGAGCCTGGTCATTTAAGAACCAACACCTGCTTTTTGTCAAACATTTTAAAAGTGAGGGCCTGTGGAGTCAGTTAAAAATAGTCTTCAGGGTGACTTCTTTATTATTTTTTTCTCTTATATTAGAGCAATTTAACTTAAAAGAGTATCCCGCCGTCTTTAAATTCTTAAAGTATTGACTAATATAAAATAATGTGATAAATTGATTAGAGTTCAAACAGTTGAACGCTTGTATAATAAAACTAAAGGCTTTATTTTTTTATATGGAAAACTTACTAGAAAAAATCATTAAAGAGGAAAAAAGCGAAGAATTGGGTCGTTTAGATGCCATGAATATTGTTAATTCTCTTTTTTCTGAATTATTAGAAAGAGAACGCGATGTTTTAACTAGAAGATTTGGTTTAAAGGGTGATAAGAATGAAACATTAGAAAAGATTGGCGGTATCCACAAGCTTACTCGTGAAAGAGTTAGGCAGATTGAAGCTGCCAGTATTAGAAAAATAAAAAAGTTAGAAAGTCTAGAAAGTTATATATATTCTTTAAAACACACTGTTTACAATCTTTTGGAGGAACACGGTGGTCTTATTAGACGTGATTATTTGCTTGATATTTTAACTGTTATATCTCTAGAATTAAATTCTGATAAATCTGAGGTTATGAATGACGAAAAAGTTCGTCAAGCCTATAAAAACCATTTCAATTTTTTAATTTCCAAACTAATGGCTGATGACTTGGAGCTTGTAAGTAACAACGAACAATTCACTCCGTCATTTAAATTGAAAGATTCCGAGGTTGGTTATTTAGAAGAAATTGCTAGTGACTTAATGAGCAAGGTTGAATCTTTAAACAAAACTTTAAAGACTGAAGATTTGTTGGACATTTTAAAACAGCTTGAGTCATATGGTCGCAATCAGCAAAAAATGAACAAAGTTGACAGTGTTAATATCGAATCTATTTTTAAGAGTCAGGCTTTTCCCGATAAAGCGGCAACCATTAACGCCAATAAAGGACTTTATTCTTTAATGCAGGCTGTGAAAAATTTAGAACAGAATAAATATGGAGAATGGGGGGGCGCTAATTGGCAAGAAATTAAACCCAAAACAGTTAATGATAAGATATATTTAGTCTTAAAACATGAAGGTAAGCCTTTACATTTTACAGAAATTGCTCATAAAATTAATGATGTAAAATTTGATAAGAAGAAGGCTAATGCGGCCACTGTTCATAATGAATTGATTCTAGATAATCGGTATGTTTTGATAAGTCGTGGGACTTATGGTTTAAAAGAATGGCAGAAATAATTTTTTAGTTTACCAATAATTTCCAGAAACCCAATCTAATCAGATTGGGTTTCTTTTTTTTCTTAAAATATGATAAAATCTTAATATAACTATATACTTAAAATATGAATATAGTCATTAATACTTCGGCTCTAGATAGATTCTTGGCCTTACCACCCGACCAGATGTTCTGGGTCTTTTTTGGTAATTTTGGTTGGATTGTAATCGGGGTATTTTTTATCTATGGCGTTTTACAAGTCTATCTTTTTTGGATTAGAGAAAATTGGCAAAATACTCATAAAAATGTTTTGTTAGCGATTGATATTCCTAAGGGTAATGAACAATCTCCGAAAGCCGTTGAAAACATGTTTACTTATTTAGCGGGCGCCCACGGTTCAGTTAATTTTTTTGAAAAATGGTTTGAGGGTAAATTTCAAAAATCTTTTAGTTATGAAGTTGCTAGTTTAGAAGGATATACTCAATTTTTAATTAGGACTCCGGCAGAATATAGGAATCTAATAGAATCTTCTGTCTATTCTCAATACCCTGATGCCGAAATTTCTGAAGTTGATGATTATACTGATGCTGTGCCACAAAAATATCCTGATGAAGAATATGATGTTTGGGGGACAGAATTCATGCAGGCTGGCCCTTGGGTTTATCCGATAAAATGTTATAAGGATTTTGAACATCAAATGGGACCTAGCGAAACTCAATTTAAAGACCCGATGGCAGCCTTAATGGATTTGTGTGGTTCGCTTCGTCAAGGAGAGCAGCTTTGGATTCAATTTATAGTTACGCCGATAGGGTTTGATTGGGTTAAAGATTCAGAAAAGGAAATTGATAAAATCTTAGGGAGAAAGGCTAAAGTAAAGCCAAGTTTGGCTATGCAAGGGCTGGAAGTGATGGGAAATGTGAGCGAAATTTTTTATAGTATTTGGGGGGACGTAGAAGAGTCTAAACCTAAAGAGGAGAGACAAAAGACGATGATGGATTTAAATCCGTTAGAGAAAAGAAAAATTGAAGGGGTTCATGAAAAACTTTCCAAACTGTCTTTTGAAGCAAAAATTAGAGTTGTTTATGTTGCCAAAAAAGATGTTATGAATAAAGCGAAGGTTGCTAATGGCATGGTTGGTTATATGAAACAGTTTGCCTCACTTGATTTAAACAATTTAAAACCCGATATTAAAAAGACATTTACTAAAACCGTGTATTTTAGACAAGGCCCGAGATTAAATGTAAAAAAGAATAATATTTTTAGAGCATATGTCGGACGCTCGGATGGAATGGGAATCAATCCTGGAATTTATAATATTGAAGAGTTGGCCACTCTCTGGCATTTCCCGGTTGAAGCAAATGTTAAAGCTTCTTTGGTCCAAAAGGCTCCTGGCAGAAAAGCGGACGCCCCCTCTTCTTTACCCCTAGCCTCAACTTTAACTGCCCCGGCGGAGAATGCTTTGAGGTCTGGTATATTTAACAGTAATTTTAATTTTGATAAACAAGTTAAGGAAGATAATCCAGGACCCCTAAATGAAATTAATTCTAACCCTCCAAGCAATTTACCTTTTGTTTAATAATATTTAAGAAGAAATGAAAATAGGAATTGACGCTCGCTTCTACGGTCCAATCGGTAAAGGGCTTGGTCGTTACACTCAGGAAGTGGTAGACAATATAATAAAAATTAATGAAAATCTAGACGTTGATAGTTTTGAATTTGTTATATTTTTAAGTCCTGATAACTACGATGAGTTTATTTCTAACAGTCCAAAGGTTAAGAAGGTCATGATTAATATTGGTTGGTATTCATGGCGCGAACAAGTGGTAATGCCTTTTTATATCTGGCGTGAACATCTAGATTTAATTCATTTCCCTCATTTTAATATCCCCGTTTTTACACCTGTAAAATTTGTCATGACTTTGCATGATTTAATTTTAACCCATTTTCCCACCGTAAGAGCCACAACTAAAAAAGTCTTTATTTATAAAATAAAAAATTTAGCGTATAAGCTCGTAATGATGGCGGCTATTAGTCGATCGCAAAAAATAATTACTGTTTCTGAATTTACAAAAAAAGATATTATTCATAAATTTAAAATCCCCGCCAGTAAAATCATTGTTACCTATGAGGGGGTCGCTAATTTGACTAGAGGCCGTGATTCTTTGTTTGTTTCCAAGCTTGATGTTGGCGAAACTTTAGATAAATATCATATCGGTAAAAAGTTCTTATTGTATGTGGGGAACGCCTATCCTCATAAAAATTTAGAATTTTTAATCAGAGTATTTAGTCGTCTCCATGCTTTAAGGCCAGATTTAAAATTAGTTTTAGTAGGGAAAAATGATTATTTCTATTCTCGCATTCACGAATATGCTCGGTCTATTAATTTATGGCAAAAAGAAAATATTAATAGCCCAATTATTTTCCCTGGCTATATCCCAGATGCGCAATTAGAAATAATGTATCAGGAAGCGCTTGTTTATGTTTTTCCTTCCCTGTATGAAGGATTTGGTTTGCCTCCGCTAGAGGCGATGGCTAAGAGTTGCCCAGTTGTTAGTTCTGATCGGGCTAGTTTGCCAGAAATTTTAGGAGCCGCCGCTTTGTATTTTAATCCTGAAGACGAAGACGATATGTTAAAAAAAATAAACTATATTCTAGACGATAGCGCCAAAAGAGAAGACCTCAAGAGTAAGGGGTTAGAACAAATTAAAAAATATAACTGGTGGGAGTGTGCTAACCAGACATTTTCAGTCTATAGAAATATTTTATTGAATAGCAAACATGATTAATAAAAATGCAAAAATAAATAAAGAGGCCTTAGAAAGGGAGAGACACTCTAGTTTTGTGGTTGATTTAAGACAAAAAGCTGGGGCGATTAAGGATGCTCAAAAATTAATAAACAAACCACAGTTTGCCTTGTCTTTTAATATACCTAAAAAATCAATTTTTGCCACTATAAAAAAAATATTTAGCAGACATAAAAAGGTGGGGCTTGAATTAGCTGTTCGTGATTTGAAATTATTTTCAAAAAATAACAAAATTAATTTCCCTAAAATACATCTTAATTTTAAGTTCGGTTTCGGGAAGAAACAGAGCCTTTGGCAAAAGATAGTTTTAGATAAGCATAAGATTTTAAGTTCTAAATTTAAAATAGTCGGACGAGAACGTTTAGCGGTTGCCGAAAATACTGCTATTTGGTATAGATCAATTTTCTCATTCATGATTATGCTGGTATTAATTATAATGCCCATTAAATTATTATCTTATTTTGAGTTGTTGGATTTAAGTGGCCTGGAGGGCAAGGTAATGGAAAGATCAAAATCAGCTTTAAATAATTTAGTTTCGGCTGCCGATTCCGTTTCCGCGCTTGATTTTAAAGAAGCTGATGCCGAATTTTCTAAGGCTGGACAAGGATTTTTAGAGGCTCAAGATGACTTAAGTATTATTAGTGATTCTTTGCTTTTTCTAGCGTCTCTTTCTAATGATCCAAAAATGAAGCTAGCGGCTGAAAGTAAAAAGTTCTTAGCAGCCGGGGCGGTTAGTTCTTCGCTAGGAAAAAATTTAGTGCTCGCGACGGATAGTCTTTTTAATAGTAAGGAAATTGATTTTTTGGTAGCGCTTGAAAGTTTTTCTAAATATGGTCGTTTGGCAGTTGAAGATGCTAAGCAGCTAGATAAAATTGTTGCTGGCATTAATCCTGATAATTTGCCAGATGAGTATCGAGAAAAATTTTCTTTGTTATCTAGTCAATCTCATATCTTGAGCTCTAATTTGGAGAACTTTGTTGATGCGGCTGATAAAATGAAAGAAATTTTAGGTCTCAGCCAGGATAAACGTTATTTATTAGTTTTTCAAAATAATTCAGAACTGAGAGCTTCCGGCGGATTCTTGGGTAGCTATGCTTTAGTTGATTTAAGTGGTGGCAAAATTAAAAACTTAGAAGTACCTGGTGGCGGCTCTTATGATACCGAGGGAGCAATGTCGGTAAAAGTTAAAGCGCCTAAACCTTTATGGTTAGTCAATCCGCTTTGGCATTTTTGGGATGCAAATTGGTGGCCAGATTGGACTAAGACCGCGCAAAATTTAATGTGGTTTTATGAGAAGAGTGATGGCCCCACGGTAGATGGGGTGATTAGTGTTACCCCAACGGTTGTAGAAAAACTTTTGGAAGTTACCGGCCCGATTGATTTAACTGAGGAATATGGGGTTGTTATTGATAGTGATAATTTTTGGGAAACAGTGCAAAAAATTACGGAACGTAAAAATTTGGAAAAGACTCACCCAGATGACGTTGCCAACTTAAAACAATCAAGCGAGGCAGTTCAGTCTTCTATTCCTTTAGAGCAGGGATTGGAAAATAATGTAGATAATAAGCCAAAGAAAATTATTGGAGATTTGATGACTAAGATTCTTGAGATTCTCCCTAAAAAACTTGATAGAAATAATCTTCTAAAAATTATTTCTGCTTTTGAAGATAGCCTAGCCGAAAAACAGGTGATGTTTTATTTTACCGACCCTAAATTACAAGCTGAAGTTAGTCGTCGTAACTGGGCCGGAGAAATAAAAGACACTAGCCGTGATTACCTGATGGTTGTAAATACTAATATTGCCGGACAAAAAACTGATCGTAAAATTGAGGAAAAAATAGATCATCTTTCTCATGTTTATCCTGACGGCCACATCGTAAATACTTTAAAAATAACTCGCTCCCATAATGGTATTAAGAATGAAGCCTTAACTGGGGTAAGAAATGTGGACTGGCTAAGGGTTTATGTTCCTGCCGGCAGTCGTCTTATTTCTGCTTCTGGGTTTAATGCTCCTGATGCAAAATATTTTGAAGAACCTGATGCCACCTGGGAAGATAGTAAATTTTTAGAAAATGAATCAAGGGCGACAGTAGATTCAAAAAGTGGATTGATGGTGTATTCAGAAAATAATAAAACTGTCTTTGCGGGCTGGGTAATGGTTGACCCTGGCCAAAGTGCTGACATCACAGTTGAGTACGAGTTGCCATTTAATTTTTTTGATAAAAATGAAAATAATGGTTTTTTAAACCGTTTAAATAAATTATTGAATCCAGAATCTGAAGATTTATGGCCATATTCGCTTTTAGTACAGAAACAGCCTGGGGCCGCCCCTAGTAGTTTCTATAGTCGCTTGGAGTCTCCAATAGGAATCAGTGCTTTTTGGAAACACCCTGATGATTTAAATTGGCAGAGAGGTTGGGAAATATCGGATTATATAAATTCTGATAAATATTTTTCTGTTTTGTTAAAAAAATAAATTAAAATATATGTTAGCAGAAAAAAAACTAAAAAATAAAATCAAAATAGACAGAGAGCCATCATCAGGGCTTTCTGCTTTTACCGAACGCCCGATACCAACAGAAACAGAGGTTGCCAGTTTTGAGCGTGTGGTCGAACGAGAAGTTAGGCATCAGGAAATTGATTCCAATCTTTCTGAAATTTATAAGGATAATAAGGGCGACTTAATAGATGTAAAAAAAATGAGTGTTAAAAAAAGACAAGCCTGGATAATTAGAGTTTTTAAAAGAATTATCATTTTAGGACTATTATCCCTTATCGCTTACTTTTGTTATTTTTATTTTTTTGTTCGTGGTAATGACATGAGTGGCTTGGAGTTTTTAATAGCGGCCCCGGAAAAAGTAGTCGCCGGAGAAGAATTTTCTTATGCCATAAATTACACAAATCCAACAAAATTTCCTTTGTCAAATTTGTATTTAGAATTAAAATATCCCGAAAATTTTATTTTCTTAAATTCTTCCGAATCCCCAACTAATGGTAACTATGGATTTAATTTGGCTGATTTGCCATCAGGCGCGACCAGAACGGTCACGGTTACTGGGACGCTAGTTTCTCAGACTGACTCAGTTAATGTGGTTTCCGGAAGATTGAGTTATATCCCAATCAACTTTTCTAGTGAGTTTAAAAAAGAAAGTTCAGATGCCACAATTATTGAGGGGTTCGGTTTTCAAGCAGCGGTGGAAGCGGCAAATTCCGCTTTCGTTAATCAGGACAACGAATTAGCCCTCTCGTTGTTCGATGTGCAAAATAATCAATTCGCAGATTTTAACTTAGAAATAGTTATGCCTGAGGGGGGCACTGTGAGTCTAGCTAAAGACAATAAGAATTTAAATGCTAGTTCTACTCTAGTCACTCCCATGCCGGATGATAATTTTATAGCCATTGAAGATGGCGCAAATAATTGGAAAATATCTGGATTAAGCTTGGGGAGTGGTCCCGAGAAATTAAATTTTATTTATCAGTTTAAAGAACAGCCAAGCTCTTCCGATATTACTATTAAGCTCAGTAAGAAATTATTAGATGGTCAGAAGTATGTATTTTGGGAAAAAACAATTTCTCCGGAACTTGTTAAAAGTGACTTAAATTTAACTCTATTTTTAAATGGCTCCAAAAATAATGGTACGGCCAATTTTGGGGATACTTTAAATTATACTCTCGCCTATAGTAATAAAGGGGATAATACTTTTAAGGATGCCGTAATTATGGTGGTACTTAATGGCTTTTTCCTTGATTGGAACTCTTTTAAAGCTGACCAAGACGGAGAAGTAAAAACTGGTAAAATGATTGTTTGGACCAAGAATGATATTTCAGCATTATCAGGAATCAAGCCAGGCGACGCGGGAGAAATTAATTTTTCTATTAAGTTAAAAGATTATTTGGATAGTGATTTCGGCAGTAGCATGCAAATAAATTCTTATTCCCAATATGGCGTTAATAACCAAGAATCGGGAGAAGGAAAAAATAGTAGTAATATTATAGAAACAAAAATAAATAGCGATTTATATTTAAGCGAACAAATTAGATATTTTGATGATAATAATTTGCCGGTTGGCTCTGGCCCCTTGCCTCCAAAAGTTGGCGAAAAGAGTAGTTTTAAAGTCTTTTGGACAGTAAAAAATAATTTACATGAATTGCGTAATGCGGAAGTAATTTTAAACTTACCTAATGGCATCAATTGGGATGGCAACTCTTCGGTGGGAGCCGGAACTATTTATTATGATGAAAGTAGGCGTTTAGTTATTTGGAATATCGGTCAGTTGCCGGTATCCATATATCAGACAGATGCTTCTTTTTCTGTTTCTGTTACGCCATCTGAATCCGATCGTGATAAAATTTTAATTTTATCTCCAGGCTCAACAATTAGTGCTTCAGATAACGAAACTCAGGCGGTAATCAGTCGCAAAACTGGTCCCAAAACAACTAAATTAGAAGATGATGATATTGCGAGTTTAAATAATTCGGGCAGGGTTGAATAGAATAAATCAATACCAGAAATTAAATGTTTAAAATAGTAAAAACTAAAAAAAATGGTTTACGCCAGGGGTTGTTGCATACCGCTCATGGAGTTTTATCGACGCCATTTTATATGCCCGACGCAACTCGCGGTTTTGTAAAATTAACCAGTAATGACGAAATCATCAGAACGGGGACTAAGGCTCTGGTGGTAAATACCTTTCACTTATATCTTCAACCCGGTTTAAAAATTATTGAAAAAGCGGGGGGTATTCATAAATTCATGAATTGGAGCGGCCCATTATTATCTGACTCCGGTGGTTTTCAGGTCTTTTCGTTGATTCATAAAAATAGTCAGATGGGAAAAATAGGTGATGACAAGGTTATTTTTAAATCCCCAATTGATGGATCTAAACACGAGCTTACGCCAGAGAAATCAATTCAAATACAGTTTTTTCTCGGTGTCGATATGATGGTTTGTTTAGATGATTGTCCGCCTAATGAATTTGCGCGAGCTGATTTGGAAAAGGCTGTAGATAGAACTATTTCTTGGGCAAGAAGATGCAAAGTAGAATACGATAAACAATTAAAAAAAAGACGCCTCAAAGGTTTAAAGCGTCCGCTTTTATTTGCCGTTATTCAAGGTGGGGCGGAGATAGACTTAAGAGAACGTTGCGCTAAAGAACTAGTTAAAATAGGTTTTGATGGTTATGGTTTTGGCGCGCGACCAGTTGATGAACAGGGAAATTTTTTGGAAGAAGTTTTAATTAAAACCGCAGAATTTATTCCCAAAGAATCTTTGCGTTTTGCTCTTGGTATTGGCACTCCGGAAGATATCCAGCGTTGCGCCCTAATGGGCTGGGACATGTTTGATTGTGTTATTCCCACTAGAGAGGGCAGACATGGTAAGCTCTTTGTCAGCAAAACTGCTTCCAAATACGAAACTATTAATATTAATAATGCTAAATTTACCAATGATTTTAAGGCTATTAATAAAAATAGCGGTTTAAAGGAGCTCAAAATAAATTCTCGGGCCTATCTTCATCACCTGTTTAAATTACAAGAACCATTGGGGCATAAATTAGCCAGTTTAAATAATTTAGAATTTTATCAAAAAAATATTAAAAGCCTTGATAAATTATAATTTTTACTTTATACTATTCTGGTAATTAATAACTATTTTCGCTATGCACACAAAAATAATAGCTACTATTGGGCCTAAAAGTGAGGCGCCTGATAAATTAGAGGAGCTCTTGAAGGCCGGGGTTGATATTATCCGTGTCAATTTTTCTCATGCTAATTATGATCAATATAAGAGAATCAGAAAATTTATTTTAGAATTTAATCAAGAAAATGATAGAAAGGTCGCTATGTTGCTAGACCTTCAAGGTCCAAGAATTAGAGTTGGCAAAATGCCAGACGGAGGAATAATTTTAGAAGACGGTGATATTTATGATTTTACTTTTTCTAAAGAAGCTTACAAAAAAGGCAATCTGATTCCAATTGATAACCCGGAATTACATCTTGATATAAAAAAGAGTCAGCCTTTGTTTTTGTGTAATGGAGAAATTGAACTTATAGTCTTGTCGGTTAAAAATAAAATTATTAGCGCTAAGGTGATTCATGGTGGGCTGTTAACTTCTAATAAAGGAATCAATGTCCCTGATACGAATATGCGTAAGGGAGGGTTAACTGCCAAGGATATTAAAGATTTAAAGTTTGGGCTTAAAGCGGGCATGGAATATGTTGGCCTTTCTTTTGTGCAAACTGCGGCCGACGTTTTAAAGCTTAGAAAACTTTTAGGTAAAAATACAACTGTTAAAATAGTTTCCAAGATTGAAAGAGGTATCGCTTTAAAGAATATTGATAAAATTATAGTTGTCTCGGATGTTATTATGATTGCTCGTGGTGATTTAGGGATTGAGACTCCAATTGAAGATTTACCCATAGTACAAAAGAATTTAATTCGCCACGCTCATTGGCACAAAACTCCGGCTATTATTGCTACTCAAGTAATGACCTCAATGATTAAAAATCCTAGTCCCACCAGAGCAGAAATAAGCGATATTGCTAACGCCGTCTTAGATGGAGCCGATGTGGTGATGCTATCTGACGAAACAGCGGTTGGGGATCATGCCTTAAGAGCAGTAAATATGCTGGTAAAAGTGATTGTGAGAACTGAAAACTTTATCAATAAATCTTGTATTAATTTTTAAATTATAGTTTATGAAAATAACACTAATTACTGCTAGACAAATTTTAGATTCCAGAGGTAATCCGACCATTGCTGCTAAAGTAGTTTTAGATAACGGCGCCACGGGAAGCGCTATGGTCCCTAGCGGGGCTTCTACCGGAAGTTACGAGGCGGTAGAGCTGCGTGATAATAATAAAGAATCTTATAACGGGCAAGGAGTTTTAACCGCTGTTAATAATGTAAAAGAAAAAATTGCTCCAGTTTTAATTGGGCTAAATCCAGAAAATCAAACTGAAATAGATAGATTAATGTTAGAGCTTGATGGCACCGAAAATAAATCTAATTTAGGCGCTAATGCTATATTAGCCGTGTCACTGGCAGTCGCTCGTGCGGCGGCTAACGGTTTGAACATTCCTTTGTATGAATATTTAACAAAGTTGAACCCTGATTTTTCTGGTAAATATTTTTTACCAATGCCGATGATGAATGTTTTAAACGGCGGCAAACACGCTGATTGGGCAACTGATATCCAAGAATACATGATTCTACCTATTGGCGCTAAAACTATGAATGAGGCTGTTAGAATGTGCGCCGAAACATATCAAGCTTTGAAAAAAGTTTTAAAAATAAAGAAATATAGCATTTCTGTTGGTGACGAAGGCGGGTTCGCTCCAGCAGTTAAAAGTAATGAAGAGGCGTTTGAATTATTGACCGAAGCGGTAATCATGGCTGGTTATAAATTAGGGGTTGATATTATTTTTGGTATTGACGCGGCGGCTACTGAATTTTATACTGATGGGAAATATAATTTAAATAAGGAAGGGAAGTCTTTAAATAGTTCTGAGTTGGCTAGTTTTTATATAGATTTAGCGGCCAAACATCCGATTTATTCTTTTGAGGACATTTTTGCCGAAGACGATTGGGATGGTTTCCAAAATTTTTTACAAGCCAATAAACAATTTCAGTTAGTTGGGGATGATTTATATGTTACTAATGTTAAACGTTTAGAAAAGGGGATTGATAATCATGCTTCTAATTCTATTTTGATTAAACTAAATCAAATTGGGACCTTATCAGAAACAATTGCGACTATATTATTGGCGAGAAAAAATAATCTGACTGCTGTCATTTCTCATCGTAGTGGAGAAACAGAAGACACTTTTATCGCGGATCTGGCAGTCGCTATGGGTACAGGCCAAATAAAAACAGGTGCTCCAGCGCGTTCTGAGAGAACGGCTAAGTATAATCGTTTGATGGAAATAGAAGAGGAACTTGGTGATAAATCTAGTTTTTCTACTTTCCCTTTTTCTCCTATAAATTAAATTAATCAATCTTTTTTAAGGTGATTTTAATTATATGATGCAATTATTATTTTTTGCGGTTTCTGCCCTTGTTCTATTTTTAGGCCATGTGATAGCTTGGCTGGCGGCGGTAAAATTTTTTGGTTTAACAACTTTTAATTCAAAAATAATTGCTGCTTTGGTTATTTTGTTCTTTTTCATATCCGCTTTAGTTGCTTCCTATATGATACATCAATGGGACAACGTCGCCACTCGCTGGTATTATATGTTAGCCGGTTTTTGGATTGGCGCTTTGCTAAATTTTGGGTTAATGGCACTTTTGGTTATTATAATAAAATTTATTGGAAGTTATGTTGGGTTCACCTTGGAGCCAAATATTATAAAAATAATTTTAATTTCGGGAACAATTTTAATATCGGCGCTAGGATTGTTTAATGCCTTTACCCCTAAAGTTAAAGAATACGAGATAAAAATTAAAGATTTGCCGGAATCTTGGTATGGAAAGTCTATCGTGCAAATTTCCGACGTTCATCTTGGTCCCGTTTATAGAAAAAATTTCTTTTATCGTGTTATGGCTAGGGTTAATAAATTAGAACCGGAGGCGGTGGTTATTACTGGCGATTTATTTGATGGCATGGAATCTGATTTTTCTTGGATGAATACTCCATTTGCGAGGTTAAATGTAAAAAGGGGAATTTATTATTCTTTTGGTAACCATGACTTATATCTAGGCTTTGACCGGGTAACTGATTTGTTAAAAAGTAATCCAGTAGAAATTTTGGATAATCGCTTAGTGATAGTTGACGGCCTACAAATTATTGGTATAAACTACTCTTTCAATAAAGATTTTGATTTATACGAAGAAATTTTAAAACAATCGGGGTATGATGAAAGCAAGCCAAGTATTCTTTTGTATCATGAACCAAAAAATATTGAATTAGCAGAAAAAGCCGGAATTGACTTGCAGCTATCCGGGCACACACATAGGGGGCAATTATTTCCATTTGGCTTTCTGGCTAAATGGGCTTATAAGGGTTATGGTTATGGTTTATTCCAAAAAGGTCCGTTTTCTTTAATTGTTAATAGTGGGTTGGGTACTTGGGGTCCTCCGATGCGCACCACCAGTCGTAGCGAGATAGTTAAAATTACTTTGCAACCGCTTTAAATAATGTTTTATAATTTTTTATCAAGATGAAACTCAATAATTTATCAAAAGTTTTAAAAGACCAACCTAAATATCGTTACGTCCAGGTTAATAAATGCTTGTTTCAAGATTATATTTCAAATTGGGATGAGGCCTCTAGTTTGCCAAAGATATTAAGAGAGGAACTGGCGATAGCCTGTCCCTTAGAAATTAAGGCAAATATTTTTGAAGAGTCTGGTCGTAAATTAACTAAAAAAGCACTGATTGAATTAGAAGATGGCGAAACGGTAGAAACTGTTTTAATACGTCAGAAAGTAGACAAAAAGGATTGGGAAGAAAAAGACACATTAGTAAAAGATGGTCGCGCCCACCGTAATACTATTTGTATTTCCAGCCAAATAGGTTGTGCTTTGGATTGTTCATTTTGTGCAACGGGGCAGGCCGGTTTTAAGCGAAATTTATTATCTGAAGAAATAGTTGAGCAGGTAGTATTTTGGCAGAGAGAATTAAAAAAAGAAAATATTCTTGAAAAGGTTGATAATATAGTTTTTATGGGTATGGGTGAGCCGTTTTTAAATTATTCAGAGTTTATTAAAGCGGCAAAATTTATTAATAATCCTGAGACTTTAAATATTGGGGCCCGTCGAATGTCGGTCTCCACCGCTGGTATTATAGAAGGTATAAAAAGATTTGCTGGTGAAAAATTGCAAATGAATTTGGCAGTTTCTTTGCACGCGGCGACTGATAATCTTCGCCGTAAGTTAATGCCAATTGCTAAAAAATATGAACTCAGTGATTTGTTTAAATCGGTTGATGATTATATAAAAAAAACTGGTCGTCGCGTTATGTTTGAATACTTAATGATAAGGGGGGTTAATGATTCTCAGTCTGATGCCGAGGAACTATCAGTTATCATGAGAAAACCTCTTTACCTGTTGAATTTAATTCCTTACAACGAAACTGGACGTTTTCAAGCTTCTTCGCGTGAAACGATTGAAAATTTTAAGAAGACTTTAGAAAAAAATGGCATTCCGGTTACTATCAGGCTTAGTTTTGGTTCTGATATCTCTGCTGCTTGTGGACAATTAAAAAGAAAAGTAACCGGAAATAAGAAAATATAAAAAATTAGATAATTTAAAACCCGGCTTGTTAGTCGGGTTTTTGTTAGGGCTATAATAATTTGTTTGCTGCTTTAATTCTGGTAAATTGTTTGCCTATTCTGTCTGAGTACGAACTTCTAACCATTATATCTTTTCTAAAATAAAGATAATGGATTTTACCGCGACAATTATATTCTAATATGAATTTAAATGTTTTAGTTTTTAGAAGCTGTATTAAGGGCGCCAAGTCTATAAACGGATCCAGTTCTTTTTCTTCTTCTAACTTTATGAGAGAAATTTTTTGGAATGGGTAAGCTTTGAGCGCCTGCCCTCTAATACTAGTAGTACTCCAAAATCGTAGTAAGCCATTCATCTTTTTCTCGGCAACTTTTTGAATTTCGGCTAAAGCATTAATTTCAGCATTTTCTTTTCCAGAAATTAATTCACTAATCATTTCTTTTAGAATTCTGTTAATTCCTTTTGGATGATCTGTATTAAAATCTAAAGAAATTTGTGCCTGATATGCCCTTAGGATTCTTTCGGCCGCTTTGTTTGAGGTAGCAAAATCTTTTTTCGTTATTTCTTTAATCGTGGAGCGCCCATCTGGAGAGATTTTGTAACCCATTCCGATTAAAGTTGTTAAAGAATGTGTATTTTGACCCTCTTTTTCGTTAATCCATAATTGAATTTTGTTTTTGTTTTTAATTTCAAAATCAATTAATTTTTTAAGTTCGCCTTCTGTTTCTGGTCCAATATCTATGATGTATATTTCATCATCATCGTTGAGTTCGTGCTCAACCATGGCGTTTACATCGGAGGGCTCTATTTGAACATGACCTCCAAGTTGTAAAAAAAGAGTTGCGGCGGGGAAGATGAGATAGGGCTCATTTCTGTTAAAAAAAACAATTTTTCTTTTCATGATGCGATTAGTTTTTAAAGTTCAACTTATATTTATTTAGCATTTATGCTTTTTATACTAAAACCTTTTTAATTATTTGTCAATTATCGGTTTAAACAGGTATAATGATTTTATACTAAAAATAAAATGTTAACTAAACAAAGAAAAATTATTTTAAATGGGCAAGAAATAGCTTATTCGCTTAAATCTTATCGTACCTCTAGACGTTTGCGTCTTATGATTTATGGTAATGGGGAGATTTCTGTTACTAAGCCCACCTTTGTAAACGAAAAAGCAGTTGTCGATTTTTTACAAAGCCGGGCGGCCTGGATTACTGGCAAGATAAATAATACCAAATTTGTTCCCGGAAACCCAGTTACCGAAGATACGCTGGCTAATTATAAACGCCATAAAGACAGGGCGGAGGCGATGATTAACGATCGCTTGGTTTATTTTAATAGATTCTATGGTTTTAAGTATCAAGCTGTGAGGATAAGACGTCAAAAAACTAGGTGGGGCAGCTGTTCTAAAAATGGTAATCTAAGTTTTAACTATCGCATTTTATTTCTTACTCCGGCTGAGGCCGATTATATTATTGTCCATGAACTTTGTCATCTTAAAGAGTTTAACCATTCTCCTAATTTTTGGGCCTTAGTCGCTCAAACAATTCCAGATTATCGTGCCTTGCGGGGCAAGCTAAAAGTGGTCTAATAATGATAAATTTGCTATAATAATGGCATCTAATAAATTAATTTTAAATATATGTTCACTTTAAAATCTTTGCCGTTTGCTAAAAATGCGCTTGAGCCGTATATGTCTGAAAAAACTCTTGATTTCCATTATGGTAAACATCATCAGGCCTATGTAGATAATTTAAATAAACTGATTGAGGGGACCGAGTTAGCTAATCTTTCTTTGGAGGAAATAGTGCTTAAATCTTTTGAGAAAAATGAGATGACGGCTATTTTTAATAATGCTGCTCAAGTTTTCAATCACAATATCTTTTGGGACTCATTAAGTAGCAAGGCTGAAGATAGAATAATTCCCGAAGAGGTTCTGAGTCTAATTAACTCATCTTTTGGTTCGTTGGAAAATTTCTATACTCAATTTAAAACAGTTGCCTTGAGTCAGTTTGGCAGCGGTTGGACTTGGCTAGTTAAGAGCGACAAAGGTTTAGAAATTATTAAAACTCCAAATGCGGAAAACCCTCTAGTAAGAAGTTTGAAACCAATTTTAGCACTTGATGTTTGGGAACATTCTTATTATTTAGATTATCAAAATAGACGCGCTGACTTTGTTGACGCAATCATGATGAACTTATTCAATTGGAGTTTTGCTCTTGCTAATATTTCCTAAAATTCATGTATAAAAATCCCTACATAAAAATACAACCAAAAACTAAGCGACCATATACCGAAATTTTATTAATTAGGCATTGCCATCCAAATTATAAAATGGCTAAAAAAATGGGCGACATGGATATGCCTCTTTCAGTTGTCGGCTTAAAGCAGAGACGATACTTAACCAAGCGTTTATTGAATTCCAAGGTGGATATTGTTTGCTCCAGCGAATTTGCCAGAGCCAAGGAAACAGCTGCTGATTTTATTAAAAAATCAGGAAAGAAACTAATAGTAAATAACAGGCTCAATGAATTTGATTGGAAGGATTGGTATAGAATAAAATATTTTAACATGACCGAGAAAGAACGCGAAAAACGTTTGAAGCGTCATGAGGTTCTTGATAAAGAGTTGGATAAAATGCAAACTGCCGCCAGAAGAGCGGTCGCGGAGATATTTCGTGAGTTCAAGGGAAAAAAAATTGCCATCTTCTGCCATGGTAATTTTATCAAATCAATTTTAACGGGAATTTTAAATGCTGATATTATTGGGTTTTTATCTTTAGAAATATTTCAATCTTCTATTAGTAAAATAATAGTTGATCGTGATGGTTATATAAAAATAGTTTATATAAATGATGTTCATCACTTACCGGCCCCACCGAATAAAGACGTATTCGTAACATTATTAGATTATGAGGAAAAATAGATTACAACTATTATCTTTTGCACTTGGTTTAATAGTATTTTGTTTGAGTTTTTTAATTAGCCAAACAGTTGAGGCCGCTAGTTTAAGTGGCCGTATTTTATTACAAGTACAAGATAAGGGCCAGGCTTGGTATGTCGACCCGGTAAGCGTTACCAGATATTACCTTGGTCGCCCTGATGATGCTTTTAAAATAATGCGTGATTTTGGTCTCGGCGTTTCTAATAATGATTTGAGCTCGTTTATTTCTACGAAGGCCCCCACTCGCTTAGCTGGTCGCATAGTTTTAAAGGTCCAAGATAAAGGGCAAGCTTATTATGTTAATCCTTTAAATTTAAAATTATATTATTTAGGAAGACCTGATGATGCCTTTGCCGTTATTAGAAGTTTAGGACTCGGGATTACTAATAGTGACCTTAATAAAATTGCTATTGGGACTACTTCAGCTAGTCAAACGGCTAATTTAGCCCCAACGAGCCAAACTGTTTATAGTGAGACTAAGACCTTTACTTTTAAATATAAAAACACTAGTCAAAGCCTCTCATTGCAGTTATCGCCGACTATATATAAAAGCTATCAAGCCGCTCCGAAAGTGTATAGCTACCCCGCTAATAACCCACCAGCTAACTTGAGTGAGTCTTTTTATGGTTTATTTTTGCAAATTAAAAAGGATGATTTATCAATTTCCGATATAGTGTCCAGTCTTTCAAATAAAGCAAAAAATAATAACTGGTCAGATGATGAGTTAGCAGAAAGTGCCTTGGCGCTTGTCCAATACATTACCTATGATAAGGCTAAGGCAGATTCTAGTGTTAATAATCCTTATTATCCTTATGAAACCCTATATCTAAAGACTGGCGTTTGTTCGGACAAAACTTTCTTAGCGGTTTCTATTTTGCGTAAATTGGGGTATGGAGCAGCAATAATGAATTTTCCAGATATTAATCATAGCGCTGCGGGAATCGCCTGCCCAGTTGAATATTCTATCTCCGGCTCTGGTTATTGCTATGTTGAAGTTACAAATTATTTTCCCATTAGCGTAGTCCCTAATAGTATTCAGGGGCAAGCTCAGGTTGATGATTATAGTTTTGATACGCTTTTTGATGAATCAAAATTGGGTAGTATAGAAATAGTACAAAAAAGTTCCGGCAAAATATATTATGGCGCTAGTATCGTTCACCAAAAAGTAGCGGAAATGTCTTTGCTGTATAATGAAATAAAATCCTTGCGCGCTGGAGGGAGCTTTGATTATCAGGGAGCGGTTGATTATAATCAAAAGGTAAGCACCTTTAACGACCTGGTGCGTAAATTTTATCAACAATAGTGTATGTTGGATATTACCGTGGTAGCATTTGGTAAAATAAAAACTAAATATTTTGATTTAGCGGCTGGTGAGTATCTAAAAAGACTTAAGCCATACGCTAGAATCAGAATTGAAGAATTAAAACTTGAATCTTTTTCGCAATCCAGTCAAGAAGTTGCTAAGAAAGAAGAGGGAAATCGTCTGCAGGATTATTTAAACCGCAAATCAGGTTCAGCGGTTTTTTTGTTAGCGGAAAAAGGGGAAGAATGTGACTCTATTAAGTTTTCTAAAAAATTATTTAATTTAAATCAGCCAATCATTTTAATTATTGGTGGGACTTTAGGCTTCACTGAAGAAATATTTAACAAGTATAATAAAATTTCTTTATCAAAATTAACTTTTCCGCATGAGCTGGCGCGAGTTATTCTGCTTGAGCAAATTTATCGCGCCGTTACAATTTTTAATAACAAAAGTTATCATTATTAATATGTCTGTTTTTCCTGATATTTCTAGAGAGCTTAATATCTTAGCCGATAAACAACAAGCGCTTATTTTGCAGCGCTTTTTTAAAACTGGAAAAGGTCAGTATGGAGAAGGGGATATTTTTTTAGGAATTAGAGTCCCAGTTGCTCGCCAGGTTGCTTTAAAATATAAAATAGCGACCATGACCGACGTTTCTAAATTATTAAAAAGTAAATTTCATGAATATCGCCTAGTCGGGCTTTTTATTTTAATTAAAAAATATGAAGACTCTAAAAATATTATTGAAAGAAAAACAATATTTAATTTTTATTTAAAAAATACCCGCTATATTAATAATTGGGACTTAGTAGATTTAAGCGCCCCTAAAATAGTAGGTAATTTTTTATTTAATTATATTAATCAGAAAGAGATTAAGAATATTCTCGGTGAGATGGCGCACTCCAATAACTTATGGGAAAAAAGAATTGCCATTGTCGCCACCTTCTATTTTATTCGCCAAGGGAGCACGAAGGAGGTTTTTTATATATCTGAAATTTTATTATCTGATAAACATGACTTAATTCATAAGGCGGTTGGTTGGATGTTGAGGGAGGCGGGTAAGAGAATTGGGACAAGGGAATTACTAGATTTCTTAAAAAAATATGGTAAAGTGATGCCTAGAACGGCGTTGCGGTATTCTATAGAGCGTTTTCCCGAAAAGCAACGGAAATCCCTTCTGGATTGTCGTTTCTAGTGCTTGTGCTATAATTTCATTACTTATTAAGTTAATAAATAATTATATGTCAGACAATAATTTACAGTCATTATCATGGAAGAGCCCAAAAAGTTGGCTTATGCTAATTGGTATTATTTTGTTAGCTGGCGTCATCGTGATTTCTATCTTAAGAGACCGAATCGTCAATCAAACATTTAAGCAAGTTACCGTTACTGGGCAAGGTAGAGTTTCTTATAGTCCAGATTTAGCGATTGTTACCCTGGGGGTCCAAATTGACAAAGTAGCAAAAGCCGAGGATGCTTTAAATCAACTTAACGCCAAAATGGAAAATATTATTAAAGCTGTCAAAATTTATGATATTTCAGATAGTGATATCCAAACTCAGAATTATTCTTTATATCCCCAGTATGATTATAAAGATAACATTTCAAGCGTTACTGGCTATAATGCCAATGAACAGTTGGTTATTAAGGTTTCTAATTATGATAAAGACCCCAGCCGTTTAAATAAGGTTATCGCTGATGCTTCAAAAGCGGGGGCTAATCAAGTTGCCGGGTTAACTTTTGATTCCTCTTATTTAAATGATTTGAAGCAACAGGCTAGAGTGGCCGCCATTAAGGATGCTAAAAATAAAAGTGGAGAATTGGCGGATGCGGCTGGTGTGGAGCTAAAGAATGTTGGTGGTTGGTGGGAAAATATTGTTCAACCTTTGCCGTATTCTTCTTATGGTTATGAAAAAGGAGGAATGGGCGCTGGTGGAGCTGGGGGTGTGGTTGATCCCCAGATTAATTCCGGAAGTAGAGAAGTGGTAGTAGAGGTTGGCGTCACTTATAATCTTAAATAATCTATATTTTTAATAATTCATAAACTTTTATTAATATGAACGGGCAAGAAACTCTAGATCAAAGGAAGCGTTCTCTGTTTGGCAAAACAATTTTGATAGTTAATAGTAATTCGGCCAATGACCCCCTTCATTCAAAAAAAAGTTTTATCAGAAAAGCTAAAACTCTTGGTCTAAAGATTATTGTTTTAGGAAGTGAGGCAACAACTTTCCAGCCATACGCTGATTATTGCATTAAGGCTAATACTGCAAATTATGCGGAGGCACTTACAGTTTTAGAATCTTTCTTGCAAAATCAACCAGAAATTAAGCTAGATGGCGTGGCTACATTTTTAGAAGATGATGTTTTATTAGTGTCTAAAATTGTTGATAAATATAAATTAATCGGGGTGCCATTTCGGGTCGCCAATCAAGCCAGAAACAAATATCTTTTTCGTGAATTCTGTTTGAATAACAGTTTGCCGGTTGTTAAGTTTAGAGAACTAAAAAATAATAAGGATTTAGAGGATGTAATCAAGAATTTTTCATTCCCTTTGGTTGTTAAGCCCGCTTACGGTGCCGGGAGCGCTTTCGTGATGAGAGTTAATGATGCTGAAGAGTTAAGGGAAAGTTATGATTATATTAAGAAAGAGATATCTCCCAAAGTTGAATCAGCTCTTACCGATGGGTTAGGAGTATTTATAGAAGAATATATAGATGGGGATGAGGTTGATTTAGATATTTTGGTGCAAAATGGAAAAATAAAATTTTGCGCCATTTCTGATAACGGGCAAACTAAAGAACCTTTTTTTATTGAGACCACCAGGATGACTCCCTCTAACTTGCCGGCCAAGCATCAGGCGCAACTCCTTACCATGGTTGATGAGATGTTGGAAAAATTGGGAGTTTTAAATGGTTGTATTCATTTTGAAGCTAAAGCTACTTCTCAGGGGCCAATGCCGATAGAAATAAATTTAAGATTAGGTGGGGATGAAGTTTATGCTAGTGTTAAAGCGGCTTGGCGAATTGATTTGATAGAAAATTATTTAAAAATAGTTTGCGGGGTTTATATTCCTAAATTTGAATTTCCATCAGGGCCGTATGCTTATTTGGTTGCTCAGACTTTTTCTTCAGAGCATTCCGGTATCTTAGTTAATTTGGAAATAAGTGATAACTTAAAGAAGTTACCATTTGTAGAAGAGTTCCAGTTTGAAAAGAAAATTGGAGACTCGGTAATGGCTCCACCCGATGGGTATGAGTACTTGGGTTGGATCTTGGTTTCCGGACATAACCCCCTTGATGCTCAAGACAATCTTCATTTAGCGGCGGATATGGTGAGCTATGATGTGGCCAAATTTCATCCAGCTTCTTCCATTGGGAAGACGGCTCGTAAAACGCCTTTTTCAATTTCAGCGGTTAATCGCGAGATGTTAAAAAGAGGGTCTAAGATAGAAAAAATCAGGCGCATGGCCATCTCCAATCAACGCAATTTACACATCGGGATAGCGTGTAATCTCTATAATGAGGGAAATCAAGATCAAGAAACCATGGTTGAAAATGATTTAACGGTCATTGGCAAAGAGATAGAAATTTCTCTGAAGGCGCGTGGCTATAAAGTAGATTTTTTTGATTTTAATGATTTGCCAAAAGTTTTTGATGAATTAAAAAATAGTGATGTTGATTTAGTGTTTAATGTTTGTGAACGTATTAATAATTCTAGTTTATTAGAGCCACACGTTGCCTCTATTTTTGATGTTTTGCAAATTCCTTATACCGGGTCAAATCCTTTTACGCTTGGTTTGTGTATTGATAAAATTAGAGTCAAAAAACTTTTAAATTATCATAAGATACCAACCCCAGAATGGGATTATATTTATTCTTTGGATGATGACATCAGAGATGATTTGCGTTATCCACTCATAGTTAAGCCGGCTAATACTGATAATTCAATTGGGATTACTAATGATTCGGTCGTTAAAAATGAAAAAGAATTACGTCGCCAATTAGAAAAGGTAATTGGCGAAATCGGTCGCCCGGCTTTAATAGAAGAATATATAGAAGGAGACGAATACGATGTCCCAGTAATTGGCCGCGATGATGATGATTTACGAGTTTTACCGTTATCGCGTTCTATATTTGATAATCTCCCGGCCGATAAGTGGCACATTTATCCTTTTGAGGCCAAATATACCGATGATCCGGTTTATAAAAAAATTATTGTACAACGCCCACCAAAAAATATCAGTAAAAAATTAGAAACTTTATTGGGAGAAATAGCGCTTGATACTTATCGCATCCTTGATTGTCATGATTACGGACGAATTGAAATAAGAGTTGATAAAAATAATAATCCTTACGTTCTAGAGCTAAACCCTAATCCTTCGTTAAATGAGGATGGCTGTTTTTCTATTTGTGCCAAAGTAGTTGGGATGGATTACGGCGACTTCTTAGAGGAAATAATTAGATTGGCTATTAAGCGTTATAAAGATAATCCTCCTTATTATCATTTACAGCCGAACATTCTCTAAAACAATATGATTGATATCAGGCTAGTTAATGATTTAGAAACAGCTAAAAAAATTTGGGAAAAATTATCGCTTCAAGAATCTCTGTATGATTTATGGGATGTTCGGTATTGCTTGTATAAAAAAAATCCTCATCCATTTTATTTTTATGTTGCTTACGATAACGAGCAGCCCGTTGCTTTATTGCCCTTAACGTACAATGAGAAAAAAAATTATTTAGAATTCATGGCGGAAAGTTTTATTGAAGATAATCGCTTATTTTTTTCTCCCGGGTATGAATATTTGTTGGCTGATTTCTTTAAAATTAATTTTCCCCATCCGGTAAGAGTCTACGACTTAATGGGAGATAGCAATTTGATAACCGATTTACCGCTGGAGGATTATGTTTATGTCGCCGATGTAAGCGACTGTTCTAATTTTGATGAATATTTGATAAAATATTTTCCCGATAGACATCGTCGCCACAATTTTAAAGCAATATTTAAAAATTTAGAGAAAAGGCATGAATTAAAAATAGTTTATGATGATTTTTCTGATTTAGGCAACCTGTTTGATTTAAATGTTAAAAATTTTGCGGGCGAGTCTTATCTAAGAACAAAAGCCGAACGACAAAGCTTTACTGATTTAATTGCTCTAGAATTAGATTGGAGTATGGTCACAATTTTGGTTGATGGGTCTAAGTTGGCCATTTCTCTGTCGGTAACTTATCAAAACGTTTATTATTATTTCATTTCCGGAGCTGACAATTCTGAAGTAAAAGATATCTTTAAATATTTAACCAAGGTTAATATTGAACAGGCGATAGAGAAGGGGGTTAAAGTATTCAACTCATCTCTTGGTGATTGTAATTGGAAGCAGTATTGGCATTTTGATAAATTATCTAGGTATAAGTTCGAAAAAAATACCTAATATTAAATAAGATAATTATGCTAATTAAACAATTCTAATCAGAGCCTGGTTCTTTGTTTATTGCTTGACATTTGACCAAAAATAGTATATTTTATTAGTAATAGACCCTGCCTCCTATGGCTGAGTCATTTTTAATTAATTATCATGCTCCTATAGCGAATAGCTATTATTTTCTTCCTCTTTTAGAGGCAAGGGGGCAGACGTAACAAAGAAAAAATATGTCAAAAACACCAAGTATTGAAGAAATGCTGAAAGCCGGCATGCACTTCGGCCATCGTACTAATCGCTGGCACCCAAAAATGAAGCAATTTATTTTTACTTCAAAGAATGGGATTTACATCATTAACTTAAAGAAGACTCAAGAAAAGTTAACCGAAGCTTTAGACTTTATGTCTAAATTAGTTTCCGAAGGGAAAAGTATTTTATTTGTTGGAACTAAAAATCAAGTTGCTGGTCCTTTACAGAAAATGGCCATTGAAATTGAACAACCTTACATTGTTGGTAAATGGTTGGGTGGTTATCTTACAAATTTTACAGTTGTTAAAAAATCAGTTAAAAAATATCTAGATTTATTAGAGAAGAAAGATTCTGGTAAATTGGAAAAATATACTAAAAAAGAAAGATTAGACTTTGATCGTGAAATTGGTAAATTAAAGGTTCGGGTTGGTGGTCTAACTACTTTAAATAAACTTCCTGACGCACTTTTTGTTTGGGACATTAAAGAAGAAGAAACGGCCATCAAAGAAGCGCAGCAAAAGAATATCCCTATTATTGCTATTTGTGATACTAACGTTAATCCAGATGAAGTAAATTATCCGATTCCGGCTAATGATGATGCCACAAAAACAATTGCTTTAACTTTAAATGCTATTAAAGAATCTCTACTTGAAGCGAAAAAGAACTTAAAAAATTAATTGCATTAATAAAAGCGGTTATTGAACCATTTTTAATGCTTATATCAATATGGAGCTTATAAAAAAATTACGCGACCTGACTGGCGCGGGCATGGTTGATTGTCAAAAGGCTTTAAAAGAAGCTGATAATGATTTAGAAAAGGCAATTGAAATCTTAAGAAAAAAAGGAATTGCTAAGGCCGCTAAACGCACTGATCGTGAAGCTAATGAAGGCGTTGTTAAAGTTGCGGTTAATGCGGAAAATAATGAAGGTTATATATTAGAGCTTAATTCTGAGACAGATTTTGTTTCTAGAAATGAAAAATTTCAAGTATTTGCCGAACAGGCTTTGGGGATTGTTCAGAAGAATAAACCCGAGAGTTTAGAGGCTTTGTTGGCCGCTCCATATGATGGGGTTACCGTTTCCGAAGCACTCGATGCCTTAAGCGGAACTATTGGAGAAAAAATGAGTATTAAACGTTTTGAAATATTGAGCGCCCCAACTGTGGCCGCCTATTCTCATTTAGGAGGCAGAATTGGAGTTTTGGTTTCTTTAGATCAACCCGGAAAAAGTGAATTAGCGGCTGACATTGCGATGCAAGTTGCAGCGGCTAATCCAAAATATTTATATCCAGAAGAAGTTTCTCCTGTAGAAATGGCAAAGGAGAAAGAAATTTATAAGGCACAGTTATTAAAAGAAGGAAAACCGGAAGCGATGGTTGAAAAGATTGTTGAGGGTAAAATGGGTAAGTATTATTCTGAAGTTTGCTTAAATGAACAAGAATATATCAAAGAAGACAAGAAAAAGATTAAGGACATCTTGGGAGGAGCCAAAATTCTCAAGTTTGTTCGCTACGCTCTTTAGCGGTAATTTATACAAGTGTTCATGCAAATAGCTCAAGTACAATTTGCGCCTTGGGATAAGGTTTATAATTTTACCACTGCTGGATTAAATCTAGCTGTTGGGGATTATGTAATTGTGGAAACGGAAATGGGCAAGGAGCTCGGTAAAATCATTACCTTTTGTGAGTATAAAGAAGAAATTGAAAATGGCGTGGTTAAGGAAATAAAGCCAATTGTAAGAAAGGCTGATTACGAAGATGTTGTTAGGTCGGCCGATCAAGATAGAAAAAATGAGGCTTTAGAGTTTTGTCGCGCGGCAATTGAACGCGCCGGTTTGCCAATGAAATTAATCGATGTTCATTTTTCGTTTGATGGTAATAGAATAAATTTTGCTTTTATCTCTGATGGTCGGGTTGATTTTCGTGAGCTAGTAAAGGAATTGGCCGCTAAGTTTAGTGCCAATATTCGTTTAACTCAGATTGGAACTCGTGATGAGGCTAAGGCTACCGGTGATTGCGGTCCTTGCGGACGTGGTTTATGTTGTCGAGAATTTCTGTGTGAGTTTTCTTCCATAACCTCTGAAATGGCCGAAACACAACAAGTAGTTCATCGGGGCTCTGAAAGAATTTCCGGTATGTGTGGACGTTTGATGTGCTGTTTGTCTTATGAATATGAAGGCTATAAAGAATTAGCTGGCAAGTTGCCGCCAATTGGGACTAAGGTTAATGTTGACGGTTTGAGAGGTACGGTTTGTGGTCATCATGTTTTAAAGCAGACCGTAGATGTTAAAATACCACCCGAGAAACATGACGAGAGAGACATTACAATTGAAGTTGATATTAATAGAAAGAATAAGAAAAAATAAATATTTTTAAATAAACCAGAAATCGTCATAAAAAAGGCGATTTTTTGTTTTTATTAATTTATATTTATGTGTTATAATATAATAAATTAATAAATATAAAATATTTTATTTATGAAAAAGATAAACATCGCTATTAATGGTTTTGGCCGTATTGGTCGGGCTGCTTTTAAAATTATTCACGACAGTTTTCCTAACCTAAACGTGGTTGCGGTTAATGATTTAACTGACGCGGGGACGCTCGCGCATTTGCTGAAGGTAGATTCTTGCTACGGGCAATATGATCATAAAATAAGTACTATTAAGGACTCTATTATTATTGATGGCGTAAAGATTCCAGTATTAGCGATTAAAGATCCGGCCGAACTTCCTTGGGCAGAAATGAAAGTTGATATTGTGTTGGAATGTACTGGGCGCTTCAGAACCAAAGAAGATTTAGGGTTGCATTTAGCAGCGGGAGCTAAAAAAGTTATTATTTCTGCTCCAGCTAAGGGCGGAGTAAAAACTATTGTTCTTGGGGTTAATGAAAATAAAGTTGGTCGCTCGGATGATATTGTCTCATGCGCATCTTGTACTACTAATTGTTTGGCTCCAGCGACTGCGGTTATCAAGAGTAATTTTGGTATTAAAAATGCTTTAATGACCACTATCCATTCTTATACCGCTGATCAAAATTTAGTAGATGGCCCTCATAAAGATTTACGTCGTGCTCGTGCGGCTGCTTTAAATATTATTCCGACTACAACCGGAGCGGCAACCGCTACCACAGAAGCTATTCCATCGTTAAAAGACAAATTTGATGGTTTGGCAGTTAGGGTCCCGACCCCAGTTGGTTCTTTATGCGACACAGTTTATTTATTGGATAAAAAAACAACCGTGGAGGCTGTTAATAAAGCTTTTAAAAAAGCGGCGAGCGGTAAACTTAAGGGGATTATTGAAGCTTCGGAAGAGGAATTAGTTTCTACGGATATAATTGGCAACCCTCACAGCGCCGTAATTGATTTATTGTCCACCAAAATTGTTGGTGGTAATTTACTGAAAGTCATTTCTTGGTATGATAACGAATGGGGGTACTCTAATCGTTTAGTAGAGTTGGCAGCTTATTTAGGAAAATTTATTAAATAATTTTAAATATATGAGATTGGAAAATAAAGTTGCTATTGTTACCGGAGCTGCATCTGGTTTGGGTAAGGCCACGGCCGATTTATTTGTAGCCGAGGGAGCTAAAGTTGTTTATTCAGATGTTTATGAATCACCAGCAGAGCTAGTTATTGACTCTGAAAAAGCGGTCTATGTTAAATGTGATGTTTCCAAACGCGAAGAAGTTGCCCAATTGATTAAAACTGCGGTGGAAAAATTTGGGACTTTGGATATTATGGTTAATAATGCCGGGGTTGGAACTATGGGCGGGATTTTAGATGTTAGTGATGAAGTTTGGGATAAGACTATTAAAATAAATTTATACGGGGTGTTCTATGGTTCTCAGTTAGCGGCTCAGTTTATGAAAGAAAAGGGAATTAAGGGCTCTATTGTAAATTTAAGTTCTATTTTGGGCACAGTTGGGATGCCAAGCACGGTTTCTTATTGTACTTCTAAGGGGGGAGTTGTTCAACTGACTCACGCCTCTTCTCTGGATTTAGCTCCGAGCGGAATTAGAATTAATGCGGTTGCTCCTGGTTTTATAATGACCAATATGACGAAAGACATGTTAGCCAACCCTAGCACCAATAAGATGGTTAAAGATAGCACCCCGCTGGGATATGCTGGCGAGCCTAATGATATTGCTTACGCTGCTTTATATTTAGCAAGTGATGAGGCTAAGTATGTAACTGGCACGGTTTTGCATGTTGATGGAGGTTGGACCGCTAGATAATTCTAGTTAGGCTATTTGTCAAATGTCTAATGATATAATTACAAAAATAGAAGAATTCGGGCTCACTGGACGTGGTGGGGCCGCTTTTCCGACAGCACAAAAGTGGTTAGCTGTTAAAAAAGCTTTAGATACTCAAGATTTGGGTTATATTATTGTTAATGGGGCCGAAGGGGAGCCGGGGGTAAAAAAAGATGAATATATATTAGCTCATAAATCTGAGGATTTGATAAATGGGGTATATTTGGCTTATAAATTTCTAGGAAGTAAGAAAATTAAAAAGGTTTATTTTTTCTTAAAACATGAATATTATAAAAAATATTTATCAAGTATTAAAAAAATATTAATAGACAAAAAATATAAGTCTCTAGCCGCTAAGGTTGAATTTGTGATGAAGCCGGAAACCCCTTCCTATATTTGCGGGGAAGAAACAGCAATCTTAAATATTATTGAAGGCAAAAGACCAGAGCCAAGATTAAAACCGCCATTTCCTTCTCAAAAAGGGTTATTTGGCAAGCCGACTCTAATAAATAACGTTGAAACGCTTTTTGATGTTAGCCTGATTGATAAAGGAGTTTATCAGGGAGAACGTTTATATACTTTATCCGGGGCAGTTGCTCATCGTGGAGTTTTTTCCTTATCACCGACTATGAGCGCCGAAGAGATATTAAGGGCGACTAATAATTACCCTAGTTTTGATTTTTTTGTCATAACTGGCGGCGAGGTTTGTGGAGAGCTGTTGCGTTCAGACCAACTACAATCCCCAGTTGAAGGTTCCTGCTTACTTATGGTTTTAGATAAAAAAAATACTGACCAGAAAAAACTTTTAGATTATTGGTTGAAATTTTATGAAACAGAAAGTTGCGGGTATTGCTCTGCTTGTAGAGAAGGAAGCTATCGTTTGCGAGAACTATCACAACAAAAGAATTATGACAAACAATTGTTTTCGGATTTGTTAGATAATATGGAGGAATCAAGCGTGTGTGCCCTAGGTTCGTCATTGCCACAAACTGTTAAAAGTTTTTTTGAGAATATAAAATAAATTAAACAAAACTATGGAAAACATTAATCAGCCGGAAGAACAAAAAGATATTTCGGCAAAAATTAAAACAGAAGATGTTCAAGGTAATCCCGTTGCGCCAACTTATAATAAACCAAAATTAACTCCAGTTTTTAAGATGACTGAAGACGCTCTTAAAACTTGGTGGCAAAATTTAGATAAAATTTTAAAAATTTATTGGGAGGGGATAAAGCCAACTATAATTCCTTTAGCTGTGTCTTTCGTTTTAGCAATATTGGGTTTTGCCGTTATTAAGACGGGGTTTATTTCGACTGCCTTAAAAGTAACCGCTACTGTTAGCGCAGTGATTACTATGGTTTTAGCGATTTATTTTTGGACAAGAGCTTATATAGGAGTATTTTTATTGATTAAAAAAAATTATACTGATGAAGCCGAGCAAACATTCAAAGAAACGAAAGAACTTTTTTGGCCCTATCTTGGTTTATCTTTTTTGACTGTTATTCTAGTTTTATTATGGTGCTTGTTATTAATTATTCCTGGCATTATATTTGGGATTTTATATAGTTTTGCTATTTATGCTTTTTTCTTTGAAGGCAAAAAAAATATGGCCGCCATTCACCGTAGCCTAGAGTTAGCTAAGGGATATTTTTGGCCAATATTTGGTAGATTTAGTTTTTTAATGCTTCTTACTTGGTTGCTGATGATGATTATTGCTATTCCACTAACGTTTATGCCGAAAAATGGTACTGGCGCTCAGATTTGGAATTTTATTACCCAGGTTATTAGTTGGTTAATCGGTCCGATTGCGTTGTTTTTCACTTACAATATGTATTTAGATTTAGTTAAAGTAAAGAAATAATGACTCTCAAAATTAATAAAAAACAATTTTCTTTTATAGCCGGGCAAACCATTTTGGATGTTGCTAAGGTAAACGGAATAAAAATACCGACTCTTTGCCACCACCCCGACCTAGATGTTAGGGCGAGTTGTCGGGTTTGCGTTGTGGAAGTAAAAGGCCAACATAAATTATGTACGGCCTGTTCTACTTTGGCAACTGAGGGGATGGATATCCAGACCGACTCACTGCGCGTGAAAAAATCACGTAATCTTAATATTGAATTGATATTTGCCTCTCATATTGAAAAATGCGGAGATTGCATCTCGCGGTTTAATTGTGATCTTTTGAATCTAGCGCGTGATTACGGCATTAAAATAACCACCTTTAAGGATAGAAAAGAAAAGCGCAAGACTTACAAGTTCGCTAATGCTGTCGAAATAGATGGCACCCAGTGTATCGATTGTAATAATTGTGTGACCGCTTGCCACCATCAAGGAATTGATTTTTTAAAGGTGGAGGGGAGTGGTTTTAGTCAAGAAATTAAACCCGTGCGCGATAAAAACCATGCTTGTATTTATTGCGGTCAATGTGCCAATGTTTGTCCGGTGGCCGCCGCTCAAGAGCAAGGAGAATGGCAACAGGTGGAGCGCGTTTTAAAAGATAAAAACAAAATTGTCGTGGCGCAATTTGCGCCCTCGGTTAGAGTTTCTTTGGGCGAAGAATTCGGGATGCCTTACGGAATTAATGTGGCCAAGAAAATAAATACCGCTTTAAAAATTTTGGGATTCTCTCATGTATTTGATGTTAATTTTGGAGCAGATATTACCACGATGACTGAAGCGGATGAACTCATGGAAAGGCTGAACGATAAAAACGCAGTTTTCCCAATGACCACTTCTTGCTGCCCGGCTTGGGTCGCTTATGCCGAATTTTACCATCCTGAATTATTGCCTCATTTAACAAGCGCCCGTTCACCACATATTCATAGTGCCGGCGCGATTAAAAGTTATTTTGCTAAGAAGCATAAAATAGATTCTAAGAAAATTGTGGTGGTTTCTATAATGCCTTGTACTTCCAAGAAGTATGAAGCTACAAGGCCGGAGTTAAAGTATCAAGGGCGACAATTAGTAGATAATGTTATTACCACGCGTGAGCTAGCTTTTATTTTAAAAAAGAATAGAATTGATTTTAAGAGTTTAGCGGAGAGTGAAACGGAGCCAACTTTTAATGACGGCTCTGGCGCGGGAGCTATTTATGGCGCTTCTGGTGGGGTAATGGAATCAGCTCTAAGAACAGCGATTTCTTTAGCCTGTAAAGATAGTCAGGATAAACTTTGCTCTAGTCGTTTAGAATTTAAAGAAGTTAGAGGGTTAAAAGGATTTAAAGAGGCGGAGGTTGTGTTGGCGGGACATAAATTAAAAGTTGGAGTTGTTAATGGAATTGGGAATTTTGAAAAAGTCTTGCCAAAACTTAAAAAATACCATTATATAGAAGTTATGGCCTGTCCTGGCGGTTGTCTTGGTGGTGGCGGTCAGCCCATCCCCACAACTAATGCGATTAGAAAAAAGAGGTTGGAAGGCATGTATAATATAGATTCCGGTAAAAGCGTTAGAAGGGCGCATGAAAATAAATCAATGATGGCTTATTATGCTTGGGTTAAGGATAATAAATTATCAGCTAAATTATTGCATACCAAATTTTCATCTAAAAGATAATTATGAATATTCCAGATTACGTAAAAAATACAGTTAGCGCCCTCAAAGAAGGGCGCTTTGAAGCTTATATAGTCGGTGGTTGCGTGCGCGATTTTTTAATGGGGAAAGAGCCAAAGGATTGGGATATTACCACTAATGCTAAACCGGAGGAAGTATTAAAAATATTTGCTGATGCTAAATATGAAAATGATTTTGGCACCGTGTTGCTTCCAATTAGAGCAGACGGAAAAGTGAAGGATGTTTTAGAAATTACTACTTACCGTAGCGAACAAGGGTATTCTGATAGGCGCCATCCCGATATTGTTTTATTTGAAGACAAGCTTGATAAAGATTTGGAGCGTCGTGATTTTACAATTAATGCTCTAGCGCTTGACCCGTCTCATCCAGAAGATATTGTAGATTTTTTTGGTGGGCGTAAAGATATTAAAGCAAAAATTATTCGCGCTGTCGGCGAACCGTCTGATAGATTTAAAGAAGATGCCTTGCGGATGTTAAGGGCGATTCGTTTTAGTTCTCAGCTAGACTTTGAACTAGAACCAAAAACTCAAAGAGGAATTTTAAAGTTAGCTGGAAGTTTAAAATTTGTTTCTAAAGAAAGAATAAAAGATGAGCTTATAAAAATATTAGCCTCCCCTCGACCGGCAGAAGGGATTATGCTTTTACATGATTGTAAATTATTACAATATATTATCCCAGAATTAGAACAAGGAGTTGATGTTAAACAAGATAGACACCATATTTATAATGTTTTTAAGCATAATGTTTTAGCTTTAAAAAATTGTCCTAGTTCCGATTGGCAGGTTAGATTTGCCGCTTTGCTTCATGATGTTGCTAAGCCAAAAACCAGAAAGATAATAGATAATATTGCTACTTTTTATAATCATGAATATTTAGGGGCAAAAATGGTGGAGAAAATAATGTCTCGTCTCAAATTTTCTAATGAAGATAGAATTCGGGTTGTAAATCTTGTTAAGAACCACATGTTTTATTATAATGTGGGAGAGGTTACTGCCGCTTCAGTGAGGCGTTTGATTGTTAAAGTGGGACGTGAGAATTTAAAAGATTTGATAGATTTACGTATAGCTGATAGACTTGGTTCGGGCACCCCTAAAGCGATGCCCTATAAATTGCGCCATTTACAATATATGATGGAAAAGGTGCAAAATGATCCCGTGTCTGTTAAAATGTTAAAAATTAACGGCGATGATTTAATAGAGGTTTTGGGAGTTAATCCAGGACCGAAGATTGGCGCTATCTTAGACGTATTATTAGGTGACGTCTTAGAGAATCCAGATTTAAATGAAAGTGTAGAATTAATTAAGCGCGCTAAGGAATTAGATAAATTAAATTTAGAAGAGTTGCGTATTAAAGCCAAAGAGGTGATAGCAGAAAAAAGACAAGCAGAAGATACGCATATTAAAAGACAATATAAAGTATAATTAATAATTTAAATAAAGTTTAAAGTATGAAGAAAGTTTTGTTTTTTTTGGCCCTAATCATTGTGGCCGGAAGTTTGTCTGCTTGTACAGCGGAGACTAATGAAAGTGTAAAAAATAATGCCGAGGTTGATAATTATAAAATCAATTCTTTGGAAAGTGCTAATAATAATTTAGAAAATAATAATGTCGGCTTAATCTCAAATGAGACCCCAATTGTTTCTAACGAAACAAACGCAACAGCTGCGGGTCAAGGTGATTCTGTCGCTAATAACCCTATGAGAACCTTAGACAATCAAACCGATTTAGTTAAGGAATATTCCCAAGCAATTTTTAAAACCAGCTTAGGAAATATTACGGTTAAATTTTACGGGGAAGACTCCCCCATCACGGTTAATAATTTCATGAATTTAGCCCAAAGTGGATTTTATAACGGTACCAAATTTCACCGCATTATTACCGATTTTATGATTCAAGGTGGAGACCCAAATAGTAAAGAGGCTGATACTAGTATGTATGGCACTGGTGGCCCTGGTTATAAATTTGCCGATGAATTTAACAATCATAAATTAGTCGCTGGTTCTTTGGCAATGGCTAATGCTGGGCCAGGGACTAATGGTTCTCAGTTCTTTATTGTAACTGCCACTGAGACGCCATGGTTGGATGGTCATCACACTAACTTCGGAGAAGTGACCAAAGGGATGGATATTGTTAAAAAGATTGAAGGGGTGGGGACTGACGCTCGAGATGTTCCAACTACTCCAGTGGTCGTTAATTCTATTGAATTAGTAAAATAATCAAACAATAGCTAGTTTTAAATACGAAGTCACGAAATTATTTCGTGGCTTTTTGTTTTAGCTTTTTGTTTGACTTTGAAGTCTTTTTCTGTTAATATTTTTTGAATTGAAAAAATTCAATTTTTACAGTTATTTAACAATATAAATCTTAAAATCACAGATTATGAATCAGACAGGTAAGTTTAAGGCAACAAGAAAATGTGACGCCTTCTTCAAAAAACAAAATGATCAAGGCCTAGCCTTGGGTTTTGGAGATATTCGGCTTAGAACCGGATATTCAGACGTTCTTCCAGCAGAGACAGATTTGTCTTGCTCATTCTCTCGGAATATTCACTTGAATGTTCCAATTATTAGCTCACCAATGGATACGGTGACTGAGGCTAAGATGGCCATTGCTATGGCTAAGGTCGGTGGCCTCGGAATTATTCATAAAAATTTGACTCCCGAGGAACAGGCCGCTCAAGTGGCTAAAGTTAAACATCATCTTAACGGTTTTATTGGCGACCCGATTTGTGTGAAGGGGACTGATAAGGTCGGGGACATTTTAAGAATGAAGGAAAGAAAAGACTATGGGTTTTCTTCATTTCCAGTTGTTGATAAGGATAATCGTTTAGTCGGAATTGTTACTAGTAATGATTTTGAGTTTTGCGATGACCCGGAAAACAAAACTATTTTTGAAATTATGTCATCAGACGTCACTACTTCTGAGCAGGTTGATGTGCGCGGTGCTTACCAAACTATGCAAGAAAAGCATAAGAAGATTTTACCTATTACAGATAGGAGCGGTCTTCTTTCTGGTATTTATACCTGGAAAGATGTGAAGCGTATTATCACAAATAACTCTTCTAATTTCAGCCTTGATAAAAACGGCAGCTTATTAGTTGGCGCTTCGATTGGCGTTAGTGATGAGGAAAAATTAAGGGCTGAATTATTAGCTGAAAAGGGCGTTGATGTTTTTGTAATTGATACCGCTCACGGAGATTCTAAGCGCGTAATGAAAATGGTAAAATTTCTTAATAAGAGATTTTCTGGAATTGACATTGTCGCGGGAAATATCTCTGAAGGAGAATCTGCTAAACGATTATTGGATGCCGGAGTACATGGAATCAGGGTCGGTCAAGGACCGGGCTCAATCTGTACTACCAGAATTATTTCTGGGATTGGCCATCCTCAAGTTTCGGCTATTTACGAATGCGCTTTGGCTGTTCGTGGCTACGACATTCCAATTTGTGCTGATGGCGGGATTGAATATCCGGGGGACATAACTGTTGCTTTGGGAGCAGGAGCTAATACGGTCATGTTGGGAAAGTTACTTGCCGGGACAACAGAATCGCCCGGCTCAGTGATTTACCGAAATGGCAAAGCCGTGAAAGTTTACCGGGGTATGGGCTCTTTAGGCGCTATGCTGGACAACAAAGCTTCGCGCGAAAGGTACGGTCAGATTGGAAATACCAGCGACAAACTCGTGCCCGAGGGCGTCGAGGCCGAAATTGCTTTTAAAGGTGAAGTCGGAAATGTGCTTTTTCAACTTATTGGTGGTTTGCGCAGCGGCATGGGATATGTTGGCGCTCACTCATTACTTGAACTGAAAGAAAAGGCGGATTTTTGCCGCATGTCTACCTCCGGCTTAGCGGAGTCTCATCCTCACGGATTGGATTATGTAAAAGATGCGCCTAACTATACTTATACGCGCTAAAATAAAAACCAAAAAAAAGTTAAGAAATGAAAAATCTGTATGAAAGAATTAGGTTATTTTTAACCTTTATTATTAATGAATTCTGGCTGCTCTCTGTTAACTGTCTCCAGTTCGGTGATACCGGAAAGGGAAAGTTCGTTGATTTGTTGGCTAGACTAGCGAACATAATTGTTCGTTGTACTGGCGGTGATAATGCTGGGCACACCGTAATCTGCAAAGGTCAGGAAAAAGTTTTCCACCTTATTCCTTCGGGAATTATTCATGATGTTGATGGTAAAATAAATATTATTGCTACCGGAGCAGTCATTTACCCAAAAACGTTAATAGATGAAGTTAAAACTCTTCAGGCTAGTGGCATACCATGTAAAAACTTAAGGATTTCTTTAAAAGCTAAACTGATTATGCCTTACCATATTGTTTTAGACAGGATTAGTGAAGCTAAAGCAGGTTCTAGTAAAATTGGTACAACGGGGAAAGGCATCGGTCCTACCTATGAGTATCATGTTGCCCGACGTGGCTTGATTATGAACGATCTCTTAAACCCTGAGGTTTTTAAAAGAAAACTTAAAAAGGCCGTTGAGCATGCTAAAAAAGTTTTAGCTTCATATGATCCGTCTTTGGTCAAAGAAATAATGGTCCATGAACATTTAGAGTTCGGTGCTTATTACCAAGAGCAAAATTTATTTGATCTTGATGCTATTGCTGAAAAGTATTTAGCCTACGGAGACTTTTTGAGTCCCTATATTCTGGATACCGATAAATTTTTGCAAGAAAGTGTTGGAAAAAAGAGGATTCTTTTGGAGGGCGCTCAAGGCTATTTGTTGAGCGTTGATAATGGAACATATCCTTATGTAACATCTTCCGACTGTTCGCACACCGGTCTTTTGAAAGGAGCTGGCTTGGAAAATTATCAAGTTGATGCTGCATTCGGGATTATAAAAGGTTTCTATATGACCAGAGTCGGTGGCGGGCCTTTCCCTACTGAAATGGGCGGGGAAGAATCTGATAAGTGGTGTAATGGCGGAGTCGCTACTCGTCAGTTGGAATTAGAAAAATATCCCAATGCGGATATTAATGATGAAGATCCAATGAATCAAGGAGTGGCCTTACGACGCGTTGCCAATGAGTATGGCGCCACTACAGGTCGTCCTCGAAGAACTGGTTGGCTAGATTTACCGTTACTTCGTTATTCTCTTCGCTCTGGGGCTAATGAGATAATCATGACAAAACTTGATGTTCTAACGGGCATTGAAAAAATAAAAATTTGTTATGCTTATGAATACCAGCCAGCTACTCTTTATCCTGTTTACCAGTTCGGAAACAAACTATTAAGTTCTGGGGTTATTCTCTATGAAGCTATTATTGACCCTGAAGTTCTCCAATATTGCAAACCACTTTATCGGGAATTTCCTGGTTGGACTGAAGACATTAGCAAGGTGAGGGATGTGAAGAGTTTGCCGCAAAATTTGATTGATATTCTGAAATACATTTTTTGGGAAAATAATCTTAATTGTAATTTAAGAATTATATCAGTCGGACCAGCGCCAGACGACACAATCTTCGTTGGTGATGATGAAATTTAAATAAAGTTCATTTAACATTGTAGAGCCGGTAGCTAACATGCTGCCGGTTTTTTCTTGTCCAAATTATGTTATTTAGGCTCACCAGCTTGAAATTATACCTAAAAACGTTATAATTAGATTACTTATAAATTAACTGAGTAGTAATAATAATTTTGGAGTGAATATGATTTCGTACAGCAAAAACGAATAAAAAGAGTTTTTGCGCCAGAAATCATCCTGAACGGAAAAATATCATTACTACGCAAATTTACATATGCAAGTATATTTAGATAATGCCGCTACAACCAAAGTAGACCCGCGGGTATTCAGTAAAATGGAGCCCTATTTTACCAAAGATTATGGTAATCCCTCATCTATCCATAATCTCGGCCAAAGTGCCTTCAGTGCCCTTATGAAGGCCAAAGAAAGGGTCGCAAAAATCATAGGCGGAGAAGCAAATGGTGTTATTTTTACCTCCGGGGCAACTGAATCAAATAACTTAATAATTAAGGGAGTCGCCCTGGCTAACAGGACAGATAAAAAAAATAAAATTATAGTTTCCGGGATTGAGCATCCTTGTGTGATGGAATCAGCTAAGTTTTTGGCGCGCGAAGGGTTTAAGGTTGAGTTTATTCCAGTGAGTAAAGAGGGAATAATTGAGCCAGGGGAGTTGGAAAAAATTATAGATAAAGAAACAATTCTAGTTTCCGTTATGGCGGTTAATAATGAGATTGGGACCATTCAAGATATTGCAGCGCTCGCAAAAATTGCTCATGCTCATGGCGCTTATTTCCATACTGACGCCGTGCAGGCCGTGCCATATTTAAAGCTGGATATAAAAAAAATGGGCATTGATTTTATGAGTTTATCGGCTCATAAATTTTATGGACCTAAAGGCGTGGGGATGGCTTATATAAATCGTAAAGTAAAAGTTAACCCGATGATTATTGGCGGCGGGCAAGAGGATAATTTACGCTCCGGAACTTATAATATGCCGGGCATAATTGGTTTTACAGAAGCTTTAGAATTAGCTTACAAAGATAGAGATATTTATTTAAAGAAAGTTACTGGTTTGCGTGATTATTTTTGGAAAAAAATTCAAACAGAAATTCCCGAAGTTCGTCTTAATGGAAGCCTGAAAAAAAGAGTTCCGGCTAATTTAAATATTATGTTCGGTTATATTGAGGGCGAAGCGATTTTAATGGATTTATCGCAAAAGGGAATTCAGGTATCTACTGGCTCAGCTTGTTCCGCTTCTGATTTACGGGCGTCTTACGTTTTAAAATCAATGGGGCTAGATAAAAATTTCTTAAATAGTAATATTCGTTTTTCTTTTGGGAGGTTTAATAATAAAGAAGGGTTAGACTACACTATCAAATCTTTGAAGGCCACGGTTAAAAGACTAAGAAGCTTCTCGCCAATTGTTTAATAGTCTAGACAAAATCTTATTTTTTAATTATAATAGTTTAATAATTTATTTTAATTTGTATTATATATGGCACTTAATTATACTAAGAAAACTTTAGATAATTTTTTGAAGCCGAAAAATATCGGCAAGATAGCTAACCCTGATGGTTATGCTCAAATTGGAAATATGGTTTGCGGTGACCAGCTTGATTTTTTTCTGAAAGTTGAAAAAGGGAAGATTAAAGATGTAAAATTTTTATCTTTTGGTTGTGCTTCTAATATTGCCACTGCTTCGGTTATGACCGAGAAGGTAAAGGGGATGACTATTGCAGAAGCTAAAGCATATCCTTGGCAGAAAATTGTTGATGATTTAGGCGGCTTGCCCCATCAGAAGGTCCATTGTTCAGTCATGGCAGTTGATGGGTTAAGAAAAGCGATTGCTGATTATGAAAAAAGATTAGAAACCGAGCCAGCCAAGAAAAGTGTTGCTAAAAAAACGGTCGCCAAAAAGGTAGTCTCAAAAAAGATTATGAAAAAAGCGCCTATTAAAAAAGTAGTTAAAACTAAAAAGGCAATTAAAAAATAAACACAAACTAAAAACACTCCCGATTAGGGGAGTGTTTTTTTGTATTTTCAATCTGTTGATTTTATTAGAATCTTTTTTCTAGAGGACGAGCTTCATTAACAACTACTCTACGTCCGTCTAACTCTTGATTGTTGTACATCGCAATTGCATTGTCTGCATCTGCGTCATCTTCCATTTCTACAAAACCAAAGCCTTTTGAGCGATGAGTCATGCGGTCGGAAATGATAACGGCTGAGAGCACTTTTCCCGCTTTTGAAAAAGCTTCAGAAAGTCCCTCGTCGGTAGTCTTGAAAGACAAGCCGCCGATAAATAATTTTTTCATCTTGTGTGTGACTAAACTTTTTTATAAATGTAAGACGACCTTTAATTAAAGAAAAAGGCAGATTAGAACCCGCATTTTCTTTAAAAATTGCTTACCTGTAAAGCATTATATCCGATTTTTAAAAATAAGTCAATATTGGGATTTAACTAATAAAATTACGAAATCGCAAAAAAACAGAGCCTCTAAGGCCCTGTTTTCGTATATTTTGGTAAGGTATTAAAGAGAAACTTTTACACCAGCGCTCATAGAAGAGGCAATGCTAACGTTTTTAATGAAAGTGCCCTTTGATGATGTCGGCTTTGTTTTTCTGATAGTATCAATTAATGATTGATAGTTTTCTACTAATTTAGGATTTTCAAAACTAACCTTTCCGATAACAGCATGTAAATTTCCCGTGTCGTCATTTTTGAAACTAATTTTACCTTTTTTTAGCTCGGCGATTGTTTTAACGGGGTTCATCGTTACGGTATCATTTTTTGGAGAAGGCATTAAGCCTCTGGTTCCTAAAATTTTAGCGATAACAGCTAGATTTTTCATCATTCCTGGTTCAGCAATAGCAACTTGAAAATCAGTTTTTTCAGTCTTTTTAATTTCAGCAATTAAGTCTTCGCCCCCAACGATATCTGCACCCGCGTCTTTAGCAGCCTTTTCATTCTCGGAAGAAACAAAAGCAGCAATTTTCACAGTCTTTCCAGTTCCGTGTGGTAGACTAACCGCTCCACGTACTTGTTGATCACCCTTCTTAGTATTAATTCCTAAGCGAACATGAATTTCTACAGAAGCGTCAAATTTAGTTTTAGTTAATTTCTTAACAATTTCCAAAGCCTCTTCAATAGAATAGCTTTTATTCTTATCGTAAATTGCTGAGTTATCAGCGACCTTCTTAACGGTTTTAACAACCACCTTTTTAGTAGATGTTTTTTTAGGCTTTTCAACGATTTCTTTGTCTTTTTTCATATTGTTTTTTCGTGGTCAAACGTCTTTTTGTAAAAAAGAGACTTCCACAATTAAATTAATTATTTTTTTATTTCTACGCCCATTTGTCTGGCTGTGCCCGCAATAATATTTTTTGCCGCTTCAATGTCATTAGCATTTAAATCAGGCATCTTTACTAAAGCGATTTCTTCCAATTGTTTTTCAGTAATAGAACCAATTTTTTCGGTTAATGGTTTGCCTGAACCTTTTTTGATTCCGGCCGCTTTTTTGATTAATTCGCTCGCTGGTGATGTTTTTAGAATGAAATCATAACTTCTATCCTCATAAACAGTAATTTCAACTGGGATAACTTCTCCCATCTTGTCCTTAGTTTTATCATTGAACTGTCTGCAAAATTCAGCAATATTTAGACCATGTTGGCCTAAAGCTGGACCGACTGGAGGAGCTGGGTTAGCTTGTCCGCCGGCAATCTGCAATTTAATCTTTGTCTTTATTTTCTTTGCCATATTAATTGATTATTTTCTGACGTAGAAGCATCGCCAGTATTTGTAAATTTTTTAAACTTTTTTAATCTGTAAGAAATCAAGTTCTACCGGAGTTTCACGGCCAAAGAGGGAAACAGAAACTTTAACTTTTCCTTTGGCTTCGTCAACGGAAGTAACTTTACCTTCCATGTTTTTAAACGGACCTTCGTTGATTTTAACCGGAGAACCAATAATAACATCAATTTGGAATTTAGGATCTTCAACGCCCATTCTTTTCTGTAGGGCCTTTACCTCAGCCTCGCCAATCGGGGTAGGGATGGTACCAGTGCCAATAAATCCAGTAACATTTGGAGTATTTCTAACAATATACCAAGATTCATCGGTCACCATCATTTCTACTAAAATATATCCAGGAAAGATTTTCTCTTCAACGACCTTACGTTTACCATTTTTAATTTTAATTTTTTTCTCAGTTGGAATTAAAATATTAAATATTTTATCTTCCATGTCCAAGGACTCAACCCTTTGCTTAAGGTTTTGAGCGACATTTTCTTCGTAGCCGGAATAAGTATGAATAACATACCAGCGACGGCCTTGGTTTAAAAGTTGCTTGGCCATATTGTTTTAAATTAAAAATTGAAGACCTAAATTAAATATAAAGTCTAAGGCACCTAAAAAAGCGGCGACCGCTAGACTAATGCCGATAACGAGAATTGTATAATTGTAGGTTTCTTTCTTGGTCGGCCAGGTTACTTTTTTCATTTCAGAGATAGACTCCTTAATGTAGTTGATTAATTTGTTCATATAAGCTAAAAATGGGTAATTAAAAATAGCCTTTTGGCCACTTTTTTATCTACTAAAATAATACAAAATAGTGAGGAGCTTGTCAAGAGCCTCCTGCTTCTAAAAACAGCTGTTTATTGATACGATGAAAATATCAATTTCTGTCAAATAAAAAACCGGTCCTATTAATCAATAAATGATTACATTGGAACCGGTTTCTATTTTTTCATGCCATTTGTTTGGCTTTTTCAAATGATTTCAGGATGTCTTTTATTTCTTCTAGATTACTTTCTATTATTGATATTTCTTCCTCTTTTTCGGAAATTTTATCTTTATAATAATCTATGTAATCATAAGCTTTCATCCTCTTTGTTTTAAGCTCGTCTCTGGTTGTTGTAATGAGCCCGGGGAAACAGGAATTAATTTCTGTTTGGCTAACCTTAACCCTTACTTTAGGCAATGGTTTAATGATCAAGGCGACAAGCAGAAACATTCCCGATACGGACGATATAAATTTGACCTCCTCGTCCTCAAGCCCCAATTTTGGTAGTGAGTGATAAAGAAAGATTGAAAACATTATAATTAGGGCAACTAGAACAATACTAATCGCAATGTTTATTGGTTGCCTTTTCCTGTTTTCTAAAAGTTCACGAGCCCTAATCTCCAGAGTTTTAAAAGTTACTTTTTCCATGATTTCAAATTTTATTGTTTATACTATGAGAAATTTTCAATGAACATAATCATTTTATGCTAGTATTATTCTTTATTTTTGTCAATATTACCCCGCTTTGAGTCTTTTTTCGGGCTATTTAATAGTCTGCTTGATTTATTGCCTTTTAAGGCTAAACAATATACAATAATAAAGTAAAGTAGGGCCATACCCATGGTTTTGTTATAAGCTAAATATTTCAATATGGTTAGTCCAAATTTAATTAGGCGCCAATCTGCGGAGGAGCCAGTAGAGATAAACAGTAATACTAAAAAACTCTTTCAGATTATTTATAGCGAAGGGGAAAAGAAAGAGGAGCAAGATAGTAATACCTCGGTTATAAGGGTTTCGGCCCTTATTTCGCGTTTAGCATTTTTTTATGAAAAAGTAAGAAATGCGGTTGATTATGATGAAGACCATCTTTTGCGTAAAAATGCTATTTCTAGAATATTACGCCGTCAAGTTGTAATTGAAGGAGTTATTAAAGATGTGGATAGTGAAAGGCTCTCTAATCATTTATTGGTTGAGCTTATTCGTGGTGGTTATTTGCCTAATAATAAAATTCCAGAAACTAAAATTCAAGAAGTCGCCGTGCTGCTGGAAAAATATATTCGTTTAAAAAATCAGGTAATTTTAAAAATACATTCCTCGTTGGGTCTAAAGTCTGATATTTCTGAAACCAAAAATTTTTTAAATGAAAAAAATAATATTATTCGTTGGTTGTTAGATTTGGCCGCCTGTGAGATTGAAGACAACTTAGCGCCTAACAGGATTAAACAAGTTATTGTTAATAACATGTTTGACGTTCTTTCTGGCGATATTGCTTTGCCTAAAGAATTACCTTATGAAAATGATTTAGAAATTCAAATCTATTTAAGCATTGGGCGTAAATTTTTAAAATTAGACGAGCAGATGTTAAGCTTTGTCTTATTTAAATATTATAATGATGAGTGGCTCGAGATTGGCAAAAATTCTAATTTATCTAGTGAGGACGATGTTAAGCTTGGAGAAATTGCTGATAATATTAGAAATTTAAGAAATACAATTAGCCAGCAACTAGTCCACCCTTTGAGTAAGCAATTAGATAAGGTTGTCCGACGTTATTCTTTATACTTTAACGTTTTAGCTGAAACAATAGAAGAAGACCCAAGCAAGGTTTACGGGGAAATTCAGAAAGGTCCAAAGGGGTTTTTAAATTTAATTAGAAAAACTTGCGAAAAGAAATACAATAAAGCTAAATCAAGATTATGGCGTGCGGCGCTCAGAAGTATTATTTATATATTTTTAACCAAGTCTGTGTTTGTTTTTTTAATTGAAGTTCCGGCAATAAATTGGTTTCACGAACCGCTTAACCCTTTATCATTAGCAATTAATGTTGCTTTTCCGGCCGTACTATTGTTTTTTATAGTTCTAATGACCCAGAGGCCAAAAGAAGATAATACGAATAGTATTATTGAAGGCATTAAAGAGGTCTCCTTTTTAGGCAAGGGGAAGACTCAACCGTTAATGATTAGACCAAATAAAAAACGTAATTTTTTGGTTAGCTCTGTTTTTAATTTAATTTATTTTGCTTCTTTTTTGTTTTCTATTTATTTAATTATTAGGCTACTAACCTTTATCGGTTTCAATTGGGTTAGCATTATTATCTTCTTGTTCTTCTTGGCTTTTGTCAGTTTCTTTAGCATTATAGTTTCCCGTGGGGTTAAAGATTTGATGATTATTGAGCGCAAAGAAAATTTAGGCACTTTTGTGATTGACTTGTTTTATATGCCTATTATTTTAGTTGGGCGCTGGCTATCAAATAATATGTCTAGAGTAAATATTTTTATTTTTATTTTTGATTTCATTATTGAGGCTCCTTTTAAAATTTTAGTTGAGGTGGCCGAAGATTGGACAAAATATGTCCGTGAAAGAAGGGATAATATGGAATAACTATGGGATTCTTAAAAGTTGTTGGAACGCCAATAGGCAATTTAGAAGATATAAGTTTAAGGGCTCTGAGAACTTTCAAGGAGGCAGATTTTGTTTTGTGTGAAGACACTAGGGTTACCAGAAAGTTGCTTGATCACTATGAAATAAAAACACCTACTATTTCCTACCATCAACACTCGGGTGATTTAAAGGTTGATAAAATAATTTCTCTTTTAAGGGACGGAAAGGATTTGGCGCTAGTAACTGATGCCGGCACTCCGGGGATTTCTGACCCAGGCGGGAAGCTAGTATCTATCGTGAGAAAAGAATTTTCGGATGAGAGCGTTATCATAGAAAGTATTCCCGGGCCCGCCGCTTTAACAACCGCTGTTTCTATCGCGGGGGCGGGTTTTGATAGATTTTTATTTTTAGGATTTTTACCACATAAAAAAGGGAGACAAACAATGTTAAAAGAAATAATGGCTAGCAAATATCCGGTTATTGTATATGAATCAAAACATCGCGCCGTAAAATTAATTGAAGAAATCATTGAATTGGAAAAAAGTTTAAAAATAAAAAAAGAATTAATTGTCGCCAGAGAATTAACGAAAATGTTTGAAAGTATGTATTTCGGAGAAGCGCAGGGAATTCTGGAAAAATTAAATTCAGATAACAATAATTTAAAAGGAGAGTTTGTTGTTTTAATAAAATAGAAAAAGAGAAATATGGAGAATAAAAACTTTTATTTAACTACCACCTTGCCATACATAAATTCCGAGCCGCACATTGGTTTTGCGGCCGAAATAATTAAGGCGGATGTCATTGCTAGGTATAATAGACAATTAGGCAATAATGTTTTTTTTAACACGGGGACGGATGAGCATGGTTTAAAAATTTACACGAAAGCCAAGTCTCTAAATTTGGATGTTCAAGAATATTGTGATATCTATTCGGCCAAGTTTAGCCCTTTAAAGGAGGCGCTTAATTTGAGTTATGATAAATTTATTAGAACGACCGAAAAACACCATCTGATGGCCGCCCAGGAGTTTTGGCGTCGTTGTGAGGCGAGCGGAGATATTTATAAGAAAAATTATCAAGTTAAATATTGCGTTGGTTGTGAAATGGAAAAAACTGATTCCGATTTGGAAAATGGACGTTGTCCATTCCATCCTAAGATGGACTTAGAAATAATTGACGAAGAAAATTATTTTTTTCGTTTTTCTAAATATCAAGATAAACTATTGGATTTGTATAAAGCTAATTCTAAATTTGTTTTGCCCGCTGGAAGGCTAAAAGAAATAAGCACTTTTGTTGCTTCCGGTTTACAAGATTTTAGTATTTCGCGTCAAAAAGAAAAAATGCCCCATGGGGTTCCTGTTCCGGGAGATGAAAGCCAGGTGATGTATGTTTGGTTTGATGCTTTAGTTAATTATATTTCTACGCTTGGTTGGCCAGAGAATGAAATCAATTTTAAAGATTTTTGGCCTGGTTTACAAGTATGCGGCAAAGATAACTTACGCCCTCAAGCGGCGATGTGGCAAGCGATGCTGATGTCGGCCGGTTTGCCAAATTCTAATCAGGTTTTAGTCTTTGGATTTTTAACAGTGAACGGAGAAAAAATAAGTAAAAGTTCAGGCAATTCCGTTGATCCCTTTGAATTATCAGAAAAATATGGCAGTGATGCAGTCAGATATTACCTTTTGGCTGAGATGTCTCCTTTTGAAGACGGAGATTATTCAGAGGATAAATTCCGTTTGAGATATAACGCTGATTTAGCAAATGGTTTAGGTAATTTAGCGGCGAGAGTTTCTAATTTGTTAGAAAAAAACGAAATTGTGACTGATTTATCGGTCAACCTTGAGGTTGATAATATTAAAAAAGAGGTGGTTGCTTTTCGCGAAATAATGGCAGAATATAAATTTAATGAAGCTTTGCAAATCATTTGGGAAAAAATAAAAGAGATTGATGAAATACTTAGTCGTGAAGCTCCTTGGAAAATGACCGACAAAGCACAAATAGCCAAAATTTTAGAGCCTTTAGCTCAAAATATATTAAACCTAGCTTATTTACTTGAGCCCTTTATTCCTCTGTCTGCTCAAAAAATTGAAACCCAATTTTTAGCCAGTCAGGTTAAAAAAGGATCAATCTTATTCCCTAGGCTAACTTAAAAAATATGTCAATTTTTGACTTAGTTTTAGCAATCATCTTAGTTATTACTACTTTTGGAGGCTTGAGAAAAGGTTTAATCCGTTCTCTGGGCCATATTGTCGGCTTAATAATCGGTGCTTATGTCGCCAGTCATTTTTATAAGATTTTTCTGGAGTGGGGAAGTTCTTGGACTTGGGTAGCGGAACATCAGGCCGTGAGTAATATTTTAGCTTTTATAATTTTATTTATAGTGGCTACGCAGGCGATTAATTTAATTTTCTTTCTAATTGAAAAATTATTTAATCTACTAGCTTTTATACCGGGTAGTAAATATATTAATAATATTTTGGGCGCCGTCTTAGGATTATTAGAAGGCGCTTTGTTTCTTGGTTTGATTATTTTTGTTGCCTCGCGTTACGCTATTATCGGTAATTTTTTTGGCAATAATATCGCTAATTCTCTTATCGCCCCCTGGCTTTTAAAGGTGGTAAATATTGTTTTGCCGATTCTCCCTGAAGCGCTTAAAGGCCTAACGTCTATTATCTAAAATATCAATGATTTACTTACATAAAAAAATATCGGATTTTAAATCTTCCGATTTTGGTTTGATTTCGGTTTACCTACATGCTGGGAAAGTAGTCGTTTTACCGACTGATACTATTTATGGTTTGAGTTGTTTAGCGCTGGACAAAGAGGCGGTAAAAAATATTTTTCGTTTAAAGAAACGGGACACAAACAAACCGATGATTACTCTGATTTCTAGCCTGGCGATGGCCAAGCGCTATGCTTATATTGAAAAGGCCCAAGAAAAAACTTTAAATAATTTGTGGTTTTTAAATCCCAGACCGACTACGGTAATTTTAAAGGCAAAAAATAATTTACCTAAAGAATTAGTAAGTAAAACGGGAGGAGTTTCTTTGCGTTTGCCTAAATCGGATTTTTTAATTAAAATAATAAAGAAAGTGAAGGCGCCAATTATCTCCACAAGTTTGAACTTGAGTGGCGCAAGTCCTGTGAATAATGTTAACGACTTGAATCTAATCTTTCCCGGAAAAAATAAACCAGATTTAATTATTAATATTGGAAAAGCAAAAAGAAAAATCCCCTCACGTTTAGTCGACTTAAGGGATGGTGATTTAAAAATTATTAGAAAATAATATGATAAGAAGTAAATATAAGAAAGGCGCTGTTATTACTGCCGCAATTTTAATGATTGGTGGCATATTTTCTCTGGGCTTCTATTTTGGTAATTCGGGATTAAGTAATAATCAAAAAAAGATAATTGCTTATTCTCAAGAGGCTAAAAATGCCACCGTTGATGGAACCGATGATTCTTTTGATTTTAATTTGTATTTTGAAGTATGGGACAGTTTAAAAACAAATTATGTTGATAAGAATAAATTAAAGGATAAAGATCTTTTTTATGGTTCTTTGGAGGGAATGGCGGCGGCGACAAAGGACCCATATACAGTCTTTATGAGCCCAACGCTCACAAAAGAATTTTATGATGATTTGTCTGGAACTTTTGAAGGGATAGGCGCGGAAATAGGAATGCGAGATGAAATGGTTACCGTAATTGCCCCGCTTGATGGTATGCCTGCTCAAAAGGCTGGTTTACGTTCAGGAGATAGAATATACGCTATTAATGGCGAATCGGCCTTGGGGATGACTGTTAACGGTGCAGTTAAAAAAATTAGGGGACCAAAGGGAACCGAGGTAGTTTTGACTGTTATTAGAGGAGAGGCAAAGCCAATGGACATTAAAATTGTCAGAGATAAAATTTTTGTTGCCAGTGTTAAAACGGAAATGCGTTCCGATGGTCTTTATGTTATCAAAGTGAGCAGTTTTAATGAAGACACCACCCAACTATTTAATAAAGCGGTTGAAGATATCTTAGTCAAAAAACCAAAGGGAATTATTTTGGACTTAAGAAATAACCCGGGCGGTTATTTGGATGCGGCCGTTGAATTAGCTAGTGAGTGGGTGGAGGCTGGGCCGATTGTTGCCGAACAGTTTGGCGAAAATCGTCGCTCCGAACATGCTTCTAATGGAAAGGCAAGGTTGAAAGACTTTAAAACTGTTGTTTTAATTAATGAGGGGAGCGCTTCGGCTTCCGAAATTCTAGCAGGCGCTTTAAGGGATTATAAGAAAGCCACTCTTATGGGCGCTCAAAGCTTTGGCAAAGGCTCGGTTCAAACTGTCCAAGATTTGAGTGATGGTTCATCACTTAAAGTTACGATTGCCAAATGGCTAACTCCGGCTGGAGATTTTATTAACGATAAGGGACTAGAACCACAAATTAAAGTTGAATTTACAGAAGATGATGTCAAAAAAGCGCGTGACCCTCAATTAAATAAGGCGGTTGAATTTTTTAAAAAACCAGTAAAGTAATAAAAGGGCGATAGGTTAGCTATCGCCTTTTAAGAATTTTAATTTTTCTTTATTATGCCAAAAGTAAAAAAACAGATTAAAAAAGAACAAGCTGATAAGGCTTCTACTAAATACATCTTTGTTGTCGGTGGCGTTATGTCCGGTGTCGGAAAGGGAATAACGACCGCTTCCATTGGGCAAATTTTGCAAGCCAGGGGATACAAAGTGAGCGCCATTAAAATGGATCCTTACATTAATGTTGATGCTGGGACTATGAATCCAATTGAACATGGTGAGGTGTTTGTGACCGAAGACGGTGATGAAACTGATCAAGATATTGGCAATTATGAAAGATTTTTAAACAAAAATATTTACAAGGAAAATTACATGACCACTGGTCGTGTTTATCAAACGGTAATTGCACGGGAACGCAATTTAGAATATAAAGGGAAGTGTGTTCAAGTTGTCCCACATATTCCGATGGAAATAAGAGATAGAATAGAAAAGGCAGTTGTCAAAACTGGAGCGGAAATTATAATCATTGAAATTGGGGGGACTGTGGGCGAATATGAAAATCTATTATTTTTAGAGGCTGCGAGAGTCATGAAACTATATAAGCCAAAGGACGTTTTGTTTGTGATGGTTTCCTATCTCCCTATCCCTAATAAAATTGGAGAGATGAAAACTAAGCCGACTCAGCATGCAGTCAGAAATCTACAAAGCGCTGGTATCCAGCCAGATTTCCTAGTAGCTAGAAGCGAGCGCCCCATAGACCAATCACGCCGCGAAAAATTGTCTATTAATTGTAATGTTGCCTTGGAGAGCGTAATCGCTGCTCCCGATGCGGATTCTATTTATGATATCCCTTTAAATTTTGAAAAAGATAACCTGAGCGCTAGAATCTTGGAAAAATTTAATCTTCCGGTAAAACATAGCAACAATGAAGCTTGGAAAAAAATGGTTCAGGCAACAAAAATTAAGACTCCGGAAGTGAATATTGGTATTGTGGGTAAATATTTTGCTAGTGGTGATTTTTCTCTAGGAGATTCTTATATTTCAGTTATTGAGGCTATTAAGCACGCGGGTGCGCATAATAAATGTAAAGTTAATATAAATTGGTTAGGAGCGGAAGATGTTGAAAAAAATGGAACTAAGGCTTTTAAGGGTTTGGATGGGATTATTATTCCTCAAGGATGGGGAGGACGCGGCTCTGAGGGTAAAATTGAAGCGATTAAGTATTGCCGAGAAAAAGGCGTCCCTTATTTTGGCTTATGTTATGGCATGCAAATGGCGGTGATTGAATTTGCTCGTAATGTTGCCGGTTTAAAAGAGGCTAATTCGGCTGAGGTTAATCCCAAAACTCCTGATCCAGTAATCCATATTATGCCTGGTCAAGAAAAGTTGATTGCGGAAAAGGGATATGGTGGCACAATTCGTTTGGGCGGTTGGCCTTGTAAGCTTAAAGAGGGAACAAGATTAGCTAAAGCCTATTCCAAATTTACTACCAATAAGACTGTTTCCGAGCGCCATCGTCATCGCTATGAATTTAACAATGATTATAAGACGCGTTTTGAAGACCTGGGATTAATAGTGGCAGGAACATCACCTAGCGGAGAAATCGTTGAGGCAATTGAAATAAAGAATCACCCATTTTTTGTAGGCGTTCAATTTCACCCTGAATATATTTCTCGTCCCCTTGCTCCGCACCCATTATTTGTTGAGTTTATACATGTCTGTAAGAATAAGAAATAGTTGAATGTTAAGAATGTAATAAAAAACAGCTCCGATAGGGAGCTGTTTTTGCTTTTAAAATTTTGTGTTTGTTTATTGCTTAGCAACCGTAACCGTTTCTTTAGGAATAACATTAACTATTTTAGTAGTCTTTAAAGTGTTATCAAACTTCTTTAATTTTTTGGTAGTGAACTTAACAAAGCCCCCTATTAAAGAAAATAGAGTATCATCAGTTCCTTTCTTAACATTTAAGCCAGGATGATATTTAGTTCCGCGTTGTCTAATAATAATTGAGCCTTCTTTTGCCCATTGTCCGTCTGTTAATTTAACGCCAAGACGTTTACTCTCCGACTCGCGACCGAGGGAGGTAGAACCGGCGGCTTTCTTATGTGCCATATTTGTTTTTTTACAACCAAAACGCTAGCTAAAAAGCTCGCATTTATTAGTAGTAGTTTAGGTTTTATTTAACCAATATAACAAAAGCTTCTTAAATTGTCAAATGTAAGGTTTTCTTGCCTTTTTAGAGCCTAAAAATGGTTTTAATTTTTTTGTTATGTGCTATAATAAATACATAAAATAATTAAAAATTTAATTACAATTTTTATGGTAAAAGTAGATAAAAATAAGTGTATTGGTTGTGGAATGTGTGCTGGGATGTGTCCAGAAACCTTTCAGATGGATGCGGATAATAAATCTGAAGTTATAAACGACACCGTGACCGACTGTGCTAAAAATGCGGCTGAAAATTGTCCAGTGGAGGCCATCAGCGTTAAATAATTAAGTGACTAAATTGTATGGCGGCAGAAAAAGCGGTTGATAAAATTACGCTTGATAATATTTTAGCCGATAAAAAACCCGTCTTGGAAAGAGGAGTAGATTTGGGGCATTCTGAAAAAGCGCCCGAAAAAATTTTAGAAAAGCCAGAGTTAAACCAAGATAAGAAAACTAATCATCAGCTGGAAACAGTTATACCAAAAGAGAATGTAACCACTAACCAAGTCCAGTCTTTCCAACAGAAACGGGCTTTAGAAATTGATAATATTTTATCCGAGGGGCTGCATGATGTTTATACAAAGATGAAACCTGAACGTCAAAAAGAATTTAGAGAAGCGGGCGAAGAAACGGTTGCTAAAATTAATGGGATGTTCAATAAAGGGAAGGTTAAACTCGGTAGCATTATAAACTTAATTAGAAAATGGTTAAAATTAGTCCCCGGAGTGAATCGTTTTTTTCTGGAGCAAGAAGCAAAAATTAAAGCCGATAAAATAATGGGCTTACAAGATAAATAGAAATATGTTTTTGGAAAATTTTTTGAATCCACAAATAGTTTTAATTGTCATCGGGGCAGGAGCTTTTTTGCTATTTATGCTTATTCCTTTTCGTTTTATTTTTCGTGCTTTAGGTGGTGGCAATAAACATTTTAGACATAAAATATTTTTAATAAAATTACCTAAAGAAAAACCGGACGATGAAAATAAGTCGGATAGTGTCCAACAGTTACGAGAAGAAATTGCTAAAGGAGAAACGATTTTTGCCAGCATCGGCGGATTAAAATCTCAGTCTGGATTCATGGTTTGGCTCTTAGGTAGAGATGATCATTTTTCTTTTGAAATAGTGGCGCGTGAAGGTCGAATATATTTTTATGTTGTTTCTCCAATTCGTCAATCTTTGTATATTGAAAAACAAATTACCGCTCATTATCCAGAAGCGGTGGTGGAGGAGGTGGAAGATTATAATGCTTTCGGTGCCCTTAATGCAATTGAGGCGGGATATTTAACAACCAAGAATTCTTTTGCGCTGGCGCTTAAAACTTATAATAAGATGGAGGTTGACCCTCTAAATTCTTTGATTAATATTCTATCAAAATTAGATAAGAATGAGAGTGTTGCGGTTCAGTATGTTGTTCGTAGCGCCTCCCCCAATTGGCATCGTCGTAGTAAGCGAATCTCTTTGGCGATTCATAGAACCGGTTCTATTTGGCGTGGTTTAAGGGCAACACATCCTTTTTGGGCAATGTGGTATATTATTAATCCCCCTAAAGCTGCGCCTCAAGAAAAAAATAGCATGCAGTATAAAAGATTGACGGCGGCCGAAGAGGAAATGCTTAAAGCGATTGAAGAAAAGAATGTCAAAGCTGGCTCTGAGGTTAATTTACGCTTAATCGCTTGTGCTAAAACTAAAGAGCAGGCTGGATTTTATTTGGAAAGCTTGGCTAATGTTTATAATGAATACAATAATTATAATTACGGTAATAATTTTTCTCGGGTTTATAAAGGAAATCAAGATAAAATTATCAATGATTTTATTTATCGACGTTTTAATGAAAAAATTAAATTTTTATTAAATAGTGAAGAGTTGGTGAGTATTTTTCATTTTCCGTTGAGCTCAACCGAGACTCCAAATATTTTATGGTTAACCGCAAAATCCGCTCCCGCTCCCGCTGAATTACCTGATGAAGGAATATCTCTTGGTGTTAATTATTATAGAGGTATAAAAAAAGAAGTCAGAATAAAAAGAGCGGACAGAAGAAGGCATACATATATAATTGGTAAATCTGGTGTTGGTAAATCAGTTCTACTGGCTAATATGGCGATTCAAGACATCCAAAATGGAGAAGGGGTTTGTGTAATTGATCCTCATGGTGATTTAATTTCTGATATTTTAGATCGTATCCCGCCAGAAAGGGCAGAGGATGTGATTATTTTTTCTCCAGCCGATTTGGAAAGACCCATGGCTTTAAATTTATTAGATTATGATCCTCGTTATCCAGAACAAAAAAGTTTTGTGATTAATGAAATGATTGGAATTTTTGATAAGTTGTACGACTTAAAGGCAACCGGTGGCCCGATGTTTGAACAGTATATGCGTAATGCCATGTTACTCATAATGGATGACCCAACTACGGGTTCAACCTTAATGGAGATTCCAAAAGTTTTGGCTGATGAAAATTTTCGTCGTTTAAAATTAAAAAATTGTAAAAATAAAACCGTGGTTGATTTTTGGATTCAAGAAGCGGAAAAGGCGGGTGGGGAAGCGGCGTTAGCCAATATCGTCCCTTATATAACTTCAAAACTAACATCGTTTATTTCCAATGACATGATGCGTCCGATAATTGGACAACAAAAAAGTGCTTTTAATTTAAGGGAAATAATGGATAAACAAAAAATACTTTTAATTGACTTGCCTAAAGGAACGGTTGGCGAAATGAACGCGTATCTTTTAGGGATGATTTTGGTTGGTAAAATTTTAATGTCTGCCTTGTCACGAACAGATATTCCAAGTGAAAGAAGAAAAGATTTTTATTTATATATTGATGAGTTTCAGAATTTTACTACAAATTCGGTTTGCCAAATTTTATCTGAAGCGAGAAAATATGCTTTAAATCTCATTATTGCTCATCAGTACATTGGGCAATTATCAAAGAATAATAATGATGAAATTAAAGATGCTGTTTTTGGAAATGTGGGGACAATGATTAGTTTTAAGATAGGCTCCGAGGATGCTGAATTTCTAGTGAAAGAATTTGAGCCAGTTTTTAATGAATACGATTTAATTAATATTGATAAGGGGACTGCCTGTACTAAATTATTAATAGATAATAGTGCAGCTCGTCCGTTTTCTCTTAAAACTATTTGGCCATTAGTTGGAGTTAAGCGCGAAGGAATGGGCGAAAGGATTAGATCCTTATCTCGTTTAAAATATGGTCAGAGCGCCCGTTTAGTTGAGGCTGAGATTGCCAGACGGGGCGATTTAAAATTATAAATTATGTCTACATTATATCGTGATTATCGCCCTCAAAATTTTTCCGAAGTTTTGGGGCAAAAACACATAAAAATTACTTTGCAGAATGAGATTAGTGGCGGAAATATCGCTCAAGCCTTTTTGTTTTGTGGTCCACGGGCAGTAGGTAAAACAACTTTAGCGCGCGTCTTAGCTAAAGCAGTTAATTGTTTAGAAAAAAAAGATGGCGACTTTGAGCCTTGCGGTCATTGTGCTAATTGCTTGTCTATCACGAGCGGCAGTAATTTGGATATTATTGAAATAGACGCTGCTTCTAATACTGGCGTTGATAATGTTAGAGAAAACATAATCTCTTTTTCTCGCTTGGCGCCCTCCACCACAAAATATAAAGTTTTTATTATAGACGAAGTCCATATGTTGTCTTCTTCGGCATTTAATGCGCTTCTTAAAATAATTGAAGAACCGCCATCCTATGTAATATTTATTCTTTGTACTACCGAAATTCACAAAGTGCCATTAACCATAATTTCTCGTTGCGAACGTTTTGATTTTAAACGTATTAGTATTACTGATATTGTTAAAAAATTACAGCGTATTGCCACGACGGAAAAGATTGAAATAGATGAGGCCGTGCTTGAGGCAGTGGCTAGAAAAAGTGGTGGTCATTTGCGTGATGCCGAAAGTTTATTGGGACAAATATTTTCCCTGGGTGATAAAAAAATAACTCTAGAACAAGCAGAGTTAGTTATGCCACATTATAACAGCAATGAGGCCGTTGACATGCTAGAGTTTTTTAGTAAAAAGGATGCTTCCAAAGCTTTAAGTCTAGTTAATAATCTAGTTGATAGTGGTGCTAATATTAAAAACTTTAATAGTGAGCTCATTAGCTTATTAAGAAAAGTTATTCTTAGTAAAGTAAACCCTGAATTAGCAGATAGTTTTGGTTTAAGTCTGGGCGATAGCCTGGAAATGAGAGTTAGCTCAATACTTAGTTCGCTCACAATAGAAAATTTACTTTTTTATACCCGTCGACTTTTAGATGCTTATAATGAAAAGAACCAGTTAATTTCACAGCTACCTTTAGAGCTGGCAATTATTGAAATATGCTCAAACGCTAACACCTCATATAATAACATTGCCCCCTCTAGTTTAGGCGCTGAAATAAAAAAGTTCGCCCCCTCAAAACAAGTACCAAATATTTTATCTCAAGATAATAAGCCAAATAATAACTCAGATTTAATCAAATCAGAAGAAGAAAATATTATTATAAAACCCGCTCCTGGAGATTTGAGCCAGGAAGAGGTTATGGAAAAATGGCCAGAATTTTTAGTGAAAATAAAAAAATATAATCATTCTTTATCTTTCGTCCTGCAAAATTGTGAACCTCGGTCACTTTCAGCTGGCCGGCTAATGGTCGTGTTTAAATATAAATTTCATCAAGATAGAGTTTCAGATGCCAATATTAGAGTAGTCATTGAAAATACTTTAGCTGAAGTTTTTGGCGCTGGCGTAATGTTAGCTTCCACCTTGGATGAAAATTTAGAATTAAGAAAACACCAACCAGTAGACGAAGCATCTGCTAGCAGTAATGTTGGTAGCCCGGAAATCAAATTAGGAAATCAGGTTGTTTCAGAGTCAGCCCCAGCAGTACCAGTCGAAAAAGAACAGGGCGCTTTAATGGATAGTTTACTAAAAACTTTTGGAGGAGAGGTAATAAGTTAAAATAAAAATAAAAATATGTTGGATATTAAATTTATTAGAGAAAATGCTGAACTTATAAAAAATAATTCAGCCAATAGGCTCGCCTTAGTTGATGTGGATGAACTTTTAAAATTAGACTCCGAAATACGAGTTTTAATTAAATTAGTAGAAGAAGCGCGTGCCAAAAGAAACCAATTTTCTAAAACAAAACCAACTCCGGAGATAATTTTGGAGATGAAAAATTTAGGGGAATCTTTAAAATTGCAGGAAACAGAATTATCAAATAAAGAAATGAAATTGAATGAGTTACTGTTAGCTGTTCCCAACGTAACTCACCCGGATGTTAAAGTAAGCAATAATGAAAATGATAATCCTGTTATAGAAACCTATGGTGAACCGACTAAATTTAAATTTACACCAAAGGACCACGTGGAGCTATCAATGGATTTAGACTTGATTGATTTTGATAGAGCGACGAAAGTTAGCGGCGCAAAGTTTTATTATTTAAAAAATGAACTCGCTTTAATGGAGTATGCTTTAGTTCAATATGCTTTAGCGATATTAGTCGGACATGGCTTTACCCCTTTTATTACTCCAGATTTAGCTAAGAGGGAAGTTGTAGAAGGAATGGGTTTTAGTCCTAGAGGAGAATCTACTCAGATTTATAATATTGAAAATTCAGATTTATGTTTGATTGGAACGGCGGAAATAACTATGGGCGGCTATCACCAAGATGAGATTTTTGAAGAATCAGAATTGCCTAAAAAATATGTTGCAATTTCTCATTGTTTTAGAACAGAAGCGGGGTCTTATTCTAAATTTTCTAAAGGTATTTTTAGAGTTCATCAATTTACTAAAATTGAAATGTTTCAATATGTAAAACCGGAAAATGCGGAATCGGCTCAACTAGAATTATTGGAAATAGAGAAGGAAATTTTTAAAGGTTTAGATATCCCTTTTCAAGTTGTTGATCACTGTACGGCTGATTTAGGGGCGCCGTCTATTAGAACTTATGATTTGGAGGCTTGGATGCCTGGCAAACCGGCGGCTGATGGCGGACAGGGCGCTTGGGCGGAAGTAACCTCAACTTCTAATTGTACTGATTATCAAGCGCGAGCCATGAATACTAAATTTCGTAATGCTGAGGGAGAAAAAGAATTTGTTTATACCTTAAACGGAACAGCAATCGCCGTCCCTCGTTGTTTAATCGCCATCTTGGAAAATTTTCAAAATGAAGACGGCTCAGTTAATATCCCTAAAGCCTTGTTATCTTATATGCCAAAAGGCTATGAGAAAATTAAACCTAAAAAGTAAAACTATAAATGTTGAAACTTACCAAAATAAAATTCTTTTTTTTATTGTCAGTAGCTTTTGTGAGTTTGTTTTTGGCACGTCCTTTAGCGGTTAAAGCGGCGACTATAAATTCGTCTTTTCCTAGGCTAGCAAATTATTTTTTGAAGTGGGAAATTAATAAAGAGGAGGCAACTCAGTTAGCTAAATGGGATTTACTGGTTCTAGACATGGAGACACAAGAGAATAGCCCTGAATCGCTCAAACTAATTCGTCGGCTAAATCCCGATATTATTATTTTGGCATATATAACTTCTCAGGAAATAATTGATGATGTATATTATCAGGCTGGCAGTACGGGCGCCTACTTACGGTCAGAATTGAGAGAAAACATTTCTGATAATTGGTGGCTGCGGGATAAAAACGGTAATCGTGTTTCCAATTGGCCGCATACGTATATGTTAAATTTGTCCGATGGCGCTGGGCGAGATCATAATGGCAAACTGTTTAATGATTACCTACCAGATTTTGTTGCTAGAAAAATAGGTAACAATAATTTTTTTGATGGCGTATTTTATGATAATACCTGGGGCGATGTCGCTTGGGTTAATGGTGGTAATTTGGATTTGAATAATGATGGTCGTCAAGATAGTGCCGCCGAAGCTGATATGGCTTGGTCGCTGGGTGTAAAAAAAATGTTGGAGAGAACTAGATTTATGATGGGTAATGATTTTATCATTGCTGGTAATGGAAAAATATTTGAAGGCTATCAAAAGCTTATTAACGGAATGATGTTAGAGTCTTTTCCTTCTTCTTGGGAAAATGGTGGAACTTGGTCGGGGTCAATGGCTAGTTACTTGAAGTTTCCTAGTTTAAATATGTCTCCTCAAGTGCCAATTATTAATGTGACTAAGAAAAACCCGGCAGATTACAAATCATTTCGCTTTGGGTTTGCTAGCGCTTTGCTGGGGAATGGTTTCTATAGCTTTGATTATGACACGACAAACCATACTCAAACTTGGTGGTATGATGAGTATGAGGTAAATCTGGGCCCGGCTAAAAGTTTGGCTTATAACTTGCTTGATCTTAGTAATTCTAATTTTAAACCTGGTTTTTGGCGACGTGATTTTAAATTCGGCTCAGTGTTTGTAAATTCAACGGACAAAGAGCAGACTAATGTTTTTCAAAAAGAAGATTTTGAAAAAATAAAAGGAACTCAGGACGGGCTATTTAATAATGGTAATAAAATAAGTTATTTAAAATTGGCGCCTAATGATGGTATCGTTTTATTACGTAAATCCGAGTTAATTACCAACAGCGCCTTTGCTAATGGTTATTTTTATAGAGTTTTTAATTTGCGTGGCGAACAAGTTAGAAATGGTTTTTTCTCTTTTATTAAAGCTTATCCGGCGGGCGAACAAGTTCTTATATTTGACGGTAATTATAATGAATCAGGAGATATTAATATATTTTCTAGGGATGGCCAGGTTGTTTTTAACCAAAGCGAAAAAAATATTTTTACGGTTTATCCTTACGGGCAATTATTTAAAAAGCAATTAAATTTAGCGGCTGAGGTTAAAAATGGAAGACCGGAAATAATAGTTAGTGGTACCACGAAGGGTGGTGGTCCTCAGGTCATAGTAATGGGGGCTAATGGTAAAGTGAAACTTAATTTTTTTGCTTATAATAAGACATTGAGAGGCGGTGTCAGTGTCGCTTTAGCCGATGTGGATGGTGACGGGTCTTTAGAAATTATAACTGGAGCAGGGAGCGGCGATGGGCCGATTGTTAAAATATTTTCTATATCCGGTAATTTAAAATCCAGTTTTTTGGCTTATGATAAGAGATTCAGGGGCGGAGTCGAAGTAGCGACTGGTGACTTTGATAATGATGGTCGGGCCGAGATAGTTGTCTCTCCGGGGTCGGGTGGAGGGCCTCACATTAGAGTTTTTTCCGACTCCGGTAAATTGTTATCTCAATTTTTTGCTTATGACCAAAATTATAGCGAAGGAGTTAAGGTCTCAGTTAGTGATATTAATAATGATGGGCAGTTAGAGATATTAGCTGGGATAAAGAATTTTTATTAATAATTTGAAATATATGCATAAATCTATAATAAGATATTTTCAAAGACGCATTGAGCGCTTCTATCGTCCGAATCGCTGGCATATAGTTTTAGACTTGTCGCTAATAGCGATTATTATAGTTTTAATTATTTCTTTTATTGCTATTAATTTATTTCATCCCAATTTTGATTTAACAAGTTGGGTGACTCCGCGCCATGCTCAAATCGATTTAAATAATCCGCCGCTAGTAGTAGACGTGCGTCTTGAAGACCGGGCGATTAAACTGAGTGACGGCCTATCTTTAAACATCGATATTAAAAATGATGGGCAGGCACAAATTACTAACTTTGTCGTAACCCTAACTCCGGATAGTAGCGATTTCATTATTTCTAAAATTTCTACCACCTCCGACGATTACGCCAACAACCTAGCCTTATCGATAAACGGTAATAAAATATCTTTAGCGTCTATTACTCCTGGTCAAGAAATAAACGCTAAATTAAAAATTTATTTCAAAGAAAAAAATAGCATTAGTAAAAAAATTATTTTACGAGCTAATTATGAGTATTACATAAATAATCAACCTTTAAAGAATAGCTTGTTGTTGTCTGATGTTAGAGTCTCTTCTGAGCTGCAAACTCAAGCCATGGCCTATTATAATAGCCCTCAGGGAGACCAATTGGGCTCTGGGCCTATGCCGCCGATAGTGGGGCTGCCGACTAATTTATGGATATTCTTTAAGACCGAGGCTAACGGTGATTTCAAAGATTTTGTGATGAGCGCCAAGCTTCCAAAAAATGTCGCCTTTGTTGATAATACTTCTTTAATTGCGGGGAACCTAAATTATAACGATGGTTCTCGACAAGTAATATGGAAAGTGGACGAAATCCTATCTGGGTTGAATGATTATCGAGCTGGCTTTGAGGTCCAGTTGACCCCCAGTAAAGATCAGTTGGGAACAGTAGCCTTGTTATTAGATAATATCCAATTTCAAGCCCTGGATTCTTTTAGCGGATTATATGAAAAGAGAAGCATGCCAAAAATAGATACAGGCCTAGAACGAGACATTATAAATAAAGATAATGGCCGCGTTGTTATAGAATAAAAATATGATAGGTATTATTAGACAGCTATTAAAGCCAAAATACGAAACTTTAAATAGAATCGAAATTGATGCTAAAAAAATCATTGATAATTTTTATTATTTAAAAAGTTTACAAAAAGAAGCGGAAATATTTCCCGTTTTGAAAGCTAATGCTTACGGACACGGATTAAAAGAAATGTGTCTTATCCTTAATAAAACCTCGGCTAAGATGGTGATTGTTGATTCTTACCCGGAGGCCCAAATAGCCTATAAATATTTTAAGGGCGACGTTTTAATCTTAGGTGAAATGCCGCTCAGGGTTTATAAATATACTAAATTAAAAAGAACGGAGTTTGTTGTGTATAACGAGAGAACTTTAAGATATTTGTCTCGTTTTGGAAAAAAGGTGAGTATCCATTTATTTATTAATTCCGGCATGAATAGAGAGGGAATCAAGGATATAGAATCTTTTATAAAGGATAATAAAAATTATCTTGATAAAGTTAAGGTGAGTGGTCTATGCTCTCACTTAGCTTCAGCGGATAGTAGCTCAATTATGAATAGCGCCCAGGAAGATATCTTTATGGAAGCGCTTGATATTCTGAGAGCGGCCGGTTATTTCCCCCGTTGGATTCATTTGGGAAATTCAGCAGCAATTTTCAAATCAGATAATAAATTTTTAACAGCCTATCGCCCAGGCATATCTTTGTATGGCTATAGTCCTTTCTCTGAACCAGAAAATTTGACCGACCCCCTGCAACCGGCGCTTGAGATGTTTTCTAGTATAGTTTCTATTCAGGAACTAGGCCCCAATGAAAGTGTTTCTTACAATGAAACTTATAGATCTCCCCACGGCGGTACAATAGCCGTTATTCCTTTTGGTTATTTTGAGGGTCTAGATAGACGACTTTCTAATCGTGCCCAATTTTTAGTTAAGGGTCGAGAACAATTTTTTGCATCTATTGCTGGTCGTGTTTGTATGAATTTAACCTGCTTAGAATTAGATAGCCATGAGGCGCGGGTTGGTGACGAGGTGATTCTAATTTCTAATAATAAAAACAATATCAATTCGGTAGAAAGTCTCGCGGGGTTAATGGGTACCATTCAGTATGAATTACTGGTTAAGCTACAATCAAATATAAGACGATTTATAATAAATTTATCTAACATTAAATAAAAGATGAGAAAGGGCAGCAGTTATAAAAAAATAAAAAAGGATTATCAGCGCAAAAATTTAAAGAATCCATTTTTTAGAAAAAAAGAGAAGGGAAGAAGTTCTAATTTTTGGAAGTTTCTTATCTTTTTAATTTTTACCGCAATTGTGGCTCTAGTTTGGTTCTTTTTAGCTTCGCCATTTTGGCATTTGGAAAATGTTAATGTTTCTGGCTTAACTAGATTTGATGAGTCGGAGTTAAAAAATATTATCGAGACAAGAAAGGAAAATAAACGTTGGTTATTTTTTAAAGAGAGCAATTTTTTTGCCTTTAAAGCTGATGAGGTAAAACTAGAAATTTTAGATAAGTATAATTTTTCTGATTTGCAAATAAATAAAAAAATACCAAGGACGATAGAGCTAAAAATTAATGAACGCCCATATTCTTTTATTTTTCAGGAGGGAAGTGACTATTTCTATGCTTCAAGCGATGGCTATATCATTAAGGAGGTTCCAGTATTACCAGGAGATATGGATAAATATTTAATTTTGGAAAATAAAAGTAGTTCGGTTACTATTGGAGCAAAGAATAAATTAACTTTAAATAATGATTATTTAAATTTTGTTCTAGATTTAAACAGCCGCTTATCGGCGTCGGCAGATTTGCCGGTTGAAAGATTCATTATTGACCAGGAGTTAAACTCGGTTATTGTAAAATTTAAGAATGGTCCTGCTGTTTACTTTAGTGTCAAAAGTGATGCTGGGGAACAGGTAGAATATCTCGCCCTTGTCAAAAAAGAGAAAATAGGGGATAATTTTAGTAAGACTAATTATATTGATCTGCGCTACGGAAGCCGGATTTTTATCAATTGATATATATGGAAAGTGCTTTTAAATTTTTATTCGGTCTAGGTATATTCATTTTCGGTTTAGTTTCGGCTGGAATCTTTCTGTTAGTTATTAAAATTATCTTGCTATTTCAACCAGAAGTACACCTAATGGGCCTGATAATGAGTTAGTTGAAGTATTCCTTGTTTTTTAGCTTTTTATAAAGCAGTAAATAAATTTGTAATTTTTCTTTAAAATATTAAATCATAAATAGCTTTTAAAAAAAAATTTAAAAATATTTATGGTTGTTAATGTGATAAAAACTTCTTTTCTGCGTTAGTTTTCTGTTTTTTTTCTTTTTTCTGTTTTTTTTCTTTTTTTCATAGATTTAGTTTAGTTGTTGTTCTTAATTGTTAATTATTGATTGAGGTACTGTAGTGTTTACGGAGAAAGGTTAGTTTTTAAGAGGAGGCCCGATTGCTATAGGCCTCCTTTTTTCTCCCTGATGTTAGGTGTATTAATATACATTATGCGAAGTATTAAAACACACAAAAAGGCCTGTTTTTGGCTCTTTTAGCTGCCCCACCCTACGCATAATCTAAAAATTTGCTATAATGAAAATATGATAAATAATAAACCAATTATAAAATATCTTGTTGATTTTTTAGATTTCTGTGAAATTGAAAAAGGTTTATCTTCTAAAACACAGGAAAATTATACTCGTTTCTTAAGGAAGTTTTTTGGTTGGCTTCAGGCATCTCAGCTTGAGGAGCTTAAGCCCTCCGATTTGACCGCTGAACATGTTTGGAACTATAAGGTCTACTTATCGCGTCACGTTGACCCACGGACCAAAAAAACCCTAAAAAAAACGACTCAGAACTACTACTTGATAGCGCTGAGGTCATTACTGGGTTTTTTTGTGGAAAAGGATGTTGCTTCCCTCCCGCCAACAAAAATAAAATTGGCGAAAGATAAGGCGGATAAAGAAATAAAATTTTTAACACTTGAGCAATTAAAAAATCTTTTAGCGGCGCCGGATTCTTCGGTCATCGGGCTAAGAGATAAGGCATTGCTTGAAACCTTATTTTCCACCGGATTGAGAGTTGCTGAGCTAGCCGCCTTAAATCGTGATCAGTTAAGGATTAAGGACGCAACTAGCGAGCTAGAAATTGCCGTGGTCGGCAAGGGGAGTAAGATAAGAACGGTTTATTTTTCAAATCGGGCGATTGCTTCCCTGCGCATTTATTTAAGTAAACGCTTTGATATGGACGAAGCTTTATTTATTAATTATAAGCGTGGTAGTGAAAAAAATCTGAGCGATAAATCACGACGCCTGACGGTAAAAAGTATTGAAGATATTGTAAAAAAATATGTTTTGATTTCTGGTTTGCCGGTGATGGCGACGCCACATACCTTAAGACATTCCTTTGCTACCGATTTGCTCAACCAGGGGGTTGATTTAAGAACGGTCCAAGAGTTCTTGGGCCATAGCAACATTGCGACGACTCAAATTTATACTCATGTTACCAATAAGCAACTAAAAGATATTCATCGGAGAGTAAGCGACAGTCATCGTTTTTAAAGTTTAATTCTTCCCTACTAATATCAAAAAACATCGACTAGTAATCGATGTTTTTTATTTATTTAACGCTGATATTTTTTTAAGGTAAATAATTTAAAGGATTAACCGGCAAACCATTTTTTCTGACTTCAAAGTGGAGATGTGGCCCTGAGGAAAAACTTCCTGTTCCGGTCGTCCCCGGGGTCCCACCGGTTTTTCCGATTACCTGTCCCCGAGTGACATATTGGTCTACGGTGACGTAGGCGGCTGATATATGGCCGTAAACAGTGGCTAGATTATCACCATGAATAATCATGATATAAGCATAGGCTTTAGAACCGTCAAACTTAACTTTGGCGACGTAACCGTCAGCGGCGGCATAAAGAGTTGAGCCTTGAGCCGCTCTAATATCAATCGCGGGATGTTCGCCAATTATTTTACGATAAGGGTAATCAGGGTCATGGAAGCTGGTGGTAATGTAATTCTTAGTGACTGGCCAACCAATTGTGCTATCGCTACTATCTAACTTGTCCTTATCTTTCTGTGACATCCTTTGTCTAATCAAATTTTCCGCATTCGCAATTTCGGCCTGAGCCTGATTTTGTTCCGCCCTTGCTTTAGCAAGGAGTGCTTGAAAAGCTTTTTCGGATAATTTTGTTTCTTCTAAAACATTATTTTTGTTATCTTGTTCATAAACTAAACTATCTTTTTTTTCTTCTAATTTAACTTTTAAATCAGCCATCTCTTTGCTCTTGTCAGTAAGTGCAGAACGATTTCTATCAAGTTGGTCTTTTTGTTGTTTTAAATTTTTAACACTTTCCCCTATTTTAATATTAGCGTCTTCCAGGTATTTTATTTGATTTAAGAAATCAGATAAAGAATCGTTTAATAGTAGCGCCTCAAGAGAAGTCACTTGTTCTTGTTTATATACTAACCGTAAAAGATTAGAAATATGATTTTTTTGTTCTTCAATTTTTTTATTCAAGTTCTCACTGTCTATTTCTATTTTTCTTATTTCTAAACTCGTTTTATCAATTTCTAAATTAGTTTCCTCAATGTCTAATTGAGTTTTCCCTAGTCTATTTTCAATGACTGATAATTGGTTACTAAGGTTTACCTGGTCATTTCTTTTAGCGGTGATTTGAGCTTGATATTCTTTTTGACGGGATTGTAGATTTTCTATTTGTTTTTTTTGATTTTGAATTTTTAAATTTAAATCTACTATTTCTTGGTCAATGTCACTATTAACCAGCGCACTTGATGGTTTCAGAGCGCTAACTGCAAATATACTTAACAATATAAGAAATCCGAACTTAATAATCTTTTTATTCATGTAATTATTTTATCATTTTTCTGGTTTTTTGTAAATATCTCTATTTGGTAATTTTAGATATTCTGGTTAAAGTTTCTTCTTTTCCTAGTGCCCAGGCAATCTCAAAGGGGCTAGGACTATTTTTTAGGCCCGATAAGCTAACGCGTAGTGGCCAAAGATAATCACCGTTCTTGCCGCCAACTTCTTTAATCCAAGGGATGAGGCTGTCTTCTAAATATTTAATTTCCCAATCAGCTTCCGCAATTAATTCTAAACGTTTAGCTATTTTTTTTAAATTTTCCTTGGCTTGTATGGCTGTTAATTCTTTCCAGCATAAAAGACTTTCCTCGTATTCAGGAAGCTTAAATAAAAAATCAGTTGCCTGGCTTATTTCGGATAGAGTCTTAAGTCTATCTTTAGCTAAAGACACGAATTTATTCATTTTCTCTATATTGCTAGTGTCTCTTCCCTCATTTTTTAGATAAGGTAGACACAACTCAGTAAGCTTCTCAGTTGGTGTTTGACGAAGATAATAACTATTATAATAATCTAATTTTTCGGTATCAAAAATAGCGGGGCTAGCGCCCATTCCGGCAAGAGAAAAATCTTGTTTTAATTCTTCTAGCGACCAAATTTCTTTATTGGCTAATTCTTCATTTGCGCTTTTTGGGTGCCAACCGAGCAGAACGCAAAAATTAATTAAAGCTTCTGGTAAATATCCTTTGGTTAAATAATCTTCAACAAAGACATCCCCCTTGCGCTTGCTTAATTTTCCGCCACCTTCTTTATTTAGGATAAGCGGCATATGAATGAATTTTGGGGCTTCCCAGCCAAAGGCTTGGTATAATAAAATATTTTTTGGGTACGACCCCAGCCATTCATCACCACGGGTGACATGGCTTATCTCCATTAGGTGATCATCTATAACGTTAGCTAGTTGATAGGTGGGAATACCATTTGATTTCATTAAAACTTGGTCGTCTAAATCGGCCGCGTTAAATGAAATTTCGCCGCGTAATTCATCATATACTTTTACTTCCCCGCTTAAGGGCATTTTTTGACGAATGACAAATTTTTCTCCAGCTGTTATTTTTTCTTCTATTTCGGAGGCGCTTAAATTAAGACAATGTCTATCATAACGCGGAGCTTCTTTTTTAGCTTCTTGCTCTTCGCGCATTGCTACAAGCCTTTCTTCGGTGCAAAAACAACGATATGCCTTCCCTTCGCTTACGAGTTGGTTACAATACTTTTGGTAAATATCTTGGCGCTCAGTTTGAATGTATGGGCCATAGTTCCCGCCGATATGAGGACCTTCGTCAAATTCAATTCCCATCACGGTTAATAATTTTATTAAACTTTCGGTTGCACCTTCAACTTCTCGTTTTTGGTCAGTATCTTCTATGCGTAATAAAAAAGAGCCACCTTGGCTTTTAGCAAGTAAATATCCAAATAAGGCGGCCCTTAAACTTCCGATATGTAAGAAGCCGGTTGGTGATGGCGCAAAACGGAGACGGATTTTTTTATTATTGGTCATATTGTTTTATTTTTTGTTTTTTTAAAATTATATTCAGTAGGGCCTTATAGGTAAAAACACAAGTCGCTCTATATATTCTTTTTATTCTTGTTGGTTGTTTGATTAGGCGCCATAACCATTCAAGCCCTAAATTCTGAAAGCTTTTGGGTGCACGTTTTGCTTTGCCACTTATAAAGTCAAAAGTTCCTCCGACCCCAATCGCTAATTTTACAAAGGGCCAATCTTTTAAATTATGATAAATTAATTTTTCTTGGATTGGAGCACCAAGGGCGACAAATATTATTTTAGGTGAAAAATCAGAAATTATATTTTGCGTTTTTACGTTAAGTTCAATACTTTTTTCAGTATTAATTATTAAGAACTTAAGTTGGGGATATTTTTTTTGTAAAGCTTGCTCAATTTCGGGTTTGGTTGATAGGCCATTTTGCCAATTTATTATCAAAACTTTTGCTTCTTTTTCTTCGGCTAACTTTAATATTTTTTTACTGATATCAGAACCGGTGATTCTAATAATTTTATCTCCTTGAAATATGCCGGCAATTTTTAATCCAAAGCCGTCAGCAAAAGATAGGTCGGCGCTGTTTAGAGCCTTGGCCAATCCCTCATCTTTAAGAGACGCTAATATTATTTCCGGGTTAGGCGTGGTTGCAAATAAAGTTTTATCACCATCAAGACTAGCGGCTATCTTTTTAAGGGCTGTTTCTTCGCTTAAATCGCTTAAATTTATTCCCAAAATATTAGGCATATGTTATAATATAGATGTTCTAAGTTTATTATAAAAAAAGCCTTTAGTCAAAATGTCAAATTATAAAAAAATCTCTGATAGAGTGGAGGAATTAAAAATTGATAACCCTCGTAATGATAATCCTGGTTTGCGTTGGATAAATATTATCAATGCTGGGAAATTAGAAATCAATTATTTACGAAAAAATTATAGTTTTGATTTATTCCATTTACGCTCTATCGCCGCCTCTTCTTTAGCGCAAAGACCATTGATATTTAAGGCTCAAGATTATTTATTTTTAATCCTGCATTTTCCGGCCCTTAAAGATGGTCGTATCATTTCTGGTGAGATTGATTTTTTTGTTGGTCATAATTTTTTAGTTACTGTTCATAATAATAATCTTCCAGCCTTAAATCGCTTTTTTGGTTATGGGAAGAAGGACCCTAATTCTCTTTTGTCTTTTTCTTCCGAGTCATCCGCAGTTTTATTGTATGAAATTTTAGGTCGCTTAATAGATGATTGCTATCGTTTGCTGGATGAAAATAGTTTAGAAATAAATAGTGTTGAAGAACTGATTTTCTCTGGTGACCAGAAAAAAGCAGTAGAAAAAATCTTGTTATTACGCCGTAATATTATCAATATTCGCAAGATAATGCAGAATCATAAGAATATTTTAAAAGAGCTAACTACTATGAATAGCTCTTTGGTAGATAAAATGGCGATTAAAAAATATTATACCAGCCTGGTGGATGATTCTAAGAGGCTTTGGGAAACGCTAGATAATCAAAAAGAAATGATTGAGGTTTTAAACAATACTAACGAATCATTACTTAATGACCAAATGAATTCAATTATGAAGACCTTAACCATCTTCTCGGTAATTGTTTTTCCATTAACTCTGCTAGCGGCTATATTCGGGATGAATGCGGTAAATATGCCTTTTGTTAATCATAAATATGGATTTTGGATTATTTTAGCAATCATGCTTGTCGGTAGTTTTGGCATGATAATATTCTTCAGAAAAAAGAGATGGTTATAAATTGGCGCATGATATAAAATCTATTTTAGATAAGAAAAAACCGATACTTTTTTAAGATATCGGTTTTTGTTTTCCTATTGGTTAGGAAGATTCTTTGGCTTGCGTTTTATCCCTCCACTACTGTGAAACGAATCTCTTTGAGAGTTTCGCTGTAGTGGCTAGATTTAGCCATCTGGACGTAATCTACCACTTTTGTGGATAGAGTATTTCCAAATCTGACAGATGTCAGCACATTAAGCGCGCTTGTTTTATTCATTTCAATTTTCCCGTATTTGGGAAATCCGGCAACTGCGGTTAAAGCGATTGGTTCGCTCCAAGCACCAGTTTCCTGATTTTTAATTGTCATAAATGGGGTAAGTTTAGAAAACTCATCGCTTAATTTGAAATAAGCAACCAGTTTTCCGGCGGTGAGTTCGTAACGGAAAATTCCCGCTCCATCATCTCCATTAGTCGCTGGAAGAGGCTCGGTAGTGGCTAAATAACCATCACCAAGAGGGGTAATCGTCCCATTGGAATTCATTCTAAACTCAATCATGCCAACATTTTTGCTAGCGGTTACGGTTTTAGAACCAGACCAATCTGCCCACATAAACACTCCAGAACCATCGGCTTTTTCAAATTCACCTACGGCCATTGCATAATCTCTCTCTAAGAGATCCAATTTGATTGCTACATACTTTCCGACGTCGCCAGTTACTTGCTTTGGTAATCCATTTTCAACAATGTAATTAGCTTCCGTATTCGGAATTTTAATTCCAGAGAACCAAACGCTTGGTGCATCATCGTTAAAACTTCCCGAGTACCCATACATTGTTTTGTTGGCGAGTCTTTCCTTGGAAACAAGGATTGTGACTGGCCAGCGATTGTAAGTCACCCATTTACCATTAGCAATTTTTGCGGCTTGTCCGACAAAAAATAAAATTGGGTCGTAGGGACTAATGTCTTGGATAACTTTTACGGAAAAGTTTCTGGTTTCGGTTGTCTTATCCTGAAACTTAGCGGTTACTACGATTTGTACTGTTCCTAGAACTAAGAACTTGTGGGTAATGTTTAACCCAACATAGTCCTGGTTCTCAATAGTCCAACTCGCTTCAGTAACTGGGTTGTTGACATTTTTTGAGGTCAGAACGATTCCGGTATTTACGTCTTTTTGGACGTAGGTTTCACTGCCGGAAATTATTCCAGCTTTTAGGATTAACTGACTTTCGCCACTAGTTGCGGCTTGGCCGTTTTCATCAAAATCAATGCGTTCACAGGCCATAAAGGCGGCCATAAAGGCGGCCATCATCATCAATACTACTACTTTTTTCATGATCAGAAATTTTTAAGTGAATTTATTTGTTATTTAATTGTTAAAGAATTCTATTTATTTTAAATTTATTGTTGATATATCTTTAGGGTTTTTTCAGAAATTTTTTCCCAGTCAAATAAGGTCTCGGCTCTTTGCTTTCCTCTTTCTCCCAAAGCCTTCATTTCTTCTTTGTGGCTGAGGGCGTATTCTAATTTTTCTTTTAAGGATTCAGCATTCTTAGGAGAAAAATATATGCCAGTGTCGCCAGATGCTTCTCGATTAGCTGATATCTCGCTTACTAGACAAGGTAAGCCGTGAGCCATGGCTTCTAATAAAGAAATTGAAAGTCCTTCCATTTCAGAAGACTGGATAAACAGCGCGGCATTACTATATAACTCATCCAAGGCTTCCCCCTTTTGATTGCCCGTAAAGATAATGCGCGGGTCATTTCCGGCTAATTTTTCTAGTTCACTTCTATATTCGCCATCACCGACAATCGCCAATTTTATATCTTGATTTGGTAAATTTTTTAAAGCTTCTATTACATACTGAATTCCTTTTAATCTGATAATTCTAGAAACACTAACTAGATATTTTTTGGGCTCAAGCCCGAATTGAGTAAGGTGTTTAGTATCTGGGCTGGTTTTTATATAAGCGCCATTAGGAATAACAACACTGTCACGTCCGTGTCTTTGTAGTAAATAATCTCTCATTAAATCGGTTAAGACAATAACTTCATGCGCATAAGTACACATACTTTTTTCTCCGACCTTAAGCATAAATTTTGCAAAGGTATTCCATTTGTCATTTCCGTAGTCAAAACTATGTAAAGTCGCAATCACTTTTATTTTGGGAGTAAATACTCTTGGCATCCAAGCGAGTAAGCAAGGACCAATTCCATGATAATGGATAACATCTACTTTGCGTCTCATAGCGTCAATTGTCGCTAGAAAACTATGAGTTATCGCTGCTAGATTTTTTTTATCGATGAAAGGTAAATGGACAAGTTCCACCCCTTCCCAATTATTTATTTTTTCTGGTAGGTAGCCGTTACGGTTATAAGTAATTACTTTTTCACCTTTACGTGCCAAAAACATTGCCAAGTTTTCTACGTGGCGATCAACACCGCCATTTTGAGCGGGTATTCCTTTTTGTCCGATGAAGGCAATTTTCATAGTAAATTATTGTTATTTCCCAGATTGGGAACTAATTATTATACAATTATTAAAAATATTTGTCAAGGTTATTATATCACTTTTATTTAATCTTGTCAAGACCTTTGCTTGCTGGCGCCTTAACTAGTTTTGCATAAAAAAAGAACCCCTGAAACAATTTGTTTGTTCCAGGGGTTTTTAGGCTTATTTAAGCCAAATTTACTTTAAGACTATTGGAAAGCCTGATAAATCCAGAAGTCACCACTTCTAGTCATCTGTTTTTCCTGCCATTTAGTCCAAGGGGCCTTGATCATACAGCTTGTGACCTTGATGCCTTCGGTTTCTAATACCGGAGTCATCATAGCGTCCCTGACGAAGAAGACTCCGTCAACTGTAAGACCATAATCGCCTTCCATCCATTCAATTGGCTCAACTATCCAGTTGTGGCCATCGTTTGATGGATTCATTTCAATCGATTTAAAGGTCACACCTTTGTCCAGAGCTTTCTGGGGGAAGTGTAAACCTCGGTCACCATTAGCCATTACGCAAAATGAGATAATCCCGTTTTCACGCAGACCATCAAGGTTTGCGTTTCTAACGGTTCCAGTAGCTGGGAGCAGGCCTGATTTCAGGTTTGCGTCGTTGTTACTTGGAGGAGTTACGCTTTTTCTAGCGGCGGGTGGATTTGGAGTGATGACGGTTTTTTTAGCGGGAGCTGGAGTGTATGTTTTTTTGGCAGTAGGAGCTTTAATTCCCTTGCCCTCTAAACATCTCTTCTCTGCTCCAATACGAGCTGTGTCAGCTCTTAAACCACCAATTTGGACCAAAAGGTCTTGAATGGTTTGGTTCTGCTCGGCACAAGGGTCTTTAGTAATAACCTGTCCATTGGCGTCGGTGTTAGAGTTCGTGTTGGCGTTGGCGGCTTTCTTGTTGAAAGCTCCAGTAAAATAAAGAATCGCGAGCAATAAGATAATCGCTCCAGCGCTGATTTGAATAATTCTGTTACGTTCCATTTTTTCTTTTTTTTATTTGTTGTTTTTACAATTGTTTTTACCTTTTGCTCTTAAGATTAAAAGGCATGAAATTTAATCCCAACACAAATTGCGTTGAGTTCATGTTTGGCTGGTAGTTGCCCACCTGCTGTTTCACAAAGAAATAGACAGAGAGGAAATCATCCCATCCCCTTTTTTTCAAAGATAATTCGGGACCATAATATAACCATTTGCTATTATCACCAATATAGTGCTGATAGCCAATCATTAATTTAGGTTCCAGAAGCGTATTGTCCCGTCCAATTTGGATAATACTCTGTTTGAATTCGGCGCCTTCAGCAGCCTTATTCCAAATCAGAGATTCTTCAATCAGGACGTTGTTCCAGAAGTCTGTCTTCTGGCTCTTCAAGGGTTTTTGATAAGTTAACTTTAACTGTGACCTCGGAAAGAGATTTTCTCTTACTCCAAAGGTTTTTAACAAGTTAATGTTTAGCTCAGCAGAAAACATTAAGTCTTCTTGAACCATCGTATACTTACCGATAGTCCCGTCAGGTTGAATGCTTTTCCCTTCACCGTTGTCTTTGGTGCTTTTTACCATTGCGTTAGCGCCAAAGTATCCGGAAAATTTTTGCGTTAAAAATTCGCTATATTTTCCAGCAGCTAGACCGGCTCCAAATTCGTCACTGCTGCCTTCGTACTTATTTAGTAAGCTATTGCTTCTAAAATAAACACGATCAGCTACAGCGCAGAACCCAAGGTTCAGTCCACCAGCGGTTTTGATTGGCATGTACTCAGCGTACAGGCCGTACCAACCACCGCGGTTGTTTGTGTTTTGTTGGGCAACATAAGCGCCCGTGAAGATAGACATGTTTACGTTTTCGCGAAACTGTCCAAATACCTGACCTATTGTTATTGTAAACAAAAAAGTCAAAAAAAGAATTTTTCTCATTGCGTATAGTTTTTTATTGTTAATGTTCATTCACCTTGTGTTTATAGAGAGAAAAACTTAATTCTAGCTATAAGATAGTCAAAAAGATTATCAAATTATTATACATTGTTTTTTAAATTATGTCAAGGGGTAAGACAGAGCAGCGCCCTCTTTATATAACATAGGGGATTTTTGGTAATAAAAAACCCTTGGATTTTTAGAGTCCAAGGGCTTTTGAAACGGCCAAGCTTGGTTTACTTATAAAGATAAGCGGCTTGTCCATTTACGTTTCCGGCAGTCATTGTTACTGGCGACCAATTTGTTCGGTCGCACTTAATGTCGACTGCAGAAACCATTCCCCATTTTTTGAGGAAAGCTTCTTTCGCAAAGAAAGTGCCGTCAGGTAAGATACCGTAATCTTCATCACCGCTGGCAGTTGCAGTCAGCGCAAAGTTTGATCCAGTTCCGTCAAGATTTGCAACAGCATCATTTCCTCCACCCATTAAGGCTGGGAGATGTCCGTCCTGGCGTTCGTCCAGTTGAAGACAAAAGATGATTGAATTTGCTGGAAGCGGGGCTGATTTTAACACGGGTTGTGTTATCATACTGCCGGCTTCCGGAGCTGACGTTACGCCGTTATTAGCTGGTCGGAATAAAATTATAACGACTAAGGCGATAATAACTAGGGCCAAAAAAGCTGTGAACAAGTTTTTTCTTAAAAAACTCCAAAAATTCAGAATCAGTGTTTTCATTTTGCGATTTTTTTTGTTGTTAATACTAAACGAATTGTTAAAGAAATGTATATTAAGGATATTAGATAATGTTTTTATCGCTCCGGAGTTTTTCTGTGGTAAAAATTAATTGACATTAATTTTTACTTTACGAAAAACAAGTCGCTTAAAAATATTATCTAATATCCCTAAATAATTGTTTTTATTTTCTAAGAACATTACCCATATTACCATGTATTATATGGTCATTATGATTGTTGTGGTTGTCGTCGTGACGTATATTCTGGCTAAGATATTCCCTTTCTGCTTGAACAGATTGAGCCGCTTGAATAGAGTCTTCTCTAATTATATTATTATTAATTTTGATATTTTTATGTGATTTGCCACCTAATATATTTAAGTCATTTTTTCGTTCCGGAAATATATAGATATAGAATAAAGCAAAAACTAAAGAAGCTACTATCGCGATAACGGCATTATAAGGAAGATTAGGTTTGACTGGATAGTTGGAAATAAGCGGTTGATCAATTATATTAACCTTCACATTCTGTCCGCCGTGGTAGTCTTGATTCTTATTAATTAAAATATCGTTAACGGCTAAAGCAATTTGCTTTGCTTCTTGAACGTTAGGATGATAAACATTTACTTCAATAATTCCCGTATCTCCTTGGGTGCTAGTCTTAACGGTCTGGTTCCATTTTTTTAGTTGTTGACTATAATTTCCAGAAAAATAATTTTTATCAATATTATACTGAGAAGACCTTACTTGGTCGTAGAAAGAGCTTGATGAAACCACTTGAGAAAAAAGATTACCTAGATATTCATTAGATTTAGATAAGGAATAAGCATCTGAGCTGGCAGCGTCCTGAAGAACTAATAGTCTAGATTTTGCTCCGTATTTAAGAGGACTTATTAATGATAGTCCAATAGTAATTACTAAAGTGGCAAAAATCATCGCGAAGATAGTTTGTTTCTTGCGGGCGATTAATTTTAAAAATTCGTTAAATTCCATAGATTTTTATAGTTTGTTTGTTTTTATTACTTAATGATTCTTTATTGTAGTACAATTATTTTCTTTTGTCAATAGCTAGCCGCCTAGGCCCCGCGGTTGAGGGGCGCTCCAATTGTTAAATTATTCTGGGTTTTACGGAGGACTTGACAAAATTAAAAATATAATGTACAATAACTTGATAAAAATTTGAATAAAATAATAAAAGGAAAAAAATATGAAAAAATGGTTAATCTTTCCGGTTGTTTTAATTACAGCTTGCGCGCTGTTTTTAATTATTACTCCCGGTAAAAGTCGTACAAAATCTTATTACTCTGGCGACGCCCTGTCTTACAAGAACCAAGTTTACATTGCTACTACCAATACTGGTAGCTTAGAAGTGTTTAAATTGGATAATACAGATTTGGTTATTGTCGCTAAGGCTAAACCGTTTAATGAACGCTTCGGTACTTACGGAGAATTCTATGACGCTAAATTAGTTTCAGAAAATAACCGTTTGTATGTTTATGCGGTTAGCAACTACACCATTTATAAGTATGAGGTTGTATCTAATAAATTAGACTTAATTAAACAGAGCTCTAATACCTATTGGGAGTGGTATAACCGGATTGATAAATTTGGCGATAACCTAGTAACTGTTAGTGCTAAAGGGGTTAAGGTTTTAAATTCTGACCTTGAAGTAATTGTGGCGCATGACTTTAAGAATCAAAATGCTCCATATAATGTCAGCGGTGATAATCGATTTTTCTTAAGTGTTGATGAAGGAACTAGTAAATTAGAAATTTATGATGTTGAATCTAGATCCATTATCAAAACTATTCCTTTGAACTTTAAATTTGAAAAAGGCAATCGTCGTGCAATTTCTGATGCCGCTGGTGATGTTTATGTCGTTGATGATTATTACGCTAAGAAATTTGATTTAGCTGGTAAATTAATAGGTAGTTATAAGCATCTTGATTATCAAGGTTTTGATATTACTCTGACTCCAAATACTGATAACGTTTATTTCTCTAATGGTGTTGGTGTCGTCAAGCTTGATAAGAATATGAAGGAAAAGGCTTATGCCTGGACAGGAAATATGGGCGGACATGCTGGTTGGGCGATGGGCGTCAAAGCAGTTTATGCTGATGGAGAAAAAATTGTGGTTTTCAATAATACTAATATTTTAGTTTTAGATTCAAATCTAAAGAAAATTGCCTCAGTTGTTTCTACTGAGAACGCCGAAGATTATCCGACTGAAAATCTTTTCTTAAAACTTGATAAGAATAGTGCGGCGGTTAATTCCTCACTTTCTCTTACTGGCGGTGGATTTTTACCAGGAGAAGAATTAGCTGTAAAGTTTGGAGTAATCACTACTTCCGCTAAAGCTGATAGCCGTGGAAGATTTACGACTATTATCACGGTCCCTAATACTCAAAAAGGTGGACAAGATATTAGAGTAGATGGCGCTTCATCTAAACTTCATTACAGTATCTCGTTTAAAGTTGAATAATTTATATCTTAAATAATTAACCTCGAAAATAAAAAACACCTCTATCGCAGAGGTGTTTTTGTTTTTATTGAAGCATTTCTTTATATACGTTAATTACCTTTTGGAGATTATTTTCAGTGGTTAGATTCTGGACGCTGTCTCGAGCTGCTTGTTGCATTCTTTTGATGTCAATTTTATCTAAAGTATTTATTCTGTCAGCTAAGCCGCTTGGGCTTCCCTCTTTAAATAAAAGCCCATTTATCCCATCTTTGATAATCTCTGGCATACCGCCAATATTGGAGACAATCACAATCTTCCCTAAATTAAGAGCTTCTAATAAGCTCAGTGGCATATTCTCTAGCCAAATAGAAGGAATTACTACCGCTCTTGATCTTAGAATAATATTTTTTAATTCTTGGCCACTCTTAAATCCTGGAAAATCAGCTTTAACTTTTAATTCCATCGCCAGTTTTTTTAAATGATTTTCTTCAGGGCCAATGCCAACTATTTTTAGACTGCTAGATGTTAGGGCGGCGGCGGCTATTAAAGTATCGATTCCTTTTTCTGTGCCCAATCTGCCAAAGTAGAGTAAGTAATCCTCTTCTTGTTTAGTTTCCTCGCCCCTTAAAACTGACATTTCCGAATCAAAGGGGTTAATAACTACCTTTATTTTATCGGCTGGCCAACCAAACTCTACTAATTTTTGTTTCATGAAGGCGCTGGGGGCGATGAAGGTCTTAATATTTTTTTCGTATATTTTCAGAATTGAATGATGAATATACATTTCAACTGTGGCGAGCGCACTTTTTATAACGGACCCATTAAAACATTTTTTGGCAGTACAGTTGTAATATTTATGAGGTTTGCAGGCTTCGCAAACTTTTTTGTTAACAAATAGTTTGTAGTTGGGACAAATTAACTTGTAATCGTGTAGGTGCATCACTACCGGGATTTTAGCCTTTTTAGCAACGTCTAAAATTGAAGGCGATATTTGATGATAAATGTTGTGGATATGTATGATGTCTGGCTTAAAGTCTGTTATTATTTTACGGAACTTTTTCTTCGCTTCTAGACTGTAAATCATTCTGCCTGGAGTCTTTAAGTTATCAAGTAATTTCCCCTCGTTAAAGCTCAAGCGAGAAATAAAGTATTTAGCGTAAGGGCTAAAAACATTTTTAGGATGATACATTGAAAAAGCGGCGACTTCGTGCCCAGCTTGTTCCAGAGCCTTTATAAGAGAAAGATAATATTTATCTGCTCCACCCCGGTTGTAATGAAATTTATTAACTTGTAGTATACGCATATCTTTAGGGCTTATATTTTTTCGTCAAAAAGCTTTTGATACCAATCGGAATATCTCTTTACCATATCGGTTAGAGAAAATTTTTCTTTGATTATATTTTGCAAATTTTGTATTTTTTTTTGGGTGTCGCTTGTGTGGAGATTGCTAATTACTAAATCAATTGTTTCTGCTAATTTATCATCGTCTCCGACGGGAAAGAAAAAAGAGTTTTCTTCGTTTAATATTTCTCTAACCCCGTCAACGCCGCTACTTATGATGGGTTTGCCAATCGCTCCGGCTTCTAAAATTACCAAACCCAGACCTTCCCATAAAGATGGTAGTACAAAAATATCGATATTCTGTAAAAATTTTTTTGTCTTCACCTCACCGACTAGTTGAATACGATTGATGAGCTCTAAGTCTTTTATCCTTTTTTTGAGTTCACCCTCTAATTCTCCCTTACCGCCAATATTTATTAAATAGTTTTTGTTTTTAGTTTTTGCGGCCGCCTCTATAAGGCATATGAAGCCTTTCTGCGAGCTTAAACGACCCAGGGCGCCTATTATCACCTTATTTTCACTATCCAGTCTGAAGCTTGATTCTATGGCCTCTGGCTTAGTTAGCAAGTCGATGTCAATCCCATTATATAATACGGTTATCTTGTCGGGCGCTATTTCGTATTTCAATATCGAGTCCTCTCTAACAGCTTGGGATACAGCAAAAATTTTAGTAAAAAATTGAGAATTTATTTTTTTAAATTTAGAAATTACCTTCCTTTCATTTTTATTTATATTGTGTTCTGTGGAAACAATTATTTTAGTTTTTTTAAGTTTGCCGGCTATAAGACCGTAGATGTCCCCCCCTAGATGAGTATGGATAATATCGGGAGTAAAATCATTAACAACTTTTATTATTTGATATAAGTTAAGAGGATCAATTAATAATCTTTTTTTTAAAGAGATAACCGGAACTCCAGTACTTGCTAATTCAAGTTTCATATCTTCCCCTTCTCCGTTTTCTTTGAATAATAATAAGACTGGGGAAAAAATTTCCTGATTTAGATTCTTTAAAATATTAACACACACTCTTTCCGCGCCGCCGTTACTTAAGTTGGGCAGGATGTGCAGAACTTTTATTTTTTCTTGCATAAATTTCATCAGAAAATTGAATTGCCATTAGGAATAAAACAATTGGGAGCCAAACTCTCCCCTTAAAATAGGAAGTGTTAAACAGCTGAAAGAACAATCCTCCGCCAGCCGCCAAACAGAAAGGAAGCATCCACTTTAATTTAGGATAATATCTCTTTAAAGCTTTGAAAGCGGTGACCGCTAAATAAATTAAAATAAAGAGCCAAGCGCCTAAGCCGATAATTCCGTTTTCGGCTAATAGTTTTTGGAGCATTCCGTGTGAGTCTACGGGCGCACCATATTTTGCTCTAAACCTAATATTGTCGCCGACTAAATTCACGAATTCCCCGCTTCCTTTACCGATTAAGGGGTTTTCCTTAAAAGCATCAATCGCTATTTCGGTAAGGAGGACTCTATTTTCGGTTGAGCTCGTATTGTTATCTTGTAAAACGCTCATTTTCCAAAGTAAAGGAGAAATAATTAAAAGAGCGGCCACGGAAAAAATTATCATCGCCAACCTTTCTTTTTTGTTGTTGGCGGTGCGATAGAAAAAATAAATTAAAGATTGTAGAAAAAGCGTTATCCAGCCAGCACGAGAGAAAGTAAGGATTATGCCGACGGCAGTCAAGAAAAAAATAATATCGGTTACCCGTTTTGCTCTTTCGTTTTTTAAAAATTCTCTAATAATTAAAACGAAAAAAGCGCCAATATTTAAGAACTCCGCAATCAGGTTATGGTTTTCTCCAAAGGGGTAGCTATTGAAAATAAAAATAGATTTCATTCTAAAGAAGCTATCTTGCCAGTTTTGTCCGTAAAGTGAGGCGTAGCCGGAAATCAAAACCGCCATGGCGCTTAAAAAGACAATTATCGCGGCCGTTTTGAGAATACGAGGGGTTTTAATTATATTAGCGGGAACAAATATATAAGCTAAATATAAGAAGAACGGCCAGCGTAAGAAATAATACAAAGAGTAAAGGGGGTGATTAGAAAATATGATTGATAAAGCGTTGGCAATAAAAAAGATAAAAAATGGAAAAAATAGGGGCCAACGTAAACTTATTCTCTCTTTGCTAAAGAAAAAATCAAATCCCGTTCTTGTTAGATATGCCAGTACAGACAAAAGGGCGGCTAAATCTCCAATCGGAATCACTAGCCCGTAAAGATAAAAGTCCCTACCAATTATTGGTAGGCAGGCGGCGGTTAAATAAAGTCCATATTTAGGCTGAATAACAAATAAGCCGAATAAACCTAAGATGACGATGACGAGTAATAAATTCATAGTATTTATTAATATGATAGCTTAAAATTCAAAATAAAAAAAGGCCGGAATCGATTGAATCCCGGCCAGCATCTTTTATTTTTTTAAGATGATATTTGCCTTACCTTTGAGCGGATCAACTAAGATATCCGCTTTTTCGTATTGACGGTAATAAATACCGTTTTTTTCTTGATAAGGTCCGATTGGTTTTCCAGGATTAATGTTTAATTCTGGAAAATAACCGCCGTCGTCTTGGCTTACGGCCACATAGACGTTATCAAGTAAGAGAGCGCTCGCGAGAACAAATTTAATGTTTGTTCGGTTAGCCTGGAAAACAGTGTAATTGCCCATTTTATCGGCGTTTTTTAAGCATTGTCTAAAACCATAGGCCCATTTGTCACCCAGATGGTCGTTAGGAAAATTTTCAAAAAATTTATTATTGGTTTTATCAAGAAAATTTAAATCTCCTTTATTACCAATCATAATAAAATTTTTTTCTTTCCCTTTTTTAATATTACTAACGTAATTCGCTATCCCCTGTTTCCAGTTTTTATCAACCTCAAGGTCGCTATCATTTTGCTTATCGCCGTCAATATCGATTAATCCCGGATGAGACCAGGCAATATTGGCAGTACAGTTATCCATAAAATAGCCATCCCAGATAGAGTCTGATAAAATTTCTTTGTTTAATTTGTTTGCCATCCAAGCGCTATAATTTTTTCCTTCTATTTTTGGACAAACAGCTGACATATTTAAGATTATCATCCCTGGCCAAAAGTTGGCATAAGATTCTTGATATTTGGGAGCGTTTAAAATTTTCGCTGCCAAGATTTCAAGTAACGAACTCTGCGTCGTTTGGATTGGGGTGATAATTTTAAGGAGCCAGGGCGAATAGTTGTTTACTATTTCATCTATGACTTTATTTTGCCAAGGACGAGTAGCATATTTGGTCAAAAATATTTCCATCGGGTTGGAGTAGCAAATCAACTTCAACTTAGGATTCAGCTTTTTTAAAGCTTGGAGAGTTTTATAATTATTGAACTTGTTTTCAAGGTCAACAATTAAGAGGTCGTGTTTAGACAAATTAATAATTTCGTTAATGCCCATTGTGGGCTTTGTCCAATAACCAGCGCTTTTTATTGGGTAATTATCAGTTTGAGCTGATAATCCATTACCGAATAAAAACATTAAAGACAGCCATATTGCCGTCTTCATAAATAGTTTTAATTTAGTTGTCATTTTCTATGGTTTTTTGTTGTTAATGTTCTTTGGTTAATATTAATACTGAATGACTCATTATGCCATTTAATTTAATTAAAGTCAATAGATAGTCGTATATTTTGCTAATATAATTTAAAATCGGAAAGTGATAAAGATAGCCATAAGTAAAGGCAAAACGCTTATCTTCTTCTAGTTTAAAGCCCGATTTCTCTAAAATTTTTATTAAATTTTTTATATTTTTGTAGGCGTATTTAACTGGATAAGCATCATCGTGGTCATCTTCTCTAAAGAATTGATGAAAAGAGGTCGGAGTAAATTTAGCTAAGATAAATTCTGGCGCCTGAGGATTGGATAAACTAAGAGCCAACTTCCCGCCTGGCTTAAGGATACGCGCCATTTCTTGAGCGGCTTTTTCTGGGTTGGTGATGTGTTCTAAAACAAAATTAGCAAAAGCGCCGTCATAAGTCGCTCCAGGAATAAGCGACATGTCCTCTAGTGAACAAGTATAATTATTTTCTGCTTTTGATTTTTGGACGTGGCAATCCTGGATGTCACTCCGATCACAAATGAAATCAATTTTTTCTGTTTCTAGTTCGTTTTCAATCACGGTGCTTTGGGCCGCCCCTAAATTTATTAACTTTAATTTATGCTTGGTAGTTTTTAGCCAAGTTTTTAAAATATAAATTAAATATTTTTCCGCCTCAGTTTGCATAACTATTTATTATTACATCTTCACTTAAACTTCGGTTATAAATTTCTCCATTAATATTTACTTTCAAATTTTCCGTTCTGCGGCCGGCTTGTTTTTGTACGAAAAGCTGATAGTTGTTATTCTTTAAGGCCGTGTTGATATTTTCTGGGAGGGCATATTCTAAATTTATAATTCCTCTTGTTCCCGGCTCAACACTAAAGAAGAATCCAAAAACAGTTTTCCCTAAACCGGCATCATCATAAGAGGATATTGATTCCGACTCTAAGTTTGCTTTGTCCTGAGCTTTAATAACAATCAGCTTGCTGCCGATTGGAGCATAAACTCTAGTATAGCTTCTATATCTCGTAGTTCTCCAGTCAAAACCGCCCTCGTGACGATAGGTTAAACTTAAGCTAGCCGTCGCTTGGTTATCTTTATTGTTATTTATTTTGTATTCAATTTCCTTTTTTACTACCGAGTCACTCTTGAAAGCCGCTAGATTGGCGTCAACCACCATTACATAATCGCCAGCAGTTTTTTTAATTGCCCCATCAACATTCAAATCTTCAGTTAGGTTTTGCCATCTTTCCTCATTAAAATAGATTTGAATATTTTTGCTTTTGGCATTATTGGAAAAAATAGTGAGCAGCTCTCCTAAACGTTTTGTTTCTAAAGAAAATAATCTAGTTTTTAACTCTTCTAATAAGTCGTTAATAACTTGCTTCCTGTCCCAAGAAGAAATATCTTGTTCTTTATAAGCAACTTCCACGTTATATTGAAGTAGCTCCTGTAAATTATCTGGAGTGTAAGTTTCGCCACGAACAGTGATTGGCCCTACTAACCTTAGTAAGTCAGAGACAAAATCTGGAGTAATCCCAATTACCCCTGATAAATTAGGAGTGCTTTGTTCTATGGCCTTGCTTTCCCCATAGAATATTTCTTGAATTTTTTGGGCGGACGTTGGCCAGTCGGGAGACCAGTTAGCATCGCGTAAATACCAATTCTCAACCTTCATGTATTTCCCTATTGGTGCTGGCGGATCCATATGCCACTTCCCGACCGCCGGCATATCAAGATGATAACTGTCAAAAGTTTTTAGAGAGACTATTTCTCCGTTTTGACTTTGGAGTAATCCGAACACGCCGATAAATCCTCCGCTTGGTCTGAGTTCGTCGTTATTCTGCATGATGATTAGAAAATCACTCGCTTTAGGGTAACCAGCTAACGCTGGAAGAAGTTTGAGGAGTGGCGTCGCTTCTGACATTAAGGCTGAAGCCTTTTCTATTTCCTGTTTGATGTCACTTATTTGATTATAAACTGGCCATAGAATGCCAATTCTCTTTATCTTATTAATATTTAAGAGCGCTAAATCTAAGTTGGCCTTGAGACCATTAATTTCTGGCTCCGATTCGTATATTAATTGAAAAAATTCAGCTTTTTCATTTGTGGAAAGGGTGGAAAAATCATGACCGGCCTGTCCGGAATATAAGCGATTAAATTTTTGAGCGATTGGGACGGCGTGGTTTATTGAACGACTGATTATACTCGCAGTTTTTAGTAGATATTCTAAATCATTAACTTGATTATTTAAGACGGTAATTCTACTAAAGGCTGGTTTTTCTTTTACTTGTCCTAGATTAGACAGTGCCTGATTTATTTGGATATCCGCTTCGGTGGAAGTTTTTAGGGCTAAATCCCAATTTTTATTTTGGATAGCGGCGACTGATTGTTCTAAGCTCGTTTTTCCCGCTAAAGCGCTCGCTCCAGCTGCCTTTAAATCTTTGTAGGATGAAAAGATAATAATTATTAGAGCAATGACGGCCACTATGGCTGCTAAAAATAAATATTTAATCAGCTTAACTATTATCCTGAAGACTTTCATCTGTTTGTAGTTTATCTTTATTTAAAAAGTTGTTAATTAAAACTATTGTTTTTCCCCCTAAAACATTATATAAAAATATGTCCATCACTTCTTGGCGATATGTAAATTCCGCTTCATCCATGATTGTAAAGTTAACTTCTCTATTTAAGTCTTTTTCTAATTCCGAAATTAACTTTAAAAATGGCTTACGTTTAATGGGGCCGACGATGATTAAATCTGTTTTTGCGTCTTGGTCGCTGGTAAATATTCCAGTTAACGCTAGGAATTTAGGATTAGCAATCTTTTTCAAACCATCTATAAATTTTTGGCTAGATAGTATTTGGGCCTTCATGAGGAGCGCTTTTATCTCTGGAAAAATTATGAAATTTTTATTAGCGAACCAACTAGCGCCATCCTCGTCTTCTTTGAGTATGCCAAAAGTCGTCAAATTATTTAATTCTTTGCGAGCAGTCGCCGTTTGCAAGGTAAGCTCTTTGATTAATTGACGAAGTTTATATTTTTTTTCGGGGTTGAGTAAGAGAAAATTTAAAATCTTAACCCTTGTCTCTGAGCCGAATAAATGCTCAAGCATATTTCTTTATTTATAAGTTTATAGTATAATATAATACGTAAACAGTCAAACGAAAAAAAGCGTAGACTGGCTTCTTATTTTGCTTATGTATAACAAAATTGCTCAAATTATTTTAAACTCTGGCAAGGCAACCGGTTCGAGCGGCGTTTATGTTGCTCAACCTGATTCTTTGAAGGAGGGTTTGGCTGGGAAAATTTTTATTTTGGGAGAAATTGGTGGGAAAAAGGCCGATGGTGAAAAAATTATTAGCTTTTTAATTTCCGATTTAGATAATAATTATTATAACGACGAAAAAATACTTTTACGGGGCAAGATAGAGGGGCTTAAAGTTGAGAATATTTTTGAAGCCGCTCTAGCTAAAACAAATAAAAATTTAAATGAATTTTTAATACATCAAAAAATAAAAATAAATTTGGCTGAGACTAGTTTAACCGTCGGAATCATTTATGAAAATAAATTGCATTTTGCTGGTTTTGGAAAAAACCGCGCTCTCTTGATTTATCGTCGCGCTGGTGGCTATGAAATTATTAATGTCGAGACTAGTGCCGAAAATATTAATGAAAATAAAGAAGATGGTAAGCCTCTAAAAATGACGGGGGTTTTCTCTTCGGTAATTAGCGGTGAGATTCCTTTAGGGTCTTATTTTATTTTTGCTAGCGAATCTTTGCCGGAATATTTATCTGGTCGCGAAATGGTAGAAATTGTTACCAAGCTTCCTCCAGTTGTGGCGGCTGAGCAGATTAAAAATACCTTATTAAAAATGAATACCTATGTTCCCTTCTTGGGAATAATTATTAAGAACACGACTGATAGTGTTGGGCAAGAAATAAAAGAGCCAATTGAAGAAGTCTTATCGGCCCATAATTCTATTTCTTCTTTAAATTATACTGAACAAAAGACGGAACAAATGTTAGCTCCGGCCGGTATTATAAGTATTAAAAAAATCTCCAATTTAATAAAGTCTTTATTGGGTAGTTTAAAACAAAAACAAAAAACTAGTCCTAAAAAAGTTTATCGTGAATCTATTTCTAGTAATGAAGATGAGGTGCCAAAAACCCAATCTCGTTTAGAATTGGATAGGCTGGGCAAGCTCAATCTTCCGGGGGCAAATTCTTTTTCGCGTCCGGAAAAAATTACCTTAAAACAAAATTCTTACCGATTTTTCTTTAATGCCGGCAAACTCATTAAGCTCTCCCCTAATTTGGTCCATAAATCTTTTTGGGCTCATATATCTTCAACTTTAGTCGGCTGGGCTAAAAAGCTGAACCTTAAAAATAAATTTTTATTAATTGGCTTAGTAGCGATAATTTTAATTTTCGCGGGTAGTATTATCTGGACTCGCAGTAATTCTAGAAAACAAAAAGCCACTGATGACTTTCAGACCATGGTCGCTTCTATTGAAGCAAAAGAAAATTTAATAGACTCGCATCTTTTATATAATGATGAAGAGGGCGCCGCTAAAGTTTTGGCTGACGCTCAGGCGCTCATCGAGGCTTTGCCTAGGGACAAGACGTATCAACAGGAAGATTATAATCGTTTAGTTGCCAAGCTGGGTGATTTAGAAAAGAAAATCCAAAAAATTATTACGGTTAGCGGCATGGAAAAAATTCAAGATATTAGTAATTTGAATATTTCTAATCTAGTATATGTTTCGGGAAAATTATACGGAGTTTCCGCTTCATCAGTTTACACCTTCACGCTTGACGGCGCCGAGCCAACAGAAATAAAGATTGAAGGCGCTAGCAATTTGAAAGATGCTAAATATGACGGTAAAGATTTGATTTATTTCCGTGATGGCGGAAAAATATTTAAGTTTAATGTTAAGGATTCTAAAGTTTCTTCTCTTGATATAAAAGATTATAATGAAGCAGATAATTATTCTGGGTTTTCCATCTACGCCGCCAAAGTATATTTAGCTTCTCAAGTCAAAAATAAAATATTTAATTATAGCAATTCCACTTCTAGAGTTGATTGGTTAAAAGAAGAGGCTAATTTATCAAAGACAACCGACTTGTTTGTTGATGGCCGAATATACGCTCTGGCGAGTGATGGCTCAATTAAGAAATTCTATATAGGTAAAGCAGAAAACTATCCTAACCGTCCTTTAGCGCCAGCAGTTAGCTCCGCTAGTAGGTTATTGGGAGATGCTAAACAATTATACATTATAGATCAGGCCGCTAAACGTTTAGCGATACTAGCTCTAGATGATGGTCATTTAATGAGTCAGTATATCTTTGATTCTCTTGGAGAATTAAAAGATGTTACCGTTGATGATACTGGTAAAACAATTTATATTTTAGCAAGCGACGGTATTTACAAACTTCCCTTTTAAATTTAGATTGAACATAATAAAAAACCGCCTCCCTTAAGAGACGGTTTTTTTATGTTTTATTAATTAACGTAATTCTCTAATAATATCAATATTTTTCGCCACGGCAGCGTCAAAGATTTTATGCTTATCTTCAATGTCCTTGGTGGCTCGGTCGCGTTCATCGGATATTGATTTTTCTGGCTCTGGCAAGTTATTAGTGTAAGCCTTTACTTCGTCTAAGCGCGCTTGAAGGCGTACTGGTAATTCGGCAAAAGTCATTTCTTGCCCATTTAAGACGTCTTCTTTTTTGATAGGAAACTCCAATTTACGTTCATCTATTGATCTAAAAAATCTAAGACGGGTATCGTCGTAATGACGATATTTTTTATCACCAGCGTCTTTTTCGGCACGCAACTCTTTCATCTGTAATATGTCTTCAGGGCTAATGCCGAGGGTGGTTACATCGGATTCTTTGAGTGGTTTATCATTTTTGAATTCTTTAAAAACATTCATTTTTGTTTCCAGTTTCTCAATCTTACCGGCGCGACCAAAAACTAAACCGGCTGAGCGAAGCTTGCTGATTTCTCTATCTATCGCTTCAATATGCTCAGTGGCATAGGCATTAACCTTATCCCTAGCAGCTTGAGTGGTTTCTCGGATTGGGGCATATTCAGAATCAGCTTCATGTATTTTAGCGCCAAACATTTCAATTTTAATTTTAACTTTACGCTGAGATAATTCGGGATCGTGAGTGGCCGTATGATTATTTAGATAATCAATCGTTTTCTGTAATCCAGTCATTAGCGCTCGCTCGTAATCAATGTTTTTTAAGACTTCCCGATTATTATCAGAAAAATATCTTTCCCCGGCTTGAGCAAAGCGAAAATCTACCGCCGCTTTAGAAACAGAATTAATTTTTGCTTTTGTTTCTTCCCAGGTATTATTCTCATTCTGGGCATTATTTAAAGCATAATCTAGGCCACCTCGATTTTTAATCATTTCTAAGGGCACTTTGTTATATTTGTTAAGATCTTTATCTTTACTGTCCGCAAAACCATTTTGGCCCTTAACTTTATTGATAAGGCTATCTTTATAATTGAGAAAATCAGTATTTTCATTAGTATTGGTTTTTAAATATTCTAAGAAACGAGAATATTTATTTAGTTCACTTTGAAAATACTCAGGAGAATAGAACTCGCTCGTATACGTTGAGCGGTTGGAATTTGTATCTTTAATGTATGCTAGTTTTTTCTGGCATTCTTCCATTTCTTGCTTGAGTGCTCCCAAATCCTTGCCAACATAAAGTTGGCTCATATGTTGAATAAAGGCGTCCGCTAAAGCTTGTTCATTGCTACCGCCATTTTCTTTACTATATAATTTGTTACGATGACTATTTAAGCCATAATTACCAAACTCTAGAGCCTTGTCAGGACTCTTTTCTAGAATCGAGGCAATTTGCTTAACCACTTCTTGGTAATTTTTGTTTACGGCTTCAATTTCTTGCGTATTATAATTAACTTGAGAAAGTTTCTCTAAATCTTGGTAATTATTAATAGCGTCTTTTTCTTGGTTGTTTTTTTTGCTCCAAGCCAGGCCCTCTAAACGCTTATTTAAGGCGCCGGTGTATAGATTTTTAATGGGTTCTATACCGGTTGTTTCTGATAACTTAAAAACATCATTCCTAATTTCAAAATTATTAAGACGGTCAGGCTCTTGGTTTCTAAAAATATTTTCCGGGTTTACAATATTATTTAAGGCCGCGCTTGCTCCTTCCGGAGTTTTTAAATAGGCATCCTCCTTCTCTTTGTTAAGTTCTGCAATTTCTTTATCTAAAGATTTTAAATATTCATCAACTTGATTAAAACTCTGTTCGCGATTACTTAAGTCTGCGTCCTTTTTGGTTACGGCTGAAAAATTAAGTTTTGCCTCAGGCATTTCAGTATTTAAAGCTTCCTTAATTTCTTTAATGCCGCCAACTGTTTTGTATAATTTTCCGGTTTTACCCGCTTCGCCAGTTGATATTTTAGCGCCTTCTGTCTCCGCTGGAGCGCGTCCACCAGCTTGACGATAATTTTTTACTTCTGGCTCATCGGCGTTAGCTGCTAACATCCCCTCAAAATCCTCCACCCCCTCTTCGGCTAAGATATCCTTGTTTTCTTCATAAGCGCCCTTAAGTTGTTCTTTTTGAGACTTGAAACTATCCAGGTTCTGTTCACCCTCGCCATAATGTTGACGCAAAGAAGCTTTTAACTCAGTAATTCGCTGTTTCTTTTCGGTTAGAGCTAGAGACTGGCCGTTTAATTGTTCAAAGCTTTGTTTTTTTTCTTGAACATTTAGCTGTGCCTCTTCTTGATTTTTAACTGTTCGCTTCTGAGCTAATTTCTCTAATAAAGACATAATTTTGATATTTGAAGAGTTAATTATTACTTAATATGATACCATTATTTACTGTATTTGTAAAGGTCGGAGTTTGCTCCATTTCTTTACCACCCCGCTTCTTTACCGGAATTATTACCTCGTCAAACATGTTTTAATTTTTTGGCTAATTTATAGTTTAATTATAGCATAAAACGGGAGTAAAGATAAAACAAAAACCGCCCCCATTAAGGGAGCGGTTCTTTATATTTTGA
>JBBQHF010000002.1:0-118682 GCA_038323715.1 Patescibacteria group bacterium
TAAAATAACATAACTAACTCCTATTTCATATAGAGTAGCAGGGGAAGTTTCACCAGTTAAGGCGCCTCTATTTTTAATAGCACAATTTTGGGCTCCCAATGAAAATGGGCTACCTAATATAATTTCTGAAATTGCTGGTAAGGCTAAAAACCCAGGACAAATAACAATATCATTTTCGGCTTTTTTTATTTTACGTTTTAATTCTTTAGCCAAAATTAAACTATCCTTAAAGCTTAATTGCATTTTCCAATTGGCTACTATTAACTTTTTCATATAATTATTAGTTATTTTCTTTAGCCCAATCAATAGTTTTTTTTATACCTTCTGCTAAACTTATTTTTGGCTCCCAATTCAAAACGGCTTTAGCGCGCTCACGGCTCAAACAACTTCTCTTTTGTTCACCGTCTTTTGCTGGTTCCTGTTTTATTTTTATCTTTCTATCTAAAGAAATTTCAATTTGGGTCACTAAATCAAGCAAACTAATTTCTTTACCTAAACCAATGTTAATTTCTCCCCGACAATCTATATTTTTTGCTAAACTTAAAGCCTCAACAACATCTAATACGCAAACAAAATCACGTGTTTGTAAGCCATCACCGAATATTTTACTTTCCAAATCCTTAACCGCATTATCCACAAAAATAGCAATCACCCCTGCTTCGCCCCCCTTAAACTGACGCGGACCATAAACATTTGCAAAACGCAAAACCGTATAATTAACTCCGTAAACCTGATAATAATAATTCAAATATTTTTCAAAAGTTAATTTATGGATTCCGTACGGAGAAACGGGGTAAGTTGGAGCATGCTCAGTGGTTGGTATCTCTTCGGCGTCTCCATAAATTGCGCCTCCAGTGGAAGCGAATATTATTTTTTTTACTTGATGCTTACGACAATTTTCTAAAATATTTATGCCGCCAACCACATTAACATCATTATCTAATTCGGGATTAGCCACTGAAATTCTAACATCAATTTGAGCAGCTAAGTGATACACAAAATCAAATTTCTCTAATTTAAAAATTTTTTCTAACTTTTTAGAGCGAATGTCTAATTTATAAAATTTAGCAGCTGGGTTAAGATAGCTCTTCTTGCCAGAAACAAGGCTATCAATTACAACAACCTCATTCCCCTCGGAAATAAGTTTATCAACTAAAGTGGAGCCGATAAAACCAGCACCGCCGGTAACTAATATTTTTGACATATAAAGATACAATAACACAATTTTATGATAAAAAAAAGTCCGGCATTCGTTATTAACGAAAACCGGACACATGGCTATTTGTTCGCAATTACCCGATTTTAAATACGGGGATGAGCAACAAATACTAATTTTCCTTCTCTGCGATGTTTTTAGCATCATAATTCTTCCCCCACAAAAAAAATACAATGGCAATAAATAAACAAACGAACGGGAATTTAGTCGCCGTGCTGAAAAATATCCAATCATATACGGTACTAAAAATCATGAAGAAAACAAAGAAACGCAAATATCCGATCAAAAAATTGTCATTTACGTTTTTAGAAATCATAAAGAATTCCAGAAAAATTTTTGGCAACATCGCAATCGCCAAAATTAGGATGAAGGCAAAATAATTTTCTAACGGTTTTTCAACCAAAAAATAAAAGCCAAGTAGACCCGCAAATCCAATAATAAATAAGGATGCGGACACTGCACTAATTTTTTTAATCATGGTGTATAAATTTTAAGGTTAATATAAATTGTTAAGGTATTTCTAATCTTCCGGTCATATTAAAATAAAATCTTATTTTAGTCAACTATTATAGAAATTTTTCAATAATTTTGGCTTAATTTAAAGCCCCAAAATTTAAGCAAAACCCCTTGCCTTTCCTTTATTTTTTTGCTAAAATAATAGTAGATTATTAATAAATTTAGCCCAAATTAACTGGGCTAATCTAATTATAAAACTCCTTATTTATCGGGAATTTTTGTTTTTTATGACTAAAGAAGATAACAAGAAACACAGTAATTACGGTGCTGATCAAATTACCGTTTTAGAAGGCTTGGACCCTGTGAGAAAAAGACCCGGAATGTATATTGGGTCTACTTCAAGCGCCGGGCTACATCATTTAGTCTGGGAAGTTGTCGATAATTGTATTGATGAAGCGATGGCTGGCTATGCTGATGAGATATCCGTTTATCTACTACCAGAAGGCCTGGTTAGTGTTGCCGATAACGGTCGCGGAATTCCGGTTGAAAAACATAAAGCAACTGGCGTTTCCGCCCTAGAAACTGTTTTAACTAAACTTCATGCTGGGGGAAAATTTGGCGATGGAGGATATAAAGTATCTGGTGGTTTACACGGGGTTGGTGTTTCTGTAGTGAACGCTCTTAGCACCTACTTAAAAGCAGAAATATACCGAGACGGTAAAGCCTGGGAACAAGAATATAATATTGGTAAGCCGTTAAAAGCAATTAAATCCGTAGGCGCTAGTGATAAAACTGGGACTACTATTACCTTTAAGCCAGATGAGACAATTTTTACAGAATTAGAATTTAATTGGGGCAAGATTTTAGATCGTTTAAGACAACAATCCTATTTAACTAAAGGAATAACTATTAGCGCTTTTGATAAACGAAAAGGTCATCGAGAAAAAAAATATAGATTTCATTTTGAAGGCGGAATAAAATCTTATATTAAATCACTGCACAGAAATAAAACTGTTAAAAACGATACTATATTTTATATAGATAAAGATGTTAATGGTTGTAAGGTGGAAGTTGCCTTGCAATATAACGACGAATACAACGAAACGGTAATGACCTTCGCCAATAATATTCACAACCCTGAAGGCGGAACACATTTAGTCGGTTTTAAAACCGCCCTAACAAGAACCTTGAACAATTACGGTCGCAACAAAAACATCATCAAAGAAAAACAAGAAAATTTAACCGGAGAAGATGTTCGTGAAGGTCTAACTGCTATTATTAGTGTTAAGCTCCCCGAACCACAATTTGAAGGCCAAACTAAAGGTAAATTAGGAAATACCGAAATGAAAGGATACGTAGAAACTCTTTTTGGCGAAGCCTTCAATACCTTTTTGGAAGAACACCCAAAAGAAGCGGAGTCTATCGTTGGTAAATGTATTTTATCTTCTCAGGCACGCCTAGCTGCTCGCTCCGCTCGCGCTACGATTTTAAGAAAAGGCGCGCTTGAAGGAATGACCCTCCCGGGGAAATTAGCCGATTGTTCCAGCCGTCACCCAGAAGAATGTGAATTATATATAGTAGAGGGAGATTCTGCTGGCGGCAGTGCTAAACAAGGACGTAATCGTAGATTCCAAGCTATCCTTCCCTTGCGTGGAAAAATATTAAACGTTGAAAGGGCTCGTCTTGATAAAATGTTAGCTAATAACGAAATCAAAAATTTAGTTATTGCGATGGGAACCAATATTGATGAACAATTTGATTTAGAAAAATTAAGATACCACAGAATTATAATCATGACTGATGCTGATGTTGACGGCGCTCATATCAGAACCTTATTATTAACTCTATTTTTTAGACACTTTAACCAATTAATAACCGACGGCCATGTTTATATCGCCCAGCCACCGTTATACCAACTCAAGAAAGGTTCCACTATTAAATATGCCTATAGCGATGCTGAGAAAGAAAAAGTAATCGCCGAAATGGGTGGCAATGTTGAAGAGGCTGTTGAAACCGGCGAAGAAAATGAAGACGGAGAAAATAATGAAATAGACATAGAAGATGGGACAGAGGAGGAAAAAGAAAAGAATAAAAAAGGCGTAGAAGAAGAAAAGAAAAGAAATGTAAAAATCACAATCCAGCGCTATAAAGGTTTAGGAGAAATGAACCCGGGGCAACTTTGGGAAACTACCATGGACCCGGAAAGAAGAATTGTTAAACAAGTTATGGTAGAAGATGCCGTTAAAGCTGACCAAATCTTTGATATGTTAATGGGCGACAATGTCGCTCCACGAAAAAACTTCATCCAGACTCACGCTAAAAAAGTAAAGAATCTTGATATCTAAAAATTGGGCAGCTCAAAACAGCCGCCAAAAAAATATGTATATTTTTCTCATCACTCCAATAGTCGCCTTTACTTTAGCTCAGGGCACTAAAGTATTTATCAAATCATTCAAGAAAAAAGTTACCTGGCACGATATCTTTGCTTATTCTGACATGCCCTCAGGACACACCTCGGTCGTAACTTCAATTACCGCTATTATCGGTTTAAAACTTGGTTTAAGCTCTCCAATTTTTGCAGTCGCTTTTGTATTTGCCACTATTGTAATGGTAGATGCGATTGGGCTAAGAAATTATCTCGGCCAACACGGGAAAACTCTAAATATTTTAGTAAAAGATTTAAAAGAAGATGACTTTCTCGATAACTCCTATCCTAAGTTACTAGAAAAAATAGGTCATACTCCATTACAAGTTTTAGTGGGCGCAACAGTTGGCATCTTAACCAGCGTAGTATCATCCTTACTTTTCTAACGATATTTTACAAAATAAAAAAGCCCTGGCATGGAAGTCGGGGCTTTTTTTGACTCATCTACTTAGATTCGCTTACATGAAATAATATTCTGTATAAAAGACATCGACTCTTCTAAACGGAATAAACCCGTGTATGAAGTCTCTCTTTTGTAACAGTCTAAAATACATCTGCGCGATTTTAAATTTGGGTATTCCCAAATTATGTAACTCCTCTATCGGAGTCTTCCAAGCGGCGGCCAAAATTTTTTTAAGGCCGGTTTCAGTTTTCATCTCTTCCGAGGTCATACTTAGCCTCAGATAATCATTGAGCAGATTAAGGACCTGGTCCTCTCTACAGGTAGTTTCCGGCTTTTTCATCTTAAAGAACTTTTTTTGTGATTACTAAATAAGGCTAGTGCCTTTGATTTTACTATTATTTAAATTAATTAAATTCAAAATTGTGGCAGCGATATCGGACAATTGTCCAGTTGGTTCTAGCAAGCTCAAATCTCCATCAGGCGCATCTTTAAACCCCATCGTCTTCCCCTTAAACTCTTGACCAATAACTATAAATGGAACTGGATTATTTGTGATTTCTGTATCTGGCAAATCGGTAGACATATTTTTCATTCTCTCGGCATTTCCGCCCGTAGAACTGATTATTAGAATTCCATCTCTGTCTATAATTTCAGCTGCCAAGCGATATACCGCTTTATCAAGAGTGTCAGCGGCCGTAACCGTTTCTAAAAAATCTCCCGCAGAAGCAACTGTGTCCATAATTGGCCAAGACGAAACTATAAAATTATAATTTTCGCTTTTAACAGCTTTAATGGATTCTCTCACTAATCTTTTCAGACATAAAAAACTACTTGAAATGTTGTTACTATCCTCGGAAGTAACAACCAACCATTCTTCGCCCAACAATTTATCTTCTCTGTGTCCGTTAAAAAAACAAGTTAAGGCAACCAATCTTTCATTGTCAACAATCTTTAATTGCTTTAGCCCTGATTCAGAAATAATTTTAGTCAAATCTGAAGGTGTTTGTTCATTTTCATCTTCAACATTACTACCAGCCCCTAGACTTAAATATCTAGCATTGATTGTGCCCGTCTTTTGATGCAAGATTGTGGCCGGATATTCTTTTGCTAATTTAGAAAAATTTTTAGTTTTAGCGAGGCTAATCGCATTAGCCTCTCCGCCTCCAGCAATCCCCCAGCCATCCAATAACAACAAAAAAACCGGCTTAGATTTTAAACCTTGAATCTGACTATCTTCATCACTATTATTTTCCATTTTTATTTAAAATTTCGTCTATAACCATTAAGCGATTATATTTGGCGACTCTTTCTCCGCGAGACAGTGACCCTGCTTTTAAAAAGTCAGCCCCGACGGCCACGGCTAAGTCAACGATAAAGTCATCATTTGTTTCCCCGCTACGATGCGAAACAATAACCTTATAATTATGCTTATCGGCTAATTTTACACAATCTATGGTTTCTGTCAATGTCCCCACTTGATTTGGTTTAATTATCAAAGAATTTGCCGCCTTTTCCTTTATGCCCTGACGTAAGCGATCTGAGCTAGTAACAAATAAATCATCGCCAACTATCATCATGTCACTACCAAGAGTTGCCGTTAAATCGCGCCATTTATCCCAATCGTCTTCCGCCAAACCATCTTCTAGATAAATAATTGGATATTTTTTAAACCAAGAATCATACAATCCAATTAAATTGTCGGCGGTAAAGTAGGCCTTATCGAGAGGGAAAATATAACGTTTAGTTTTCTCTTCAAACAAAACAGAGGACCCGACATCAATCCCCAATTTGAAGTCTTTACCAGGGGTTAGGCCAATTTTAATGGCCGCTGCTAAAATAAGCTCAATCGCTTCAATGCTGGAGTCTAAGTCAGGAGCATAACCTCCTTCTGCTCCCGTATCTGAATCATATCCAGCGGCTCTTAGCTCTTCTCCTAAACTATGAAAAATTTCCGCGCCCTGCCTGATCATTTCGGCCGCACTATTTTTTTTAGGAATTACTAAAAATTCTTGAAAATCTAAATTAGTATCAGCATGTTTCCCGCCGTTAAAAATATTAAATATGGGAATTGGAATTCTGGGTGAAGCTAAAGAATATAAGTCTTGTAAATATTTATAAAGTTCTTTTTTTTCTACTAAAGCGCCAGCGCGGGCGCAAACCAATGACACAACTAACGTGGAGTTAGCCCCTAAACTGGCTTTATTTTTCGTGCCATCTATTTCTATTAATTTTTTATCTATTTCTAATTGATTAATAACTTCCATTCCAATTAAAGCAGGGGCAATAATTTCATTAACTTTATTAACCGCCTTCATAACCCCTTTACCTTGATATCGCTTCCGGTCTCCATCACGCAGCTCAAAGGCCTCATGTGTCCCAACCGAAAGACCGCCCGGAACACTAGCCTTGGCAGTTATCCCGTCGTCGGTTATTATTTCGGCTTCCAAAGTTGGCCAACCACGAGAATCTAATATTTCTCTGGCGATTAAGCTTTTAATCTTTGGCATATATTTTTATTAATTAAGAAACTATTTTTGTTAACCCTGGCATCTTTTCCCCTCCTAAATAAGAAAGCATCGCCCCTCCAGCAGTAGAAACCCAATCAACGTATTCCATCATGTGGCTCATCTTTAAAGCCTCCACCGTTTCTCCGCCGCCGACCAAACCATAGGCCCTCCCAGTTGAACGAGCGGCCACTAATCTAGCCACTGCAAGCGTTCCATTTTTAAAATGTGCCTCTTCAAATTTTCCCATAGGCCCATTCCAAATTATTGTTTGAGCTTGCTTGATATAGGGAGCATAAATCATAATTGTTTTAGGGCCAATGTCCAAAATACAATCACTTTTTTTGACTTCACTGATTAATTTAGATATAACCTGGCCAGATTGACTTTTAACAACCACATCAACCGGAAGAATAATTTTTTTATCATTAGTCTTCCCTCTTAATAATTTTTTAATAATCGGCAAGCTATCAGCATCATACAAAGATTTCCCAATTTCTAACTTTTTAAATTTAAAAAAATTATTAGCCAAGGCGCCACCTAAGAGAACACAACTAGCAGCCGGATATAATTTAGATATTAGAGGAGCCTTAGTTTTTATTTTAGCTCCACCCATAATAACCACCAAAGGCTTCTTAGGCTTTAAAACTTGCTGGGCGGCCATCAGTTCCTTTTCTAAAAGCAAACCGGCGTAGGCAGGCAAATACTGTTTTATTCTTGATACAGATGCTTGAGCGCGATGTGAAACCGCAAAAGCATCATTCACATAAACGTCAGCTAAGCCCGCTAACTGTTTCGCAAATATGACAGAATCATCTAGCTCCCCTTTATTAAAACGTAAATTTTCTAAAAATATAACTTCGCCAGAGTTCATTTTAGAAATTGCTGCTTCAACTTTTTTCCCAACTGTTTCAGAAATAAATTTAACCGGCTTATCTAAAACTTTTTTTAATTTTAAAACAATCGGCGCTACGGATAAAGACTTAACATTCTTGCCGGCGGGGTCTCCTAAATGAGTAATCAAAATCACTTTCGCTTTATTTTTTAATAATAGCTGTAACGTTTCTAATCCAGAAATAATCTTATAATCATCTTTAACTTTTCCATTATCCATTGGGACATTAAAGTCAACTCTCAATAAAACTCTTTTATTTTCTAGACTCTTTAAATTATTAATACTGTTTATTTTCATAAAATTATATTATTTTTTTTCACCTAATTTTATATTGACATCTTTTTCCACGCCGGCTCTAATATACGTTAAGGTAATGGAGTCCCCGGGATTAAACGTAGCAATTATATCTGCTAAATCATTCGCGGAATTAAGTTCTCTATTATTAACCCAGGTAATAATATCGCCTTCCTTTAAACCAGCACTAGCGGCCGGACTATTTTTTACAACCGCCAAGATATCATCAGAGCCGCGCAGCCAAGCTCCCTTTTCATTGTTCAAGACTAAAGATTTAGTAGAGCTTAAATCAAGATAATTAACACCCAACACTGGCTGAGAGGCAACGCCGGTTTTGAAAAAACTTTGCCAATAAGAATCATAAGCAAAAGCTGGAATAATTTCTTTATTTTCACCTATGATTGCGACCAGGTCTCCAGCTAAATCAAAGACAAAAGCATTTTGGAATTCAGCACTAACCCCTCCCGCTAAAGTAAACCTGGCATTTAAAGCATCACTGCTTAAAATTGCTGGCGTCTTTTTAAAAGAAGATAGCGAAGTAAAAAGGACATTATTAAAATCTTTAACAGCTAGTACTGATTGCCCCAAAGATATATCAGACCTTAAAACGGTTTTCTTAACACTTAAATTATTAACCGAGGCTAAATGTAAAAACATTAAATTTCCAGGCAAATTATTTAGAGTAGAAATTTCGTCTATTTGATATATCTTTTTGTCGCTAGTGATCGCAACATAATTTTTAATATTAAAATTTTTCTTAACTTCATCGGGGGCGGAAATAGCAACCCAGCCATCAGCGGTTACTGCTAGCCCCACCAAAAATGGCTCCTCTAATTTATAATAACTTCCCAAAACATTTTTACTTGAGGTAGCCGATTCCTCCTTAAATATACCAACCAAAGAGGGACGGACAGAATTTATTGTCTCACTCACCTTTACATCCTGGTTAACCACAACCTTTTTAGCGTCTCTAATAATAAGATTAGATCGATTATTATTTATATCAGATAAATTAACCTCGTTATTAAAATAAGGAACAGAAAAATCATTTAAGAAATAAACACGGGTAACAATTTCTCCGGTAGCCCCAGCGACCAAACCACATAACATAGATAATATGATTATAGGTAAAAGACGATTTTTCTGTGGCAAGTTTTTATTCTGTGAAGTATTTGGCATATTGATAAATTATCAGCTAATTTTAAAACCAGCGTGAAGTTAAAAGTAATATTATAATAAGAATAACGCTAAAAGTAAAAGGCATTAGTAAGGTTTTAACAGAAAAATCTTTACGCAAAGCCAACCGTAAAGCCAGTAACAATAAATAAAAAAAGATGGCGACAAATAAACCGAGTACATTAAAACTTAGTGGCAGCAGATACAGCGCCAAGGATAGCTCAGCTAGAATAAATATTGCTGCTAAAAAAATTGGCCAACTTTTTTGAATTTTCAAACTTCCTAAAATAAAAAATTTAAAAAATAACGGGGCACTTAAAATGATAAAGACAACCCACAAAGGCCAAAAATTCCAACCTAAAAAAGTTGGCAAACCGTACATTGAAGCCGCTAAAGTAAAAATTGCGAAAAAGCCGGCTATTGTCATAAGACTATCTAATTTTTCTATTCTTTCCGGCGCATTATAATTAAATAAATAATATATATTTCTAAAATAAGAAAAAATAAACCAATTTGAAAGGAGTAATATAAATTGAATCCAGAAATAATTAGGTATCAGGGCAACATATAGAGACGCTCCTAAAAAAAATATTGCTGGGAAAAAGAAAAATAAAGACCAGTTTCTGTCCTTTTTATTTTTTTCAATTCCCTTAATAGAAAATGCTAATAATAAAGCTCCTAGAGTTATAGAAACATAAAATAACTGTGGCTTCAGCAAAAATAACTGGCTCAAAAGCCATAGCACAATCGGGGTTATAAAGATTATTTTTCTACTCTGCAAAAACTTCATAATATTTTACAATCTGGTTTTAATAGCTTAATCAAAATTCTTAATTTTAGGGGGTTGTCGTGGTGGCCTCTGTGGGACTACCGCTTGGCATAACCGGAGTACCAACCAGCCCTGGAGGCAATAATGGTGACGATACTTCGGCCCCAGAATCAATGGCGGCTGAACCGTTAGGCGTAGAATCCAGCAGCTCTGGTGGCGTAGTCTCCAAAACAGGACTAATTGGGAGAATGGCCGGTTGAGGCTTTGGGGTAATAATATAGTCATCACTACCGGACGTCAATATCAAGGAACCCACTTCGCTCAAATCATTAATATTGTTAATCTTTAAAAATTTATTAGAAAAAGTAAATAAATTATTATTAATATAAAAACTCCTATTGACGACATTATCATTATAATAATATCTCTGCCAATAATCAGCAGTCGCCACAGAATTTTCCAATAAGTGATTTATTTTACCTTTTAAACTTAAGGAATTATCTTCAATTGAAAAAATTAAGGCCCCGGAAAAAGATAATTTATTATTTTCACTAAGAACCGCTGGTATAGATATTATATTTTTATCAGCCGAATAAAGAAAAGCAAGATGGTTATCGAGAGCAACTGAAGAGCTAAACTCATCCCCAATAACATAGCTACTTAATTCTTTCGGCTTATTAACATCAGAAAAATCAAATAGGGATAGCTTTAATCCCTTAACTTTGACGCTTCCATCAGCACTTTCTTCAGCGTCTCTACCAAAACCTAACAATTTAATTCCCTTATCATCTACTGGGTGCAAATAAGATGAGAAGCCTGGAATTTTTAAAGCTCCCAAAACAGCTGGTTTCGTTTTGTCAGATAAATCAATGACATACAGCGGGTCAGTTTTCTTGAACGTTACAACATAAGCTCTATCACCTATGAAACGGGCAGAATAAATTTTTTCATCGGTAGCTAAATTTTCCAAGCTACCTGAGATTCGTAAATTTTCATCTAAAATATAAACGTTGCTATAAGATTTTTGAGATTCTTTAAATAATCGAGACCACATTTCATTCCTAGTAGTAGCTACGCGCAAATAATTATCATGTTCATCCATCGAAAACTGGTTCAACATGCTTCCTTGTATTTCCCCCTTAGTGAGATACTCCGCCTTACCAGCCTTAATGGCGATTTTATGAATAACGGTTTTTTCCATCTCCTTAGCCTTTTCTTTAATTTTTGCCAACAATAAAGAGTCCAGCTCGGAGGTTAAATTTTTCTCGTCTTCATTACTAAGTGAAGATAAATATTTTTGAATAATTACAGAAACTTTCATCTTTTTTTCATCCTTACTTAGGATGAAGGCCGGAGACGCTTCAATTTGTTTTATTTTTTCCTGCTCACCAGATTCTAGTTTATTAAAAACTATATTCCTTTTAACCTCCTGCTCTAAATCATACTCACTCAAATACTCCGTTCCAGAAAGATAAATATTATTTGCGGAAACATAAACATTCTGCCCAGAATTAACCAAATAAACTTGTCCGCCCACTTTTTCGGTCGCATCATTAATATTAATAGTATTAACGGAAGTGAAATTATAATTATTATAGGTGGAGTCAAAATAATAAACCTCAGGCACAAAGCATGATGCGCTATCGGCGGCGCAGCCGCCACTAATCATTTTTGCCCCATTAAAGATTCTTGGAGTTAAGGGTTCCCCTTCAATATAGTAGGCGTATTTATTAGTAATAAAGTATACATAATTACCAATCATCCTAGCAGCAGTATAATTACCTTCAAAATCTAAACTACGTGTTTCTTTGGGATCAGACGGGTTACTAACATCAAAAACCTTAAAGAAAACAAAATTGTTTCCATAACGGAACGACTGCATCACTGTTTCAGAAACACCATAGTCATTACCAAAAACAACCAAGCGACCAGCAGATACAAATAAATCGAGCGGAGTTGATTTAAAAGTTATTTCACTCACAACCTTAGCATCTGCTGGTTGTGCAGAATTTATAATCTTCAACTTATTGCCCACAATCGCATAAATATATTGCCCATCCGTTTTTATAATATCCGCTTCATCAACCCCAAAAACTTGATTATTTGAAGTGGAGTAATCAGCGACGCCAGGGGCTGAACTTTGAACAGAATCAGACAAGCTCGCAGACATCGACTTAGTAAATCCCCCCTCCATACTGGAAGCAGCGGAGCTAGTTTCAAATAATAAATCCCCAGCGACCATTCCTAAATTAGAAGAATTATTTTGCAAAAAAGATTTAAGCTCCGCCTCGTCTTTAAATTTCTTAACATCATTAGTTTTTGTTTCAATATTATTATCAACCACGGACTGATCATTAACTATCGGATTTTCAATGGGCTTTTTATTTTTTTCCCAAGGAAAAGTACAACCAGTTAAAATAAAAACCAAAAAAACGCCCAGAATACCTATTTTGAATACTTTTGTGAACATAATATTAAATTTAATTCATTACTAGAATTATACCACACTTATAACTTATTTTCATTAAAATAATTTAACTATTTAATAATAGAAACTTTAATTCCCGTATCAACTTTATTGAATAAATATTCAGCCGAGCCGACGCCCAATCTAATACAACCATGAGAGACCGCCTTCCCTAGATGATTTTCACCTTCGCGGTAACCATTTGGCCAAACTGGCAGTTCATGAATCCCTATTCTACCTCTATCTAGCCCTAACCAAAAAGGCATCCATAAACCATAAGCTTTTGACCACGCTTTTTTACTTTTGTTTACAACTGTAAAATCTCCAGTTGGCGTTGGCGTGCTTGCTTTACCGGTGGAGACAATAAATTCTTTCCATTTTTGGCCGCCAACATAATAATAAAGTTTTTGTTTCGTGAGTGATATTTCTATTTTTTGTTCTAACTTGATAGTTGAAGTAGATAAGGGATTAAAGGCATTGTCAATTTCTTGAAAATCCGAATAGCCATCATTATCCGTATCCGCTAACAACGGGTCAGTTTTAAATTTTAGTTCCCAATAATCGCTCAGTCCGTCTTTATCAACATCGCTCTTATCAATTTTTACCGGGTCAGGATTAAAAGGAGAATATCCTTGTCCTATTTCTACATCATCACTATAACCATCGCTATCATAATCTGCAGCGCCATTCTCATTAATAACAAATTGGGCAAACGTAGCCTTTATAAATAAATTAAAAAATAAAAAAACACTTAAAAATAATGATAAAAAAATGATTTTTTGCTTATTCATAATTTATTTATAAATAGAATATTTACAACCACAAAATTTCTGACGATAAATACCAAGCTCCTTCGCCAGTGCTTGAGATTTGCGATATCCATCATCTTTTTGAAAATCTTCATTTAGAAACTGAACTCCAAAACTAGCAGACAAATCTTGCGACATCTTATTTATTACTTCTTTATCTTTATAGGGGCTAGTTAAAAGCGTTGTCCCGAAAAAATCAAATTTTTTTTCTTTGGCTAACCTGGCTGTTTCACGTAAACGATCGAGATAACATATTTGGCAGCGCGCCCCTCTTTCAGGATCATGCTCGCGACCAGCAACTTTCTGACACCAGGGCCCGTTATTATATGGCACAACAATAAGCGGTATGCTAAATTTTTCGGCCATCAATTTTACAAAGTGTAAGCGTGTATCATACTCAACTTGTGAAACGAGATTTGGGTTATAAAAAAACCAAGTTAATCTATATCTGGGCAGAAGCCTCTCCTGACTCACATAAGTTCCACAAGGAGCACAGCAAATATGTAATAATAGGGTTGGTTTCTTTAATTCTTGGCGTCTATCTAAAAACTGAAAAAAGATAACAATTAGAAACATTAACAGTAATAAAATTGCCAAAGCAAAAATCTTTCCCCTACTTTGCAAAAATAAACCGCTTAATCCGAAGAAGAAAGATAATCCGTAAAACACGAGTACGGTTTGCTTCTGGTTAAGGCCAAGGCGTAATAATCGATGATGAAGATGTTTGTTATCAGAAAATTTAAAAGGATTTTTACCTTTTAATAAGCGTCTTATAATGGTCCAGGCAACGTCCAAAATAGGAATCCCCATAATAAGCAGGGCAATTGCAATTTTACCACCCGAAATTATAGCCAGGACTCCCAACGCATATCCAAAAAATAAAGAACCGCCCTCACCTAAAAATATTTTAGCCGGATTAAAATTAAATATTAAAAAACCAAGAGCGGCCCCCGCTAAAATTAAAGCGGCGAGCGCAATATCTGGCTGATAATATTTGGTCGTTAAGGTAAATAAGAAAATAATTAAACCACCAATAGCTCCCACCCCGGTAACCAATCCGTCAACGCCGTCTAGAAGTTTAGTGGTATACATCATGCCTAGCAACCAAAAAAATATCAGAATTGGACCGGCAATAATAAAATCTTTTAAATAAAAGAATCCCCCCAAAGGATTAGTTATCTTATCTATTTCCACTCCCCCAATAATAACCGCCAAAACGGCTAACAAGGGAAAAATTATTTGTTTTTTAGCAGAAAGATTATATTTATCATCTAAGAACCCGCCAATTATAAGTATCAAGGCGCCCACAAAAAAACCAATCAAATGTCGTAAATCCAAGTTACCCGCTAAAAATCTTTCAGAAAAAATAAATAAAGAAATAAAAAATGCTAAAAAAACAGCCACTCCGCCTAAAAGCGGGGTGGGCTTATCGTGAATTTTACGAATACCCGGCTTATCGACAACTCCAAAAAAAGACGCCAGCCTCTTAACCCCTAGGGTTAAGAAGACGGATAACGTTAAACTTATTAGAAATGGGATAATATAATTTACAAACATGCGCGGTTAACTTATTGACTACTATTATATATAATGATAATTTAGAAAATGCGAATTAAGTACTTTCTATTAATAATAAAAACAACAAGGAGGACACAAAAATGAACGGACTAAGCGACTACGAAGCAAAAGCAATGAGACAACTAGAGAACATGACTGGTCTCAGGGCAAAAATTGACAAAGAAAACAAAAAAAAGGAACCGAGAGACTGGAAAGTCAAAGTCTGGGAAAAAGAGCTAAGATGTGTGAAAAGATCTTTTGAAAGAACTCAAATCACCATTTAAAATAAATCTTATTTCCAGAAGAATGCGCATCAAAAAAAGGTGCGCATTTTTATTTAAAGTTCTTCCGCCTTCTCAACCGAAATCTCCGCCTTACTATTAATTATAACTTGGTCTCTCCGTTTTAATTCGCCGCCCAATATTTTATTAGCAATCGTATCTTCAACCCTATCTTGCAATAAACGGCGCAAAGGACGAGCACCAAATTTAGGGTCATAACCAGCCTTTGCTAAAATCATTACCCCGTCTTTATCAGCTTTTAAGCCAATCCCTTTATCCGCTAAATTCTTTTTTATTTTTTTAAGCATCAACGTGGCAATCGTAAATATATTTGCTTCGTCTAAAGGCCTAAAAACAATAATACCATCAAAACGATTAATGAGCTCAGGGCGCATATGTTCTCTTAGCTGATTGTCAATTAATTCTTGTTTAATAATATTTAAACTGGCCTTGGCTTTTATTTGATCTTGAATAAAAATAGCCCCAATATTAGAAGTGGCAATAATAATTGATTCGGCAAAGCTTATTGTTCTCCCCTGCCCATCCGTTAAACGGCCATCATCTAAGAGTTGTAAAAACAAATTCAAAATATCTGGATTAGCCTTCTCTATTTCATCAAGCAGAATTAAAGAGAAGGGTTTTTTTCTAACTGCCTCAGTTAAATATCCCAAAGTGCCATCAACATCGCCAATCATTTTCCTCACACTATCCTGATTCTGATATTCACTCATATCAAGACGTATCAAATAATCTTCACTACCAAAATAAATTTGAGAAACGGCTTTTGCGAGTTCCGTTTTACCAACACCGGTTGGGCCCAGGAATAATAAACTAGCAATTGGACGACGACTATCCTTCATGGCAGCGCGAGCGCGACGTAAACTAGCTGCGACCGCCTTTACGGCTTCATCTTGCCCAACCAATCTCTCATGAATTTCTACTTCTAAATTCAAAAGTTTTTTACCTTCATCCGCCCCGATTTTATCAGAAGGGATGCCGGTTAGTTCAGCAATCGCCGACGCCACATCATCCCTTGAACAAAAAGGTTTATCGGGATTATTTTTACTAGCAGCAACGGCAATCATTACCGCCTTTTCTAATAAATTAATTGCCTTAAGCGGTAAAAATTTATCATGTAAATATCGTGAAGCAAGCTTAACCGCTTGTTCCACTGCGCTATAAACTATATAAATATCATATTTTGCTTCTAAAATCCCCACCCGACTTTCAAGAATTTGAATAGCCTCATTAACGTCAGGCTCCTTCACACCGATAGTAGTCATGGCTTCACCCAAAGATTTATTTTCAATATAATGAGAATAATTATCAGTAGTTGCGGCCGCAATACAAAAAATATGTTTACGGCTCAAGGCTTCGGCCAGGACTTCGGACAAATCTAAACTCTCCTTACTGCCCGCACTAATACCAATTAAATTCTCAATGTTATCAATGTATAAAATAATATTTCCGGAACGATTAGCCTCGCTTATACAATTCATTAATCTCTCTTCAGCTGTGGCCGGGTCAGCGCCACTCACTAATTTAGAAACTTCCAGCTCAACTAAACGTTTATCTTTCAAAAAAAGCGGCACATTTTCCTCAACCATCATTTGCGCCAAGCCTCCAATAATTGTGCTTTTACCCACGCCTGTTTGACCAACCAACAAAACACCATTATGACCGCCGATGAAAGCTTCGAAAATTGCGTTGATTTCTTTATTCCTCCCAACACATAAATCAAGCTGTCCGTATTTAGCTTTTAGGGTTAAGTCACGAGCAAAATGATCTAAAACGGGAGTAGCAATCGCTGTATATGACCTATTCATGCCCGAACCAGGTTTAAATAAGGCTGACTTTCTATATTCATGATATTTGTCCACCATTAGCTTATTAACCCGAAACCACTCGACGGCATTGATAATTTTGTCTTCATCAACTTCTAGTTCATACATTATTTCCGCCAATTCTTCATCACGGCTATAACAAAATAAAATTATATTTAAAATATCAATGCTCTTTTGTCTACGATTAAAAGCGTCAACAAAGGAAGAAATAAAAGCTTCTTGTAGTTTAGCGGCAATGGCCCCACCGACCTCCACGGTCTCATCTTTTCCCGACTTACTTTTAGCATTAGCCAATTTGATAATTTGGCGGTCAATCATGTCCACCATCTTTTTAGCATCAACGTTTAATCTAATAAATAGACTTTGAACTTCTGGTGATTTTAAAGAAGCGCGAAAAAAATGAATTATATCCGTTTGTTTTTGGCGTAATTTGCTAGACAGCAAGAAAGCATCTTCAATTATTCTCAAAGTTTCCTCGGATAAAGCGCGAGCAGTATTATATCTGCGGCTAGAATCATTTTTATATTTTTTATCGTCTTTAAAAAGATTATAATTTATTTTTTTAGTCGCTGCCACAGTAGCTCTATTTTTATAAACTAAAAACAAATCAAACCAGAGAGAAAGTAAAAACCCTGAAATTAAAATATCAGGCTTAGCCCAAAAGACAAACAAGTCAAGGGGATTTACCTGCAAGTTATCCCGGTGTAAAAATATCCAAATTGCAAAAGCGGCCCACCCAGAAAATATTGCCAGCCACAGAAAAAATCCTAACAGCTTGTTAATTTGGCGTTTAGTCTTATCAATAGCAATCAAAGATTTTTTAATCGTTTTGTCCCAATATAAAAATCTGCCCAGGAACCAAATACCTTGACCTTGACCACCGCTATCTTTTACAAATTCAGTTATTTCATTTCGGTTTTTATCCATACTAACCATTAATTTGAAAAAATAAAGCAATTAATAAAAACAGGGGGAAGGTCAACCACAACAAAGCAAGGGTGATTAAAATTAATAACCAAATAACTAACATCGCTCCTCGCGCTATAATTTGAATAAAACGAATGAAAAAGCTAATCACCCTACCAGCAATATCATACTGGCCATACATCGGAACAAAAATATTCTTAAGCCAAATACTAAAACCTAAGGATTTCGCTTGGTTACGCAAAAAGTTGAGCTCTTTTTTCAAGGTCTCAATAAATCCGACGCTATACCACCAAAGTGGAAAATAAAGAATCTCGCCTATGGTTTGAAAGAATATCTTTCCCCCATAAGTTAAGAAGTTATGCCTCAACATACATGATTTTATTAATTTTATTTTAACATAAAAACAAAATAATCACAATTAATTTTTAATTTAATTTAAGTCATAAACTGACCAAAAGCGAACCTTTATGATTAATCTAGAATTGACAACCGACCAGCCTTATACTATCATAGAATTAGCACTCTAATAATATGACTGCTAAATATTAAAATTCTTTTAATTCAATTATATGTTTAATAAATTTACCGATAAATCCCAAGAAGTAATCATTAATTCTCAAGTAATCGCCTCAAATTATGGCCAACATAATATTGAGGCTCTTCATATATTTTTAGCTCTGCTTGAACAAAATGAAGGCTTAGTAAAACCAATTTTAGAAAAATTAAAAATTGATCCAGAAGTGATGGAAGAGGTTGTAATCAAAGAACTTAAACATTTACCTGGAACTAAAATAACCCCTCACGCCGGGCCAGTTCAAGCTGTTTCGGGAACTGCTGAAACGGCCGCTATTTTAGAAAGAGCCCAAAAAGAGGCCGACGGCATGAATGATGAATTTATTTCAACTGAACATATTTTGCTCGCTCTAATAGGAATCAATTCTCCTGCACAAAAAATACTATTAGATTTCAAAGTTGAATATCAAACAGTCAAAGGTATTCTAAAAAATTTACGTGGTAATCAAACAATAAGTGACCCCTTCCCTGAAAATAAATTTCAAGTCCTAGAAAAATATACAACCAACCTAACTGAACTGGCGAGACAAGAAAAATTAGATCCTGTTATTGGTCGCGATATGGAAATAAGAAGAATCATGCAGGTACTTCTTCGTCGTACAAAAAATAATCCAGTTTTAATTGGTGAGGCTGGAACCGGAAAAACGGCTGTTGTTGAAGGACTAGCGCAAAGGATAGTGTCAGGGGATGTTCCGGAGAACCTTAAGAATAAAGAAATTATTTCTTTAGATTTAGGCTCAATTGTGGCTGGCGCTAAGTTTAGGGGTGAATTTGAAGATCGTTTAAAAGCTATTTTAAAAGAAGTTAAATCGCAGAATGGTCGTTTAATTCTTTTCATTGACGAACTACACACCCTTATCGGCGCCGGCGCATCGGAAGGGTCAATGGATGCTTCTAATATGTTAAAACCGGCTCTTGCTCGTGGCGAACTCCGGACTATTGGCGCGACCACAACCAAAGAATATCAAAAATATATTGAAAAAGACGCCGCACTAGAAAGAAGATTCCAACCAATTTATGTTTCCGAGCCAAGCGTAGAAGATACTATTAGCATGTTGCGCGGATTAAAAGAAAAATATGAAGTCCATCACGGCGTTAGAATTACTGACAACGCTTTAATCGCGGCCGCTAAACTTTCTAATCGTTATATTAGTGATCGTTTTTTGCCAGACAAAGCAGTAGATCTTATAGACGAAGCCACCTCCTCATTACGGATGGAAATTGATTCTATGCCCGACGAGCTAGACCAGTTAAAAAGAAAAATAATTCAGCTAGAACTGAACAAAGCGGGCCTAATGACTACTGATAAAAAATCTTCCAAAATCAGAGCCATTAATCAAGAATTGGCTAAAATAAAAGAGAGCTCAACCCAGCTTGAGCTTCACTGGAATAACGAAAAAAATATTATTTCTCAAATAAGAATTTCTAAAAAAGAAATAGAAGATTTAAAAATAAAAGCAGAAATTTCCCAAAGACAAGGAGCTGATTTAACAGAGGTGGCTAAAATAAAGTACGGTCTTATCCCAGAACTAGAAAATAAAATTAACAAATCACAAGAGGAATTATTAAAAATACAAAAAAGAGGCCAAAGAATATTAAAGGAAGAGGTTGACGAAGAAGATATCGCTAAAGTAGTGGCTCGCTGGACAGGGATACCAGTAAACAGAATGTTGCAGGATGAAATCAAAAAATTAAGTGATGCCGAAAAAGACCTTAACCAAGAAGTTGTCGGGCAAGAAGATGCTATTAAAGCTGTAGCTAATGCTTTAAGAAGGTCGCGCGCTGGGATTAATGAAGAAAAAAGACCAATCGGTTCATTCTTATTTGTTGGTCCAACCGGAGTCGGAAAAACCGAGCTCGCTAAAACTCTGGCCAAATTCATGTTTGATGATGAACGCTCTTTGATTAGGTTAGATATGAGCGAATTTATGGAAAAGCATTCCGTTGCCAAACTTATTGGCTCTCCTCCAGGATATATCGGGCACGATGATGGGGGGCAGTTAACCGATAAAGTTCGCCGACATCCTTATAGCGTGGTCTTATTTGATGAAATAGAAAAAGCCCATCCCGACATGTTTAATGTTTTACTGCAAATACTTGATGATGGACGTTTAACCGACTCAAAAGGAAGAGGTATAAATTTCAAGAATACTATTGTTATTATGACTTCCAACCTTGGTAACGAAGTTATAAAACATTATTCTATTGGCTTTAGTGATGAAAGCGACAAAAAACAAGCGACCAAGATGCGCACCGAAGAAATGAAAGAAAAAATTGATAAAATTTTAAAAGAACATTTCAAGCTTGAGTTCTTAAATAGAATAGATGAGGTGGTTCTCTTTCATAGCTTATCCCCTGAAGCTTTAGAAAAAATAGTAGATTTAGAATTACAAAAAGTAGAAAAAAGATTAGCCGGAAAAAATATCGACTTGAAGGTTGGTGTTAAAGTCAAAAAAATGTTAGCCGAAAAAGGCTATGACATCACTTATGGGGCACGCCCACTAAAGAGAATTATTCAAAATCTAATTCTAGATGAGTTAGCTCTAGAAATAATTGAAGGAAAAATAAAAGAGGGTGGTAAGGTAAAGATCGACCTAGAGGAAAAAAATAAAATAGCGATTAAAATAATAAAATAATAAAAATAAAAACCCGTCAATTGATGGGTTTTTTGATTGCCGAACCCTAAAAAGTATACTATAATAAGAATTAAATACTTCAAAAAGATTATTTAAATAAATGAAAAAAATGAAAAATCAACAAACAGTAGCTATATCTCTAATATTAGCCATCCTAATTACATTTTTTAGTTTTAGTGTCAACTCCGTCCATGCTCAAATAGCAATAGACCCAAATTTTAATCCGCACAACATAATATCTGATGCGGATCTGATGGATGCTAGCGCGATGAGTTTAGCTGAAATCCAAAACTTTTTACAAAGTAAGAACAGCTATTTAGCAAATTATATCGCCCCCAATAATACCGGTATTGCAAAAACGGCCGCCGAAATCATATATGATGCCACAAATAATAATTTTAATTGTGACGGCGCAATCTTAAGCGATACTCCAACAGATGCGGAAAAAAGATTAAAATGCCAAACAATTAAAACTGTAAATCCTAAATTTATTTTAGTCCTTTTACAAAAAGAGGCTAGTTTAATAGAAGACACGTCGCCAGCACAGGCTCGTCTTGATTGGGCGGCAGGATACGGTTGCCCAGATAATTGGGCCTGTAATCCTTATTACAAAGGTTTTGGAAAACAAGTAAATAGTGCCGCCTTACAATTTTTAGCATACATGAATGAACAAGAAAAATATAAGTACCAAGCCGGTAAAACATATGTTTTCACAAACCCCTATGGCACAATTTCTAATGAACCGATGTCAGTAACCCCACAAAACAAAGCAACGGCCGCTTTATATAACTACACCCCTCATGTTTTTAATGGTAATTATAATGTTTATAAACTATTTAACCGTTATTTTCCAAATACTCCATTCTCCGCTATTTATCCAGACGGTTCACTAGTTAAATCGGACGGCGGCTCAGGAATCTGGCTGATAGAAAATGGTAAAAAAAGGCCTTTCTTAAATTATTCATCCTTCATTTCACGTTTCAATCCTAATCAAATATTAATAGCCTCAAAAACTATAATTGACGGATATCCAAATGGAGAGAATATTAAATTTCCGGATTATTCTCTAGTACAAACTCCAGATAAAAAAATATATTTGTTAGTCGGAAACGAGAAAAGACAATTTGACAGTTTAAGTGCCTTTAAATCTATTGGGTTTAATGTTGAAGAAATTGAACTAGCCACAGAAACAGAGCTAGCAAGTTATGCAATTGGAAAAACAATTACTGCTACCTCCAGTTATGTAACTGGCGCCTTGCTACAAGACCAAACTACTGGCGGAGTATTCTATGTTGAAAATAATACCAAAGCTCCTTTGCTAGATAGAATTTTACTAACAACTAAATTTAAAGGTAAAAAAATAATTAAGGTTTCACCAACTATACTCAATTCCTATCAAAAAATTGCCCCCGTATTATTTGGCGATGGCATATTATTGAAAACAGACTCTTTCCCAACTGTATATCTAGTATCAAATGGCAAAAAAAGACCATTTGCCAATGAAAATATTTTCAAATCTTTAGGTTATAATTCTACTAACGTAATAAGTGTATCTTCACAGTTTTTAGCTAATTACCCTCAAGGTGAAATAATTCAATAAGTATATGCCCTTAATAAAAGCTGCTTTACTCCCCCATTCCCCACTTCTAATACCTGAGATAGGAAGAGCTAATCATAACTTTTTAGCAAAAACTACGAATGCTTACCAAAAAATAAAAAATGACTTGATGGAATCTGGGGTTGAAACTGTCATTATAATTTCTCCTCACACTCCCATCCAAGAAGACTTTTTTATAACTAGTGCCGCTCCAGAAATGGAAATTAGTTTTTCTGATTTTGGTTTTATCCCGACAAAAACTATTGTCAAAGGGGACATTGTCCTGTCAGATAAAATTAAAAATCAACTTAAGCCAGAGTTGCCCATTAAAGGTTTATCGGACAATAAACTTGATTATGGTAGCGCGATTCCTCTATATTTATTAAGAAGTCCTGAATCTAATTTTAAAATAGTGGTTATTTCTCCAGCGGAAAAATTGGGGCTCCAAGCACATTTAGAGTTTGGCGCAAAATTATCAAATATAATTGCCGAAAGCGATAAAAAAATTGCAGTCATTGCTTCTGGAGACTTATCCCACAGACTAAAAAGAAAATCGCCCGGAGGGTACTCCCCAAAAGGAACTAAGTTTGATAATAAATTAATTGAATATTTGAGCGAACCACAAACTGCTAAAGAGAACATCTTAAAAATGGACAAAAATTTAATATTAGAGGCTAGTGAGTGCGGCTTGAAACCAATCCTTATATTATTAGGGTTAATTGATAATATTAAATGGGAACCAGACATCTTAGCTTATCAAACAGACTTTGGAGTTGGATACCTTAGTTTAGAATTCATCATAGAAAAAGAAGAGACGGCCAATATAACGGCAGCGAGCAAAATATTAGTTGACGTCATAACAGAATAGATATGAAAGATAACTTTCAATCATTTTCCGATATTTTCAAAAACCGAAAAATAGTTAAAGCGCCAGCATACCCCTGGCAAGATTTAGCTTTAAGAGTTATAGCAGACTTGGGAGTGCCAGGCTTTAAACGTTCTTCAGTATTTAAAGCTTGTAAGGATTTGCCCATCAATGTGGTGGAGCGAGCTCTAAACGATACCAAGGAATTATGCAAAAGCGGTGCGAAATGGAAATATTTTTTCAAAATACTAGATAATACAAAATAATATGCCCAAGCAATTAAATATATTAACTCACCCAAATCCGATATTAAGAAACAAATCGCTAGAAATTAAAAAAGAGATTCTTTTAGATAAAGAGATGAAAGAATTACTTTTGGATATGGAAAAAACGATGAAAGAAAAAGATGGTGCCGGGTTAGCCGCTCCTCAAATTGGAAAAAACATACGCCTAATCGTTATCAGCCATGGTAAAAAAACATTATTTTTAATTAACCCAAAAATTACCAAGAAATCATGGGCCAAAAAAGTAGAAGAAGAGGGATGTTTGTCAGTTTTAAATAAAAAAGGAGAAATAATATATGCGCCAGTTTCTCGTCATAAAAAAATAAGTTGCATCTATCTTAATGAAAAAGGTAATAAAAAAACTCTAGCCGCCGAAGATATGCTAGCCAGAGTAATCCAACATGAAATAGATCATTTAGACGGAATCCTTTTTATTGATAGACTTAATCAACTTCCCACCGAACCACAGAATACCAAAAAACAATAAGACCCAAGATATTTCTCGATAATACCTCAAAAGTAAATCCTGATTAGCACCGATAAAATATCCCAGCCCCGCCAATACAGACACCCAGAGCAAAGAGCCTGCGGTTGTGTAGGCGACAAAAGGTAAGAAAGGCATTTTACAAAATCCAGCTGGAATAGAAACTAGTTGTCTAATAACTGGAACCAAGCGACCAATGAAAGTTGCGGAAACAGAATTTTCTAAAAAATATTTTTCCGCTCTAGCAATATTTTCTGGATGTATAAAAAATAATTTTGCTAGGCGATGTTGTGATAGTTTGTAGATTAGCGGACGGCCTAGATAAAAAGCTAAAACGTAATTAAAAATTGCCCCCACAACACTACCTAAAACACCAAAAATAATAATCAGCCAAATATCCATTCTTCCCTGACTGGCTAAATAAGCGGCCGGAGGGACGATAATTTCCGAAGGCATCGGAATAAATGAACTTTCAATCGCCATTAATAAGCCCACGCCTAAATAACCCATATTCTGGGTAATACCGAGAAAAAAATTAAATAAATTCATCAACATATTTTAAATATATCATATTGCTATACTATGTCCAGTAACAACGAGGTTAATAAAATAAGATTGATTTTCATGGGCACTCCAGATTTTGCCCTCCCTGGTTTTAAGTCATTAATTGCAGATAATAGTTTTGAGATCATTGGAGTATATACTAAAGCAGACAAACCAATAGGGCGAAAACAACTTTTAACTCCACCGCCTGTTAAAGTATTAGCTGAGGAAAATAACATTCCTGTTTTTCAGCCAGAAAAAATAAAATTAGAAATAGAAAATATCAAAAATTTAAAACCAGATTTAATAGTTGTTATAGCGTACGGAAAAATAATCCCTCAGGAAATATTAGATATTCCAAAATATGGCTGTATCAATGTTCATGCTTCCCTATTACCTAAATATCGGGGAGCCGCCTGTTTAAACGCGCCGATATTAAATGGAGACAGCGAAACTGGTATTACAATTATGAAAATGGAAGCCGGACTGGATACCGGGCCGATTTTAAGACAAGTAAAAATGGAATTAATGGGTAAAGAAAGTTTGGCTGACGTCCATGATTATCTTTCTAATTTAGGAGCCAAAATACTTCCAGATACAATACACGACTGGATATCTGGCAAAATAACGCCCCAAATTCAAGATGAGACAGCGGCCAGCTATATTAAAACTTTAGATAAAGAAGATGCTAGAATAAACTGGGATAAGCCTGCTCAAGAAATAGAAAGAATGATACGCGCTTTTAACCCTTGGCCGGGTACTTTTTGTTATACTAAAGAAAATAAAATTTTAAAAATATTAGAAGCAACCGTTAGCCAAAGTGGCCCCGAAGACTCGTTACCAGAGCAAAAAATAGGCCAAGTTTCAATCAAAAATGGCGAATTGACAGTTAAGTGCGAACAAGATAATATAATTATATTAAAATTACAGGTTGAAGGAGGAAGGGCCATGAACATCAAAGATTTCTTAAGTGGGCACCAAGATTTTATTAATCAAATTTTAAAATAAATATAACAATGGTCCCTTCGTCTAACGGTTAGGACGCCAGGTTCTCATCCTGGTAACAGGGGTTCGATTCCCCTAGGGACTGCATATAAAAACTCTAATTCATTAGAGTTTTTTGGTACAGGCAGTCTGATATGTTATACTAAACTTATAATAATAAAATATGAATATTTTTAAAAAGAACCCACTCAATAAAAATAATATAAAAGATTATTCTTTTTCAACAAGCAAACAAGACCGAAAAGATTTATGTACGGCAATTATTAATTCATCATCGCCTCAGCCCGGATTTTATTTTCTCTTAGCAATCGCTACTTTTATAGTATCTATCGGTCTAATAACTAATAATGTAGTTTTAGTAATTGGCGGTATGCTGGTCGCCCCATTAATATCCCCGATTCTATCAATTTCTTTAGCAATCACAATTTTAAACTTTAAGGTTTTACTGCGTTCAATATTGGTATTTACGGTTTCAATGCTAGCCTCATTACTAGCCGCTATTTGTATTGGGCTAGCAGTAGAATTTGACATCAACCAGATACAATTCTTAACAACAATGAACAATTTGAGCATATTCACTTTACTTATTCCAGTTTCCGCTGGAGCAGCCGCTAGTTTTACCTGGGCTAAGAAAAATCTCAGTGGCGCCTTACCCGGAGTAGCAGTTACGGTAACCTTACTCCCGCCACTTACAGCCATGGGGCTAAGCTTAGCAGTTAATGAACATATAATATTCTATGAATCATTAACAACCTACCTGTTTAACGTGCTGGGTATTATTCTTGGAAGCTTAATTATTTTTTTATTAATGGGATTTTATAAATCAGAAAAAATAGTTATTGAACAAGTTGCAATAGAAGAAGAAAGTTAATCTTTATATCAAGAGGCGAGCTCTTTATAAATATTAATCTTACGATTTGCGAACACAGTCAAGATAACCGCCGTAATAATTCCAATTACGCCGATAAAAGTAAATGCCCCCGCATTACCAAAAGCGCTGGCAATAAAACCGGCCATCATCGGGCCAATTACATATCCTAAATTCGTATAAAAATCTTCTAATCCTTCAATTTCTTTTTCGTAACTTACGGTCTCGCTAATATAATCGGCATAAGCACCATTAATAGCTGGCCAAGACATAGAGATAAAGATAGAAGATATAAAAATATCAATTATAATCCAAATCGGGTTAGTGATAAAATAAATTAAAGTTAAAAATAGAGATCCCGCCATTAAGCTTAAATAGGCGGTTCTTTTTTTACCATACTTATGGACAAAGGAACCGACTGTCCAGCCGACAAACAGCGCTGGCAAAGAATAAGCGACCATAAAAAAACCAGAAAATTTTTGCAATCCCACTAAGCTTTCGGCAAAAATAGGGCCAATAGTCCAAAAAAAGGAATCAATAAAATTAAGCATTAAAGTTAACATAAGAACGGGAAATAATATTTTTCCCAAACGGCTCCAAATATTAACCTCCGCCCTAATACTTAATTGGTTTTTAACTTCAATCTTTTTACGATTAACTTTTTTCTCTTTAGTTTTAGCAAAAAATAGAAATAAGAAAAAAATAGCGGAAATCGCTAAGAATATCCAAGCCATAATTAAGGGCCGATAATTAAATTCTTCAGCGATTAAAAACCCCGCCAAAATAGGAGCAATTAAATAACCGATAGATAAAAATACTTGCACTAAACCAAAATTTTCCGTATGTTTACTTTTTTGAGTATAACGACTTATAAAAGAAAAATTGCCGATATTCTTTAAATCAAAATATATTCCCCAAAGCGCCATCGCTAAAATATAAACTAAAAAAGTATTGGCTTTATATAAAATAAACGGGTAAATTAAACAAATTGCGAACATTACTAAAAAAATTTTCTTATAATAAGTATTGGTAAATAAACGACAAATAACAAAATCAAACAATGCCCCTGCAATTGAGGATGTTCCGATTATTATACCCATCAAAGATTCAGAAATTCCATTATTAACAATAATAATCGGGGCCATAAATGAAACTATGCCATCAAAAATAGCAAAAAATAAAAGCATGTAACCAAAAATATAAAGTTTTCCAGGGGCATTCTTGTTATTTCTGGTATGAGCCATTAACAACTTCAAGGTGGACATAATATTTTAATGATGATAAATATATTAATATATAAATAAGTATAACATGACAATAAAAAATAAAAAATATGGAAAATAATATCACTAAAACCGCATTTACCTACTTAACAAAAAATAACAAAGTGCTCTTGCTTCAAGAAAGTGGTAAATTTATCAAAGGACTCTGGTCATTCCCCGGTGGTCATCTAGAGCCCGGCGAGTCATTTGCTGAGGGGGCTATTCGCGAAACACTTGAAGAAAGCGGCTATCACATCAAAATTATAAAAGAAATATATCACAATATTATTCCCGGAATTGAGTATAGCGGCAACCCAACTGGCAGTCAGAAAGAAATAGTAATTTTTCAGGGAGAAATAATTGGTGGCAACATGCAAATAGATAATGAGGCCCTGGATTTAAATTGGTTTAGCAGAGAAACAGCCTTAAGTCTTCCTCATCGCTTCAAGTTTCTTAAAGACTTAATCAAAGATTAAAAAACAAAAAAGGAGGCTACTAGTAGTCTCCTTTTTAAAACACCCCCCTATTAAGTTATCTCAAAAAAATATTAAACAAATAGCCAATTACAATAATACTCAAAGAAACCACCACGAAAAAAGAAATTAATAATCTCGGTTTCATTACTTTTTTTAAAATTAATGCTTCTGGTAAAGACAACCCAACAACCGCCATCATAAAAGCAAGCGCGGTCCCGATTGGGATTCCTTTATCAACCAAGGCTTGCATAATCGGAATCACGCCAACCGCATTGGCATAAAACGGAACGGCAATAATGACGGCGAGCGGAACGGCAAACAAATTACTAGCGCTAATATATTTCTCAAAAAATCCGATGGGAACATAACCATGGATTAAGGCGCCAATTGCCACCCCCACTAGAATATACGGCATTAACTGTCTAGTTAACTGCCAAGCATCACGCCAAAATATTTTTAGAAGCACTCTAAAAGACTGTTTTTCTTTTTTTATTGCTGGCAAATCAACTTTCCTAGCGTCAAGTTCTTCTTTTTTGATAACACCATCAGCAATATATTTTTCCAGCCTCATCTTCCCTAAAATATAACCTCCAAAAACTCCCAAAAATATTCCTGACAAAACATAAATCAAAGTAATTTTCCAGCCGAAAAGACCAATAAATAAAACAATCGCCGCTTCGTTAATAAGCGGTGAGGTTATTAAGAATGATAAGGTTACGCCTAATGGAATTCCCGCGCCCACGAAACCAACAAATAATGGAATTGAGGAACAGGAGCAAAATGGCGTAATTACACCAAAGCAAGAGGCTAGTAAGTAATCAAAACCGTAAAACTTTCTAGAAGCCAAAAAGGCACGCATCTTCTTAACTGGAAGATAGTGCCTAATTATAGCCATCAAATAATTGATAATTAGCAAAAGTATTAGAATCTTAAGCGAGTCAACCACAAAAAATTCAAAAGAGACGCCTAAATGAGAATTTTTACTAAGACCCAATAAATCAAAAGATAACCAATCTGCTAATAATTCTAAAGGATAAAACATGAATTCAGCTTATCATTAACTGCTTATCGCATCAAATCGGGAGCGGGGGCAATTGCCGGAACGGATTCCATCATTCCTTGAGAGCCGCCAACTGAACCAGAAACGGCACCACCCGCCTGGATAGTTTTATACATAATTCCTGGCTGGTTACCAAGTTCATTCATCATTTCTTTAACCAAGGGGACAACAACGTATTTCTGGCCGTAATAATTAACGCCTTCAGGAATCTTAACAATTGGGAATATTAAAGCTGGAACTAATAATTCTTCATTACGATTGTCAACATATCTATATATCTGAGTATAAGATATTTCCGGGGTTCCTAATTCTATAGTTTGAGTATTTTCTGGCGACTGATAATAATAATTTCCATTCCAGCCACCATTTTCCGCTAATTTAATAAGTTTATCACTAGAAGTTTCTAAATCATATTTAGACGACTCATAACGATAAGGGACTAAACCGCTTAAACCAGAGGCAACTTTTTTATTTAGATTAATGGAAACTCGTAAACCAGCATAATTGCCGCTTTGATCTCTGACCGCCTTGCCATCAACCAACAAAGGATAAATAACAGTGGCATATTCAGGAATATAAAAATTAGCCTGATCGGTTGTCCTAGTATAATCATCACGCCAATAATTGTCTACTAAGGCGGCGCCATAATGTTCAAGATTAACCGTATGAACTGCTAAAAATTTATCAGCTAAGGAAATTAAATCAGAATCTGCCGGGACATCACCGATTTTTATTCTATATCTATCCCAACAAGCCGAATCCCCTCCGCAAGCATCTCTTTCTGGGGTGGTCCATTTTTCCCAATTTTCATTAATATTAATAGTTCCTTCATTGAAATCAAAATAAATCATTAAACCAAGATTCTTATCCTCTGTTAAAGTTATATTTGAAGCTTTTAAGTCACTAAAAGCGGATAAACTAAAACCATCGAAATCAAAACCTCCTATTAACCCAGCCATATTTTTAGCAATGGTCGGACTACCTTTAATACGACGATATACTTGCCCGCTTTCATCAGTGAGGTTAAGCGTATCGCCTTTATAAACATATTGAAACCCATAAAAAGGTGGCATTATTTTCATATCAGGAGCGATGGCGGAGACCGCAATGCCTGAATTCGCCTGAGCAGTGTCCATTGTTGCAAGAGAAACGCGAGACATCTCTGCTCCAGCAAAAGTCCCTCCTCCTCCGCTCAAAGCCATGGCCGACGTTTTTTCGGAAGGGCTATTAACAGCAGTTCCTAAACTGGCTAAATCGCCGAAGGCTCCAGCCGATAAGACCCTGACCGCCTCCTGATTTTCATCACCAGCACCCGCCACTTTATTATTTATTTCTTGAGCGTCTTTTTGTGGGTTAATCAGATGTGATATTTGGGGTTTCACAAAGAAAACCACAGCGACACTAATTACCGCCAAAGATCCCAGCGCTAAATAAAACTTTTTATTCATATTGTTAGAGTTAAATATACTATTTAAATTTTTAGATTCTTTTGATTCTATTTCCGTTTCCGTCTCAGGAGAAATTTGCATAAATTCCGCTTTTAATCTCGTAGCAAAAGCAGCGTCAAATTTTGTATCCGGTTTTGCATTCTGCATACGACTTACCAGAACTAAAAGTTCTCTTTCATATAGTTTCAAATCCGGTTCAAGGGCATATAATTCTTGAAGAATTTTTTTTAGTTCAGCTTCTTGCATATATTTATAATCCCCGGCGCTAAAATGATTAAAGCCAAGGGAATCTTATTCTTTAAATTTTTAAGCGAGCGACTAAGAGCCATTTTAACCGCCCCCTCGTTCTTTCCTAAACGTTCAGCAATATCTTTAAATGGAATGTCTAGCCAAAAACGCATAATAATTATATCTCTCTCAACTAAACTTAAACTTTTCATTGCCTCTTTAATTTTTTCTATTTTTAAATCAACATCAATTTTCTCTAAAAAATTACTTTTATCCGCCAGGTCCCAACAATCTTCTATATTAATGTTTCCCTTGTTACTTCTATAGTAATCAATAATAGCATTGCGACTAATAGAATAAAGCCAAGCCATAAAACTCTCGGTATTAAATTGTCTGATGTTTTTCCAGGCTTTGATAAAGATTATACTGGTAATATCTTCGGCCACTTCTTTGTTTAAAGTTTTATAATAAACAAAATCATAAATATGCTTTACATAAGCATCATAAAGAATACCGAAAGCAGACTGGTCGCCAGACTGAGCTTGAAGCGCAAGATTCAAATCTTTCATTTTATCTTGGATTATAGCCATATTGATATATCTATTATAACAGACGTGGACAAGACCCGAAAGTAACATTTTATGCTGCTAACAACATCTTTTTCCATTTTTGACAAGTATAATAAAATGTGTTATAATTAATATGTTAATAAAAACCTATGAAAAAACAACTTTCAATCATTTTCTTATCTATTTTTAGCTTAAATTTACTAATAACTGCCCCCGTCAGGGCCGAGGTAGTAATTTCTGATATTAAACCAGGTGCTTTACAAGAAGGTAGTGTGCAAATTTCCTGGATGACAAATGAGGATACAACTGGATATATACTATTTGGGAAAGCTGAAAATGATATGTCTTTTCGTGTTGGCGATGCGAACTTTAGCCGATCGCATTCATCTGACTTAACCGGCCTGAAAAAGGACCAAGAATATTATTATAAAATTTTTGCCACCAATAAAAACGGAGAAAAATCAGAATCTTTTGTGAATTATATTGATACCAAGAACATGCCCGACACCAGGGCTCCCTTAATTGCTAACTTAAAAAAATTACAATCAACTGATACCGCCTTTGCTATTTCTTTCTCAACCGACGAACCAGTTAAAATAACTTTAAAATATGGAGACAAAAAAGATAGCTTAACAAAAACCTGGAACAACGGGACTTATAAAGAAGAACACGCCATTATTATAACCGGCCTAAAAGCTTCAACTCATTATTACTTTGAAATTTCTGCTAAAGATAAAGACAATAATTTAGCAGTTTCCACTGGAGATTTAACAACGGCCAGTCAAGGAAGTGATGCCATAAAAATGAGCAAACTAACTCCGGAAAGTGACAACCAGGCCCCCGTGATGGCCGAAAATGCGATTATAACTTGGGAAAGCAACCTGCTGGCCACAGCCGATATATATTATGGATTAGCCCCAAAAACATTGAATAAAAACATGAAGGTCTCTACTACCTCCAGTCTCGTTCATAGAGCCATTTTAGGAAAGTTAGAACAAAACACCACCTATTACTACCAAATAAAAATGAAAAGTGAGTTGAATAAAAAAGATTTTACTAGTTCAATTTATTCATTTAAGACCGCGGCGATGGATGAGGGGTATCTTAGTTTCTATTTTAAAAGCGGAGATTTAGTAAAGTATAAAAGCACTACTTATTTTATTTATAACGACACAAAAATTGCGCTAAACAGCGATGAAAAAATAAAAACTATTTCCAGCGCCACGCCAAAAACGCTTGAAGAAAAATATTTTACAGCTTTTAAGGACGGCTCCGCTTATTACGGAGTGTTCCACGATGGGCAATTAGTAAAAGAAGAAAAAGTGAGCGCGGTGTATTTAATTGACGGCAACTATAAACGCCCCATAGCTAAATGGGAAATTTTAAAATATCTTAATTACAGTGCTCGCGATATTGTAGTTGCTAAATCTGGTCAATTAAAAAATTACAAATTGGGGACAATAATTAATCACTCTCAAGAAATCACCAGTTCATCATTAAATAACAAACTCGTTAAATCGCCTAGCGGCCCCGCTGTTTATCTTATTGCGAGCGGAAAAAAGTTGCCATTCTTTAATCAGCAAGCCTTTTTTAAATATAACTATAAATTTTCTGACGTCAAAAAGATTAGTGACCAGGAACTACAAAACATACCAGAAGGGCAATTAATTTTTTAACTATTAGGCGCATATATTCAAGCCTAACGTAGAAATAACTCAAGGTACTTGTCAAATTAAAAATCTTTTGTTATTATCAAGAACATAAAAATAAATGGCTTAATAAGTCTATATTTGTTGGCGCCTATAGCTCAGTTGGTAGAGCAGATCCCTTTTAAGGATAAGGTCGCAGGTTCGAGCCCTGCTGGGCGCACCATTTATCGTTTCAGAATCTGAAGTCGATATGAGCCGACTTAGCTCAGCTGGTAGAGCAGCTGTCTTGTAAACAGCAGGTCGTCGGTCCGAGCCCGACAGTCGGCTCCAAAATAAAAAACCGTCATTAACTTGACGGTTTTTTATTATTATTCGTGTGGAAAACAAGCGCACAAACTGTGTTAAAAGTGAGCTTGAAAAAAACATCCTCTTAAGTTAAGATGGTAGAGCAAATAATAGAAAACATTATTATAAAAATATGGCAAGCGAACAAGGATTATTAGAAAAAGTCCCACCACACAGCGCCGAAGCTGAAGAATCTCTTCTTGGTTCCCTTTTAATAGACAAGGATTCTATTATTAAGGTGGCCGATAATTTAACCGAGGCAGATTTCTATCGCGATGGCCATAAAATTATTTTTGCGGCCATGCGTGAGTTATACGCCAACCAAGAACCAATTGATATCATCACTCTATCCAATAAACTGGAAGATAAAAAACAATTAACAACGGTTGGGGGACGCAGTTATCTTGCTAAACTATCAAACACCGTTGCTACTTCCGGGAATATTGTCCACTACTCAAATATAATTCAAAAAAAAGCAACTCTCAGAAGATTACAACAAGCGGCGGCAGAAATTTCAAATATTAGTTTTAACGAAGAAAGAGACATAGACGAAATTCTTGATGAAACGGAAAAAAAAGTTTTCGGTGTTTCTAGAAAATATTTAAAAAATGCTTTTGTTCCCATTGATAATCTTTTAACCGACGCCTTTGAGCGTATTGACGAGCTCCATAAACAAAGCGGAAAATTAAGAGGACTATCAACTGGGTTCCCTGACTTAGACCATCTTTTAGCTGGTTTACAAAAATCTGATCTAATAATCCTAGCCGCCCGTCCCAGTGTCGGCAAGACCTCTTTTGCCCTTGATATCGCGCGCCAAGCCGCCATCAAAAGCAAAGAGGGTGTCGGAATTTTTTCTCTAGAAATGAGTAAGGAACAATTAGTTGATCGTATGATATGTTCTCAAGCTAACGTTAGTTTATGGAAAATGAGAACCGGAAACTTGTCCGATAAAGAAGGTGATAATGATTTTGCTAAAATAGGAGAGGCAATGGGAAAGCTCGCCGAAGCGCCGATTTACATTGACGATTCAGGCACATTATCTATAATGGAAATAAGAGCTAAAGCCCGTCGTTTACAAATGGAAAAAGGACTTGGACTGATAATTATTGATTATTTGCAGTTAATGGAAGGACGAGGAAAATATGGCGATAACCGTGTTCAAGAAATTGCCGAAATCAGTCGTGGCTTAAAATCGATTGCGCGTGAACTCAATATTCCTATTTTAGCCTTAGCGCAGTTATCACGTGCCGTTGAGCAAACAAGCCCCGCGATTCCAAAGTTATCCCATTTGCGTGATTCTGGTTCCATTGAGCAAGATGCTGATATTGTAATGTTCATTTATCGTAAGGCGGCCGACAGAAGTTTCAATCCTAACGATTTACCGATGGACGAAAGACACAAAGCGGAAATCCACATTGCCAAGCATAGAAACGGGCCAACCGGAAAAGTAGATTTATTTTTTGATGAAAATACCGTAAACTTTAAGAGTCTGACTCGCAACGCGGGCGAACCAGCAATAACCGAATTTTAAATAATAACTAAAAATAAAAGTATGTTCAGTAAATTAAAACAATTTCGTGATTTAAAAAGCCAAGCAAAAACCATGCAAGATGCACTTGCCACTGAAAAAGTAACCACAGAAAAGAATGGGGTAACTATTGTTATCAATGGTAATATGGAAATTATCAGTCTTAGTTTAAATGAAAATTTAAATAAAGCCGCCCAAGAAGAAGCGGTTAAGCATTGTTTTAACGACGCTATAAAAAGTGCTCAGAGATTAATGGCAAAAAAGCTTCAAGACATGGGAGGCATTCCTGGTTTAAGCTAAAAACTAGTCAAACAAATGAAATACCCGCAAGCGATTCAAAATCTGATTGATAGATTGTCATTTCTACCAAGTGTCGGTCCGAAGACGGCCGAACGCTATGTTTTTTATCTTTTAAATCAAAGTGAAGAAAGGTTGAATGATTTAGCGCTCGCAATTAAAGAATTAAAACAGAAAACCACCCTCTGTAAAATTTGTTATACCGTATCTAGCTCTAGCCCCTGCCCCCTCTGCTTAGATCCAGAAAGAAATAAACAATCATTATGCATAGTAGAAAATACTCAAGACTTAGTGGCTATAGAATCAACTAAGCAATACAATGGTCGATACTTCGTACTAGGAGGTCTAATCAACACTATTTCCGGCGTTGGCCCAGAAGATTTAAATATTGAAAAATTAATTAAACTTATCCAAAGCGAACAAATACAAGAAATAATTTTGGCGCTTAATTTTACCCTAGAAGGAGAAACCACCTCTATGTATTTAAATAAGCTTTTAAAAAATAAAATTAAAATTACTCGCTTAGCTAAAGGACTTCCGGCTGGTTCGGATTTGGAATATGCTGATGAGACCACTTTAGCCAGCGCTTTAAAATATCGTAGTGAAATAAAATAATAATAAATTGTAATTTAAAAGAAAGGAGCGAAAAAAATGATGACAATTGGAATCGTGGGGATTGTTCTTTTGATTATAGTTATCGGTGCTTATTATGTAATGAGTTTTGTGAGCACTAGAGCGGCTATTCAATTAGAATTAATGCTATTCTTAATTGTCAGCTTTAGTAATAACGCCAAGAATCACAAATCCATACCAAAGAAACTATCAAAACTGATAGGCGCAATAATTGATAAAATCAATCTCTTAGGAAACAAAATAAAAGCTAAGAGACAAATCAGAAAAGCAAACCAAAAAAACCGACTTAAGTAGCCGGTTTTTTTCTTTATAAAAAATTTTATTAAGCAATTTTTACAACTTTAATCGCGGTAAATCTTTGACGATGACCAACAGTTTTTTTATAACGAGTCTTATTCTTATATTTTACAACGGTAACTTTATCGCCTTTGCCACTTTCTAGAATTTCTACTTCAACTTTTTCTCCTAAAGATGGTTGTCCAACTTCAATATTTGCACCATCAGCAATCAAAAGAGTATCTAAAGAAATTTTAGAGCCTTGTTCTGCTAATAGTTTTTCTACTTTAATAGTATCACCTTCAGCGACCTTATATTGTTTGCCGCCTGTTTTAATGACTGCGATTTTTGACATATGTCTTTTAAACGCGCTAATTTAAGTCTAAGTTTTAAATCAGCGTCCTTTATAATAAAAAATCAGAGATAGTTCTGAATAAGTTAATATTATACAAATATTTGAAAAATGTCAATAAATGATTTATAGTTATGTTGGAACTAATCTTAAATTTATAAAAGGCTAAAATTAGCTTAAATAATTATTTATTAACATTTTGTCAATCATATATGCCAAAATTCATTATTAAAGGAGGAAAACCATTATCCGGCAAAATAGCAGTTAGCGGCGCCAAAAACTCCGCCCTAAAGATTATCCCGGCCGCTATATTATCAACCGAAACCATAACTATTAAAAACCTGCCTAACATTGAGGACGTTGATAGATCGCTTGAAGTATTAAGCGATTTAGGGGCAATCGTGACCAAAGAAAAAAATAGCATCACTATTAATACTAAAAACATTAAAAAGACCGAGCTTAGTCATTCTATGGCTAATAAATTTCGCGGTTCTATTATGTTTGTTGGACCCCTCTTGGCTAGATTTGGAGAGGTCAAATTTCCTCATCCGGGCGGATGCGTGATTGGCGCGGGCGAGCGTCCGATAGATTTATTTTTAGATGGGTATAAAGCCTTTGGCGCCACCATTAAAGCGGAGGGTGGTCGTTTTTATAAAATAAAAGCAATAAAATTGAAACCAGCCGATTACTTCTTCCCGCTCATTAGCGTAACCGCCACCGAAAGTATGATGATGACCGCTGCCACTATTCCCGGAAAAACTATTTTGAGAAATTGTGCCTTAGAACCAGAAATAGAAGCGCTAGCAGATTATTTAAATAAACAAGGAGCAAACATCAAAGGAGCGGGAACGCCGACGATTACCATTGAAGGCAGAAAAAATATCGGGGCTGGATCTTTTACGGTTATTCCCGATAGAATTGAAACTGGCTCATTCGCGATATTAGCGGCCGCCGCTAACGCTAATCTTGAAATTACAAATTGTAACCCTGACCATATAATGACTCTTCTAAAGATATTAGAAAAAATAGGAGTTAATTTCAGCCTCGGAAAAGATTGGATAAAAATAAAACCAAGCAAATCACCACTAAGAGCACACAACATAAAAACACACGAATACCCTGGGTTCGCTACTGACCTACAGTCTCCTTTTGTTGTTTTAATGACTCAAGCACATGGGGCTTCATTAATACACGAAACCATATATGACCGTCGGCTCCTTTGGACTGACATGCTTTCTCAAATGGGCGCTAATGTTATCATGTGTGATCCTCATCGGGTGGTTGTTCAAGGTCCAACAAAATTATATGGCAAACACTTATTTAGTCCTGATTTAAGAGCCGGCATCGCCTTAGTAATTGCCGCTTTAATTGCCCAAGGCAAAACTGAGATAGATAATATATATCAAATAGATCGTGGTTACGAAAAACTAGATGAAAGGTTAAGATTAATCGGGGCTGATATTAGCCGCGTAGAATAAATTTATGTCCAAGAAAGCTAGAGATTTCCTGTTTTTTATATTTGTTTTTGTTTTTATAATAATGACGATTTTGACTTCCCTATACGCCTCTGGCTATAAGTTTAATTTGAGTTGGCCATTAAAATTTAATCGCTTACTACAAAAAACCGGGATGTTAAACGTTTCCACTCTTCCTAAAAATGCTGATATCTTTTTAAATAACAAACAACAACAAACTCCCATCCTCAGTCTGTTTAAAAAAGACTTCATCACTACTCCGGCTAAAATAAAAAATATCTTGCCAGGCGAATATACCTTAAGTCTACAAAAAGAAGGGTATTGGCCAATAGAAAAAAAGATTAGAATAGATTCTGGGCAAACAACATTTAACGAAGATATTAATTTATTTAAATCTGACACTCCCCTGCTCATATATCAAACTGAAAATGAGAATCCGGTGTTAAGCGCGAACGGGAAATATCTGTATTTAAATAATGCGGGAAAAATAATTACTACCAAGGCGGGTCTCGAATTGCCATTTAGCCTCAATCAAAATGACAAGGGGCTCTGGGTTAAAAATGGTGATAAGCTTTTTGCAAACGGAAAAATAATCGACCCTGAAAAGAATATAGAAATTAACTTTGCGGATTTAGTGGGTAGCGGAACTACTAACTGGTATTATGATGACTTCAATAATCAAATATACTATTCCAATAAAGACTCGATTAATCGCTTAGAACCCGATAATAAAACTATTTCTACCATTATCAAGGGCGAAGAATATTTGAGTTATGAACCAAGAGGCGATTACCTGTTCGCCGTTGTTAAGTCCGGAAACAAATTAATACTTAAAGAATATCAAATAAAAACTGGCGAAAACCTGGGGCAAGTAGAACTCCCAGCTATAGGCGATTATCGCTTTAAGCAAGAAGATGCTAATAGATTATGTCTTTACGATAACAAAAATCTAACCATGTACTTGATAAACCCGACCAACATTCAGGACATTTCTAAAATATCAAATATTAAAAGTTGGTCATGGATAAACAAAGGAGAGCTTATTTATAACACTGACTGGGAAATAAATATTTTTAATATTACTACCAGAAAAACGTCTCTAGTCACTAGGGTGAGTGAAATAATAAACAGCGTTATTTGGAATAAGCGCGGTAGCTATATTATATTTGCAACTGACAAGAGTTTAAACACCTCCACCCTATACGATGGCAATGCCTTAACTATTTTGAGAACCGAAAATATTTCTCAACCAGTTCTTGATGAAAATAATAATTTATTATATTTTTACGGTCAGATAGGACAACAAACTGGAATTTATAAGATTGTTTTACAATAGAACTATTTTGAACTTAATTCGTTAATCAATTCTTGTAGTTTATCTTTAACTTCATCATTCTTTAAGCCCAGTTTTAAAGTAGCTTTGATAAAATTGAATTTATTGCCAGTATCAAGCCATTCGCCTTCAATTTTTTTGCCGTAGAGTGGCTTATTTTGTTGGAGCATCTCATCATAAGCATCCGCTAAACGGATTTCACCTGATTTACCACTCTTCATTTTACTCAAAATTTTAATTACCTCCGGCGTGATAACATTGATTCCCACCTGAACAAGATTGGACGGAGCTTCGCTCATTTTTGGCTTTTCAATAAATTGTTTAACTTCATAAATACCATCCCCTAAATCAATGCCCCCCATAACACCGAATTGGCTTACTTCTTCCGGTTTAACTTCTGATAGCCCAATAACGGTATCACCATATTTTTCATAAACATCTATTACTTGTTTTACAGGAGAAATCTCAGCATCATAAAGAGTATCGCCAAACATAACTAAAACGGCCTCATCCTTGCCTATTAAATGTGAGGCGCACAAAACCGCATGGCCATCACCAAGCGGAATGGGTTGTCTAACATATGAAAACTTGGCTAAATTTTCTATCTCTTGAACTTTTTTAACCAAATCAAGTTTATTTTTTTCAACTAAAGTTTTTTCAAGTTCAAAAGAATAATCAAAATGATCTTCAATCGCTCGTTTGCCACGGCCAGTCACAAATATTATTTCCTCAATCCCGGCGGCGACAGCTTGCTCCACCAAATATTGAATAACCGGCTTATCCACCACGGTTAACATTTCTTTAGGCTGAGCTTTAGTGGCCGGCAAGAAACGAGTACCAAAACCAGCAACGGGGAAAATAGCTTTTTTTATTTTTTGCATATTATTTTTATTTAGAGCTTAAGGCCCCATTTTATAAAATATTTAAACCAAGAACTGATATGAACCCAAGTAATTTTATCTTTAAAAATTGCAATATACCAAGGGTGTTGCGCGCTTTCACGAGCATGATTATGAATAACAATCGCTTCAGGATTATAGACCACTTTTAAACCGCGATTTTTAAAAGTCATTCCCAGGTCAGTATCTTCAAAATACATAAAATAGCGTTCATCAAAATGGGGATTAAACTTTTTACCATCAATGTCTAATTGCTCCTTTCTAAACATCACGCATGAGCCCATCAACCAGTCTACTTCACTAATAGTATTATGATCAAAATCACTCATTGTAAAACCGTCTCTAATTTTTTTAAAATAACTGCCTAAAAATGTACGTCTTAAAATTGGAATAAAAAAATTCGGGAAACGAGAACAAGACATTTGTAGCGTGCCGTCGGGATACAATAATTTTGGACCGACCAGCCCAACTAGAGGATTGCCTCGTAAATATAGTAATAACTTTTTACAAACATCAGGCCTCAAAACGGTATCGGGATTTAATATTAAAATATGTTCTCCTAAGGCTGACTTTATTCCTAAATTATTACCTCCCCCCATCCCCAAATTACGCGGACTAGTAATCAACCTAATATTATTGTCCTTAGTTTGCAGGTCCGATAAATCATCTCCAGAATTATTTTCTACCACAATAATCTCAAATTTTATATCATTAAAATCTGATTTAAAAATAGACTCTAAGCAATGAGCTAGTTTTATTTTACTTTTATAATTGACAATTATAACTGATAAATCCATATTAGATTATTTTTTTTACCAAGCTCCAATAACTATTTAACACGGGATTAACTAAATATTTTAAAATTGGGTTGTTGATTTCGGGAAAATCTATTTTGCCTTCTATATCAACAGCTAAAGCACTGAATTTAACTTTTTTAATTTTAGCGATAGACTTACGGGCATTATAAATTTTACTCCAAGTTGCTGGTTTTACAAAATAGACTAGTGCTTTAAACCAAGTTCTCCCCCAACCCTTCATCAGAGCAAAGACGAGCATCCCTAAGCCCATGATTATAAAGGCGGGGAACAAAAAAAACAAGACTATGGCGGGATAAAAATTCAAAGCTAATAAGTATCGGTTGCGCTCCATGTAATACAGCATTCGCACGCTACGAGCAAATTCGTATTTATGAAAAATCACTGATTTGGGCGCTAAAATTATTTTATAGCCAGTTAACCTTGCCTTTAAGCTAAACTCGATATCATCATGATACATATAATATTCCTCATCCCACCCACCAATCTTCAAAAAAACTTCCGGTGAAGTTATAAAACAACAGCCACTAGCGTAACCCTTAATTTCCGGATAACCTTCTACCAAAAAATCGGCTTGATTGTAGTGAGAGGTGAAACCAAAACCTAAAAATTGTAACCGATTACCTAGAGTGTTTATTTTTAAAGGCGCAGCGCTACTCAACTTTTCTGGGTATAAAAGTATTTTAGATTGAGAGATGCCAGCGTCTGCATTATTTTCTAGAGCTAATACTAATTCATAAAGCCAATCAGGCTCCATTTCGGTATCCATATTAACTGTCACTAGATAATCACAGCCATCTTTAATCGCTTCCTTAAAGCCTAAATTATTAGCTGCACAATAATTACCGTCTGCACGAGCAATAATTTTAGACTCAGGATAAAGAGACCCCAAGTAGGCTAGGCTCTCCGAAGAAGAGTCGTTGTCAATGATATAAACTTTTATTTTATTAGCTGAATAATTTTGTTGGCGCAAAGAATTGCGACAAGCTGTTAAATAATGCTTAGCGTAGTCTTTATAATTAACTAGAATAATTCCAACAGATTTATCCATATTATCTAACAAATAAACTTACCGCCTTCCAGGCAATGGTTAAAATTTTAACCTCAATTGGACTTCCCCATTTTTGAAAATAAGAAAGCATAGAATCTCTAAAATATTTTTGGGTCGTAATTCTTTTGACCTGACCAAAGCTTTGCCCCACATAATCTATACAGGAAATATCAGCATTATACCAAACCTCTCCCCCTAATTTATAAACCTCCCGACAGAAATCCACCTCTTCGAACCAAATAAAATAACGTTCATCAAGCAAAGGAATTTTATCATTGCTAATTTTTTTATATGCCCCAACATTAATTAAGAAAAAAGCCCCCCGGATAGAGTCCACTCTTTGAGAAACAGTATAATCAAAATTAAGTTGTAAATATTTTTTAACAATTGCCGGAAATAGATGAGGGATTTTAAAAACAATCATGAGCTGATCAAATAAAGAAGGAAATCGTCTCACTTGTTTAACAATAGTCCCCTTCTCATTGCTTAGCTTGCAGCCACTAACAACTGCTTGAGTATTTTCCCCGGCCCAGGATATCATTTTAAACAAAGTTTCTGCGTTCACCAACATATCGGGGTTCAACAAGAGAACAAATTTGCCTTGAGCCAGATTAATAGCTTGATTATTAGCGGCAGCAAACCCCCGATTTTCTGTATTAACAATTAATTTAACTTGCGGGAAGTTATCTCGTACCATTTCCGCACTACCATCATGAGAATTATTATCAACCACAAAGGTTTCAAATTTAAAATCGCCCCCTGATTCATAGAGAGCTTTTAAATTTAATTTAAGTTTTTCCTTGACGTTCCAAGAAACTATAATAACTGTTAAATCCATAGTATTAACGACCAACCTTAATAACTTTAAGGCGATCAGTAGCGCCACTTATTATTTGGAGTTGATACCGCCTAACATCTAATTCATCAGCTAAAAATTTTATTAAGGCAATATTAGCCTTATTATCTTCGGGTGAGGCGGTAATCCCCACTTTTATCGTTCCATCCGCCATGGTGCCCTTTATTTCATTACTACTAGAATTAGGGAAAACCTTTACTTTTAATAAAAGTTCTTTATTATTAGCCAAATCTTCTTTAAACTTACTTAACATATAGATAAAATAATAATTTAGAAGCTTTAACCTTGCTTCTACTATCATTCTAGTCCTTTTTTTGGCTTTTTAAAAGGGTGCGAGGACATAAATAGCCTTCTGTCAAGATTTATTTTATTGTAATAATATATTAAAATGTAAGCGTGGGAATAACAATATTTTTTGTTTATAATTAAGACTTTTTATATGAGCGATAAAAAAATAGAGGATGAGAAAAAAGAAGCTGAAGATATTTATAAACGTCCGTCTTGGGATGAATATTTTATGAATATAGTAAGCATGGTCGCTAGCCGCGGTTCATGTAATCGCGGTCGCACTGGATGTGCCATCACTCGCGATAGACGAATCGTATCAACTGGTTATGTGGGGTCTCCGATGGGGTTAGCCCACTGTGATGAGGTTGGGCATGAAATGCATACCGTGACCCATGAAGACGGTAGTCAAACTAGCCACTGTATTAGAACTGTTCATGCCGAACAAAATGCCATCTGCGAGGCGGCGCGTATGGGTATTGCCCTTGAGGGCGGAACGTTGTATTGTAAAATGTCACCGTGTTACACCTGCGCTAAAATGATAATTAATGCCGGCATTAAAAGAGTGGTCTGTGCTCAAGATTATCAAGCTGGCGCCAGAAGCAAAGAAATTTTTAAAGAAGCAGGGGTTGAATATGTACTGCTATCAGATGAGATGGCTAAATATTAAAATGAAATAATATATTAAATTATGTCTAACATTTTTATCTACGATGAATTTAACCCCGAAGATGTTGCAATGATGCAAGCTCTTTACTCCAGAAGCCCAAAAAGCGTTACCGAACACGTTGAAAAAGTAAGGCAAAGTGGCTCGGGCAAATTCATGGCAACATTTTACGTTGGCTATGGACATGCTAGCATTGCTGATTGTGGTAGCACCACAATTTTTATAGAAAATGTGAGTATTATCGCCGACAAGGCAATTCAAGATTGGCAATTGTACAGCGGCCAAGAAACTAGCACCAGGTATATTGATATGGGCAAACAAAATATTATTGACCCACTCAATACTCAGGCATCAAAGGATATAATTAATAGTTGGATGAATTTTTATATTAGTAATCAAGAAAGAATTCAAGCCCACTTGATGACCAAATACCCCAAACAAGAAAGCGAAGATGAAAATGTTTATTTAAAAGCAATTAAAGCCAGGGGATTTGATATTATGCGTGGATTCTTACCCGCTGGAATCACGACTCAATTAAGTTGGCACACCAATTTACGACAAGCTTGGGATCATCTTGCTCTACTTCGCCACCATCCTCTAACTGAAGTACGAGAAACGGCTAATAGTATACTGGAAAAATTAAAAGAAAAATACGAACACAGTTTTTCACATGTTCTTAGTGATGAGCAAGAAACATATAGAGACCGTTGCGTAAAAGAATATTCCTATTTTGCTCCAACAAATATTGTTGATTTTGAAATGTCTACCACTATCGCGGCTAATGGATTAGAACAATATCAAACCATAATTGATAATCGTCCACCAAAAATTGGCCTACCAGTATTTATGGGCGATTTGGGCAGCTTCACTTTTGATTTTATTTTAGATTTTGGATCCTTTAGAGATATCCAACGTCACCGTAACGGAGTCTGTCGCATGCCGCTTCTTACAACCACTCTCGGTTTTCATAATTGGTATTTAGAACAACTGCCGGCCGACTTAAAAAAAGAAGCGTTAGAGTTAATTGCAACTCAAACCGTTAAATTGGATAAGCTAGAAACTAGTCCAGAAATCAAACAATATTATATTGCCATTGGCTTTAATGTTTCTTGCCAGGTAACCTACCCCTTGCCAGCGGCTGTATACGTTACTGAATTACGCTCTAATAAAACCGTGCACCCTTCTTTGAGAAATATAGCTCATAAAATGTACCACGCCATATCAGAGGCCTTCCCCAATCTAAAACTACATGCCGATTTAGATATGGACGACTGGGATATTCGTCGCGGCTTAGCAGATATAATAAAAAAATAATTATGCCTAAAATAATTATCGGCCTCGTCGGTCCTATTGCGAGCGGAAAAGATGTTAGTAAAAAATACTTGGAAGAAAAATATAATGCTTCTAGTTATAAATTTTCAACAGTTTTAAGGGATATGCTTAAAAGATTATATCTCCCAGTAAACCGAGAGAATATGCAAGATCTTTCTTTTGATCTTAGGGGGCGTTTCGGAGGAGATATTCTAGCAAAAGTTATTGCTGAGGATGCTAAAAATGACCAAAAGGATATTGTCATAATTGACGGAGTAAGACGCCTTGATGATATAGTTCATTTAAGCGGGCTGCCTGAATTTAAATTGATAAGCGTCGACGCCAAAATAGATAGTCGCTACGAAAGAACTAAAAGCCGAAATGAGAATTTAGGAGATGATAAAAAAACTTTTGCGGAATTTTTAGTTGATTGTAACAAAGAAGCAGAATTAGAAATACCAAAAGTAATGTCAGCAGCGCACTATCAACTTCAAAATGATAGCTCACTAGAGGATCTTTATGTTAAAATAGACGAAATAATTTCCCAAATAAAAAAATAAACATATGGAAAATGTATCCGGAAAATTTATCGTAATTGACGGCACCGATGGTAGCGGAAAGACTACCCAGCTTAGCTTATTGAAAGATAAGTTAGAGTTTGAAGGATATGCGGTTGAAGTCGCTGATTTCCCCCAGTACAATACGAAGTCAGCGGGGTTGGTTGAAGAATATCTTTCCGGAAAATATGGCCAAGCAAATGACGTTGACCCATACAAAGCTTCAATCTTTTATGCTGTTGACCGCTTTGATGCTAGTTCTAAAATCAAAAGATGGTTACAAGAAGGAAAAGTCGTGTTAGCAAATCGTTATACTAGTGCTAGTCTCGGTCATCAAGGATGTAAAATTGATAACCCCCTAGAAAGAAAGGTTTTTTTCAATTGGCTTTACGATTTAGAATATAAAATATTTGAAATACCAAAACCAGATTTAACAATAATTTTACAAGTTGAGCCAGAAATATCTTTTACTTTAGCTAGAGACAGAGCGCGCGAGGATTGGAAAGGAAAAACTACCGATATTCATGAAAATAATTTTGAGCATTTAAAGAAGGCGGAACAAACATATTTAGAAATAGCCAATAATCTTCCGGGATTTAGACTAATAAAATGCACCCACAATAACCAAATACTAAGTCGAGAGTCTATCCACTTTCTTGTTTGGCTAGCGGCTAGTCAAATAGTAGTGCACCAAGCTAAAATCCGTTCCGGTTTTGAACAGATAGGAAATTTAATGGGTTCCAATCCTCAAATAATGAAAAATCGTGATTTGATTTTTAATAATACAGAAAATTCTCAAATAACTAAACCGGAAGAAATAAAACCAGACACAGTCTCAACCGAAGTTAAGACCCCCGTGCCAGAAAAAATAATAGCAGAGGTCCCGGCGTCAATATTAAAAACTCCCGAACCAGTTACCCAAAAAATAATTCATAAACTAATAATTGAAAAGACTTCCCCTGAATCAAAAATTCCGCAGAAAGCTCATGCTGAAGATGCTGGTTATGATTTATATGCCAATGATTATTATTCCATTACTGCTTACGGGCAGGCCTTAGTTTCTACCGGCATTAAAATGGTCATTCCTAACGGTTTTGCTGGGCTTATTTGGGACAAAAGTGGACTAGCAAACGAAGGGATAACCACGATGGGGGGAGTAATTGATTCTAATTACCGGGGTGAGATAAAAGTAATTGTTAAAAATTTAAGTGAAGATATATTTAATATTGTTCCTGGTCAAAAAATAGCCCAAATTATAATCCAAAAAATTTACGAATTAGAGTTGGAGACCGGAAAAGTAGATAACGATACTGAGCGTCAAGCATCCGGATTTGGCAGTTCTGGTAAATTCTAAATTAACTTTTAATATATGAACTATCAAACTATTATTGGTTTAGAAATTCACGCCGAACTAAAAACAAAGAGTAAAATGTTTTGTTCTTGTGATAACGACTCTGAAGGCAGGGCCGCTAATACAACCGTCTGCCCTATTTGCCTCGGTCATCCAGGAACGCTTCCCGTCCCCAATAAAAAAGCGATTGAATCAGTTATTGCCGTCGGATTAGCATTGAATTGCAAAATAAATCGTTTTTCAAAATTTGATAGAAAAAATTATTTTTACCCCGACCTTCCTAAAGGTTATCAAATTTCCCAATATGACCAGCCGCTGGCTTTTAATGGATTTTTAGAAATAAAAGACGACAACATATCAATCACCAGGATTCACCTAGAAGAAGACACTGGCAAGTCTTTTCATCCTAAGGGCGAAGAGTATACCCTGATTGACTTTAATCGCGCTGGGACCCCCTTGATGGAGCTAGTAACCGACCCTGTGATTAAAGATGCTGAGCAAGCCAAGCTTTTCTGCCAAAAATATCAGCAAATATTACGTTATCTAGATATTAGTGATGCTGACATGGAAAAGGGGCAAATGCGTTGCGAAGCTAATGTTAGCGTTCAAGTGCCTGGTTCCTTTAAACACAATCAGGGATTAATAAAACCGATTGGGAAACACAAATTAAACAATAAGGTTGAGGTTAAAAATATTAATTCTTTCCGCGCTTTAGAAAAAGCAATTAATTTTGAAATTAAACGTCAAACCGAACTTCTAGAAAAAGGCGAAGAAATCAAAGGCGAAACTCGAGGATGGGATGATAAAAAAAATGAAACGATTAGCCAGCGAGTAAAGGAAAGCTCGTCTGACTATCGCTATTTCCCTGAGCCAGACATTCCGCCCCTAGAAATAGATGGGGCCTGGCTGGCCGACATAAACGCCAGCTTACCAGAATTACCAGACGCTAAATTAAAACGCTTCGCACGTGAATACGGCCTTAGTAAAGAAATAATAGAAATTATAATCAGCGACAAAAAATTAGCTAACTGGAGTGAACAGGTTATTTCTGAGCTAAGTGCCTGGATAGAGGCTAACGGGGACGAAGCAGACAGGCAAGACAAGAAACTGGCACAAATTGCCGGCAATTGGATAACGGGGGAGCTTATGAAACACCTGAAGGCTAATAACGAAACTGCAGCTGATTTAAAAATGACGGCAGAAAATTTTGCGGAATTAGTAGCTCTAATATATCAGGGTAAAATAAATTCATCAGCCGGCCAGACCATTTTAGACTTTATGTATAACCAAGGAGGAGACCCGAGCGATATAATGCTTAAAATGGGACTAGAACAAATGGATGATGAGGCAGCGCTCGCTAAAACAATTACTAAAGTAATCGCCGAGAACAAAGAACAATCCGAGCAATATAAACAAGGGAAAACTAATGTTATTCAATTTCTACTAGGAAAAGTCATGGCCAGCACCGGAGGTAAAGCTAACCCCAAAACTACTAAAACGCTATTAGAAAAATTACTAAAATAAAAAATAAAAAACACCTTTCTAATTAGGTGTTTTTTGTTTACAAACTATTTATTATTTAAGAAATTGATTTATTTTTTCTTGGGCACCTTTTAAATCTTTCACCCAGTATATCTTTTGACCCTGATTTTCCCAACGTTTAAACCAAGTTTTTTGTCTTTTGGCAAAACGATAAATAGCATTGCGGAGTTGCTCAATCATTTCTTCATAAGTTATTTTCTTTTGCAAAAAATAACTTATAAATTTATATTCCAAGCCGAAAGAAATTAAACGCGGGTAAGAAACCCCTTGAGCCTTTAAGGACTTAACCTCAGTTATCATATCCTCTTTATCAATTCTATGTGCCAGGCGACCAAAAATTTTCTCCCGCATTTTTTCGTCACTAATATCTACCCCCAATACTAAGAAATCAAATGGGGAAGATTTTTTATTTTGCACTAGCGATCCAGAGTTAATGATTATTTCCAAATATCTCACCAAACGACGCGGATTATTTTTATCACTATTATTTAACTTAGCCGCAAAATCTGGTTTTATTTTTTCTAAATCAGCAAATAATTCAGAGATAGTTTTTTGTTCTAATTCGGCCCTTAACTTAGCATCAGCCTTAACGGTTGATAATTCATAATTATCAACTATGGCTTGAATATAAAGACCGGTTCCTCCAACGATTATTGGGAGCTTCTCTCGCTCCAGCACTTCACAAATAGCGGAAACAGCTAATTTTTGATAACGGGCTAAATTAAATTTTGTCTTAGGAGAAACAATATCTATTAAATGATAAGGGATTTGTATTCGGCCCACCTGATATTCTTTTAAGTCTTTTCCGGTGCCGATGTCCATCCCTTTATAAACCTGACGACTATCAGCACTAATGATTTCACCATTTAATTCGTTGGCTAAAGACACTCCAAGAGACGTCTTGCCACTAGCGGTTGGACCAAGGATAATAATGACTTTTGGTTTTTTTATTTTTAACTCTCCCATTATAATATTTCTAATACTAAATAACGATCTTCCCCTCAAAACCATAATTATCAATTTTTTCAATTTTCATATTCACAAACTTTCCCACCAAGCTCCTTTTGGCTTTTTTATCAGCCAAAATCCTCACAACCTTGAAGCTCCCGGTTTTACCGTAATACTTACCGCGACTATTTAGACCCTCAATTAAAACCTTTTCAGTTTTTCCTACATATTTGGCATTGCTATCAAGCGCATTTTTCTTTAAAATTACTTCCAGCTCACTTTCTCTGTTCTTTTTCTCCTCCGCACTCACATTATCCTTCATTGAATACGAAACAGTTCCGGGACGAGGACTATATTTAGAAATATAGGCAAAATCAAACTTTAATTTTTTAAAAATTTTGACCGTGTTTTCAAATTGCTTCTTTGTTTCTCCGGGGAACCCAACAATGACATCCGTCGTAATAGAAATTTCAGGCCTAACCATTCTTAATTTATCCACCAAGCCAATAAAATGAGCCGATGTATATTTCCTATTCATAGCCTCTAAAATTTTGTCATCACCAGACTGTAGCGCCAGATGAAAATGGGGGCATAATTTTGAAGACGAGGCGATAACATCAATCAGTTCCTGGCTAACATCCTTAGGATGACTTGAGGAAAAGCGTAACCAAAAATCCCCAGAGATATTATCAATTTTTTTTAAAAGATTGGGAAAATTTTTATTTTTATCATGATAACTATTAACATTTTGAGCAATTAAAACAATTTCCTGATATCCTTTTTTGATTAAATTTTGAACTTCTGAAATTATTTCCGACATTGGACGATAAACTTCTCTACCCCTAGCATAAGGAACGGCGCAATAAGAACAAAAATTATTACAGCCATTACCGATTGGCACGTAAGCACTAAATTTATTTTGATATTTAGGAATAATTGAGAGATATTTTTCGCCTTGTAGTAAGCGCACCTCATCCAAACTTAATTTAGTCTTGATTCTTCTATTATCCAATAAATCTAAAATATTAGGCATCTCATTTATAGGCATAAAGATATCAACTTTATCAACCAAACGACCCTTAACATCCTCCCGCTTACTCAAACAGCCAGTAACCACGATTTTACAAGCTTTATTTTGTTTTTTTATTTGGTGAACCAGCCCATACAATCTATCTTCTGCCGATTGCCTAATACTACAAGTATTAATAACTATAAGCGCAGCGGTTTTTAAATTTAAATTTTCTTTAAATTTCCGGCTCTCTAAAAAAGAAGCTAGACGCTCACTGTCTGCTTTATTCATCTGGCAACCAATAGTGATAATATTATAATTTTTTTTCATAATTTATTTTTTAATATTTTTCAGACTATCAGCCACAGGCTCCGCTTCAATGGCTTGTTTCAATTTATATAAACCAAAATTATGATTCATTTTTTTAACCAAGCTCATGGTTAACTTGTAAGGTGGTAATTTTCTTTCATTTAAATAAGTGACATCATCTGAGTTCAAATAAAAATTATAATAATAGACGGGATAATATTTTACCAATTTTGCGGCCGCAGTTAAAACTTCATCATCAGGGATGGTCCCCATTATTACTCTACGATCGGGAAAGAAAAATTTATCATAATATCTAGTTATGATGATTGAATCTTGTTCCGTAATATTAAAAACCTGACGCGCATTAGCTTGTTCAGCTAGGTTATTATAATACAAATAGGCCACGCCTTCTTCGGAACCATACAAAACAAATAAAATACCTGAAATGGATATAAACACTACTAAAGCAGCTTGCACTCCAGCGATAGCTATTTTTCGCCAACGTTGTTTTACTTCTTGACCGGCTAGAAAAAGAGCGCTGCTAACTCTAGCAATTGCTAAAGAAGCAATTGGAATCATCATTAAGTATATTGGTAACCAATAACGAGTATACGAATTGCCAATTGTGAATCGATTCGGGTCTGGGTTATCATTAAACTTCCAGCTACCATAATAAAATATCAAAATAACACTAATTATTCCAAATACTAAAAAATAGGCTAAATATTTTTTTTGAAACTTTCTAATATTAATAATAGCAATAATAAGTAGCCCCAATAAAAACCCGACGGTTATGATAGGAAACATCTCTGGGATATAATGTCTGGCCATACTAATTGATTGTCCTGGTTTAAAACCAAAATAAAACACATTACGATATATGGCCTCAAAATATTGATTATATTGACCACCGCCACTGACCGCGGTTTTAATTAATTCCGATCCAGTTTTAGATAAATCGTCTATGGAGCGATTCATTTCATTATAACCACCATAAATAGGCGCTGAATACAGAACTTGATTAAAATAAGCATTTGGCAACACGGCTAAAAAGAACCCACAAAAAATTAAAACAAGCTTTATAAAACCTAAACGCTTAACATAAAATAACCAAGCGATAAACGCCGCTGGCGCAAGCCAAATTATCTCCGAGGATCTAGTTATAAGAGCTAATCCCATAAACCCGCCACCAACAAAAGCAGCTAACATTTTTAGCCAAGCCAATAAGCCGATTCTTAAAGTAAAAAATTTTTTATAAAAAGATATCTTGACGGCATCCTCCAATTTATTTATTTTATTTCCCGCCGCCAACACTATAAAGTATATTCCAAAAATTGTTAACACTATAAAAAGCACATTATGAAACATACTCCTCATCGAGTAATAGATGTAAACTGGAAAAAAAGCTAACAAAAAAGCAGAAATTAAGGCCACTCTATCAGAAATAACTTTTTTCACTAAAAGATAAAAAAATATGATACCAAGCGCGGCAAAAAAGGGCGTTAAAAATGGAATGACGGCAGACCCAAAAATAGAACCAATACTGCCATACATTAAAATAATACCCAAAAAACTAACGGGCTTCAGCCAACCAAAATCGCTTCTAACGCTCCTGGGCATAACCATGTTGTCTCCGACAACTGCCGCTGAATCAAAAAATGCCAAATTTTCTCCTTCACTATAACGATTAGCAAAAAAATAATTTGCAGTTTCATCAGGGGAAGACCATTTAACATAGTCTGGCTGTTGAGTAAAATAATTAAAAGCCGAGGTAAAGACAAAAAAAGTCATCGCCAATAATACGACTATTACTAAATTTATATGAGTTTTAATCTTTATTTTCATCAATTTAATGTTATCCGAAATTGCCATTTTTAGCAAGAATTTGCTATTATTAAGTTATAACGAAAGTTTAATTATGAAATCTGAAGTGATTAACCAAATACGCTCCAAAATAAGCCAAAATATTAGCATTCTATTAGCGCTTTTAATAATTTTTAGCGCCATTGTTTATTATTTATATGCCCTAAATACTCAAGGCGTATTTTTATCAATTATTTTATCTATTATTAGCTTAATTATTATTAATAAATTCGGGATTTTACCAAAAATTAATATAATTCAAAATAATAACCATCAAACGCCAGATTTCAACCCTCAAAAAATAAAACTTTTTATTATTTACGGGGCCTTTTTATTAGCCTCAGTCTTTGAACTCATCTCGGCGTCTAGTGGCCGATCGCTTATCTCTCCCTGGGAAGTAGTAAACAAAAGCTTTTTCTTATTTTATTTTTTTAGCGCTTTAATGCTCATTATTCTAGTTGTCCGCACAGACATCAAAAATAATTTGAAGCTATTTTTAATAGGCGCCCAATATTTTTTAAGCTTAGCAATTGCCGCCATAGTTTATAAAGTAGGATACGGATTTGATCCTTTTATCCATAAAGCGGCCATGGAAATAATAGACCAGAACGGAATCATTTTGCCTAAGACTCCATATTACATCGGGCAATATGGCTTAATCCTCGCCCTTCATAAAATATTTAACATTTCCATCTACCTACTAAATAAATTTCTAGTTCCAATCGCTGCCGCCTGTCTCTTGCCCTCAATAATTTATAATTTTTTTAAAACTTTAAAAATAAAAGATACGAGTTTTAGTTTTGCGCCGTTTATCGGAACAATATTTCTTTTAATTTTTACCTTTCCTTTATTTATCGTCAGCACTCCACAAAATTTTAGCTATCTATTTATCATAATTTCTATTGCGACCGGTCTAACCGATAAAAATCCTTGGCGAGCAACAATTTTTTCATTCGCAACCGCAGCTATCCACCCGATATCGGGCATCCCCGCCATTATTTGGAGCAGTTGGTTAGTATTTAAAAAATACCAAACTAAATTAAGTATTAAAAATAGCAAGCTAATATCGGCCGGCATCCTCTCTGGTAGCGCGATTCTTCTTCCAGTTGCCCTGTTTATTACCAGCGGCGGGAAATTAAACAACCTTCATTTCAACATCAGCTCTTTTATAAGCCCCGCTTACGATGTCCTAAAATTTTTTAGTGCTGGCAGCGAAAATTGGCTTCTCAATCTAACTTATTTTTTATTTTACAACTATAAATTAATAATTTTAATTTTAATAATAAGTGGCTTAATTTTATTTTATAAAAAATTAAACCAACATCCCGCCTTAGTTGAAAAATTAAGTACCTGGAGAGGACTACTTTCTATTGGAGCATCTCTTATTGTTGCCTTTTTCTTAAGTAGCCAGATAAACTTTAACCAATTAATTGCCTACGAACAATCAGATTATAACAATCGAATTTTAACAATTATCACAATATTTTTTATTCCCTTTTTAGCAATCGCTGTAAATTGGCTCATTTATAAAATTATTTTTTTAAAAAATAACCTGATTACTGTAATTTGGATTACAATTGGGCTTATTTTTATGACGAGTTCTCTATACTTGGCCTACCCCCGTTTTGATAAATATTTTAATTCACGAGGATATAGTACTAGCACGCTAGATTTGGAAGCGGTTACTAAAATAGACAAAGGCACAAACAATAACTATATTGTTTTAGCCAATCAACAAGTTTCTGCTGGCGCTTTAAGATTATTAGGCTTTAACCACTATTATCAAAGCGCCATTGGCGATATCTACTTCTACCCGATTCCAACGGGCGGCGCCCTATACCAATACTATCTTGATATGGTATACCAAAAACCCGACCGAGAAACAATGCTAACCGCAATGAACCTGGCCGGGGTAGATGAGTCTTATTTGGTAATTAATAAATACTGGTATGAAAGTGGCAAAATAATAAATGCCGCTAAATTAACCGCCGACAGCTGGGAGTTTATCGGAGAAAAAGAAATTTTTATTTTTAAATATAATAGATAACTATCTATATTCTTGATAGTCCCAGACTGGACCAACCGAAAGGACTTGATTACCTTCTAGTTCGTGGACTAGAATTTTTAATTTTAAGCCATTCAAATTCTCTTTCAGAGTTGTATTATACTTTGAGGAAGGTAATGTTAGAACCTTATCTTTAGCGTCAGACTTTTCCATAGCAAACTTACGGGCAAAATCGGTAATTGATTCCCTGTCCTTTTCATTTAAGGGATCCCCAGTTAATTCTTTAACGATTATATTTTTCAAAATATTAAGGTCGGAATCTATAACCGAAACGCTTTGAGAAGCCAAATTAAGCTCCTCATTCAAGCGCAAAGCGGTAAACATTTGTGCCAACATGCTATTGGTGGATATCAGTTCATTAATAAGTGCGAGGTTCGGCTCAATATAAACATTTTCGCTATAACGAGAAAAATTACTTAAACTTTGACCTTTAAAGACTGGGGTTAGTGAAAACTGTTCTAGAGGTAATTGTAAATTAATCCAAGCGGAAACCGCTGTCCTTAAATTTTGTTGGCGCCATTCTTCTGAACTGGCAAAAATTGGCATCTCCTCTACTTTATAATCTAAAATAGAATTCATTAAACTAAAGGTAGACCAATAACTAGAGGTGTGCCAAGAGCCGTCTAGATTAATATTTTTCAGTAAAGTCTCGGACTCTTTTTTATAATTAAGATACTTAGTATTTTTTTCAAAAATATCATTGCCGGCCATAGGATAAACTAAATTAGCAATATCAAGGGAAAAACCGTTACAACGAGAAATGACCTTTTTCTGTATACAGGAAGTTATATCTCCCGACTCAGCAACCTTTTCCTGAAAATTACCTACTGCTGGAGAAACTAAACGACTAAAAATATAATCATTTGGCCAATAGGATTCAGTCAACATTTTAAACCCAATTAATTTTTTAGAAGCCGGGTCGGTCTTATCAATCGCCCCTCTAATAGAAGAGTATTCATAAGTTGATAATTTTGCTTTAAGTTTTTCCATATTCCCCCACGCATCCTTATTCTTATCATCAAATAATTCTTCAACATTATAGTTTTCACCAAATACGGAAACAAGGGAATCTCGGACATCAACATAATCTATTTCATCTCGTAACCCGTTGAAAAAAGCCATTAATTTATACACCCTAGCCCAACGATTCTTCAAATCTTGACGACCAGAAAAATCAGTGGCAATTAAACCAGAAGCAATCATGCTAAGACGCCAATCCTCTTTATCGAGCAAACAATCCCGACAATCAGTGCTCTGATATTCTAAAGGAAAAGTAGAATTTAACCATTTAGCCGCTAAGTAAAAATTATTTAATTTAGCGTTATTTTTATATTCCTTAGGAACACTAAAACTAGAATAGTCTCTATTATATAGCATAATAGGAGATTTGATCTTCTCTTTAGCATCTCTAATTAATTTAGTTTCCTTCAAAACTTCATCTCTTAAATATGGAGGAACTGTTAGTTGAAATCTTTCTACATCACCTTCGCTAAATTTATTTTTATCATCAATTTTACCTTTCACAGATATTTGCTCAGGGATCGGTTTTAAGAGTTCTAAAGAAACAGCAAAAAAAGCCATTTCTAAACGCTGCCCCTCTAAAACAGAATCATTAATATCGCCAATTGAGGCCAACCTGGTTTCATATCTATTTTTTGCTAAATTGTATAATTCCTTATTTATAAACCAGAGATTATCATAGAAAATATTTTCCTCTATATCTTTAAAGACTTTTTTCATTGAATTTTGGTAGTAATAGGATATAAAATCGGATGTTAAAAGAATTGGAATCTGTTTTTCCTCTAACCGCTCATAAATAGAGTAAAAATTATCAATTTCATTTTTCCAGGGGTTGTCTATAATGGCAAACCCTAATTTATTTATATTAGGGATAGAGGACTCAAAGCTAATTTTTCGAGATACATCGTTATAATTCATGCCATCCAATTTAATATTAATTGGCAACTCGTAATCCTTAATATTATATTCCAAATCGTCATTGATTTTTTTATAAAAATCCGTGAATGATAAATATTCAATGGCCGCATTGGATAAAGTAGTAGTCGCTGGCTGAGTAATTACTTCTTCAGGGTTGGTTAGTGTGGGGAATTCAATATTTACAACTTCTCCAGCCTTGTTTCCTGAATTATCTGGCTTAAGCTGATTCTTATCGGTGTATTTTTTTACTATGAGATAAATTGCTACAATAAAAACAACCACCGCCACGATTAGAGAGATAATTAAAATTATTTTTTTAATAGGCTTCTTCGGAGATGAACTATAATCATCATAAACCGGCTGCTGATCCGATGAAAGTACTATTGGCGGTTCTGCAAACATAAGCTTATTTCAAATATTTATATTTGTTATTTAAATGCTCCTGATAGGTTACGGCATAATAAATATTGTTGCCGTCTAAGCTCGTTAAAAAATAATTATAATTAGTTTTAATAGGATAAATTGCGGCCTCAATCGCTTTTAAGCCAGGGTTACAAATAGGTGTCGGAGGTAAACCGCGATATTTATAGCTATTATAGGGAGATTCTATTTCCAAGTCTTTCCCGGAATGAGCGGGATTATTATCGTTTAAAATATACGACAAGGTTGCATCTGATTGCAAGGCCTGATTGGAACTTAATCTTCCCCAAAAAATATCTGAAACGATTCTCGCATCTGTATTTTCTTTATCTTGATAATTAATTGGAGCCTCTTTCTCAATCAAGGAGGCCATAATCATAACCTCATAAACTGTTTTTCCTTGATTTTTTATATCCTCACGCATTTTAACGGTCAATTTTTTATCAAAATTTTCTAACATTTTAATAATCACATCATCCAAACTCGCATCGGAATAAATTCTATAAGTATCCGGGAATAAAAAGCCTTCCAGATTAGCATCTTCGGGTTTATCATTTAAAAAACTAAAACGTTTTTTTAAATTCAGCAAAGAGCTAGAAGTTGCTTGATTATTGTCAGAGAATTGTACTAATGTTTTTTCTAAATCAGACTTGCTCCATTTGCCCAACGATTCAAAGTAAGCGACAATATCACTTTCAGTCCAGCCTTCTAATATTTTTATTGTTTCTTCTGGTTTATACACGACAACGTCTGGTTTTTTATTATTTGTTTCATAATTATTTATCCAGTTTTCAATAAAAGTGGGAAAGTGGTCTCGGTTCGCCTTAATAACATTACGGTAAAACACCTTACCATAAAGAGTAAGAATAATTAAAATAGCCAACAAAGATACGGACCATATTTTAAAATTTTTTGGCATAACTTATTTCTTTTTTTTCGCGTTAAGCTTAGCCGCGCGAGCGATTAACTTCGAACTAGCTCTTATTTTTCTCCCCAAACCATCAACCATATTAATCCCCAGTTTTTTACAAATAGGATATTCCGGAACATCTCCAATGTTATGGCGGTCACCGCCGTTAGCAAAAATATTCGGCTTAATCTTAGATAAAGAGCGGCACACAGTCTTATCCTTATCAATTGACAAAAAAACTTCATCAACATCACGCAAAGCTTTTATTACTCTCAGTCTATCTTTTTCCGACATAAAAGGAACACTTCCTTTTAGCCCCACCTGCACATCATTATTAATAATGGCTATCAATTTATCGCCAAGTTTTTTAGCTTTTTCTATCATATCAAGATGACCAACATGAAGCGGGTTAAAATAACCAGAAACAGCAACGATAACTGGCTTTTTTTTATTTATATTCAATTCCTGAGTGGTCTTTAACATAAAAAACGGAGTTAATACTCATTAAAATAAGATAACTTATAGATTTATATATTATAGCAAATTAAAAATGAAAATAGAAATTAAAGGAACGATTAAATAGCCTACTTGTGTCAATATATCGCTCCTGTATTTTTTATAGTAGAATAAGGATATAAATATAAAAATATATGACAATTATTCACTCCATTATTCTTGGTCTTATAGAAGGAATAACTGAATTTTTACCAATCTCATCGACCGCTCATTTGATCATCGCGGCGAAGTGGCTTAAAATTCCAGATTCTTCTTTTTTGACTAGCTTCTTAATTTCCATTCAACTGGGAGCGATTCTTTCGGTTGCTGTTTTATATGCTAAAACAATCATTAAAAACCCTAGATTAATCTTAAAAATCGCAGCCGCTTTTATCCCGACCGCCATTATTGGGCTGGCTGTTTATAAACTTGTAAAAAATTATCTCATGGAAAGTTTGCCTTTAATTGCCGGGGCTTTAATTTTGGGCGGAATAATTTTAATTATCTTAGAAAAATATTTTTTCAAAAAATCAAACTCCGGAAATATCATTCAACAACCGAATTACTTAGAGATTGATGCGATTTCTTACCGTCAGGCAACTTTAATCGGAGTGTTTCAAGCCCTGGCTGTTGTCCCCGGGGTATCGCGCTCAGCCGCGACTATCATGGGCGGACTTTCACTGGGAGTTTCTAGAAAAAACATCGTTGAATTTTCATTCCTATTAGCGATGCCCACGATGCTAGCGGCCACTGCTTTAGATTTATATAAAACACCACCGATTTTAAACGGGCAAGAAATAATAGTTTGGACTATAGGCCTAGCTGTTTCTTTCATAACCGCTATTATTGGTATTAAATTTTTTATCAAATTTATCCAAAAAAATAATTTTGTTTCTTTCGGCTGGTATAGAATTATTATTGGTTTTATTGTCCTTGCCTGGTTGTATATATAAATAACTAAAGAATTAGACGCAAAAAAACCGCTTTTAGGGGCGGTTTTTAAATCCAGTAAACTTTACAAATTAAATTGTCTGTTTTACTTCTTCGGGAGCAATAAATCCGCTTACTTTAACACGGCCAGCAAATTCAGCGGCCACTTCCTCAGCCAAAGCGGTAACATTCTTAAGTTGTTCTTCGTCACGAGCAGAAACGATAAGATAAAAAGGATTTTCCTTATCAAATCTTTCTCCGAATGAGTGACTTCCCAAAGCAATGTTAATTAATGCTTTAGCTTCTACTTTTTGGTATTCAGTACTTAACCCAAAATAAGAAGCAGAGCTAATAAATTGACCAGGAAATCCTTCAAGATTAGCAACATCAAAACGTCCAGTTCCTTCCAACACTAAAGCGCGTTCATTATGAACGGCACAAGTAAATTCATCGTGATGAACTTCTCGGTAAATACTGCCAGTTTTAGAAGCTAATTCTTTAGCTTTCTCATAACCGTAGTCATCGCTCCCTGCGCCTGGACGAGCAATACCAGCGGCACCGCAATTTTCATGTCCAGTTACAGTCAAACCTTGATCCTTAATCGCCTTTTCCAAAATAGCGGAGTCCTCCGGTCCTAACAATAGCCCTTCTCCGGCTAAAGCAATTTTTGGTCCAGAACACACTCTGCCGTCAGAACACTCTAAGCAGGTGAGCTTATGGTCAAATGCTTGTTTAAAATTAGGAAGCGCAAAAAGCTTTTCTTCCATTTTTTCCCCAGCATTAAGGGCTTTGATAATTTCATTTTCTTGACCCTTTTGCCACTCTTGTTCAAATAACTCGTCATGATTTTCATGACTTTCATGGTTTGTATTCATTTCTTCGATTTTTTTGTGATTAAACATATTTTGTTCTCCAAACATATTTTTATTTACCTGGATTTATATTATTAAGACGACGCCATTTATTAACCGCTCGTTCTCTAGCAAATTCCTTTTCAAGTTTAGCAGCAATAGCTGTAAATTGAACATCATCAATATTTTTCGCCTCTTCCTTGAGTTTTTCAGCCTTCTCGCGCGCGGCTTTAATTCTAGCCTCATCAAGCTCTTCAGCCCTCTCAGCCGTATCAGCCAAAATAACAACCTTATCTTTCATAACTTCCAAAAAACCTCCAGACACCGCCATAATTTCCAACACATTATCTGCCCTTTTAATCTCAATAACACCTGATTTCAAAACTGAAACCAAGGGAATATGATCTGGAAGCACAGTTATTTCGCCACTAGTAGTTGGGACAGTAATTTGTAAAATTTCCTGTTTTAAAACTACTTTCTCCGGCGTTACAATTTCAAATTTTATTGTCTTGTTGGACATAGCTAAAAATTAAGCTTTTAATTCTTCGATTCCACCAATCATGTAGAAATCGTCTTCACTCTTACTGTCATATTTACCGTCTAAAATCTCTTTAAAGCTGCGAACAGTATCGGACAGTTTAACATACTTACCACTACGTCCAGTAAATTGTTCCGCTACAAAGAATGGTTGAGATAAGAATTTTTGAATTTTACGAGCACGAGCAACAATAACTTTATCTTCTTGGGATAATTCTTCCATACCCAAAATGGCAATAATATCTTGTAAGTCTTTGTACCGTTGTAAAATCATTTGTACTCCACGAGCAACTTCATAATGCTCTTGCCCGACGACTTTAGGATCAAGAATAATAGAAGAAGAATCTAAAGGATCAACCGCTGGATAAATACCAAGCTCTGAAAGAGAACGTGATAACACAACTGTAGAATCTAAATGTCCGAAAGTAGTCGCTGGAGCTGGATCAGTTAAATCATCAGCGGGAACATAAACCGCTTGAATAGAAGTAATGGAACCATCCTTGGTAGAAGTGATTCTTTCTTGGAGTTCTCCCATTTCTGAAGCGAGCGTTGGTTGATAACCGACAGCAGATGGCATGCGCCCTAAAAGAGCAGACACTTCTGAACCAGCTTGAGTAAAACGAAAAATATTATCAACGAAAAACAAAACATCTTGGTGCTTTTCATCACGGAAATATTCAGCGATAGAAAGACCAGACAAGGCAACGCGAGCACGAGATCCTGGCGGTTCGTTCATTTGGCCGAAAACCATAGATACTTTATCAATAACTCCGGAATCCTTAAATTCATGATATAAATCATTACCCTCACGCGTTCTTTCTCCGACGCCCGCAAAAACTGAATAACCACCATGTTCAGAGGCAATATTATGAATTAATTCTTGAATAATAACAGTTTTTCCAACACCAGCGCCACCAAACATTCCGACTTTTCCACCTTTAACAATTGGACAGATAAGATCAATAACCTTAATCCCGGTTTCTAAAATTTCCATACTGTTAGACTGGTCTACGAATTTTGGGGCTGGTCTATGAATCGGATATTTTTTTTCAGTTTTTACTGGCGCGCCACCATCAACCACTTCTCCTAAAACGTTAAAAATACGTCCTAGCGTTTCTTGCCCTACAGGCACAGAAATAGCCGCTCCAGTATCTAAAACTCTATCACCGCGCTTTAAACCATCGGTGGAGCCCATAGCTACACAACGAACAATATTGGAACCAATATGTTGTTCAACTTCCAAGGTTAACTTTTCACCTTTGAGATCTAAGGTTAAAGCATTGTAAATCTCGGGTAGTTTATTTTCAAAATGGACATCAACCACTACGCCGATAACCTGTTTGATTATACCCTCATTTTTCTGTTTGTCGCTCATATTATTTAAAATTATTTATTCTGCTAAGGCATTAGCGCCCGCTGAAATTTCTGCAATTTCCGCAGTAATGCCCGCTTGACGAACTTTATTATAAAATAAGGTTAATTCACTAACCATATCGCTAGCTGCTTCAGTGGCTTGGTGCATAGCGCTCATACTAGCACTATGCTCAGAAGCATTAGCTTCCAAAAATGCTTGAAATAACTGAATTTCTAATAAGCGTGGAATCATCTTATCTAAAACTTCACTGGCAGATGGCTCAAAAGTATATTCATAGCTATATTCTCCAGAACTTAAATGTTTTTCCTGCTTAGCGGCAATAAATTCAGGAGTTGAACCAACCTTAGATTCCTCACTAATTACTCCTAAATATTCATCAACTTTTTCAACCTCGACTGGTAATAATTGCTTGACACGTGGAACCTGCCTAGCAGCACTAACAAAATCGGTATAAGCAACCAAAATCTTATCATACTTACCAGACTGATAATCATCCAACACCATTTTTACTATCGGGTGGATATCACGAGCATCAGTTAAGATATCACTTTTTTCAAATTCAGCTACAACCTCATAACTTTGGTTTCTAATGATAGTGCCCTTTTTACCGGACAAAATAAAATCTGTTGGGACTGAATGTTTAGAAATAGATTCTTTAGCCTTAGTAATGATAGCTGAATTATAGCCGCCACACATCCCTCGATTAGAAGTTATTAAAATAATAGCAACTCGAGAAATTTTTTCACGCGGAGAGAGTAAAGGATGTAAATTTTCATTCTTACTTTTAGAAATTTCAGACAATCTTAAAACCGTCTCCCAACTTAAATTAGCATAAGTGCGAGTTTTTAGAACAGCTTCAATCGCTCTCCTCATTTTAGACGCCGCTACCATCTCCATCGCCTTAGTAATTTTTTTGGTACTAGAGACGGATTTGATGCGCCGAGATATTTCTTTAGTCTTGGCCATTGTCTTACTTAATTAAATAATCAACTGTTACCTTATATTCAGTGATTAATTTCTTTAACTCGGTTTCTACTTCTTCATCAATTTCTTTTTTAACATCAATTAACTTCAAAACAGCGTCATTTAAATCAGCATACTTATACAAACCGGCTTCAAACTCTCTCACTTTTTCAACTGGAACATCATCCATCAAGCCATTAATTAAAGCATAATAAGAGACCACCTGTTTAGCAACCGATAAAGGTTGATACTGGTCCTGTTTAAAGATTTCGTATAATCTTTGTCCTCTTTCTAATTTTTTCTTAGTCTCCGAATCTAAATCAGAACCAAATTGAGCGAAGGAAGCAAGTTCGCGATATTGAGCAGCTTCTAAACGCATCTTACCAGCCACTTTTTTCATCGCCTTAATTTGAGCACTAGAACCGACACGAGATACTGACAAACCAGCATTAACCGCTGGACGATTACCTTTATAAAATAAGTCTGGCTCCAAGAAAATCTGACCATCAGTAATAGAAATAACGTTAGTTGGAATATAAGCAGATAAATCTCCAGCCTGAGTTTCAATAATTGGTAAAGCGGTAATAGAGCCGCCGCCATATTCTTTATTTAATTTACAAGCACGTTCTAACAAACGAGAGTGAAGATAAAAAACATCACCAGGATAAGCTTCACGTCCCGGTGGACGACGAAGTAATAAAGAAATTTCTCTATAAGAAACCGCATGCTTGGACAAATCATCATAAATAATCAAAACATCTTCACCTTTATCTAAAAAGTATTCCGCCATCGCGCATCCAGCATAAGGAGCAATATACAACAAAGAAGCAGGATTAGAAGCACCAGCTAAAACGATGATTGTATAATCCATCGCTCCGGCCTCAGTTAGTTTAGTAACGATGTTAGCCACCTTGGATTCTTTTTGGCCAATAGCTACGTAAACACATTTCATGTTCTGCCCTTTTTGATTGATAATAGTATCAACGGCAATCGCAGTTTTTCCTAATTGACGATCACCAATAATCAGCTCTCTTTGGCCACGGCCAATTGGAATCATCGCGTCAATCGCTTTAATACCAGTTTGGACCGGCTCTTTAACAGAGGCACGAGTAATAACACCAGGAGCAATTTTTTCCACTGGATAAAATTTAGTAGTTTCAATTTTTCCTTTGCCATCCATCGGTTCTCCTAAAGGATTAACAACCCGGCCAATCAGATTTTCACCCACCGGGACTTCCAAAATTCTTTTAGTCGCAACCACTTCATCCCCCTCTTTAATGGCAGTATAGTCTCCTAAAATAATAACTCCGACTTGGCTCTCTTCTAAATTTAGAGCTACCCCGGTTATTTCACCTTTTTCGGTTTTAAAAATTAAAATTTCGCTCATCATCGCTTCTGCTAAACCAGAAACTAAAGCGATACCATCAGAAACACGCAAAACTTTCCCAACTGATTTTTCGCTCACCTCAGACTTAAAGCCCGATATTTCTTCTTTTAGCTGTTCAACAATGAAATCCTTTGTAGTTGCCATACGTTTATGCTAAATTTATTTTAATTACTAATTGTATTTTTTAAATTATTTAAACTATTTTTCACGCTACCATCTAAAATTTTACTGCCGTATCTTAAAATAAAGCCACCGATAATTTCTGGGTTTATTTCTGTTTCTAGAATAACTTTCTTGGCGCCAGTTTTATTTTTTAAATAATCAGTTACAGTTTCACAAGTAGTCGCCGAAAGCTTGCGCGCGCTTAAAAGAGTAGCGTTAACTTCACCATGCGCCTTGTTCCAAATTTCATTGAAGGCCGTCACAATCGCCTCTACTTTATTAAAATCATGATTTTTATTCAAAAGCAAAACAAAGCTTTTTATAACTTCCTTAGCTTCTGCTTCAGATTTATCGGCTACGAGGTCAAATAACGCCGACGCATATTTAGAAACTGATATTTTCATAATCTTACTTAACCAATTTGTTTATAAGGTCCTTATCCTTTTCGTCTGTAATTTTTTCAGATAATAATTTTTCAACTGTTAAAATTACCAAGCCCGCCACTTCTTTTTTTATTTCTTTTAACATCTCAGATTTTTCACTCACCAGTTTAGCCTTTTCTTGAAGAATGACTTGAGCAACTTCCGCCTTGGCTTTAGCAACTAATTCGACTTTTCTTTCTTCGCCACGTTTATCAGCCTCTTCTATTATAGCATTTGCCTGTTTCTTGGCGGTAGCAATAATATCGGCCTGCTCTTTTTCTGTTAAAATTAAACGTTTCTCAATTTCATCAGCGTCTTTTAAGCTTTTATCAATCTTTTCAGAACGCTCAGTCATTATTTTAACTAATGGCTTAAAAGCAAAAAAGTACAAAACCGCAAACACAATGGCGAAATTAACCAATTGAGCAATAAACAGTTTGTAGTCAATATGAAAGGTAGAAATTAATGATTCCATAAAATAAAAATTAAAAATTGAAAACTAAAGATTAACCTAAATTAATCTTCAGTCTTTCAAGTCTCAATTATTTGATACTGAAAGCAATAACTAATGCATAAATAGCAACCGCTTCTGCAAAAGCAGCCACCAAAAGCATCGGTACTAAAATTTTACCGGCTGCTTCTGGGTTGCGTCCAATAGCTTCCATCGCCTTAGCACCAATAAAACCGATGCCCAAGGCTGGACCGATAGAACCCAAGCCAATGGCTAGGGCCTTAGCTAACATTACGTTTTCCATAAATTTAAATTATTATAAATTGAATAATTAATTATTTTTAGTGCTCCTCTGCTGTCGTGTTAATGGTTAAATATGTCAAAATTAACATCGCAAAAATAAGCGCCTGAATAAGGCCAACCAAAACTTCTAAAAACATAAACGGAATCGGAACACCATACGCTAAAATAGCAGACATGGAAGCAAGCAAAACCTCACCGGCAAAAACATTTCCGAATAAACGGAAGGAGAGACTAGCAACTTTAGCCATCTCTCCAATAATTTCAATCACCCCAACAAAAGCTTTAATCGGGTTGACTAAAATAACCATAGGGTCTTTCTTAATTTTCTTGGGAATTTCTAAAAAAGCTTTAATATTGATAAATTTATTCAAATATTTCCACCAACCAATAGCGAGCACTCCCATGATATGACTTAAAACCACTCCTAAAGAAGCGAGCGCTAAAGTAGTATTTAAATCAGCTGTTCCGCCACGCAAATAAGGAATAAATACTTTTTCTCCACCTTCGGATGCAATTTGACCAATAGAGCCAACGCCAGGCAAAAGCCCCATCCAATTATTAATAAGAACAAAAAAGAAAAAAGCTAAAACCAGGGGCGCGAATTGTAAAGATTTTTTACGATCACCAGTAACACCATCGAAAATTCCCAAAAAGCCTTCAATAATTATTTCCATGGCATTTTGTAAACCAGTTGGTACTTTTTTTAAATTACGTTTAATTAAGACCGTTAAAACTACAATAATTATTAAAGCGACCGTTGAAGTTGCCAAAGCATTGGTAATTGGAAAATTACCGACATGGGCAATCGGCTCAGCAAATAAAGTATTTTCGTGAATTATTTCTTCGTGGGCTTCAACTTGTTGTTCTGAGGAAATCATAAATAAATTATTTTTTATCATCCAGGTGACTGACAGCAGCTGACTGTTTTTTAGCCTGCGCTTCCTGTTCTATTTTTTTAAATTCTTTTAGCGCACTTACAACCAAACCATACATGGAAACTAAAAAACAAACAGCAACCATTATTAAAAAAAGCCAAGGTTCGGTGTTAAATTTCTTATCAAGCCACTTGCCTAAAAAAACTCCAATTAACACCGGGAAAGCAATCCAGCCAGAAATTCTAGCCATTAGCCTTAACGCTAAACTCCAAGACTCATTGTTCATATTTTTATGGCTATCTTGAAACATCTCTCTTATAACGCAGAAAACAATAAATGTCAACCCTCCAATTTTTCATTATTTGACAAATATTACTTTTTATATCCTAAATAGGTTACGAGCAGTCGCGGTTGTCATTTCGGCCACTTTTTCCACTTTGATTCCTTTAATATCAGCGATTCTAGCAGCAACATATTGTACTAATACTGGCTCATTTCTTTGTCCCCTATAAGGCTCTGGGGTCATATATGGAGTATCTGTTTCAACCATTATCTTATCAAGCGGAGTTTTTCTTATTAGATTATCCCATTGCTGGCTGAAAGTAATCAGCCCGGTAAAGGAAATAATTAAACCTAAACGAAAATATTTCCAAGCTAAATCTTCATCTCCAGAAAAACAATGAATAACTCCCCAGGGCTGGTTGTTAGCTGGTAACATATGCCCATATTCTTTTTTAAAATCTTGCAATATGACCAAAAGGTCATCATGAGCTTGCCGACAATGAATAATAACCGGCAAATCTAAACTTCTAGCCAGCATTAATTGAGAGGCAAAAACTTCCTGCTGCTTTCTCTTGACCGCCGGAATATCTTGGCTAGGATTTAAATGATAATAATCAAGCCCTATCTCTCCGATAGCAACCACTTTTTCAAACTTAGCTAGCTTTTCGTAACTACCGTAATCAAATTCTTCAGCTCGAGGAACAAAACTATAATCGCCGTTCTCATCATTATTTTCCACTAGCCCTTCCTGCAAATGAATTGGGTGTAAGCCAATAGCGGCGTAAACACCTTTTTCATATTTGTTAGCATAATTTAAAGCTCTATTTGAGGTTTTTGATTCAGACCCCACTAAAATCATCCAAGTGTCATTATCTAAAGCCCGACGGATTACTTCATCAGCATCGTCTTTAAAAGCGGCAAAATTAACATGAGCATGAGTGTCTATAATCATAAATATGGTTTATAGCATTTAAAAAACGCGAATAACGCGTTTTTTAATTTTTTGTATTACAAATTTATTCAGTTTTAGCTTCACTATTGCTAGAATCAGTGGTTGTGTCAGACATTTTAGGCGCATTATCTTGCGCAGGCATAGACCCTTCCATTTTTTCAGGCTCTGAATTATTTTCTTCTGAGTGGCAGCAGCCCTCTCCTTTATGGCAGCAGCACTTGCTTCCAAAAAGATTTTTAAACCAGTTGCTCATAGTTTTTATAGTTAAATAATAAAGCGCTTATAGCTTAAGTTTAGCATTCGTAAGCCCAAAAGTCAACCAAAATTTTATGTTTATAGGTCTAGAGTTTCAAGCAAAGTTTTCTGCTTTTTATTAAGATTAGAGGGTATTTTAACAATTATTTTAATAAACTGTTCGCCAAAGCCACGCGCGTGTAGCTTCGGAACACCTTTTTCCTTTAATCTAAATACGGTTCCCGATTGAGTGCCTTCTGGTATTTTTAACTTAATCGGACCATTGACAGTATCAACTTCAATTTTATCTCCCAAGATAGCCTGTTTAATATTTATGGTTTCCTCGGTTCTAATATCATACCCATCACGAATAAATTTATTATGGCGACCAATTTTAATGCGTAGATACAAATCTCCCGCCGGAGAACCCTTGGGCCCAGCTTCGCCTTGTCCACTTAACCTAATTGACTCACCGTTATTAATCCCCGCAGGAATTTTAACTTTAATTTTAACCTGGTCATTATAGACGCCATTGCCGCCACACTTAGAACATTTTTTACTATACGTTTTTCCTTCTCCGCCGCAATGAGGGCAAGGTGATTGTGTCTGAATATTTCCCAATATTGTCCTTTGGATACGACTTATTTTCCCCGTCCCGCGACAATCGCTACAAGTTTCAACTTTAGATCCTGGTTCAGCGCCATCTCCGTGACAATTATTACAAACGATATTTTTACTAAATTTAATTTCTTTTTCTAGGCCAAATACCGCTTCTAAAAATTCCAAATTTAAATTTAATTCTAAATCACGTCCCCGAGACTGTCTTTTAGTTGCACCGCCGCCGCCAAAGCCAAATATATCGCCAAAGCCACCAAACATTTCGCTTAAATCTTCAAAGTCCATATTAAAACCACCCCCATTTTGAAAACCGGAAGAACCGCCATAATTACCGCCGCCCGCTTGGCCATTTTGAAAAGACGAACCAAACTGATCGTATTGCTTTCTCTTTTCAGGATTACCAAGGACCTGATAAGCTTCATTATATTCTTTAAACTTTTCAGCATCTCCTCCTTTATCAGGATGGTGCTCGTGCGCCTTTTTTCTAAAAGCGGTTTTAATTTCATCAGGACTAGAGCCCTTAGATACTCCTAATATATTGTAATAATCTTTAGACATAAATTATTTATTCAACAAATTGCCCCTCCTTTTTTGAAGAGGGGCAACCTATCAACAAACGAGTTATTTATTTTCTTCTACTTCGCCTTCTACAACATCATCTTTTTTCTCTTCAGTTTCACCATTAGTAGACGGCTCGGAATCTGTTTTAGCACCACTTGCGTCGGCATTAGCAGCGTCAGCTCCAGGTTGTTGATACATAGCGGCTCCTATTTTTTGAGCAACGGTATTTAATTCTTCCAGCTTGGTTTTCATTTCCTCAATATTACCACCGTCCTTAGCCTTCTTCAAAGCCTCAACTTTTTCTTCTAATTCTTTTTTATCTTCTGGCTTCATTTTCTCGCCAGATTCCTTGAGCATTTTTTCAGTCGTAAAAATCACTACGTCAGCTTGATTTTTTATTTCAGCTTCTTCCTTTTTCTTTTTATCATCGTCAGCATGTAGCTCCGCTTCTTTTTTCATTTTTTCAATTTCTTCTTTTGATAATCCAGAAGAGGCCGTAATCGTAATATTTTGTTGTTTATTTGTCGCCTTATCCGTTGCAGACACATTCAAAATTCCATTAGCGTCCAAATCAAATTTTACTTCAACCTGAGGAATGCCCCGAGGAGCAGAAGGAATACCATCAAGAATAAAACGTCCTAAAGTTTTATTATCAGCGGCCATCGGTCTTTCTCCTTGAACAATATGAATCTCGACACTAGTTTGACCATCGGCAGCCGTTGAAAAAACTTGGGCTTTAGAAGTTGGGATAGTTGTATTTCTTTCAATCAAAGGAGTAGCGACGCTTCCCATGGTTTCAATTCCTAGAGTTAAAGGGGTCACATCTAATAATAAGACATCTTTGACATCTCCTTGTAAAACACCCGCTTGAACGGCGGCCCCCATGGCTACCACTTCGTCTGGGTTAACACTTAAATTCGGTTCTTTGCCAAAAAATTCTTTTACTTTTTGTAATACGAGCGGCATACGAGTCATACCCCCAACCATCAGTATTTCATTAATATCGCCAATCTGAAAACCAGAGTCGTGGATTGCCTTGCGGCAAGGTTCAATTGTTTTATCAATTAAATCTGCGACTAATGATTCTAATTTAGAACGAGAAATTTTCATAACTAAATGTTTTGGACCATTAGCGTCAGTAGTTATAAAGGGTTGGTTAATTTCTGTTTCTTGAGCAGTTGATAATTCTATTTTTGCTTTTTCAGCCGCCTCCTTAATTCTTTGTAAAGCGAGCGCATCTTTTGATAAATCAATCCCTTGGTCGCGTTTAAATTCATCAATAATCCAAGCAATTATTCTTTGATCAAAGTCTTCTCCGCCAAGATGAGTATCACCATTAGTTGATTTTACCTCAACGGTATCAGCTGAAATATCTAAAACGGAAACATCAAATGTCCCTCCACCTAAATCATATACGACAATTTTTTGTCCATTCTTTTTATCAAATCCATAAGCTAAAGCGGCGGCTGTCGGCTCATTAATAATTCTTTTAACATCAAGCCCAGCAATTTGTCCGGCATCCTTAGTGGCTTGGCGTTGCGAATCATTAAAATAAGCTGGGACAGTAATAATTGCCTCCGTTATTTTTTCTCCCAATTTTGATTCAGCGTCAGCTTTTAATTTAGATAATATCATCGCCGAAATTTCTTGAGGAGTATAATCTTTATCTCCCATTTTTACTTTCACGCCTTCGCCAGCTTGAACAATTTTATATGGCGCATTTTTTAAATCTTTTTGAACCTCGTCTTCATTAAAATGACGACCAATTAAACGCTTAACTGCGTAAACCGTGTTCTCAGGATTAATAACTGCCTGTCTTTTAGCGGCGGCGCCGACGATTCTTTCGTTATTTTTGGAAATAGCAACAACCGATGGGGTTGTTCTATTGCCTTCGATGTTTTCAATAATTTTTGGAACACCGCCCTCCATGATAGACATGGCCGAGTTAGTTGTTCCTAAATCAATTCCTAAAATTTTTCCCATATGTTTTTAATATTTATATTTTATTTTTTATTTTGGATTTTAATAGATTTTGGTTTTACCTCCGATGCCTTGGGAATATTTATTTTCAATACTCCATCCTCATTAATCGCGCTAGCCTTATCGCCGTCAACTTTAGTTGGCAGAGGAATAGAGCGATAGAAAGAACCGCGGCGAATTTCCTTGCGATAATAATTCTTATCTTCTACTTCGCTCTTTTTTTCACTTTCGCCCTTAATACAAAGGGTGTTGTTCTCAATGGAAATATTTACTCTCTCCGGATCAATCCCGGCTAATTGAGTTTCCACAACGATGTTATCCTTATCTTCATAGATATCAACCGCTGGCGTAAAGCCAAATTGATTACCACGAATTGCTGGCAACATGGATTCTATTGTTTTGTCCATGTCGTCAAATTCTGAAAAAAATGGGGTCCATTTTATAAGTGACATAGTTTTTGTATTAATTAATTATATATTATCCGACAACTACTTTTGCCGGCCTAATTACGCGTCCATTTAATTTATACCCTGGCATAATTTCTTTTTGAACCATATCTCCGTCCCCATCCATAGCATCCATAGTTGCGTGATCAAATTTTTCGCCCGTAGTCTTTATTTCTTCCACTCCCCTTGCCTCAAGCAAGTCTTTAAACTGTTTTAAAACATGGCGGACTCCAACAACCCAAGCATTATTTTCATCTTTCTCTTTTAAGCCCAGCAAAGATAGTTTAAGATGATCATAAACTGGGATAATATCTTGTAAAAAATCTTGCAAGGCATATTTAGCAAAATCCTGTTTGTCTTTAGACGTTTGTTTAACTAAATTTTGATAATCAGCTAAAGCTCTTTTATACTGGTTTTCGAAGGACTCATTATTATTCTTTTTTTCCAAATAATATCCTATAAGTGGAGTCACCGAAGAAGATATCTTTAATTCACTCGTTTCTTTTGGGTTAACCCAAAGATATTCGGTCATTTCATTACTCTTAGTAATCTCGCCACCGGCCAGTTCTGCCAAATAACTTAAATAAATAAAATGCTTTTTTTTGAAAAAGAATTCGGGATTTATCCCCTCACTGAATCCAATCGCTTCAATATTTTTAAGTTGTAAATTGGTTTCTTCTAAGAACTCTCTCCTAAGAGCTTGTTCAGCTGATTCATCTAATTCTATATGCCCACCAGGAATGGTCCAAAAATCACCAAACTTTGGATTTTTTATTAAAAGAATTTCTCCTTTTTCATTATAGACTAAAGCCCCGACTACAGCTTCGGGATGTCTGTCAGAATTATCCTCGCCCAAAAATTCAAATCGTGATTTCTTTTTACCATCTACTTCAGCATCACTTAAAAACATTTTTTTTGGTCTAACCCAAATTTTATTTTCATTTTTAATATCTTGATAAACAACTACTTCTTGTTGATTTTCAGTGTCGGTTCCAAGCCCTACAATCTTATATTCCCCGCCTTTATAATGGCGATAAACACCCTTTTTTATTTCTTCCATAGTTTTATTTACTCAAATTTATTTTTAATAAACTCTATCAAAGCTAAGTTATGGTTATAATCCATGCGCATTGGACCCAGAATACCAAAAATGCTATGAGAATTATTATTTTTATATTTTACTAGCACAACACTCAAAAAATCACCGAATGGATTCTTAGACCCAATAAGAGCTTGCGGCCCTTCTTGCAATTCTTCAAAAATTTCATCAATAATTTCTTCCATCCTGTCTATTATCCCGGAAACATCACAAACATTATTTACCTGTTTAAACTCTGGTTGAGAAAATAAATTGGAAAGTCCAGTATAATATAAATCATTTTTATGAAAAGCCCAAAATACTGCGCCACCAGATAATTCAGAAATGGCTCGTGCCGTTTGTCTTAAAGCGCTATCTTCTTTACCAAATAAATTATTTAACAACCTTTCGTCAGAATCTTTCAAAAATTTTTTTTTCTTTAAATCTTTAAAGTCTTCTAAAAAAAGTTCATAAGCGATTTCAGTCGGGACTCTCCCAGCCGAAGTGTGGGGTTGATGTATGAATCCCTCATTCTCCAGCTCCATCATTTCATTACGCACCGTAGCCGGGGAAATATCTAACTTATACTTCTCCACCAACAAGCCAGAAGAAACCGGCTGAGCAGTTTTAACGTATTCTTTTATTATTGTTTCCAGTAAAAACTTTTTACGCTCTGACATCATATATTTTAAACCTGATATCATTATAAACAAAATTAGCACTCAAGTCAATAGAGTGCTAATACAACTATAATTTTATTTAATTTTGGCTAAATTCCTAATTTATCTCTATAGTCCTGATTTAACTGATAATCGGCTGAGTTGAGTAAATCGGGCGCGGAAAAATGATTTAAATAACGATAAGTAATAGAGTAGTATTTAAATTTATAGTGATTTATAAAAACATCGGTCACTAAATGAACCGTCCCGGCGAAAGCCAAGGTAATCAAAATTATTTTAACAATCTCTTTTTTACGAACCAGCCAAGCAATTAATAATAAAATAGGAAAGTATTCCCAAGCATGAAAATATATTCTTATCTTATCGCTAGAAAGAAACTGTCTGCTTTCTATAAAATATTGAAGATTAAAACTTAAGCCATAAACTAAAAAATATTCCAAAACATGATCAAGGTCTATTAAAAAACCGCCAATAATTCCAAAAATTATTCCAAGCCAAATATGCTTGAATCTTTTTCCAACTAGATAGCCAACGCCCGCTGCTAACAAAAAATGAATTAACAAATGAATATATAAAGGCATAAAATTATTATTTTTGACTAAAATACCAATTTAAAATATCGCGCGCCATCGGCACGGCAATAGTGCTTCCCTCTACGCCTTCTTCCACTAAGATAGTAATGGCTAATTCCGGTTTTTCGTAAGGAGCAAAGCCGATAAACCAGGCGTGAGGAGCCTTTTTGCTTGACCATTGAGCAGTCCCCGTCTTGCCCGCCATAGTGACTGGCAAAAAGCTTAATGCGCGACCGCTACCAACAACCACTGTTTGTCTCATTCCTTCCCTAACAATATTTATATTATTAGCATCAATAAAATTATTTCTGATTATAACTGGTTCTATGTCTTGGACCACCTGGTTATTAGAATCTAATATCTTAGAAACTAGGTGTGGGCGATAAAGAGTCCCCCCATTAGCAATCGCGGCCGTATAATCAGCTACTTGAAGCGGCGTTACAAGAACATCACCTTGCCCAATAGCAAAATGATAAGTATCTCCTATATACCAAGGTTCATTTTTAGTTTGCTCCTTCCAAGCACTTGTGGGGACAAAACCAGCAGCTTCTCCATTCAAATCAATCCCCGCTTTTTCACCCAGCCCAAATAATTTAGAATATTTAACCAACCCCGTTAATCCCATCCCCTTAAAATCACCGTAACCACCGCCTATATAGTAGAAAAAAGTGTTTACCGAAAAAGCGAGCGCATTTTTAACATCAGTGATTCCGTGGCCACCTGCTTTCCAATCAGGAAAAAACCATTCGCCGATACGTAAGCCCCCGGTACTAAGGAAACTGGTGTTTTCATTTATAACCCCCTCCTGTAATGCTCCCGCCGCAAAAATTGGTTTAATGGTTGAGCCAGATGGGAACTCTCCGCTGATTGCCCTATTGAACAAAGGCTGATTATCATCATTTAAAAACTTGTTATATTCCTCTTGGCTGATACCGGAAGCAAAAGAATTGTTATCATAAGCCGGCAAACTGACCATGGCCATTATTTCACCATTGTTAGGATTGATAATAATAATAGAGGCTTTTGTTAATTTTTGTTTTTCTAAATATATCTTAGCAACCTCTTCTACCTTTTTCTGCAATTCAAGGTCTAGTGATAATAGAAGATTGGAACCATCTTTAGCCGGGACCTCGTTAATAATTTTTTTATATCGTCCTAAGGCATCTACTTCAATATTCTTGCGCCCACTCTCTCCTTTGAGAGCGTCCTCCCAAGAATACTCAATGCCAACTTTACCAACATAATCAATCATGGAATATTTTTTACCCAAAGTTGTAAGCTCTTTATCATTTATTTTGCCAGTATATCCTAAAATGTGGGACAAGCTACTACTGGTAGCAATCGTCGGGCCCTCCACAGCAGATGTCAAATATTCTCTTCTAATTTTATTAGTTAAAAACACCCCTGGCCAATTACCAAGTTTCAAATAAATAAGCATCGCTTTATCATAAGCGATATTATCTTCAATAAATAAAGGCTGATAAGATTCCAACGAGCCGATTTTTACCGTTGATATTAATTCTTTTATTTTATAAAAAGACGGGGTGTCAGAAATAACACTAAATGATTCGGTGTCTTTAGAAATTACCGGTGAGGCTTGAGCAATATTATTTTGGCCATCTAAAACTGCCCCAATCTCTCTGATTAACTCGTCTCGGGCTAATTCATTTTTTGGCAAATCAATCGGGCGCAGGTACAAAACAAAATTAGCTTTATTTCTTACTAACGGTTGCAGATTTTTGTCGTAAACGATGCCTCTCTTGGGCTCAATTGTCTCGGCGCGCAAACGGTTATCCTCTGAAAGTAAATAATAATAATCATTCTTTACAATCTGCAACCAAAAGGCCCTGGTAATCAAAAAAAGTAAAGCAACAACCGCAATCAGCGCAAAATATTTTAATTTATGAAAGTTAAAACTTCTAGTAACTATTTCCTTACTACTGCTATCTGATAAAAACGATTGTTCAGTCCAATCAGAATAATAAACTGAGTCCTTTAATGAGCCAAATTTAAAACGCCCCTCCTTAACAGCAAAGGGGTCAGATAATTTATCCTGCAAGACCTCGAGCAATTGTTTTTTTTGCTTATTACTAGTCATTTCTTATTAATAACGCCTATCTTTATTAAATATTAACCCTAAATGGCCATAAAGGCAAACCCTAAAAATAACAATCTGTGCCTTTTTGCCCCCTCTTGTCCCCAGTTTATTTTTAGTTTATTTTTTTTATTATATAATATAAATATCTTAAAATTAGCTCTAAAGATTTAATACCTAAAAATATTATGAAAGTCCTATTAATAGAAGATGATAAAAATATTTCTGACTCACTCGCGTCTTTCTTTAAAGATAACAATATTATTTTAGATGTCGCTTATGACGGAGAAAGAGGTGCTTGGTTAGCCTCAATAAATATTTATGATTTAATAATTTCCGATTATAACTTACCCAAGACAAACGGCAAAGAGATTATAGAACAAATAAGAAAAGAAGGTAAAACGACTCCTATTATCATGTTGACCGTCAGAACTGATTTAGATGACAAAATAGATATTCTAGGAATAGGCGCGGATGATTACTTAACAAAACCATTTTCGCTTTGCGAGTTGTTAGCGCGCATGAAAGCAATTACCAGAAGACCTCTAAAAATAGAAAGCACAAAACTGAAAATAAAAAACCTAGAACTAGATACTGATAAATTTATAGTAACTAAGAATGGCAAGCGGATAGAATTACGCTCTAAAGAATTTACGCTGCTAGAATATCTTATGAAAAACAAAGGGCGCTTTTTATCTCGGCAAGAGATAATGGAACATGTTTGGGATGAGAATGCCGATCCTTTTTCTAATACTATCGAAGTCCATATAATGAACCTGCGCCGAAAAATAGAAAACAAAAAAGAACATTTTATTTTCACGGTTTCTAACCGAGGATATAAAATAGACGATAATAGATAATCTTAAAAAATTTAATAATTAATTATTAAAAAATTATGAAAAAGAAAAACCAAAAAAATGCCACTCGCTTGAGATTAGCGAACCTAGCTCCGCTCGCCATATTATTGGCCGGATTCTTAAATCCAGGGACTCCTTGGCGCGACTAAACAAAAAACGTCCCCAAAAAATATCGGGGACGTTTTTTAATTAAGAATATGAAAAGAAATTTTTCTTTAATGCCAAAATTTCATTTATTATTAAAAGTATTTACTAACTACTTTAAAACAAATAGTAAAGACGAGAATTTAGCCAGACAAGAATTTATTTTAAATATCTTGATTGGATTCTCTATTCTCTGTTTTAGTCTATTAAATATAATAAGAGTAATAGATGTGATGGGTAACTCCAATGACCGCGGCTTACCATTAATCATTACTTTAAGCATTCTCGTTTTCTTTATTTTTTTATTTTGGCTGTCAAAAATCGGCTGGATTAAAACCGCGTCTTGGCTACTTATAGCGATTTATTCAGTTCCAATGATTTATTCTTTCTGGTTTTGGGGAGCAGACTTGCCAGCAGCACTACTGTTGGGAGTTTTAATTATAACTTTTTTTGGAGTTTTAATGGGGGCAAAAACAGCGATTATGAGTGCCGCTATTTTAAATATTTTTCTGATTATCTTAACTTATCTACAAAACTCTAATATTATTAATACAACTAACTACTGGCGTTTAGAAAAAAATGAAATTGCTGATGCGATTACCTATGCTATTTTATTTATCATTATAACTTCTATTGTTTGGCTTTTTGATAGAGAGATGAATATTGCTTTAACTAGGGCCCGTAATAGCGAAGATATCTTAAAGAAAGAGAGGGATTCGTTAGAAATAATGGTTGAAGACAGGACCGACAAGATTAAAGAGATGGAAATGGATAAAATCGGACAACTATACCGCTTTGCCGAATTAGGTCGCCTGTCTTCTGGAGTATTTCATGACTTAATAAACCCCTTAACGGCAGTTTCTTTAAATTTAGAACAGATAAAGAATGAGGATGAAAAAAATTTATTAAACGCTAAAGATTGCTTGACTCAAGCCATTCTAGCTTCTCATAAAATGGAAGATTTAATTGCCTGCATTAAACGTTCAATCAGACAAGAAAACATGCACATTGATTTTTCACCAAAAATAGAAATAGAATCGGTCATTAAAATCTTAGGCTACAAAGCCAGAAAAGCAAAAACAGAAATAAACTTTCAAGCTAGTGAAGAAATTAATTTGCATGGTGACCCGGTAAAGTTTAGCCAAATAATAATAAACCTAATTTCTAATGGCATAGACGCTTGTGGAAATAAAGATAGCCAATTACAAAAAAATATAAATATCAAATTAAAGCGTTGTAACAATAAAATGATCATTGAAATCAATGATGACGGCGAAGGGATTAAACCAGAAAATATGCTAAAAATTTTCAAACCATTTTTTAGCACCAAAAATGGCAACGGCCTAGGGTTAGGATTATCTACGACGAAAAATATTATTGAAAAAGAATTTTGTGGGCTAATCGAGGTTGTCAGCGAACCAGAACAAGGAACAATATTTATTATTACCTTACCTTTATCATATGCAAATTGAAAAAGCCTATTATTGGCCCCTGTGGTTAGCCAAGTCGCTACGTCAAGACAATGCTAACAGAAAGAATTATGTTTTCGGAAAAGCAAACATGCATCTTTGGCGCGCACTTAATATCTACGATGATTTTTTGGATGGCGAGGGTGATCCGGAAAATCTCCAAGCTGCCAATCACGATTTTCGCTCTTTTCTCAAAATCATTTATACCTCCAATTTGCCTAGTTTCTTTCTGACTTGGGCAGAGCAAGCTTTAACAGATTTAGAAAAGTCCAATCAGGAAGAAGTAACTACGAAAAAATTATCAATCCAAAATGGTTACCTAAAAATCCCACGCAATCTACCGAAATTTGAAAATTTAAAATTATTATCCAGGAAATCTCTCCCCCTATCTATCGCCCCCATAGCCGAAATAATGAATGGCGACTGTATAAAAAACAAAAAAGAATTAAAAAGATTTGTTACTTTCTTTGAGTACGCCTTAGCCGCTAAACAATTATCTGATGATGCTTGCGACTGGTTAGAAGATTCAAAAAATGGACAAATAACCGCAGTCAACATATTATTATTAAACGAGGCTAAAAGGAAAAAAATAAAACTTGATTTAGAAGGAGATGCTCAAACAGCTCATGTATTATTTATAACAGCAGTAGCCGAAAAAACCTGTCTCAATATTTTGACTCTTTGTTCCCAAGCTAAAAAAAGCGCTAAAAAAATAAATATTCAGGAAAATGCTAAAATCATCGAAGAGCTAATTAAGCCTTTGGAAAAAGCTGCCAAGAAGGCGCTTAATTTTAAAAGAATGCTATAATTGAACTATGGAAAAATTATTATCAATTATTGTCCCCATATATAACGAAGAGAATTTAATTACCGAATCACTCCCGGCTATTTTTAATTTACCCATAAATAAGGAGGTAATTGTGATAGATGATGGCTCAAGCGATAGCACTCCAATTATTTTAGCAGGGCTACAAAAAAAATATAATTTTATTCTCAAGAAGTTCAACCACAATCAAGGCAAGGGAGCGGCTGTTAAACATGGGCTGGAGAGCATAAGTGGTGATTACTTTATTATTTGTGATGCTGACTTGGAGTATGACCCTGAAGATATCTGCAAACTTTTTTCAGAAACTGATAAGCTAGCTAAGAAAGTAGCCATATATGGCTCAAGATTTAAAAATGCTCATAAACTATCATTTCATTCTCTGGTAAATAAATTTTTAACATTTTTAACTAATATCCTATTCAAAACAAACTTAACAGACATGGAAACCTGTTTTAAATTAATTCCTTCGGCCGCTCTGAAAGATATAAGCCTAAGCGGACAAAGATTTGAGATAGAGCCCGAGATAACTGCTCGTTTAATTAAGAGCGGTTACACAATTACTGAATTCCCGATTAATTATAAACGCCGAAGTTATAAAGAGGGCAAAAAAATAACCGCTAAAGACGGTTTCCTGGCAATCAAAACTCTCTTTAAAGAAAGAATTAAATAAAAAATATAAAAGCTAAATTAATTACGAGGCAATTTGCCTTGTTTTTTTAATATCTCCACTTGATTTAAATAATATGCCGCAGAAGTGTCATGTTTATTAACTCTTTGCTGTTTCTGCCAATAATATTCCGCCTTTTGATAATCATTTAATTGCCAGTAAACAAGCGCTAGCCCATCAAAGGCTCCAGGCATTCTTTTTTCTTCTTTTAGGGCCCGATCAAAATAAACAATTGATTTTAACAGCGCTGAACGGTCAGATGAATTAGCGTATAAATAAGCAAAATTAAATAAAACTTGATTATTTTGTGGTTTATCAATTAAAATTTGACGATATATTTCTTCAGCTAAATCAGGCTGTCCGTATGCTTGAGCCAAATCTGCTAAAGAAAATCTAGCTTTCAAATCGGAAATCTTCGACAGCTCGCGCAAATGACTTCTAAAATTCCAAGTATTAATTTCATACTTTCCCAGAATCTCTGCGGAGATTTTATCTTTACGCGCCAAAATAACAAAATAACGATCAAAATAAATAAGCGACCAATCGGCATCATTGAGAATATTATTTAAAAAAGATTTTCCCCAAGGAGTAGAATCGGCATAAGAAAAATAAACCGTTTCAAATTGATATTTATCCAGATATTCTTTCCATTTGACGGGATTATTTTGCATCGGCAAATAAATTTCAGTAAAAAAGTTATTACTATAAGCCTCTGGTCGGTTATCAACAAATACTTTTTCTTGTTTTGCTAAACCAAAAATTAAAGCGCTTCCAGAATCATAATTATTAAATATTGGGCCCGAAAGGCCAGTGTCTTTAAAAAATTGAAAAGAATCAAGACTCCCATCACTAAGCCCCCAGCCAAAAGAATTTTTGACAAACTGTTGACGATTATTATAATCACCAATAAAAAAAATAACAATAAAAAATATAAAACAAAATAGTAGTGGAAATATATATTTTTGCATTAAACCTAAGGCCTGAGGATATAAAATACCTATTTTATCAAATATAAACTTAGTCGGAGTAATTAGAGAACGACTTATTAAAACAAGCGCAACCAGACCAAACAAGGCCAAGTTACGGGAAGCAAATAAAGCCAAGGCAGCAACAAAAAACCCAAAAGACAGATTAAGCCAATTCTTTTTAGAAAAAAATAAATTAGCAATTAAACTAACAATTAATAACAAAAGTAATAATTTAAAAATGTTAAAATTATAATTTAAAATTAAATCATCAAGAAAAAAGATGCTTTTGTTTTCAGCCACCTGGTAGCCATAATTTTTAAATATATTTAAGGGATATAGCAACCCCCAGACATGATTTGGAGTTAAAAGACAAGCACTGATAATTATTAAAAAATCAAAAAATTTTATTCTTATTTTTTTAAACGACTCTTTTACTCTTACAATAAATCTTCCAGTTTGCAGGAGAAATTCAGACAAAAAATTAGAAAATAATTTAAAAAATATTAATGCCAGGCCAATAAAAAAATAGATGTGAATATTAGCCCACAAAATAAAGAATGGAATTAAAATAAACAAGCGTCTCTTTCTGGAGAGCTGTTTATTCTCTAGCAATAACCAAGTAACAGCTAAGAACAGGTAACTAAAAATTTCCGGTCTTATTTCCACTCTTTCGCTTAACAAAAAAATAACTGGGATAGAGATAACGGCTGGGATTAAAAAACCAGCCTTCTTTTTCCCTAAAAGAAAAAATAATGAAAAGGTTAATAAAACTAAAAGAATATTAAATACGGAAAGCAATTTAAATCCGCCAATTAAGTAAACCCCGTAAATAATCACCCCATACAGCCAGTGATGGTTGATAAATCTACCTTCCGGCTCTGTATAAGAATAAAAATTTTTAAACAAAACATCTTTATTTTCAAAAACAAGGCGCCCATTCTCCAGATGACGCCCTAAATCAACAGCCGATAATTCAATTTTTTGTGAAAAAATAATAACAACTAAAAAAAGCAAAGAGACAAAGATAATAATTTGCCAAGGATTTTTTAATTTTTGTATTTTTTCCAATATTTTGAACATAATGAATAACGAGGCGAAAATAAGATACGGCTAACGTGTTCTAATAATTTCCTACAAATATAACATTTTGTCAATTATATAATAACATTTTTATAGCAAATAAAAAAATAGCCATCGTTAAACGGCTATTTTCTTATTCACTGTAAAATTTAATATTATTTTTTACTCGCCTTTTTTGCAACCTTAACTTTAGGGGCAGCGACTTCTTTCTTAACTACTTTTTTGGTAGCTTTTTTTGGCTCATCTGCTTTTACTTCTTTTTTTACTTCTTTAGCAGCTTCATTTTTTACGACCGCCTTCTCTACTGAAACTGGTTTAGCAATTGTTAAATGTTCTAAAGCGTGTAAAATTTTATCTAGTTTGGAATTTAAAGCCATAAACTGTTCGCCGGTAGGACCATTACTTGCCGCTGGTTTAGCGAAAGATGGGCTACTGTTAAAGTTGGGTCTAGAAAATTCTCTAGATGACTGTCTTGGGGCTTCGCCATTTTTAGCGCTAAAACAGTTACTGCATAAAACCGGTCTTTCACCACTTGGTTTAAATGGTACTTCACAGTCATTGCCACATTCAGCGCAAACTGCTTGATGCATTTCTGGACGAGCGCCATCTCTGCCACCACGGCTACCGCCGAAGCCGCCACGACCTCCTGAATCTCTGCCGCCACCGAAACCACCACGACCTCCTGAATCTCTGCCGCCGCCGAAGCCGCCACGTCCACCGGAGTCCCTATCTCCTCCACGATTAAAATTTTTCATAATTTATTGATATTAATTGTTTATATTTTAAGTCTAATAATTTACAAATTTAAAGGTTGTAAAAATAATAAAAGCACCCTAATCAAAATCCCGCCTAAATACAGGACGGGATTTTGATGTAAAGCAATTTGTTAAGCGCGTTGAACGTTAACTGCATTCATTCCTTTAGGAGACATTTCTGTTTCAAAAGAAAGAGCATCACCTTCACGGAGTTCGTTGAATTGAACACCTACTAAAGAATTTGAATGAAAAAACAAATCCTTTTCTTGGCCTTCAACAGCGATGAAACCGAAACCTTTATCGGTTAGAGCTTTTATAACACCAGTCATAATTTTATTGACTTAGTTTGTAAGATTGCAATTTAATAAAGATTTTAAAAATCGACCACTTTTTTGAGATACATTATACACTTGCATGTTAAATATAACACACAAAAACATTTACGTCAAGCTTAAGCATTTCCCCCTGCGGCATAGGGTCCTGATGGCACATAAAGGCGTGTTTTTAGTTCTTGATCAAGCATATATATCGCCGCGCCGTTATCGCCGATTAAATTAAGTTTATCAATAATTTCCGTAGCATTAGCCTCTTCTTCAACCTGTTCATCAATATACCACTTAATAAAGGATTCTAGAGAATGGTCTTTTTCCGCCTTGGCCAATTCATAAATATCGCCTATGCAAGCGGTAATATGATGTTCATGATTTAAGCCAGCGGAAAAGAAATCTAATGCGGTATTTAATTTTGATAAATCCGGCTCAGCAATAGCTGTTAATTTAGGCTCTTCATTACGCTCTAATAAAAAGCGAAAAAAACCTAGAGCATGATCATTTTCTTCTTGCGCCTGAATCTTCATCCAATTGGCCGCACCTTTAAAACCCATTTTTTCTAACTTTCCGGAAAAAGCTAAATAAAGATAAGCCGAATAAAATTCTTCGTTAATTTGTTTGTTGATAATATTTCTTATTTTTTCTGTCATATAATTTATAGTTAATTTAATAAATTGTCGTTTTATTATAACACCGATTTTAACTTCAGTAAACCCGCCGATATTCCGTCTTTAACAATTTGTAACAAATAAGCTAATCCAATAAATAAACCTAAATACAAAGCAGTCGCTAGCCACGCCGGCAAGTATCCATAAAAAATATCAAATCTAGACATTATTGGCCAATGTAAAAAATAAACTTCAAAAGAATAGACGCCAAATAAAAATAAAATACGGCTATCTAACTTTTTAAGTAAAAAGAATAATACAATCGCCAGCATCGTAACATTACTGGTTAACTCTTCCGCCAATCTAGTTCCCCCAACATTGGAATAATAAGCAGTATAGCCAGCGATAAAGAGTAAAATAGCAAGCAGTAAGTATCGGCCAATGTTTTTTAAATATGGCTTTATATTTAACTTTACACTAGGGTATTTAGATATAATTTTATCACGCCAATTTATAAAATCGCCATTTTTAATTTTATAAATTAGACTGCCCGCTATAATTCCGAGGGGAAAGGCTAATATATGCACTTTATACAAACGCATAACATATTCTAAAAATATCGGATTCCACTGCCATAGCCCATAGCCAGCAAAAAAGATTATGATAGCAGAGAGCCAAGGAGCGCGACGCCAAAAAATAAATGGAAAAATTAAATAATAGGCAACTATGAAAGTAAAATACCATAAAGGAGAATTTACATCCCAATTAGAATCGGCACTTGGAAAAAATCCTAAAAAACTCTGAACAATATAATGCAAACTATAAGTTCTATCAATTAAAAAATAATCTAATAAGAAAAAGATTATAATTACCAACCACAGAGAAGGATATAATTTAGACACCCGTTTAACATAAAATTCTTTAATAGAAAGTTGTTTCTTTAAAGAGCTCATTGTCAAACCAAATCCCGATAAAAAAAGAAATAAATTAACCCCGACTCCAGCCGCGACTGATAACGGGAATAAAAATCGATGATCGCTGATAAGGTTATAACCGATGTGCGAGAATACAATAAATAAAATTGCCAATCCCTTAAGTTCTTGGGTAACTGCCGGTGAAAATAAATCGTTATCCGTTTTCCTTTTTAAAGAAAGGACAAGAACTAATAACAATACAGCCGTAAAAATATAAGTCGATTGGATTGGGTTATTTATTGAGATTGAGGTAAACATAAATTATATCTGCCCACATTTTATAACCCTCGCTTGAAGGATGAAATTTATCAGCAGCGTAATAAGGCCCGTCTTTTTTAGAAATTTGTAAAGTTGGACTAGTAATATCAACGTAATGTACGCCATATTTAACCGCCAAATCTTTTATTACTTTATTAAATGCATTAACTCTATTTTCAAAATATATATTATAGGGCGGAATCAAAAGAGAATTTGAACCGATATTGGGGATACTAGTTACATAAATATCGGCTTTAGTCTTAGTGGTCAAATTTTGCAATATTTTTTCATAGTTTTGAGAAAATAATTTTTTACCTACTTTGCCGTGGATGTCATTAGTCCCAATTAAAAGAGTTACAATATCTGGATTTTTCGCCACTGCCGGAACTAATAAATCTCTAATTAAGTCTTCGGTTCTAGCGCCCGGATAAGAGAAATTTTCTAAATTAATTGGCTGGCCATTTTGAGATATTTTAAGAGCAATTTGATAAGGGAAAGACTCTTCGTAACTACTGGCGCCTACGCCGGAAGTCAAACTGTCGCCCAAGGCCACATAATTTAAACTAGGGGCATCCAAGCTGGCTACACCTATTTGATAAGCTTTCTGACTATCAACCCGTTTTAAATTTCCCATACCGATTCTCCAATAAATATAAAAATTGGCCGCCAATAAATAAGCAACAATAAGAATAACTAACAGAATACTAATTTTAACAGCCTTTCTCATCATGCTTTTATTATAACATAAAAGCGCATTTTATAAATGCGCTGTTAAGAAAATACAAGGGTTCAAAATGGACAATCAATAATTACCTTATGCCACCCTTCATCTCTAAATTTACTATATCTCTAAAATCTTGAGTTTCTAAAGGCTCTCCATCTTTGTTTTTTATATTATACTTTGCACCAATATCCTTCAATAAAGAGGTCGTATCAATATCTCTTGGTAATTTTAATTCTCTAACAAATATTTCTAAAGGAACACCCGTTTCTTTAACAAGATTACCTAAGGAGTTACTACCCCTTATATTAGCCGCGTCTACATTGCCTTGAACAGTCACTATGTTAGACGGGGCTTTCGTTTCCCAAATTGGAGTTATAAGAATAATAGACAGGGGTATAAAAAAGCTTAAAACAGCAATCAGACCAAATGTTTTTTTCGATATCGTTTTGCCAAAAATATTAGCGCTTAGGCTACTGTTAGGACAGTCACTTACGCAGTTCAAACAACTAGTACAATCGGCGGAATTAATACTATCTGCATCTTTAATATTCAAATTAGCTGGGCAAACCTGATTACATAAACCGCAGGAAATACAACTTTGCTTATTACGCTTTATCTTAAATGGACTTATTTTTTTAATGATTCCCAAAAAAGCTCCCAAGGGGCACAAATACCTACACCACCAATTTTTAGAAAATAAAGCGGAAATCAAGACAATGGCTAAAATAACATAGGCAACAATTTTTTCCTCCCACTCATTCCCAAAATGCATCAAAGCATTATAAGGATCATAGTTTCTAAAAAACAAATCACCTAATTTATAAGAAAAATAAATTACTAAGATTAGAACTAGATATTTTAAATATCTAGCATATTTATCTATGTAGACTGGCAATTCAACATCTTTTTTAATACCCAACTTTCTGCCTAATGCCCTAATCCATTCTTGAAGAGCGCCCAGGGGACACAGATAAGAACAAAAAATACGACCGAAAAATATAGTCACTAAAATCGTGATAATCATTAAAATAAAAGAGCTGGTCCAAATACGATTCAAATAATTTCCCGTAGTAATTTTGGTCAAAAAACTTTCAACTGCGCCATACGGGCAGTAAGCATCAATAGAGGCCGCTCTTTCGATGCCATACTTTAGATGACTCACAGAGAGAAAAATAAGTAACGCAAAAACAGAAGCTTGAATTAAGCGGCGAAAAGATAATGTTGTTTTCATACTTTAACCTCTTTTAAGATAAACCTTAATAAAGCTACTTTTTAGTTCAGCTGCCTTCTTTGATAGCTCTTCACTCTTCCCGTCCCGCGCTAATTGCGTAACTGCCTCAAAATTATCCCTAATGGCCTTAATCTCATCATCATTAGCCGCTTCTTCCACGGTCATTAATTTATCATTAACCTCGGCATAAACATTAATCACTCCTTGAGCATTTTTATCATCAGCGGCCTCAATAACCTTTTCCATGGCGTCATGAAAATCAACCAAATAAACAGCCAACATCGAAAATCCATTACGCTTCAACATGGCTTGAAAAGTTGGTCTAATTTCCTCTAGATTTTTATGCACGCTAGGCAAGTCTCCATCAGAAACTTGAGTCTGAGCAATATCAATAATATTTTGTACTTTATTTAAATCTGAGTTAAAATTTTTATCACTCTTGATAACGGCTGGTTTATAATTAGAATATTTATTTTTAAACTTAGCAAACTCAACCGTAAGCTTCTGATAATTATCAATGCTTTCTGGACGCTTGTCTTGACCGGTATTAAACAACAATTGTTTATAATAATTATTCATCGCGTTATAATCTTCCAAAAATAATTTTCTAGTAAAAAAATTGCTATAATACCCACCGATAATTGGAAATAATATTAGAACCAAAAAAGAAATATAAATTATTGGCTTTTTTAGGGTAACTGGATATTTTTTCTGAGTATTAACATTAAACAATTTATATAAACCACAAAAACCGGTTAAAGCCGTGGCAATCATCACAATTCCTAAAACCCAGAAAATAGTGCTCATAGCTCCCCCCAGCCAAAAATACGCTAACAATAAAAATACTTCTCCTGCAAAAAATCTTATTAAGCGATCAATGAGATTTTCGTTTTTAAATTTCTCCATACTATTTTTCAATTATTAATTAAGATATTATTTTAAATACTTTTGCAGTAACTTAAAATTAATATTCAAATATTTTTTATCTAACTTATATACTATTTTAAGGCCCCGTCTTTCAGCTGTTACGAATCCAGAATCTTTTAATATTTTCAAATGATGCGAAGTTAAATTCTGCGGCAAGCCCAGTTTTTTCCAAAGCTCACTAACACAACATTCTTTTTTTAAGTAATTTAAAATTCGCAAACGATTTTTATCCCCGATAATTTTTACAAATAGTAACAATTTTTTATCCATACAAAAAACTATATCAATATATATTGATATAGTATAATATTTTATAGCGCCCGTCAATTACTTAGGCCCTTTTTAAGATGTTAACGACTCCAATTTTGGCGTCCACTTCCACTAAATCGCCATTTTTAATAAAAGAAGAAGCATTGAGCGTCCCGATTATACAAGGAACGTGCATTTCCCTAGATATTACTGAAGCGTGGCTCAAAATGCCACCCTCATCAGTAATAATGGCAACAGCTTTTTTTATAATCGGGACGTAATCTGGCGTAGTAGAGTGAGAAACTAAAATTGCGCCTTTGGGAAAATTTTTAAAATCAGCTTTAGAGCGCACAACATAAGCCATCCCCGTAACTTTTCCTGGATAAGAAACTTTTCCCTTTAAAATAGGGGTTGCTTCAGCTATTTCTTTTTTATTTTCTAAAAATTTTATTTTTTTCTTTAATCTAGCGACCGGTGCCCCAGACACAATGGCCGTATTTATTTTATCGCTCCACATTACATACCCGGCCAGCCTGTCTTTTATAACATTTCTATTAGCCACACCCCCTGCTTTCAACAAATCAATCACTTCAATAGGAGATAAATAAAAAAGTTCCTCAACCTTCTTTAATTTTAGGCGCTTGGAAATTTCAAGAAAAAAATCTTGTAAATATTGGACATTACAATAGAATCTTTCTGTCCTCCAACTGCGAAAAAATATGGCCGCCTGTAATGTTTCTATATATTTAACAACCTCTTCATTTTCGCCAATATCTGTTTTGCACTTTTGAATTAAATTTATAAGTTTTCTATTTTCTTTTCTAATCTGCTTTAATTTATCTAATAATTTTTTTCCGCCTAAATTTTTTATCTTTTTATTAATATCTAAAATTGAATAAAAGGAACCCTCCAGCGCGGCATTTTTTAGCCAACCATAACCGGCAACATGTTTTTTAACGTCACGACTAATATCTAAGCCCTGCTGTTTTTTAATAGCGAGTTTTAATAAATTAATTTCCTCTTCTTGAGTTGAGCTATTCTTGGCGGGAGTAGTTATGGTGCGCATTACTTCTAAATATTTAGGGCCATATATTTTCTTAACCGCCTGCGTTATTTTCTCTTCTAAAAAACTCTCCACAAAAAGAGGAAATATCATAAAGGCGGCGGCTTGAATAGAAAGATCGTAGTAATTTTTTAAATATCCAGCTAATTGATGCTCGTTCAGTTTAGAAAAATTTTTACGTTGTATATTCTTTACTTCCTCAACGATTTTATCATTTAATCCATAAGCCTTATCAAAAATATTGATAATAAAATTGGAATCTTTTTTAAGGGCACTTAAAACTAATTTTTGTGTCTTGCTCCACGTCTTAATATCAAACATCAACTCTTTGTCTAAATATAAAACATTTGGTATTTCATACTTAAAACTTAAGTCCTGGTAATAATGGCGAGAAATCCCCTCCCATAACAAATAAGTATAAAATGGAGTTCTAAATCTCTTGTGAATATAACGCCACTTCATTTTAGATAATAAATTTATATCTAAACTAAAGGCCGCATTGTTATTACTATTTTTTTTGTATAATTTGTTAACCAGGGTCATATATTTTCTAACAATGAAGAAATAAAATGGTGACGCGTATTATTAATAATAACCAATAAGAATATGAAAAAATATAAAAAAGCCGCTATCAACATTGCCATTTTAACTATGATGCTCACTGTTGGGCTAACCAACAATGTTTTGGCTTCGTTTAACGCAGACAACACCGACATTGATTATGAACAAAGAAATCAAATCACGAGTCAATTAAACGCCAAACAAGAAAAAATTATTAACACTCTTGAGAAAAAGGACTATCTCTCCTGGGTTAAGTTGGTCGGCAAAAACAATAAAATAACAAAGGTGATAGACGAGGGTAGTTTCCAAAAATTTATAGAAGCGCGAGATGCTGCTAGAAATGGTTTTTACGATGAATCTATAAAGATTACTGAAAATTTAAAAAATAATGCTAAGAAACACCAGTTTATCAATTAATAATAGCATAAAATAAAGAAAAAATAAAAAAACAAGCACGTTTTATGCTTGTTCTTTTATCATTAAACGGTTAGCTGCCGCTTATCTATTCTGGTCAGTAATATTTGTAGCTTGGCCCTCCATCCCCGAACTAAGCTTGGCAAATTGAAAAAATCCAAAAGTAAAAACAATAATCATAATCACCGGAGCAACTAAAGAAAGGTAATTGCGTCTATTTGGTTTAAAGTATCTCAATAATAAAGAGTTACCTACAACTGAAATAGAGCTAAAGGCCATAGCCAGCCCGGCTAACTCCGGCTTCAAAACTAAACCAAAACTCATAAATACGCGAGCGGCAATTGGAATTCCAATAACATTATAAAATAAAGCAAAAAACATATTTTGTTTTATTTTACCCATAGTCTCGCGCGATAGCTGGAAAGCGGTCACCACATCATTTAAATCATTTTTCATAATGACAATTCCTCCCGCTTCCATGGCCACGTCTGTACCGGAACCCATCGCAATTCCTAAATCCGCCTGCGCTAAAGCGGGGGCGTCATTAATACCGTCGCCAACCATGGCGACCTTTTTATTTTCTGCCTGTAATTTTTTAACTTCATTAGCTTTATCTTCCGGCAAAACTTCCGCTAAAACGTTGGTAATTCCGACTTGAGCGGCAATAGCGGTGGCTGTTTTAATATTATCCCCAGTAATCATCCAGACATCCATCCCCAATTTCTTAAGCTTAGTAATAGCTTGAACTGAAGTGTCTTTCACGGTATCGGCTACAGCAACCGCGCCAACAATTTTTTCTTTACTAGCCAAAATCATTACTGTTTTTCCGGCCTCTTCTAATGTTATTAATTGATTATTAATTTCAGAAATTGAATGTTTTAAGACATCAACCATTAGACGACGATTACCGAAATAATATTCTATATTATTTATAATCCCCTTTACTCCATGCCCTGGTATTGCTTCAAAATTTTCAACTTCATCGAGTTTAATATTTTCTTTATTAGCATAAGTATAAATAGCCTCTGCTAACGAGTGTTCAGATAATTTTTCCAGACTAGCAGAAACCTCCAACACTTGTTTAGCTTCAAAACTTCCCAATGGTATAACATCAGTCACTTCAGGCTTACCTTTAGTCAGCGTTCCCGTTTTATCAAATATTATGGTGTTGATATTACAAGCCGCTTCAAGCGGTTCCCCTCCTTTAATCAAGACGCCATACTCAGCTCCTTTACCAGTGCCGACCATTAAGGCTGTTGGGGTAGCTAGTCCTAAGGCACATGGGCAAGCAATAACAATTACCGAAGTAAAAGCCATCAAAGCAAAAGATAAAGTTGCTCCCAAGAAAAAATACCAAACTAAGAATGTTAATATGGCTAGGCCAATTACCGTCGGCACAAAAACTGCCGAAATTCTATCAGCGAATCCTTGAATCGGGGCTTTAGAGCCCTGAGCTTCCTCTATTAAACGAATGATTTGTGACAGAGTTGTTTCAAGGCCAATATGGGTCGCTACAAATTCAAAACTACCAGTCTTATTTACAGTACTCCCCACAACGACATCCCCTACTACTTTTTCAGTGGGAATACTTTCTCCAGTAATCATAGATTCATCGACCGCGGAAGTTCCTTTAGTAATTTTACCATCAACTGGAATTTTTTCGCCCGGTCTAACTAAAACGATATCGCCATGAATAACCTTTTCAATTTCAATGTCTTGTGTGATTCCGTTTCTTATAACCCGTGCTGTTTTAGCTTGCAAACCCATTAATTTTTTAATGGCATCGCCGGTTTTACCTTTGGTACGAATTTCCAACCATTTACCCAAAATCACAAAAGTAATTAGGAAGGCGGCGGTTTCAAAATATAACTCTGGAATTTTGCCATCTATACCGATAATTGAACCCGTCTTAACAAAATAAGAAAAATAATTTATCACACTATACAAAAAAGCGGTCGATGTTCCAATCGCGATTAGACTATCCATATTGAAAGTCTTCATTTTAAGAGAGGACCACATCCCTTTGTAGAAGCCGGCGCCAATTATAAATTGAATTGGAATAGTAAATAATAAAGAAATTATTCCAACATAAGGTAAAACGAATTCTTTTCCAGGAATAGCGAAAAAATCAAGGAGCATGAAATACAACATTGGCAAACTAAAAGCAAAACTAAACCAAAACTTTTTAAAGTAGGCTTTTATCTCCTTGTCTCTTTTATTGCTTTCATAATTTGCATCACTTGCATCAATCAATTCCGCTTTATATCCTGCTCTACCTACCTCTGCAATTAAATCTGCCGTGCTAATTTTAGATTCATCAAAAATAACCGCCGCCTTTTCCGCTGCGAAATTAACATTAGCCTGTTTTACTCCTGGCGTTTTTTGTAGAGAGCGTTCAATTATATTAGCGCAAGACGAACAATGCATCCCAAATAAAGAAAGGTCCAGTCTTTTGTTTGCAGATTGGCTTGATGTTTTTAATAAAGACGCCGATGGTGATATTTTTTTATCACTAGCTGCTGCTGGCTCTACTAAAATATTATCTTTTTTTTTAATATCTTCTTTACTGTTTATCTCGGCAAGCTCAACAACCGATTCTACCTTATAACCATTTTTTTCAATTGCTGCAGAGACTTGAGCTAAACTATTTTTGGTATCGTCTAAAGTAAGTTTAACCATTCCAGTTTTAGCATCAACCCTGGCCTCAGAAACGCCCAATAGTCCTCCGAGTTCCAAGTTTATTAATTTTTCACATGACGGGCAATGCATGCCCGTCACCTGTATTTTTATGTTTTTAATCATATATTTATTAGGTTATTCTACTATAATAGTACCATAACGGATCATATTCATACTGCAAGTAATATCAAACTCTCCTGCTTTCTGAGGAGTAAACTCCATCGCAATGGTATTGCCAGCAATCAGAGGGATCGCCTTATTATACAAACCAGGAATCATCATCGCATAACCACAGCCAGAGCCATTATCTTTTACTTCAACTAAAAATTTTACTTTTTGCCCAACTTTAACCTTAAATAAATTAGGGCTTAAAAAATCGCTTTCCGTATAAGTACTTTTTATAACCTGGGTGTCGTCTGTTATTTGAGGCTTTGTTTCAATAGTATCTTGTGCTGTCTGAGCCCCTCCGCCACCGCCACCACAACCACAACCTCCACCAGCAGAACCACAAGTTCCGCTCCCGGAAGCGGAAGCAACCACTTTATTATTTGAAGCACTATTAGTATTTTCGGAATTACCAACGTCTAAAGAAACACTATCGTCATAAACATTAAATACTCCGGTATACATTCCCATTGAACAAGAAAATGATAATTTTCCAATTTCAGTTGGGGTAAATTCTATTATATTTTCCCCAGGCTTTAAATTATTTTCAATACCAAGCTGTGGAACAACAATGGAACTCGCACAAGAATAAGGAGCCTGAGCATCAATTATCCATTTCACTGGCACTCCTTTTTTAATTGAAAAAGAATTGGGAGAATATCCTCTATTGCCCTCAACCATCCTGACTACTTGCACGCCATTTTCCAAACTAACATTTGGATCGTTAACGACGCTTTCTATCCCTTTATTAGAGTTGTTAAGCCCATTTATATTTAAACTTGCTAATGTATACCCATTATTAAGATTAAATAAACCAAAAAATATAACCGCCAAGCCAGCAACTTTAAAGAAGCGTTCTTTAAAATTTCCATGTACCAGCGAAGTCACCCCACCAACACTTAAAAGCCCTGGCGCTGTTCCGATTGCAAATAGTCCCATCACAAGTGCTCCTGAAAAAAGGCTCCCGGTACTCATCGCGTAAAGTTGCATCGCCTGCGTAAACCCACAGGGCAAGAAAAAGGTTAGAGCCCCAATTAGCATTGAATTTGTATGACTATATTCTCCTTGTTTTTGATTTACCCCAAACGCCTGACTAATTTCTTTTGGTAGAGATATTTTAAAACGACTTAAACGAGGAAAAATATTAATCAACTGCAAACCCATTAAGAGCATCACGCCGCCAACTAATAAAGTTATAATGCCGTTAACCGTGGATGATAATTTGAAGATTGCTCCCAGAGAGCCAAGTATCGCCCCAAAAAAAGCATAAGATAATATTCTTCCTAAAACAAAAAATAAATGCGGCCTAAACTTTTCTTTCGGAGTTGCCTGAGGATTGTTCTTAATAAATTTAGTGGAAATTCCCAAAAGCAAACCACCAACTAACGCCATGCACGTAGAAAATCCAGCCACTAAACCAATAACAATTATAAGACCAAAGCTAGGACTACTAAGATTGGGCATTAAATTAATATTAGTCAGCCCAAATCCTCTAAAAACTAAGTACAAAACCATTAGCACCAAAAAGGCAATCCCCAGATTGGAATATTCATGCTTATCTTTAGTAACTAAAGGCAGCTTATCTTGTATACCCACTTCATATCCAGCATCTAGGATAGCCTTATTAATATTATGGTTATTTGGCTTTTCACCATCATAATAAATAGTGGCAAAACCGGTTTTATAGTCTATGCTGGCAGACTTAACATTATCTACATCCTTTAACTGCTCCTCAATTAACATTTCGCAAGAAGGACAATGCATTCCTTTAATAGAAACGTTGATATATTTTTTATGTGACATATTAAATTATTATTAATTAAACAACAAAAACAAAGCAAAAATAAACTTTGCTGATTAACAATAAATTTTATATGCGCAGAGTAATAGTTTTAATCGAAACCAGTTCCGGCGGTGGAATAATTGGATTAAAATAAACAACTATTTTTGGAATATCAACAACAAGCGCCCGCTCTCTAGAAAATATAAATGTTGGCAATAAATGGATAGACTCCCCTGATTGAAAAATGCCCGCAGCCCCATTATGATTGCCGTCGATACAGCAGGGTAAAAGCGAATTTTGATTATTATTAGTTATTGGCAATATGGATTGTTCGGCATCAGGCATTACTGCTAATTCTTGTTCACAAGAGTTATCATTATTTACCATATTATGCTCCACAGTAGCCGCTTGAGCCGCATTAACAACGTGCGTTGAACTAAATAAAATTTGCATTAAGCAAAAACTGCTCAGCATAGTAAACATGCCAGCTAACACCACAAATGAAATTGTTTTAGTACTAATTATTTTCATTTCAACTAATTAATTTATTTTTTGAAATACTTTTCCTAATTCGGCTATTGTTTTATTGTCGCCCCCGGATTTAAAAGCATCGACGACACAACTATTTAAATGATTAACGAGCAGTATTTCTTCCGCTTTTTTAATAGCGCTTCTGACTGCCGCCGTTTGTTGCAAAACATCTATACAGTAAACCCCCTCTTCAACCATTTCTATAACTTTAGCTAAATGCCCTTTTACAATTTTTAGCCTTCTAGCCACATCTTGTCGAGGAAGTAATTTTTCCTTTCTTTTTTTCATTTTATTTAAAAATATACCCTCCCTGGGAGGGCATATTAATAATACCTCTTACAATTTTTAGTGTCAAACAAAATCTGTTAAACGCCAAAAGCTAAAACTTGATAATACTTTCTATAATTAATACTATTCCGGCGCCAAAGAGACAACCGGCCATTTTCCCCACCGCTGATTTTAACATTGTCCTTTCTTCGCCAACCAGTCTTTCTCTTAATTTTTCTGCCATATGCCCCTCAAATATACCTGCGATGCCGTCAGTAATAGAGTTACCGATTACTCCCCCTAAAATAGCGCCCGTGATACCAGCGAAATGTCCACCAAAAATAGCTAAGATGGCCAAGATTCCATTATCAATCATACCAAAAAAGATATCTGGCAAAAGAGATTTTGGACTAATTTTAAATGGAATTAAAGACCATATACAAATAATTGATAACAAAACCATGATATACCCCATCCATTGAGCTTGATTTATAAAATATATACTTACCGCGGCAATAACAACACACAAAGTTAAGATATTAACGATGGATAAGATAAATTTCTGTTTCATATTTTAAAAATTAGCTTTAATTGAGTAAACTTACATTAAGTATAGCTTAAAAATTAATTTTAAGTAAATAAAAAACCTCAATTTTAGAGGTTTTTTATTATTTTATATGGCCTATAGAGACAACCTGTCAGCTATATAGTCAATGTCTTTATCACCGCGCCCGGAAAGATTAACTACTATTATTTGACTGGTGTTTAATTTAGGCGCTAATTTCATAGCATAAGCAACAGCATGAGCACTCTCCAGAGCAGGAATAATCCCTTCTATTTTTGAAAGTTGTCTAAAAGCCTGAAGCGCCTCTTCATCATTTATACATTCGTAGAGAACGCGTTTTCTATCTTTTAAATCAGCATGAATGGGCCCCACCCCAGGATAATCTAAACCGGAGGCAATTGAGTGCACTGGCGATGGTTGTAAGTTATTATCCTGTAACAGATAGGTAAACATCCCGTGAATATTTCCTGGTTTACCAAAAGTTAAAGTTGCTGCATGCTCTCCGTCTTTGAATCCTTTTCCGCTAGGTTCAACGCCAATCATTTTAATATTTGCATCATCTAAAAACTCATGAAATAAACCAATCGCATTAGAACCGCCGCCAACACAAGCTATTAAATAATCGGGTAAAGTTTTTTCATGTTCAATAATTTGCTGACGAGTCTCCCCCCCTACAACTGATTGAAAATCACGAACCATCATGGGAAACGGATGTGGGCCAACAACTGATCCTATTCCAAAAAAAATATTTTTTGGGTCCTTAACAAATGCTTCAAAGGCGCTATCAACCGCATCCTTTAAACATCTCCCACCGGATTTTACAGTGACGACTTTAGCTCCTAATAATTTCATTCTAATAACGTTGGGGTGTTGTTTAATCACATCAATTTCTCCCATATGTATTTCACACTCCAAGCCGACAAGCGCCGCGGCTGTAGCCAACGCTACTCCGTGCTGGCCAGCGCCAGTTTCGGCCAACAATTTAGTTTTGCCCATTCTTTTGGCAAGTAAGGCTTCACCCAGAGTATGATTAATCTTATGAGCGCCAGTATGATTTAAATCTTCGCGTTTCAGATAAATTTTAGCACCACCTAATTTTCTAGTTAGGTTACGCGCATAATATAAAGGGGATGGTCGGCCAACATAGTCCTTTAATAATCTTTCATATTCCCTTAAAAATTCAGAATCCTTGATAGCATCTTGGTAGGCAACAGCGATGTCATCAAATATTGGCTTCAAGGTCGGAGGTATAATTTGTCCGCCATATTTGCCAAAATAACCTGATTCATTTGGCAATGTTTTTAATGAGTCTTTCATATAATTTTAATTTTAATTTAATAAATAAACGCTCAGTTAAAATTACAGCGCCAGGGTTGTGTTGATTTGTTATAAAAATAATAATGCATAAAATAAGTTAATCAATAAAAAAACTACCCAATAATAGTATATTGGGTAGTTTTCAAAAATAGATTTCAAACAAAAAACAAACTTACCCAATATTACGGGCAGTCCACCAAACCTTATTTGCTGTTTGCAATCTATTTAAATTCATATAATTATGATAATCTAATCATTGCCAATAGTCAATCACATTGATATTAATTAAGCGGCACCGTATTACTTTTATCAAATTGGATAGGGTAATTATTAATTAAACTTTCTATATCTGCTTCTGCCATATTCCAATTTAAAGCACCTATATCATTTTATTGTTTCTTAAGAGATATCTGATAAAATTTTCCTCCAAAAAAATCTTCGCCCGCAAAATCATCTTGCCACTTACCCTCCGAATTAGGCCCAGATAATTTAACAAAATTTAAGGTATCGCCAGATAGAGAAAATTCAAAATAAGCAGTGACTTCTTCTTTCATAAATAATTTAATACTATTGCCCTCGCGCACCCATCTAGAAAAGTTTTCGCCGTTACCTTGGGGGTCAATTGTGCCATCACCATTTAACACCAGCAGATAATCCATTTCTAGTTCGTCTGCGTTGGCACTAGGGGTATACTTTAATAATCCCTCCCAAACTCCGTCTAAACTAGAATCACTAACCACATTTACATTTTCGGCCACCATTTTGTCATTAATTTTTACTGGTTCAGACTTATCGCCGCTATTTTCTGTATTTGCAACCTGCCCAATCTCTAATATATTTTCAATCTCCTCTTTTGTAGTCTCATTATTCTCAACCCCCTGATCTTTTAACCAAGTTTTAATTTCCTCACTGTTTAAAACTGCTACTTCGGGATTTTTATTACCAATTTCACTGCTACTAGTGAAAGCTGGGAATTTAATTCCGATTGCCTTACCATCTTGAACACTGGAGTTAAATTGGTCAGCTCCGAAAGCAATGGCATTTAATTTATCAATTCCCTTGGTTAAGTTTTGAGGCAAAGTCGCTACCATTAAAATAGCAGAGGCTGGCTCGGTTACTACCCGAACATCACCAATAATTTCTGATATTTTATTATTATTTCCTAAAGCAATTTTAGCGCTATCATCTGAAACTTCTAAAACTAAATCCGCACCACTAACCACTACTGCCACTTGACCTAAAGTCCCGCCGGAAACAATCGCGGCCGTTCCACCCGTCAGAGCAATCGTTCCCACAAAAGTTGCAACCTTACAGCCGTCTTTTATTACGGTAGCCGATGATTCTAGCGTCTGGAGAGTATCACCCGCTTCATTCCAGGCATCTGCCTCAACCTGAGCTTGGTCTTGTTTTAAAATTTGAAAAGCCTTTTTAGCGTCAACGCCCAAAAACTTAGCGAGAGTAGCTATTTTTTTGCCAGCAGGCGCTTTATCAAAAACATCAGAAATTTCTTGTTTATTATAAGCCAAGACTGGCGCAATTAATTTTAAACTTACTTTTTTGGTCGCCATTTCGTTACCCAGTCCTTCTAAAACATCGGCGTCGTCAGCTAGCCGCTCCCATTGCTTAATGATATCAGACATATCCGAATTCCAGGCTTCATATCCAGAATATTCTCTCGCGTTGATTAAAGCATTATCGGTTCTATAGCGTAGAGCAACATATTTTTTAGAGATATTAACAACTTGTGTCAGCACTATCTGTTCTTGGTTGTCTGGTTTTGGCTGTTTGTTAAAAACCAAAAATATTGCCACCCCTAAAACAACCACCACTAAAGCTAAGATGCTAATTTTTTTAATATTCATATTTTATTAATATAAATTTTTCTTTTACTATTTTATTGATAGGTATATATAATAAAAATAGCACGAAAAGTGCTATTTTGTCTATTTGCCTTGCGTCTAAATCATATCTATTAACCTCCGTCCATGGTATACTAACTGCCTAATAAATAAAATTAATAAAATATGAAAAATCGCTTCAGGCTGTACATATTAGGCATTATTATTCTTACGATTCCATCTTTGACTAGCGCTCAAACATATTCTAATTACAACTGGCATAGCACTCCAACTATCACGCCCTCTGGAGACCCCGATATTATATTTCCCGTTGAAGGTGTCCCAAATTTTTCTGATGATTTTGGTGATGGCCGAAGTGGCGGCCGTACTCATGAAGGCAACGATTTAATGGCCCCTAAAATGACCTTAATCGTAGCTGCACGTGGTGGACGGGTTACTTCTGCCGCCATGACTGAACCAAGTTACGGCTACATGATAACAATCGCTGGCGATGACGGTTATCAATACAACTATCTTCATATAAACAATGATACGCCAGGCACTGACGATGGCCAGGGCGGGCCAGAGAATGCTTATGCTCCCGGCATAAGTCAAGGCGTCAATGTTATCCAAGGTCAACATATCGCTTGGGTAGGTGATTCTGGAAACGCTGAGGCTACTGGCTCACATTTACATTTTGAAATACGTTTACCAGACGATACTCCTATTAATCCCTACCCATACCTAAACGCCGCTCTAAACATATATACCTATAATCCAACCACCGCTCAAAGCAATAGCCCTACCATTAACCACGACAAGGGGTTAGCCGTTATTCCTGATTCAATTAGTTATTGCACACCTGGCTCTCTTATCCGTATTGCCACAATCTCCTCAGTATATTATTGCGGCGCTAATAGTAAGCGCTACGTCTTTCCGAATGCTCAAACCTATGCCACTTGGTATTCAGATTTTTCCCAAGTAGAAACCATTTCTCTAGAAGACATCGGCAAGATTCCTTTAGGCGGTAATGTGACTTATAAGCCTGGAGTGAAGCTAGTTAAAATCCAAACTGATCCTAGAGTTTATGCGGTTGATCATAATGGGACGCTTCGACTAATGATTACCCCGGCCATTGCCGAAAAATATTACGGGAAAGATTGGAATAAAAAAGTTGAAGATATTCCTGACACTTTTTTTATGAACTACACAATTGGCAATTCTATAAATAACTAAATAAATTTACCTCCAAACAACTATCATGCCTTTTTCTACTTTTTGGATTAACTCATGATATCCCGTGGGATAATTTCTAATAGCATCGTAAAAAACGTTAAAATCATACTCATATGATTCGCCATTTCTAGTACCCGGGTCATTCGTTATAAATATTTTTCTTTCATAATCATAACCTTTTACAACGACCATATGCCTCGGCGGCCCTGGTGCTTTAAAATTTGGGTTATGCATTAATTGACCGTTCATCGGGACCAACAAAAGATTTCCTTTCCGTAATTCTTCAACCATGCTATCTATAGTAATATTTTGCACTAATGCAACTTTATCATAATTAAAATAATCTTTTAAAATCCAATCAACTGTATCTTGCAAAGCAATATCGCGATATTCTCCATACTTTTTTAAGGTATAATCCGAAGAGCCGGTGATTTGACTAAGGGCCTGTTCCTTATTCAGAGATTCTCCCTTGGCCCATTTTACGCTCATAAGGGCTGATGTTTCCTCGCAACCATCTTGTTGCCTTTGGTCATCCCAATTGCCGTATGGCGCTTGTGCTGAAAAGGGGACGTTCGTGATTAAATATTTTCCACCAGGCAAAACGCTAATTTTTCCTTCATTATTTCCTATCGGCACATAAGCCAAATTTTGATTAGTTATTCCTAGTCCTAGCTCCCGCATAATTTTAAAGGCATCTGCTGGCCTACCGAGATAATACTTCTTTAGATTTTTTGGGTAAATATAATAAGCCTCACCATTTTTTTCTACGTCCAGTAGTATCATGCCAGATAATTTTTCTGGAAATATTTCCGTATTAATAATAAGGTCATGTTTAGCACCTAGCGAAAGTTTTTTCATAACCTCAAAAGCATCTGCTGGTCGACCTAAATAATATCTTTCTCCATTTAGAGGGTAAACATACCAAGCTTCACCGTTACTTTCTACCTGGAGCAAAATATATCCATTAACCCCCAAAGTGTCGTAAGCTGCTTTTGTATTTTTCGGTAAACTAAAAAAACAGATTGCTACTAAAAATGAAATGCCTACCAAATATTTATTTTTCATTTTGATTTTATTGTTTGTTAAATAATAAAATATTTCATACTCTAATTCTAAAATTCAACTTTAACGCCAAAGCTATCTAATAATGATAGCGCTTCAGGGTAAGAAAAGCGTGCTTCTTTTAATTTATTATATCTGGGGTCAATATAATAATCTTTCGCCCCGACAAAATTTGTTTTCTCCAGATTAGTATTTTGGAACTTACTAGCCGACATACTAGAACCAGAAAAATCAGAACTATATAAATTAGCCCCAACAAAGTCGCTCTCCCTAATCTCACATTCTAAAAATTGGCTGTTTTTTATATCTAAATTACTAAAATCACAAAGATTGATATTACACTTTTTATAAACCCAACCTATTAATAGGGTATCTATCGTGGAGAACATCACGCCAAGAAGTTTAGAATTTTCAAAACAAACATTTTGAAAACTACAATTATCTACTTTCGTGTTAGAAAAATTACAATCTATAAAAGAACAATCTATAAAAGCTGAACCAGAAAGTGCACAACCACTAAAATCACACTTTTTGAATATGCACCCAGAAAACTCCTTACGCCTCAGGTCTAATTCAGAGCAAGCTAATTTCTGAAACTCTTGATTTTCAGAAACTTGGGGTAATTGATTGTTCATATTAGCCTAATTATAAATTAGAGACGAATTGACTATTATATAATGATGCATAAAAACCATTCTCAGCCAGCAGCCCCTTGTGTGTCCCTTGTTCAATAATATTACCATCCTTCATAACTAAAATTAAATCGGCGTCACGTATAGTTGAAAGGCGGTGCGCAATTACAAAACTAGTTTTATCCTTCATCAGATTTTTCATCGCTCCCTGAATCAATACTTCCGTACGCGTATCAACAGAACTAGTCGCTTCATCTAAAATTAATATGGGCGTTTTAATAAGCATAGCTCGAGCAATTGTGAGTAGTTGTTTTTCCCCCTGTGAGATGTTATCTGCCTCCTCATTTAACTTTAAATCATAGCCCTGAGGCAGAGAATGGATAAAATGATCAACATGGGCCGCTTGAGCAATAGCAAAAATTTCTTCATCCGTTGCCTCAGGATTACCATATGTAATATTTTCTCTAATGGTTCCGTTGAAAAGCCAGGTGTCCTGCAAAACCATGGCAAACATTTTTCTAACATCAGTCCGCTTTAATTCACGCATATCAACTCCATCTATTTTGATTGAACCACTGTTAATCTCATAAAATCGCATTAGTAAATTAACAATGGTTGTTTTACCGGCGCCCGTCGGGCCAACAATAGCGATTCTTTGGCCAGGCTTTATATGCGCACTAAAATCTTTAATGATAACTTTCTGATTATTATAACCGAAGACCACCTTATCAAATTTTACCTCCCCTTTTATTATCTTCGGTGCAAGTTTTTTATTATCTTCACTAGCTTCTTCCTCCTCATTTAAAAATTCAAAGACACGTTCAGCGGACGCGGCGGTTGATTGCATAACATTAGCAATATTTGCGGTTTGAATAATCGGCTGATTAAACTGGTTTACATATTGGATAAACGCTTGGATATCGCCAATTCTTATTTTTCCTTGAATAGCGAGCCAACCTCCAACTACCGAAACGCCAACGAAGCCTAAATTACTAACAAATGTCATAATTGGCATCATCAAGCCCGATAGAAATTGTGACTTCCACGCACTATTAAAAAGCTTGGTATTGATAACTTTAAATTTTTCCACTGAACGTTTTTCACCATTAAATACACGCATCACATTATGCCCAGCATACATTTCTTCAATATGACCATTAATTTCACCCAGAGAATCCTGTTGTTCTTTGAAATAATGTTGAGATTTTTTAACAATTACGGTAATCAAAACCAGACTAAGCGGGACCAGTATTAACGAGACGAGAGTCATCTGCCAAGATATTGAAAACATCATAATTATAATTCCCACAAGCATGGTTACGGCAGTGACAATTTGCGTCAAACTTTGATTAAGAGTTTGGCTAACAGTATCGACATCATTAGTCACCCGTGACAGTATTTCACCATACGTTCTTTTATCAAAATAGGCTAAAGGTAAACGGTTAATTTTTTCTGAAATATCGCGCCGAAATCTATAAGTGATTTTTTGGGAAATTCCAGACATAATCCAGCCTTGAATATAACTCAAAATTGCACTTAAAATATATAGAATTAAAAGTTGGGTAGCTAGGGTTTGAAGCTTAACAAAGCTTATCGGTAAACGGCCAATCAAATCACTAAAAATCTGAGTTGTCATATTCCCTAATATTTTCGGGCTTATTATGGCAAAAATTGTACTACCGATGGCAAAAATAAATACCACAATGATTGAAATCCAAAATGGTTTCAAATATGAAACTAACTGTCTCATTGTTTTAGAAAAATTCTTAGGTTTTTCAACTAAGTGCATTCCAGCATGCCCAGGTCCGCCAGCTCCCCTGGGACCGATAAGTAGTGAGGGCTTTGAGTCGCCTCTTGACTTGTTTTGATTATTTTCACTCATAATAAATTTTTTAATTCATTTTCAGAAAGCTGCGAAGAAGCAATCTCTCGATAAACGTCACAACTCTTAAACAACTCTAAATGAGTACCTGTGCCAACAATTTTTCCTTTATCCAAAACAATAATTTTCTCAGCCGCTAAAATCGTGGAAATTCTTTGAGCGACAATTAAGACGGTTTTATTTGTTGTTTCCTGCTTGAGCGCTTCACGAAGACTGGAATCAGTTTTAAAATCTAGTGCAGAAAAACTATCATCAAAAATATATATCTCCGGATTTTTAATAAGGGCACGAGCGATTGCTAGTCTTTGTTTCTGTCCGCCAGAAATATTTGCGCCCCCTTGAGCAATCGGCGCCATTAATCCATCACCCAAGTTTTCAATAAACTCTTCTGCCTGTGAAATTTTGGTTGATTTTTTTAACTCAGCCATTGATGCTTCAGGGGCACCATATTTAATATTGGATTCCACTGTGCCCGAGAACAAGACTCCCTTTTGTGGAATATATCCAATCTTATTATAAAGATCGTTTAGATTATAATCGCGGACATTAACTCCATTTAGCAAAACCGCGCCAGAGCTAACATCATAAAACCGTGGAATCAAATTTATTAAAGTTGATTTTCCTGAACCAGTAGAACCAATGAATGCCGTCGTTGCTCCGGCTTGAGCTTTAAAAGAAATATTCTCTAAAACCGGAATATCGGCTCCAGGATAACGAAAAGTTACATTAATGAATTCAACTACTCCACCACACAGATCTTTCACAAAAACAGGATTTTCAGGATTTTTAATTACCGGTTCTGTTTCCAGAACCTCGTTAATACGTCCTGCAGACACTGAAGCGCGTGGCACCATAATAAACACAATGGAAATCATTAAAAAGGCCATAATTACCTGCATGGCATATTGCATAAAAGCAATCATATTACCAATTGATAGATTCCCAGCATTAATTAAATGCGCCCCCAACCAAACAACAAGCACTGAGGTCAAGTTTAGAATAAGCATCATTGTCGGCTGCATAACAACCATCAAGCGATTAACAAACAAATTGGTTGCCGTTAAATCAATATTCGCTCTGTCAAATTTAGCTTGTTCAACTTTTTCATTATTAAAAGCACGAATAACGCGCAAGCCGGTTAAATTTTCACGAGCGACTAAATTCAATCGATCAACTAACTTCTGTAATATTTTAAATTTCGGGAGGGCGACCGTAAACATTATTAAAATTACTCCAAGCAAAATAGCGACTGCTAACGCAATCACCCAAGAAAGAGACGGGGCCAAATGATATGCTTTAAAAATTGCCCACAGCCCCATTATTGGCGCCTGCAAAACCATGCGCAAAAGCATAACAGAAACCATTTGAATTTGCTGAATATCATTAGTGGAACGAGTAATAAGAGAGGCTGTTGAAAACTTATTAAATTCAATGAGGGAAAAACTTTCAACCCGAGCAAATACATTATTTCTAATATCACGGCTGAAGCCAGTCGCTATTTTTGACGACAAATATCCGACACCAATTGTACAAATAACTCCTCCGAAAGCGATTAATAACATCCAAAATCCATTATAAAAAATGATATTAGAATTCGATTGAACAATACCATCATTAATAATCTTAGCCATATAACCCGGCAACTCAAGCGTTGCCGCAACCGCACCAAAAACTAAAATAATTAAGGCTATTAGCTGAAATTTATATGGTTGTAAATATTTAAAAAGCTTAAACATATTTGTTATTTAATAAATTCTCTAAATTCTGACATTTTTTTAAACAGACGAATTAAATTTTTAGTATCTTCCTCTCCCAAAAATTCAGTTAGAATTTTAGTTTTTTTAGAGAATTCTTTTTTTAATTTAACTACTTGTACTCTTCCGCTTTTAGTTAAACTTACACGCACTATACGTCGGTCTCCGCTATTAGGCATACGTCGAATTAGCCCCCGCTTTTCTAGGGCATTTATTTGATGAGTGACTGCCGCTAAGGTAACTTTAATTTTATTAGCAATTTCCGATATAGTAACCGGGGATCCAGCTTTTAGTTCATCAATCAAAAACAAGGTGCACTTTTCCGCACCCTTCAATGTTGAACTACCATGCCTTGAGATAATTACTTTTCTAAGCTGAACAATCACATTTTGTAGCTCAAAGGCTAATTCATTATTTGAGAGCATTCGTATATCTAATTAATAGTTTACTAAATAAAGTATATACGAGGTGAGGGCGCCTGTCAAACAAAAAACCGCCGGCTGAACCGTGCGGTTAAATATTTTAAAATGATAAAAAAATACTATTTCACCTTATCTAATAAATCTAATATTTCCTGTTGATGTTTTTGGATAATATCCTGCGAACGAAATGCTTTTGAAAATTCAGCTAAAGAATCAAGAACCTTAACAATCCCCTGCTTAGTAGGGTTATCAAAATCGACGCCCTGATCGCTAAAAGCTTTTTTTACTATCAATAAACAATATTGATCACCTGAGGATTTATCTGATGTTAAGCCCGTGTCGGCGCAATGAGCGGCGGCAAAACAATCAATAATAGCATCACGAATATCCTGGCAGGTAATTTTATTATTGTTCATATGAATTTTCTATACTATTATATTGTTTATACAATTAGGATAGCATATTTAACTCTTTTTTGCCAATTTTTGCAAAGAAAAATATGGTGAGACGTGAGTGGTGGCTACTCAGAGATAAGGCTACTATCTAACCCTGTAATCTATAGGTAAGCCAAATTCCAAAAATTCCCCCAACTGCGGTGCAGATAATTGAGACTAGCGAAAACATGCCGGCGCCAAAAATAGTAGGGATGTAGCCACCAATTGCTGATCCTAAAAACATACCCAACATTATCACAGATTTATTCATATTGAAGAATTATAATTAACGTATCATTACTAGGGCCATTTTAAATTTCTCTTTTGCCCTCAGCTCATGAATAACATCTGTTGGTAAAACAATTATTTCATTTTTTGCGACCGTAAAAGACTGACCGTCTATAATTATCTCAGCCTTACCATCTAAAATATAAACCAGGGCATCAAAAGGTGCCTTATGCTCACTCAATCCTTGCCCAGCGTCGAAAGCAAAGACAGTGATGGTCCCTGATTGTTTCTGGATTATCTCGCGACTTACAATAGAGCCCGCCTGATAGGCGACCATCTCGGAAAATTGATAAACTTCAGCGGCATTTATTTTAAGCATAATATTAAGATTTAAGTTTTTGTTATTAACCAATGGGCAAAATTATTTAACTATTTTTATTCCCGGATAATAGAGTTTCCCCTTTTTTACTTTAGCAAACGAAGTTAATTTATGTTTAGGCGCGGAAGTTTTAGACATAATATGCCTAACTTCAAATTTTTGACGAACTAATACATCAGCGATCATTGACCTATGACAGCGCCAAGGTAGTGCTTCGGCGCACATTATAACTGTCATTTTATTTCTAGCAGCACTAATTAATAATTTAGTTGCCACAAAAAAATCTTCAGTTTGCATATAATCGGCATAACCACGGAAAGAAGCATTTCTCCATCCAATATTAATCGAGTCCTTCTTCGCATATCTCAAACCACCCAATCTTTCATTACGGGAATAACTAATTTTTTGTTCTTGAAGATTAATACTTAAAGCCGCCTCATTAAATTGAGGGTTATGGCGAGACTTGGCGATAGTCCTCACATCAATTAATTGTTCAATCTTATAAGTCTGCAGTAAATCAAGAAACTCATTTAAAGTACGTGTTGAATGCCCGATTGTATAAATAAGAGCTTTAGTCATTCTTAAATATTTTCTGTTGGTGTAAAGTCGCAATAACCGATATCATCACATCCTCTTTTAAGATCGGCCCACTCCTTTTCAGTATTAATTACTTTTAGAGCAGTTGGGTAAAGAATATTATTTTCTTTAAAAATATGATCGCGCAATTTAAAAATAAGAGACTCAGCTATAATTTGGAGTTCTTTCTTAAAATCTTCAACACTCAAATCTGACCCTATTTCCGACAACCCCAATAGTCGTTTTTTTAATTCTCTTAATTCTACGTGCTCCATCTTCATTATTCGTGGTGGCCCAGACACTCCCGCCGCCTCTAAAGCGGGAAATAGAATGTTTTCCTCGCGCTGATGATGCGGCTCTGCACCAATTAAATTTTTAGCTAAATCATTAAGTTTATTTATTATTTCAAGGCTAATAACTACTCCTTTATCATCTGTGACTACTTTATTAATTTTTTCTAATTCATTAAGTAGTTTAAGAAGAATATCATGTTCAGTTATCATGGCCCGTATCACATGTTTAGGTGCCAAGCTCTCTTTGATTGATCCCAAACTACCTTCTAACATGCTCATGTGAGCGGAGCATAAGTGTCTTAAGGCGCTCGGCTCCAAGCCATTATCGATTAGCCTTTGCTCAGCAATCGATAAATCTGTAGGACTAATGGTTGCCAGAAAGTCTCTTGCTTCAAATTTTACTTTCTCCGAATTTTCACCGTTATTTAATTTTTCCAAGATATTTGCCAATTGATTAAATTTATCTTTATTCATAATTTTATATTTATATTAATAAATTACATAATTAAGGATGCAAACATATTACGCCTCTACCAATTTATTTTTTACATCTAAAAATAAATAACTTTTCTTTAAAATTTACGACTTCATTTTGCTTTATTTCAATTCCCTCCTGTTTAAGCAAAGCCTTTTTTTTATTCGCGCCATAAGCAAACCCTCCTAATAAACCCGTACTGGTAACAACCCGATGGCAAGGCACTTCAGGCGCATATGGATTTTTATTTAAGGCGTTACCCACGGCCCGATAACTTTTCTCGCGACCAATATAAAAAGCGATTTCCTTATAAGTTGATACCCTGCCTTTAGGTATTTCCTTGGTCGCTTGATAAACCAGATTCTCAAAATAGCTGATTTTTTTAATTTTCATTTATTTAGTATTTTGGCGCCTCTTCTTCTTGTTCGGCCTGCGCATTAACAAAACGTGCTAGAACATAGAGGAGGCTAGATAAACGGTTGAGGTAAGTCAGCACCAAACTATTTAACTGTCTTTCAGTAATATCCTGTAGTCCGACGGCTCTTCTTTCTGTTTTTCGAGCCAAGGTTCTCGCCACATCAAATAAGGCACTTAACTGAACGCCACCGCTAATAACAAAGCTTTTTTTCATTGGCACTGATTTGCCTAATTCATCAATAATTTCTTCGGTTGTACTAACTAGATTTGCAGGAATAACAATCTCAGCCCCAGCAAAATATGCCTGGCAAATAAAAAGTTGATTCTGAATATTTTTGATAATTTCAAGGACTGCTGAAATATTTTTAGCTTCAACCGCACATAACCCCAACCAAGAATTTAGCTCATCCAAAGAACCAAGCACTTCAAATACTAAATCACTTTTTGTGATTCTATTTTTAGGGTTAACTAAGTTTGAGGTACCACTGTCTCCTTTGCGGGTATAGTACATAAACTTAAAAATTTAAATAATTTAGTTTAATTCACAGGCGCCACCAGCACAAGCTAACTCTTTTTTAGCTTCCGTTTCATCATATTTTTCATAACTTACGATTTGGGCAAAATCCATATTCTTAAACTTTTCAAGCAATTTATCATACTGTTCTTTGTCTATTTCTTCATAAGGGGCTAACTCATATACATGGTTGCTACGAGGCAAGAAAGATAAACCACCAACAATTTCCCAATTCTCGTAAACCCAATTAGCGACCTCTATCCATTCATTATCAGCTACCGAAACGGTAACTGAAGGATTGTGTTCAGTATAATTCAATTTAACTTTTTTCCAGTGCTCTAACTGATCAAGCGCTTTAATATCCTGACTAAAAATTGAGCCCTCTGGCGCTTTTACCGGGAACTCAAAAACAAGCGTGGTTGCATCTTCAAGCGATTGACCGACCTCGGGTTTATAGGCAACTCCTTGGTCTCTCAACATTTTAAACAAAGAATCGGTTGCCGAAATTCGGACGCGGCGAATATAATAAGGGGCATAACGAGCATGCATTCCGGAAGCACAATCAACTAATTGAGAAACTGTGCCCGACGGTTTTATGCAAGTAATTGAAGACGATGGGGCGACATTAAATTTCTTAGCATAAACTTGATTTACCTTAATTGCTTCTTGTTTTAATTTTTGCAAAATATCAGTATCGCGGCTAGCTTTAGAATCCCATTGCCCAGTAACTGATACTCCTAATAATCTTTCCGCCTCACAATTACTAGTCCAGTCTTTTGATAAATAAGGAAAATTAGTTAAGGTAGATTGGTAAGTTCCTAGAATAGAAGCTAATTTAATTTTTCTAAGTAGCGATTCTTCAGTATCTTCAGCCCGGGCCACCACCTCAGTTAAATTACAAAATTGTTTTGATTGTAAAATAATTTCTCCACAAGGATTTGTCCCCATTTGACCGACAATAAATTTACCGGTGATATCAAAATAACCTTTCTTTTCTTTTAACAAATTAAGTCTGCGTTCCGGCATAGTCCCCACTAAAGAACCGCGATTAAAAATACCCCTTTCGCCTGAACCCGATTTAATTAGAGCAATCCACTCACTTAAAAACTCCTCATTACTTGGCTTCTTTAAATAAACAGCGGAGTTATTAGCCAAACTTCTTTGGGGTTCAGCAATATAAAACTGCCCCTTCTTAGCATCGCGAATTCTGTCATCATCAAGGTCGGACAAAGAAATCATAGCGCTTCTCCTTACTCCGCCAGAAACAACGCAATAACCAATCATACAAATAATATCATGTAAATCAATAGTGCGAAGTCTTCTTCCTTGTCTGGCTAACATTTTTTCTCTAGTAAAATCTAAGAGTTTTTTCAAAGGATCTGGTCCAGAACTTTTACCACCCATCACCTTTAAGCGAGCGCCCGCTGGTCTAAGCGCAGAATAATCAAAATTAATATCTTTCCCGTCAGCCCAGGTCTTCATCCCTAAAGCTAAGGCGTCGGACCAACCCTCTTTATCGTCAGGGACAATAAAAGTATCCAGTTGTTCACCAACTTGAGTTAGAATTTGTGGAAATTTTTCTACATTTTGACTCTCTACTGACCAACCGACACCGGTACCACACATAGAAACATACATTATTTCCGCAACGTCCTGAAAACTTTCAGGCGCAACATAAGAACAATTATAGGCGCAAACATTCGTTTTATCAGCTGCTTTGCCAGAAAATTGAAACAAGCGCATAGAAGGCATAATCTCTTGTTTTAAAATTGCCTGCCTCAACTCTTCATATTCTCCTTCACTTAAGGCCTCGCCTAGATTCTGTTTCATGTAATTAAGATAGCGATCGACAGTCTCAATCCAGGTTTCTCGTCTTTGCTCATCTTCAATCCAGCGAGAATAGGTGCGATAAAAAACAAACTCTGATAAAGGATTCTTAAAATACTTTTTACTCTCATCTGTTAATTTTTGAACATGCTCTGGGACTTCTCTTCTTTTAGCCCGTAGCTCAGTTCTTTTTTGACGATACAGGATATAGGCTTTAGCCACTTTAACATATTTATTTTTTATCAGCTCTTCCTCAACTAAATCCTGAATCATTTCCACATGGGGAACAAAATTTTCAACAGAAGAGAATCTTTTTATTTTAATTAAATCAGACTCTACTTGTCCTCTAATCTGTTGGGCAAAGCCGTTTAATTCTTCTCCCACTTCTTGGAAAGCTTTAGTAATTGCTTGCTCAATCAGCTCTGGCTTAAAATCAACAATCTCACCGCTTCTCTTTCTAATTTTAGTTATTTCAATGATATTTTTTTGCATAATAATAATTGCTTTAGATTGTTGATATTAATTTAATTAGAAAACGCTAATTTTTGTTTAAGATAACTCACACTCAGCTTGGGATTAGTAACCAATGACTTATAAATCGCTGGGCTAAGTATTAGGGCAAGAGAAACATTGCCCAATAAATGATAAACGGTGAACATAACCTGACCAGTTAAAGCTTCCATAAAAGATTGGTGGAAAAATAGGGGCCCAACGCTTAATCCGGTTACCGCATCATACAGCAAGGTCGCATACACGGCATGAATAGCAAAATTCATCGCCGTGCTTGCTCTTTTTTTGAAATACCAATGAGAAAACAAAGCCAATAAGCCATACGCAAGAGCAGTTATCCAGGTCCACAAACCAAGTTTGCCAACCACAACGTCAAATAAAATTATATTTAAAAAAGCAAAAATAAAACCAGCCAGCCAGCCAAAATGTTTAGTAAAGGGCATCTGAACTGTTAATATCGGCTCTATATTAGGCGGGCGAAAAGGAATGAGTCGTAAACCAAAGGTTAAAACCCAGCCGACCAACATTTTGAGTATATCATTTGAACTATTTTTTGCTTGCTCTTTCATAAAAATTATTTTAGTTAATTACTACATATAGTATATCAATAAATATTAATACTCTATATACAGAATATTATCAAATTTATAAACATCAGTCAAAGACCCTAAAATAGCTGTAAAATTAAGCAATTTCTAAATATATTTTTCACTCCACCACAAATCAGGTAGGTTAAATTTATGTAAATATGTAACTTTTTTTTATTCGGGGTTGTAGTTTAGTTTTAAAAACATATTTTTGATTATTTTTTTTCAACTTTATTTAATTATTACCTCCATAATCCACATTATTACAGATAATATTACACTAAATACTAAAGCTGTCCAAAAACTAGCAATGCTAAATCCTGGTAAAATAGCAGAGACCAACCAAACCATTAAAGCATTAATTATTAAAGTGAAGAGTCCTAAAGTTAAAATGTTGATAGGTAATGTTAGTATAACCAAAAGTGGTCGGATAGTAGCATTCACCACGCCTAAAACTAGAGCCGCTATTAAACCCGCCCAAAATCCACTTACTTTAGCGCCTGGCACCAACCAAGAGCTAATTAATAAAGCAATCGTGCTTAAAATCCAAGTAATAATTAGTTTCATAAATTTATAAATTATATTTTTTAATTATTTATAGTAAATATATGTTTATTTTTTGTAGACTATAATAAATATTTTATTATATTAAACCAAAGAGACTTTCGGCTCAATTTTTTTATTTTTCTCGGGGATAGAGACCCAGTCGGAACTGTTTTTGGCAAATTTGACACCATTTACCTAAAGCCATTTTAGTCTCTCTGATTCTTCAGTCGCGGGATTAGTTATTTTATATTCTGGATGTTTCAAACTCCACTGAGAAATATCGGTCCATTTTAACCCGTGAAAACCAAATTGTCCGCTCCAAGCGTAATCACTAAGACTTTCGCCTTCAAAACTAAATTGTTTTGCTAAATCAACTGGAGCAAATTTTATTCCCTTATCTTCAAACAATTGACGATAATAAACACAGATAGCTGTATCTTCAGGATTATATCTTATAAGCTCTCCATTTTTTGCGAGCTCGGCTATTAAAGAAAGTAATCTTTTACTACGCAAGCTAAAGCCGCCATTACCAACTAAGTAGGTGCCCAGCAAATCTGCAGGAAAATCATATTTTTGAACAGACCAATCAGCAACTAACCAAGGGGCGCCCAAGTAATCATATTCTAAAAATTTATCTGTCCAAGCCTGGGAATTTAAGATAAAGCCATCATATTGAACGATTAAAACATGCGTCGTCTCTACATATTTATCTAATTCCCAGAGAACGAAATGAGAATATTCTTCTAAGGAATTAATGGGGTTAATCTTTATTATTTTATCTTGGCCTTCGCCGGGCAAAGAAGACAATATTTTAACATCGGCAAAGTCAAAATCGTGCTGACAAATATCCATGGCTATTTTAAGCCTTTTTAAATCAACACAATCTATCCCTAGCAGGGTTACTGTTTTTAATTTCTTTTTATCCATATAAACAAAAAATAGCACAGGAAGTGTTACTTTGTCTATTTGCTCGGGGTCGTGGACGAAGTTCGAACTAGTGCGGCTATTATTAAATAAGGATTAGGGTCTTAATCCAAAAAACTAGCTCCTCTTATTCTTCTGCGATTAAACTAATAACTCCATTGTAAGTATTGCTAATCATTTTTCCACTATATTTAGGCAAATCGCTTAAATCATACTGAGAATATTTTTCTGATGGTGAAAATAATATTTTAGTAGAAAAATTTTCATCAATTAAACTATTACTAAACTTAAACTTATCTAAATCTCCGGATAAAATAATTAGTTTCAAGTCTTTAACGGCATTAAATAAATTTAAGCTATAGTTATCTATATTTTTTATTAAAACTACCCTTTCGTCTAAATCAGGAGTTTCTTGCAAAGCCTCTACAAGTGCTTGTTCATCGCCAGAATCAATAATAATAGCACCATCTTCATAACCTACTATTTGTTTTCTAAATTCCTCTTTTGCCATCGGATAAGCTGAAAAAAGAAAAGCTTTCATTCCAGTCTTTAGTAAGTCAGTCAACAAACAAATACTAAAAAATGATGCCCCTGTTTTTTCAGCTCCATGTATTAATATTGGGAAACCATTTTTTGTTAACTCAAGTTTCTTATTATCAATTAAGATGTCCATATTAAAAATTTTAATTATTATATTAAAGCCACTTCAACCTCTCACTCTTGGCTATTGCCGGATTATCTATTTTATATTCCGGGTGGATCTTACTCCATTTAGATATATCAGTCCATTTAAGGCCGTGAAAACCAAATTGTCCGTTCCAAGAGTAATTATCTTTATCTTCTGATTCAAAACTGAATTTCCTTGCCAAAGCGACTGGCGCAAACTTTAAATCCTCATCTTCCAAAAGTTGACGATGCCACACGCAAAGAGAAACATCTTCCGGGTGGAGCTTAAATATTTTATTAGATTGAGCTAACTCAGCTGTTAATTCTAGCATTTTTTTACTACGCAAACTAAAACCACCATTACCAACCACATATTTGCCCAATAGTGCGACTGGAAAATCAAAATTTTTAATCGACCAATCAGCTACCAGCCACGGAGCGCCAATATAATCATAGTCTAAATATTCATCAGTCCAGGCATCAGGATTAAGAATAAAGCCGTCATATTGAACCAGTAGCACATGCGTTGTACTTACATATTTATACAGATCATTGATTATAAACTGGGAATATTCTTCAGTTGACTTAATGGGCTCAATTTTAACAATATTTTCTTTACTGGACACATCCAAAGAAGTTAATAATTTAATTTCGGCAAATTCAAAATCATTTTGACAAATTTTCATTGCCAATCTGAGTCTTTCAACATCAACGCAATCAATACCTAACAATGTTACATTTTCTAATTTATTTTTATTCATATATCAATATTATAACATAAATTTGACATTAAGATTTTATAAATTTGTATAAATAAACTACGCATATTAATAGCACTCAGTATACATAGACAAAAGACAGAATCTAAAGAGTCAACTAATGGATTCTAATTCCATCAGTTTGCGCACTAGTCTCGGAGTTAAATCTAAAAACAGTTTTATTCACCGTAAAATTATAGTTACCCGCAACAAAAAAAGAGGTTTTAAAACCTCTTTTTATTATTAAGCTATTTGTGTTTTATTTGATTTTATTTTTGCCCTTTATTTAAATGGTTTTTCTCCTTTAATGATTCTAATTAGAAAAACAATAATAGCGATTACCAGTAGCGCGTGAATAAAACCGCCGATTGTGTAAGAAGTCAGAACGCCAAGTAACCATAAAATAAGGAGGATGACTGCAATAGTAGTTAACATATTATTATTTAATTAAATATATTATAAATTTTCTTCTTTATCTAGTTTAGCGGCGGCTTCTGGAGTTGAGACGGTTTTACTCATCAAAAATATTCGAATAATTCCAATAGCAACGATCCAATAAACAAGCATTGCCATTAGAGTTGTCCACTCAAAAGCACTACCTGCAACCTTAGAAGCCCGAAAAACAGATATAAACGGCTGAGCAAAGGGCCAAGTGGTTACATAAATAAATCTTGAGAAACCAGCTAATGGATTAGCCGCCATCATTTTTAATACGAATCTAAAGGCTAAAAGTATCTCTAAAACGCTGAGAATGTACCAAACGATTTGCGTACCGCGAAAAATTGTTTTTGTGCTTGATGAGCTGTAAGATGAGTCCATAGAATTTATAAATTATTTAATTAAGTAGGTACTAAAACTTATCTGAACTATACCACATATTCTCAAATTAGACAAGTATTAATTAACTTATTCAAGGCTTGTTTTCTTATATGTTTTAATGATTTTAGATGTTAAAATTAAAAATAACCTTGAAAAATTTAACGCCAGGATGGCAAGGTTAGAACCGCCATATTTAAGCAAATATAAAAGAAAAAACGAGGCTTTAACCTCGCTTAATCTACGTTGGCTCGCCTGGAGGGACTGCTTTCGGACGTGGATGGCTAATGGTAGAGAAAATATAGGTTCCTGAAAAATTATTAACTTCTCCTTTGACTTAAGTTTTCAAATATAGATACAATCCGCAATTTAGCTCTTTCTCCGTGATAGTCAGAAAATAAGAGCTTTATACTTTCGTCAATGAATGTACATCCGATCCCCGACCGATCAAACTCTATAGTATTTACATCTATACTATTTTCATTTATAAAATCATCGACTATTTTATTAAAGGTTTCTGGCGGAATATGGTCAACATGGCAACTATTTTTATTAAGCAATTCCCCGGATATTGCAGAACTTACCATGCCATCTTCATTTTGATTTTCTTCAAAGTAACCATCTTTAAAACCAATTATTTGATCAGCAACAACTCTTCTAGCAGATATATTGAATAATTTTCTAGGTTCGTCTAAAGAATTATATAAACACTTATAAAAACTGAAGTCAATTTCTGTTTCGTTATTTCTTATTATGTAGAAGCATTTAGTGCTGCCGACACCTCTTTCTTCTTTTATAACAATATTCTTTACTCCGCTTCCCATCTTCTCATCTTTTTTGGGATGAAGTTGTATTAAATCGTAAACAAAACTAAGGTCTTCGCCTACTAAAGGCCGACCGACTGGATTTCTATACAATATTTCTTGGGTAAATTTTTTTGCCTCTATTTTTGTTTTAAAAACCTTATCACCTATTATAATCATATAAATGTAAGATAACGGAAATGAAATTATTTTAAGATAACCTGAGAACTATTAACTTTCATAGTATAACTACATTTCAGAATATTTATCTCCATAAAGAAACCTATCTTTTTTCGTGAAATTTGCTATTTGATGATCTTCTATTTTCAAATCAAGTATTTTTTCTTTCTCCTCGTTTTCAATTTTATCTCTATTTAGAGTTAGTATGTACTGGAAATCCTGCGATTCCTGTTTTGCTAAATAATTCAAACTCTTTACTAAAGAATCTTGATCAACATCAAAAATATTATCATGCATTAATAAATGAGGATGTCTCATCCTTGTATAATTGTTTAATAACAATGACAAATCATAGATAAAAACCTTGGTTCTATCAACACTATGACTACCATCATCGTCAATTCTCATCTCAAATTTTAATACCTGCTTGTTTCTGCCAGTAGAAATAGTTTTAATATCAAATGACGCTTCGTTACTTTCCATTATATATTCATGAATACTTAATATGGTTTCATTAAAATTATCTATAACTTTTTTAGCATCAAATATTAGGGCATCTAATTTCTGAAAACAAATATCCTTCTCTAATTCCAAATTCTTCAATTCCCTTTCCACTCTTTCGTAATTATCGTAATTAACGCTGACGTTAGAGTATTCT
>JBBQHF010000003.1:0-97032 GCA_038323715.1 Patescibacteria group bacterium
AGAATGTAGCATTAGAAAAGTTTTTAACCTCTACGACTATCAATCCTTTTGGACCAACGATTAAAAAATCAAGATCGAATTTGTGACCAGGAATAATGTAATTTGGATAGACTGTATAATTATCATTAAGTACTTTTTTTAACTCTTCAAAAACCATTACCTCACCTTTATCGCCAGCCATTGCCACTCCTAAATTTATATCAATGTTATCAATATAGGTATCAAGTTTTCCAAATAACCATTTAAAAAGAACATATAACAAAGCCCCGGCAATCATAGCGGACACCTCAAGCAAGACTATTGGATTAAAGCGATTAGGGTCATTGCTTAATGACTTATAGCAAAAATACAACAATGCGATAGCTATTAAAAAAACAGAAGTAAAGACAACGTATTTTTTAATTCTATGCTTTTTAATCTGCTTTTTTGAAAACGACCTCTCGCTTGCTACAATTTTCATAAATTAAATATGTAATTAAATATGTTTAAATATTACCATAAACCAATTATTTAATATATTCCTATTATTAATATTTTACGTCACCATGGCGACACTACTTTATAATTAGAATAGGATTTTATAACAAAAAATAGGCTAAAATTAGCCTATTTTTGCTTGGCTCCCGGGGTCGGATTCGAACCGACGACCAATTGGTTAACAGCCAACTGCGCTACCGCTGCGCTACCCGGGAATATTAAATTGTACGGGCCCCACAAAGAGGCTCCGCGTAGACTCATATATATTATAAGCCTCTTTCCTCTAAAAACAAAATATCTCAAAACTGAAATATTTACTCTTATGATATCAAATTCAGGCATTATGTCAACTACGTAATCAAAGGCTAAAGTATAAAAAAAGAGGGTTCCTTTGGACCCTCTTGTGTGTTTAAGTTTGTGTTTAATAATAAATCTTTAAGCGGACAATAAATCGGCCACGTTAATGAACTTTTGGGAAAAAATCTGATACATCCGTTTAAATTCGGATCGCGAAAGGTTATCAATCACAATCTCCAGCTCTGCCCCGCGTAAGTCATACTTAGACAAAAGTGGCCAAGGAATCTCCCTGTCGTCCATGAGTTTTTTTAGTTCTGACTTTGGACTGTCGGAAATAACGAAAACATTTTTCTTGGTTTCTTCGGCAAGTTTGCTGACAATTTCCAGAACATTCATATCAATCACCCACTTATCATCAAACAAGGTTTGATAAGCATCAACAAAGATGCCTTCTAAATACTTGCCTGCAAATTCGCCGGCAGTCTCTGGTTCCCAATTACGAATGTAATTAATGACTTCCTCGTCAGTTCCAGTAACTCCTGTTTCTCTTGTCTCATTGAGCCAATCCTGACGACCATAGCCATCAACTTTATTAATGCCATGACGCAAAGAAGCAATTGCTTTTTGTTTTTTACTAAAAGCATAAAGAGTCAATCCGGTAGCATCTTCCCTTTTTTTGCCGGAAACAATTTCCTGATACTTTGGCAAAACGTGAGACATATACAAAATATCACAAAACCCCACATTTGCCTTAGCCATTAAACCGACGAAATCTTCGCTGCTTTTGGCCAGGTACCATTCTGGTTCCAGACCTAAAAGAATAACGACATTCTTCGGGTTCTGAGCATGTTCCCAGGCTAATTTAATACCTGCCCGGTCTGTTCGTTTTTGACCAGAAGCAAAAACACCGTTTGCGTCCACAAGGGTTAAATCTCGTTCTCCGATTATTATCGGGTTAAACTCCAAACTGCGTCTTAAGGCATTTTCTAATTCTACATTTTCGGTAATAATCTTAATTTCTCCCATTTTTGATTTATTTTTAAAGGTTACAAATTTTCAATGAACAATATATAATTATAACACAATAATATAGCTTTGTCAACTATACAAAAAACATAACCCAAGGATAAAGCTAAAATAAAACCGCGTTTTAGCGCGGCTCTATTCCCTTTACTATATTTTAAAAATAATCTTAGTAATCTCTCAACTTCTCCAAGCCCTTAAATTTACGGATTTTTTCTAAAGCCTTAGATTCAATTTGGCGAATACGTTCACGGGTAACTTCAAACTCTTGACCAACCTCTTCTAAAGTATGAGCAACGCCATCAACTAGCCCAAAACGCATCTCTAAAATTTTCTGTTCACGTGGAGATAATTGCGCGACAATGTTTTTAACGTAGTCCTTTAATAATTGTAAAGCGGCGGCTCTATCGGGCGTAACATTTTTAACGTCTTCAATAAAGTCCTCTAAAGTAGAATCTTCTTCGTCATCACCAATGGTCGTTTCTAAAGATATAGTGTCTTGAGAAATTTTCATAATATATCTAACCTTCTCTAGTTCTTCTCCCATCTCGGCGGCGATTTCATCAGCCATTGGCTCACGTCCTAACTCCTGAATTAAATTACGTTGAATCTGTTGGAACTTATTAATCGTTTCTACCATATGAACTGGGATACGAATGGTACGAGATTGATCAGCTAAAGCGCGAGTAATTGCTTGACGAATCCACCAAGTGGCATATGTTGAAAATTTAAAACCTTTTCTGTATTCAAATTTTTCCACCGCTCTAAATAAACCGATATTCCCCTCCTGAATCAAATCTAATAAACTCATGCCTTTAGCGCCGGCAAACTTCTTGGCGATGGAAACAACTAGTCTTAAATTCGCTTCAATAATTTTCTTTTCTGCCTCCTTATCTCCCTTCTCTTTACGCTTAGCAAGCTCGGTTTCTTCTTCGCCAGTAAGTAGTGGGACTTTCCCAATTTCTTTCAAATACATCTGGATAGAGTCAGCGCTTAACTTTGATAAATCAACCTGCATCGCATTTTGTTGAGCCAGGGCGCGACCAGTTAAAACTGGTTCCTGAGCTTTCTTTTCAGCCGTATCTAAAATGCGTCCTGAGTCTTCCGCAATTCGAACACCATTCTTTTGTAGTTCTCCTAAAAAGACATCATACTCATAAACATATTCTTCTACTTCAGGAAACAGATATAATAATTCGGTTTCAGTAACGAAGCCACGCATGCGCCCCTTGTCTATTACTTTCTTATACTGGGCCTCGCTTGGTCTCACAATTTCTTTTGGCGTTTCTTTAGCCCTAATCTTAACCGGTCTATCCGATTTCATGGTCTTCTTAGGGTTTAAAACAGTCTTCTTGGGCTTTGGTTTTGAAACAGCCTTAACTACTGGCTTTTTAGCCACAACCGCTTTTTTGGCCGGTTTTACAACCTTAGCCTTTGCCGTAGTTTTTACAGTCTTTTTTATTACTTTATTCATTTTTTTAGAAAGTTTTTTTAGCGGCCTAGTTGGCTGCTTTTTTGGCTGTTTCTTAGCCATACGTGTTTAAATTAATTTTTTTAACTCATCAGTCGCGCTTTTAAGCTCGCCCATAAGCCTGGTAATCTTTTCTCCTCCACCAACTTCATCCTGTTCATCCTTTTCGGCGGCCATCATATCTTTCTCTAGTTGTTTAATTTTTTTCTGATAACTATATTTTTTAAGCTCAATTATAGTTTTAATAATTTCTGATTTGGCCTCAGATGGAGCGTGAGCATAGAAGTCTTTTTCGCCTAGTAGCACAAATTTGTCAAGCAAATTTTCTAGTCCGGTTTCATTTTCTAAGAGATACTGGCGAAAATCTGTGTAGTCCAATAAGCCAGATTTATTATAATAGATAATTAAGGTCTTGTAAAACCTAGAATTGTCTTCGGAATAGGTTTGTGCCGGGTCAAGACTTTCTAAACTATAGCCAATAAACTCCGGAAATTTTATAATTAAAGCCAAAAATAACTCCGATAGAAGTTCTTCTCTAATTAAGGTCTTGGACTCTGGCTCAGAATTAACAATCTTTTTAGGATATATGGCCGCTGGTACTGGATTCTTTTTCAGTTGCCATCTATTAAATTCCTCTCTAATATCGGTTTCGGCAAAATCTAATTCTTCGCTTATTTTTTTAAGCCAATAACCTTGTTCCGAATTATTGGGAACTAACCCTATCATCTCAAACATCTTGTCGCGAACAATAATTTTATTATCCAGTTTATTCAAATCTAAAGCTTTACTTATTTTATGAAAATAATATTCCAACATTGGCTGGGCGTCTACAATCGCTTTTTTAAAATCATCAGGATTATTTTTTAAACATTCATCAGGATCTTTTCCGTAAGGAAGCGTTATCATCTTTAAATTCATGTTTTGTGCCAGCGCTTCTTTTATCCCCCTGTCGGCCGCCATTTGACCGGCGTCATCCATATCAAACGATAAGGCGAGGTTATTGGTAAAACGTTTTATAAGGGTTATTTGGTCAGTTGTTAAAGCCGTGCCTGAAGAAGCAACTACGTTATCAAAACCATGATTATGGCAACTAATGGCGTCCATCTGGCCCTCCACCACGATTGCTAAATCTTTTTTACGAATCGCATTTTTTGCTTTATTAAGAGCAAATAAAATCCGGCTCTTATCATAAATTTCAGTTTGCGGACTATTGATATACTTACCCATTTTTTCTGTCTTTTCTTTTTCAGGATTAACTCGAGCCGTGAAAGCCACTAAATTATTATTCACATCCCAAATCGGAAACATAATTCTATCTCGAAATCTATCGTAATAATTACGTGTTCCCGCGCTTGAGTTTTCTTTCTTAATAATCAGCCCCGCTGCTAAAATTTCTTCATCACTATATTTATAACCGATCATCGGTCTTTGACGTAAAAAATCATACAAAGAGCTCCAAGAATCTGGGCTACATCCTAGTTGCCAATCGGCAATCGTTTCTGATTTCAAGCCGCGATTAAACAAATACTCTTTGGCTTTTTCGCCAACGCTTGATTTTAAAACATGAGCATAATATTTTCCGGCTAGCTCCATAATATCTATCAAACGAGTGCGTTTAGTATTTTTTTCTAGATTTTCATTTTTCAAAATAACTCCCGCCTTAGGTGCTAAAAAGCGTAAAGCTTCTATAAAACTTAAACCATCTTTTTCCATGACAAAACTAAACACATCCCCACCACGACTACAGCCGAAACAATGCCAAATCTGTTTATCGGGAGAAATCACAAACGAAGGAGTTTTTTCGTTATGAAAAGGACAGACAGCCTGAAAATTAGCCCCGACCGCTTTAACCGGTATGTACTCTCTAATAATTTCCACAATATCCAGTTTTGATTTTACCTCCTCGCTGTCTGACATATATAAAATCTTAATTAGACAAATAACTTCCTTAAGCAAATAGTTCTGGCAACAATAAACCCTGTAATCTCCTGGCTTCATTTTCTACTACTTCGCCATCATACTCGGCGTTATGGCGATTCTGGCCAGCATAACCTGGTTTTTTCTGATCTAAATGTAAATTAAAAATAACGAAATCTTCACCCTGACTATCTTTCTTCTCTACAAAATAAACATGAAAACGCGGGTAAAAATCGCGCGACAAACGCTTAGCGAAACTTCTTTCCCCGTCTTCCCTTTCCGGAATAAAAACATATCCAGCTTCTCTAAGCCAAATCTCCGGCTGGGCTTGTAATTGTTTTTTTCGGGCTACTAATTTCATCGGTTTTTTTTCTAAAAACAATAAATTTATAAATAAAGAAGTTATAAACGCCAATCGCGATATTAACTCCTATTTGCGCGAACAAGTACCAAACTCCAAACTTGATTACCATAATATGCATCAATAATCCGTTCAAGTTAAGCCCAATAAAGGCATTACTAATATATAGTACGAACTGGATTGGCATCTTCTTCTGGCTATAATTACGGAAAGTCCAAAATTTCTGTAAAGTAAAGCTCACTACAAAAGAAAGGATAAAGGCCAAACTAGTGGCCAAAACTAAATTCCACTGAAATAAACCATAAAAAAGGAATAAAAACAGCAAATCTACAGCGGCGGCAGAACTACCGGCGAAAAAGAACTTTATCACCGATTTACGCTTTTCACAAGCACCAAATATTTTTGGGTAATTACTAAGAAAAAAATTTTTAAACCTTAAATATAATTTATTTACAACGGGCATAATATATTAAATTTTTATTTTTTAAAATAATTTTGTAAAACCCATCCAATTAGGGCTTTACTTTCCTTAAAGCGGTCATTTTTCCCCGGACTATTTAAAACGGCAGCAATTAAATTTTCTCCATTTACACCCTTGAAACGACCAACAAAACAATACCCCGCCTTGTCCGTGTAGCCCGTTTTCCCTCCAATGGGGGAGAAATCATTTTCACTAGCATCAAATAACAAGTAATCAGTTGATTCAATAAATTTATCTCTTCCCTCCAGGGTTGTGAATTTATATTCTTTTAAATTAGCGGCCTCGTTTATTCTGTCTCTACTCAAAGCTTCCTGAGCTAAAAAAGCAACTTCGCGCGCGGTGGAAATATTTCCTTCCCCTAATCCAATCGGATCGGTAAAAGAAGTATTCTGTAAACCCAGGGACCTCGCCTTGGCGTTCATCTTTTCAACAAACTCCTCTTCCGTTAATCCAGACGCATGGACTAAAGCAATGGTGGCACCGTTATCAGATGCGATTAAACTTGTTAAAAAGATATCTTTCAAGTAAGCCGTATCCCCCAAAAATAAATTCAACTTCCCACCAGCAATATTATCCGCGGTTGTTATTTTATATTCCTTGTCCCAATCCAATTTTAAATCAGTTAGGACGATGGCCGTCATGAGCTTAGTAATACTAGCGATTGGCTGTTTTACATCAGCTCTTTTGTTATAAAAAAGGAAACGTCCATCCTCTGATAAAACCGCCGCCTTATCAGCTTCAATAATCTGGGCGGTTTCCATTGGTATTAAAGATATAATATTTACATCATTATTAGTAATTGCCGGAATACCAGTCCCCACAAACAAAACCGTCAGTATTAAATTTATAATAAAATTCCAAATCATTATTTTCGTTAATATTATTGAATATCATCTCCGGCCGCTTTATCTAAAACAGCAGCTAATTCTTCAGCCTTCTCTTCTAGGGCGGCAGACAGTTCCTCCGAACGATTTAATTTTTCATAATCGGGTAAATCAACCACGCTACTTATCCCTAAGAATCTGACAAAATCTAAACTAACATTATAATAATTTTCGTTTTTTGTTTTTTCAAATTTCTCTTCAATCAAACCACGCATCAAAAGATTTCTGATAATAAGACTACAATTAATACCTCTGATTTTTTCTAGTTCCAATTTACTAATTGGTCCTCTGTAGGCAATAATGGTTAAAGCCTCTAAACTTGGTTGGGATAATTCGCCACTAGTTTCATTCTTCAAAAATTCCTTAACCAAGGCGGCATTATCGCCAGCGCTAGTAATTTGGTATTGTTCCTTGTTTTGAATCAAAGCTAAACCGCGACCATTATCCTGATAGTCTCGAGCTAATTCTAATAAAGCGTCTTCTGCCTCCTTAACCTTTACTCCAGTTAGAGCGGCCAACTCTTTAACCGATAATGATTTAATGGAAACAAATAATAATGATTCCAATTGAGATTTTAAATTCATATTTTATTACTGGTTATATGGATTTCGCTAAACAATTCATCTTGCTCAAAAATTAATTCTTTTTGTTTGGCTAATTCTAGAACGGCTAGAAAGCTAACTATCATTTCGGTTTTATTGACAGCTGTTTTCAGAAGTTTGGAAAAATTAATTCTGATTTTATCTAGGAGCATTTTTCTAATCAAAGATATTTTCTCATCAATATTCATCTTGGGCTCCAATCTTTTTTCCGGTAGTTTCTTTTCCTGACGCTTAGCTAAATCAGCAATTATCTTCTGAAATTGTTCAGCTAATATTTCGATAGTGAGTTTGGCTGGTGGAGAAAAAGTTGGCAAAGAAGATTGCACACGCCTACTTTTTATTATCGGCGGCAAAAATAAAAATCTTTCTTGCGCAATTATATCTTTAATTCTCCCACTCGCTTCAATAAACTCCTTATACATTCTCAGCTGTTTTTCCAAGTCATCCCCCTCTTCTTCCTCCTCGTCAGTAAATAAATAAGGTAATAATGCCTTTGACTTAATAAACAACAATTTAGCAGCGACCACTAAAAAATCAGCCAACTCTTCGGGCCCAATATTTTTAGCTTCGCGGACATAAGCTACATACTCATCCGCTATCTTTGCTAAATTAATTTCTGTAATATCCATCTGTTCACTCTCTATTAAAGAAAGTAACAGACCCAAAGGTCCAGAAAATTTTGCCGTCGTAAATTCCATCATAATTAATTAATCGGGCGAGGCATCGCTTCTTTTACGTTTACATTATTCCAAACGGTACTTTTTAAACATTGGTATCCGGCCTCATGGTCTTTTGGTCCGCTCGGATAAGAATACATATCCCGGTTAATATCGTTTAAAGTGCTGGTTCTAAAAGTGGCACATAATTCAAAAGTGTCGGCGGTAAGCGGATTATAGGTAATCGCCGCGCCAGTTTCCGGGTCGGTCATTGAGCGCGGGTCAAGATATAAATCACCTTTAGTTTTTATTTCATCCAAAGAAGTGGGCAGAGTCTCATAAGCGCCATAATAAGAATTTACGGAACTTTCTAAGCTATACATATTATTGATGATTGTTTGATCCAAACGACGGCTTCTTGCTTCTTGTGGCAATTCTACAAAAAACCAAGCGGCAATAAAAGCGGCAATTACTAAAGTCAGCGAGCCAATAAAAAACCATTTTACAATTTTATCTTTAGCAACTACTTCCGTTTTTTTAATATCATAAAAATAAAAAGAAAATACTGAGCTCGCAATGACTAACATTGATAGCGCTTTCAAAATGAAACGTGAGGTTAATTCTCCTGATAAAAAACTATTTATAATGCCTATAAAAACTCCCAAAATAATCAAAGAAGAAACAAGCAATATTAAATAAGTTAACCAGCGTCTAATCCCCGACTCTAAAGTAAGTTCTCCCTTTTTAAGTCCCCGTCTGATTAAGCTGGAAATTAAATAAAAAATCGGCACGGAAATAAACAAGGCGGAAATCGCAAATTTAAAGGAACCGTCCGGATTAGAGTAATTGGCGAAAGCTAAAGCGTCGGCAATGGTTTTATCAATAATTCCAAAAGCAATCAGGCCCACGGAAATTGACATAAAAATCAAAGCAACAAGTGACAATAAATAGTAAAAAGCGAATTTGGCGTTGTGATTGTCTGACATATATTTATTAGTTAATACTTCTAAATAAACTATCCCTAAATACTCAAACTATGGGGTTAGTCTTCTAACGTCACGAGGCAAGAAACAAACTTCTTTAACATTTGGTAATCCTAAAATTCTCATCACAATACGAGCCGGACCAATACCAGCACCACCATGATTAGGGCATCCATAACGAAAGAAATTAAGATAATCTTTTAGTTCCTCTAAATTCATGCCCTTCTCTACTGCCTGTTTGGTAAGAATATCTATCCGGTGTTCTCTTTGCGCGCCGGTGGTAATTTCTAAACCGCGATATAATAAATCAAAACTTTTCGTTAATGAGGGGTCATTTTCATGACGCATGTGATAAAAAGGTCTAACATCGATTGGATAATCGGTAACGAAAATAAAATCATGACCAAATTCTTTTTTTATCATTATTGATAATTCTCTTTCTTCTTCAGGAGAAAAATCATTTTCCTTTTCGCTCGTGATTCCGGCTGCCTTTAATTTTACTTTTGCATCCTTTAGACTCATTCTCGGAAACGGTTTAGCGGGAACTTCAATTTCAATATTAAGCGCCTCTTTCACTTTTTTAAAACCGGCGATAAGCATATCTTCCTCGGCATCCATAATGGCCTCGTGAGAATCTATAAAAGATATTTCAAAATCCCAACCAGTAAATTCGGTTACATGACGAGAGGTAAAGGAAGGTTCAGCTCTAAAAACAGGACCAAAGGCAAAAATTTTCTCTAAACCAGCCGCCATGGCCATTTGTTTATAAAATTGTGGGCTCTGTGATAGATAAGCTTTACGATCAAAATATTTTACTTCAAAAACTTCGGAACCGGTTTCGCTTGCTGTATTCATTAAACAGGGCGTATAAACTTGAGTATAATTATTTTTAGAAAAATATTCTCTAAAGCCAGCTTCTAGTTCTGTCCAAACTTTAAAAATAAGCTGATGCTCTTCTTGTCTCAAATCTAACCAACGCCAATCAAAACGATTATCAGTATTAGCTTCATTGTCGGCTTTAGTCAAAACTGGAATCGGTAAATTCTCATCAGCTGCCGAAATTAATTCCATCGCCTTAGCGGCTAATTCAAAATCTTTAACTGGGTTAGGATCGTTTTTCTTGGCTGGTTTTTCTTGTAAAACACCAGTGACCTTAATAACACTTTCCAAAGTAAGTTTTTCAGCAATATCATATCCACCTTGCCCCTCCACAAAAACAACCTGCATTGCTCCAGAAATATCGCGTAAATCAACAAAAACGATGCCTTTGTGAACACGGATGTTTCTAGCCCAACCAGCAACAGTTACTTCGCCGTTACCTAGCTTTTTCGCCTCAGCGATTAGAATTCTTGACATAAATGTAAATATGTTTTTTATAGCTTTAATAAAGCTAAAATTGTACTTTTTTATACTAAAATATTAGCTTATTTAGAAGATTTTAGCAAGAAATAATTATTGTCTAATAATCTTAACGAAGAACAATTTTTTCAAAAAAAAGCCCCAGCGTTTAAAACACCAGGGCCAATATAAAACTTTTTAAGTTTACGGGCGCAACCGATTAGGGCCGCGATAAACATAGGTTACCTCTCGAACATTTCGTAGCCCGATAAGTAACATGAGAAAACGGGTTAAACCAAAACCCAGGCCACCATGAGGAGGCACGCCATAGCGGAAAAAGTCCAGATAGAAATCAATAGATTTCAAAGAAATGCCTTTTGCTTCGGCTTGTTTTTCCAAGATTTCTACCCGATGCTCACGTTGAGCGCCGGTGGTAATTTCCATGCCTTTATACAACAAGTCAAAACTCTTCGTAGTTTCGCCGTTATCTTCCAGCATGTGGTAGAAGGCTCTGATTTTTTTAGGATAGCCGGTGACAAACATAAATTCGTGGTTGAAAGTATTTTTAACATAATCAAATACGATTTTTTCACCTTCAGGATCAAGTTCCCCCTCATATTCCTTAGGGGCGACATAACCGGTTTCGGCTACAATTTTAAGAGCATCACGCATATGAATACGCGGAAAAGGTAGGGTTGGAATCTGAATTTCAACACCAAAAGTATTTTGGATTTCGTCTCCAAATTTATTTTTGGCGTCAATCATCATTTTTTGAATCCATCTTTCTTCAAAGGCCATCACCTCTTCATGAGATTCAATCCATGAAAATTCAAAGTCAACGCTGGTAAATTCGGTGTCATGTCGCGACGTAAATGATGGATTAGCCCTAAAAACTGGGCCAATTTCAAATACCTTCTGAAATCCAGCTGCCATGGCCATCTGTTTGTAAAACTGAGGGCTTTGAGCTAAGTAAGCAATCGTATCAAAATATTTTACTGAAAACAGCTCTGCTCCTGATTCACTGGCGGCGCCAATTAATTTAGGAGAGTGAATTTCAATAAAATCTTCAGCCATGAAAGTTTCTCTCATGGAGTGCTCTAAGGCAGTTTGAATTTTAAAAATCAAAAGATTTTCTGGTTTCCTTAAATCCAAGAAACGCCAATTCAATCTGTCTTGCAAGGAAGCGGTATTATCAATGGGCAGCGGACTGTTAGCCAGTGATAATACTTCAATTTTAGAAGGAATAATTTCGCAAGCTCCCAATTTTACAAAAGGATTACTGGTCAATTTTCCGCACACCTTAATAGTTGATTCGGTAGTAATTTTTTTTACTTGTTCCAACAACACTTCATCAGTTGTGTTTTTCCAAATAATAACTTGTACTTTAGCGTCAGCATCCCTTAAGATCATAAAAATTACCTTTTTATGGTCCCGGATACTTTCCACAAAGCCTTTTACTATTACCTCCTCGCCTAAGTAAGCCATAAGATTCTTAATCTCAACAGCTGTTCTCTTCGTTTCCATTGTCTAATATTTAAAGGTTTATATTGTCAAATAACTAAAAATTAATCATTATTAGATTAACGTTGTATTTTTACACAAACTAGTTATTTTGTCAAAGGAAACTACTTGAGGCCTAAAATAAGCTCTATTTGACAAAAATAAAGATAAACAGTAGTATGAAGAGTTGAATAAGAAAGTAATTAAATATATAGAACTTTAAAAAAAGGAGGAAAAATGGAAACACGATTATGGCACGATTTGCCGGCTATTTTAGATGGGGACATGTGGACAGTGATATCAGCTGATTTTACTAATATCGCTAAAATCCCAAAAGATGAGATTGATTCAATTCAAATATTTTCGGAGCTTGTGGCGATTGATTTTTTCAAGCCAGAGGTAAGCACCAAAGATGTTTTTCAATTGACATTAATTACTACCAGCGATTGCAATTTACGTTGTCGCTACTGCTTCGCTAATTCCGGGGACAGCGCCTTGGTGATGTCTTATGAATTGGCCAAGGCCTCTATTGACTACGGATTTAAAAAATCTGCTGACAAAATTCTCTCAATCGCCTTTTTTGGCGGTGAACCATCTTTAACCGGGAAGCTCATCAGAGATACCGTGAAATATGCCAAAGAAAATCTACCAGCAACTAGCAGGGGGGTTGAATTTAGCATTACGACCAATGGAGTAATTAGCAAGAATTTTGTAAAATTTTTGATTAACAACAATTTTCAAATTACTCTTTCGGCAGATGGTCCTGACTATATTCAGGATTATCAACGTCCAACAAAAACTGGAGAAAAATCTTCTCCACACGTTGAAAAAACTATCAAAACGCTAGTGAAAGCAGGCGCCAAATTCAAACTCAGAGCAACGGTAACTGATTATTCCGTAAATAAAATGACAGATACTGTCACCTGGTTTAAAAATCTTGGTGGTACGGAAATTCATTTTGAACCAGTAACAATATCCGGCAGAGCTTTAAAGGCTGGCGAACTAACCCTGCAACAACCAAGTGCGGAAGTTTTTTCATCAGAATTAAAACGGGCAATTTTATTAGGTTGCCAAGTAGGCGTCGGAATTATGAATTCTTCATTTATGAATATTTCCAGCCCACCGCCAGAATTTTGCGAAGGTAATGCTAACAAACGTTTAGCGGTATCTTACACCGGAGACGTTACTACCTGTGTCGAGGTGCAAGATAAATGTCATCAAGCATCCAAGAACTTTATTATTGGGCACTACGACGAACAAGAGAAGATGCTCGTGATTGAAAGAGAAACCAGAAATTCGCCATGCTCAGGATACGTAGCCCCGAAATGTCAAGACTGCTTCGCCTTAAGAATTTGTGGCGGAGGATGTCCAGTCAGAAATTTTCATGCTACCGGCTCCCTGGAAACAATTGATGGTTATCGCTGTCAGCAAATAACTACCATGCTTCCCTTCATCATTAAACTATGCGATTTGGAATCGTAAATTCCAAAAAAGAAAAACCGCTTCAAAAAAAGCGGTTTTTTTCTAAAATAAAAAATTTTAAATTTCGTAATCAGATTTTAAAAGTCCAAAGATTATTGTGTCGTGATAAGCGCCGTCTTTATAGACTGATTGTCGCAACACCCCCTCTTGTAAAAAACCAAACCTCGTCAAAGTATTAATACTTGGAAGATTAAAATCATAAGCACCGGTATAAATACGATGCAAATTCAGGGATTTGAAACCATAGTCAACTATTAATCTGGTTGACTCTACGCCCAGTCCAATACCACGCATCTCTTTTTTCCCAATAAAAATGGTGAGTTCAGCGTTCCCGTCTTTCTGATTAATTTTATTTAAACTAATACTTCCCACCGCTTCCTGACTTGTAGTCAAGCAAATCATAAAAGCGACCATGGTTTTATCATCCTTAAGATGATTCATCCAATTTATTTGAGCCGCTTCGTCAATGGGGCGATAAAAATTTAAATATTTAGTGGTTTCTGGATCATTAAGCCAATCTAAAAAAAGATCTTTATCTTTTTTATGGATTGCCCGCAAATAAACTCTATTTGTTGTTTCCATTGCTAAATTATTAAAGTTCTATTTTCAAAATTATATTTACTAATTCTTTAAATATAGTAGCTTATCTACATTCTGTCAATATTGACATAAAACGATATGAAGGGTATATTATAAGCGTCGTTCATTATTATAAATTTAAAAAAAGAAAGGAGCTCAAAATGAAAGTTCGCAAATTAAGAATTCCTATTGGGATTATTGTTGTAAAAGGACGCTTAGGCAATTGTGATGATTAATATAAGCATCCCAAACAGTTGAGGGCCGCTAGTTGCTAACCAGCGGTCTTTTTTTAACTCCGAAACTCCGTGAAGCCTTTAACGAGAGCGCTAATTTCCTTAATTAATTTTTTATCAATTTTTAATTTTTTGCTTAAATCTAGATTATTTTCTAATATAAAACGCAGCAATTTAATACAGTTATCACTAATAGTTAAGAGTTCTCTAGTCTCTCCGCCTTTTTTCTGTAAAAAACAAGATTCACAAATTAGCCCTCCCAAATGGAGATTAAAATAATTTTTTCCCGGAATAATCTTGTTGCCGCAAATTGAGCAATTATTGATTTGGGGCTTATACCCCGTCTCCATAAAAAACTTAAAAGCAAAGAAAACGAATAAAAGTTCACCGTCTTCTTTAGCTAATTCTGCTCCCGCAAAAGAATCAAGCAAGTGTAAATAATTAAGCAACAAATAGAATAAGGATTCATCAGCTTCGTTTTCCGAAATCAAGCGTTTAAATAACCTAAAAGATGCACCGGCATAATACAATCTATTTAAATCAGCTTTTAGATTATGAAAAACTTCTCTGTTAATAGCTCCACCCGCATAATCTCTACCCTTACCTGGGATTATCATTAAGTCAATTAAACTTATTGGTTCAAGATGACCAGCTAATTTTGACTTTGGCCGCTTAGTTCCCTTAGCCATCAAAGTTAACTTCCCATAATCAAGCGTATATAAAGAAACCAGGCTATCATATTCTCGATAATCCTGGCGGTTTAAAACTATGGCTAAAGTTTTGCGGCTCTCTTCCATAAACTAATTTTGTTTATCTAAGTATCCCTGGAGAATAATGGCAGCGGCGATTTCATCTCGATTGGCTTTTGTCTTTTTACTCCCCACTAAAGCATCGGCCGCCAAGCTACTTAAACGCTCATCTAAAAAAACAAGCTGACAAGTAATTTTCTTTTCTAATTGTTTAATGAACTCCAGCCATTTAGGATTATTCGCCTTCGCGCCACTCATTTTTTGCGGGCTGCCGATTACCGCAACATCGATTTCCTCATCTTCAATTACCTTAACAAGCTCAGCCAAGCTGGACACAGTTTTAAAAGGCGAAGCAATTCCAATTTCTTCATCAGCGAGCGCTAAACCAATTCTTTTTTCTCCCCAATCAATCCCTAAATATATTTTCATATTATTCAGCTGTTAAAATTCTAACCCCAGTTTCAGTGACCGCCACGGTATGTTCAAAATGAGCGCTCAATGAATCATCAGCGGTTAAAATAGTATATCCATTATCGGCAATTTTTATTTGCCAACCCCCAGCATTAATCATCGGTTCAATGGCAATCACCATTCCCGGTTTCAAAACAATATTTTCCGGAGAATTTTCTCTAATTTCAAAATTAAAGACGTCAGGTGCTTCGTGGGCTAAATAACCGACTCCATGCCCAACTAAGTCGCGTACGACGCCATAACCGTGCTTTTTAGCCAAACTAGACACAGCGCGAGCAATATCATTAATTTTATTACCCGGTTTTACCTGTTTTATCGCCTCAAGTAAACACTTACTAGTAACCGTTAATAATTTGATGGCTTCAGCGCCAATATCGCCCACTGCGACCGTAGTACACATATCAGTAAAATAACCTCCGTGTTTGGAATGTGGGTTTATAGGTGCCTTAAACCGCTCTCTTAGCTCTGAGGTAATGGGCCATTCCATCCCAATATCTAAATCGACTATATCGCCACTTTTAATTACTCTAGATGGAAGGGCGCTACCGTGAACTACTTCGTTATTAATAGAAACACATACAGTTGATGGGAAAAATATGCCACCGCCCATGGGATAGTTTTTAAAAGCAGAAAAGCCTCCAGCCGCTTCTATCATTTCATTGGCCAAATTTTCTAAATCGCCAGTATTAGCTCCAGCCTTAGTATTAGCCACCAGCTCTCTTAAAATAGCAGACAAACGGCGCCCACCTTCTCTTATTATTTCTATTTCTTCAGGTTTTTTTATGTAAATCATAAACTTATAAATTTTGAAATGGGGGCAAAGGAATATCATCGCCCTTATCAGTAATCATTGGCTCTTTATGGATATCAATCCGGTGACTCGGGAGTTTATTTTCTACCATTTTTTCTTTGGATTGAAAACGTCTTTGTAGTAAACGACCACTCATAGATAGCGTCTCATTGTTAGAATCTGAGGGTTGACCAGCAAAATTCATTTTAGCTTCTCCGCCGGTTCTACCCGCTCTATCATAACGGCTAATTTTAGTCTTGATGTTAGTAATTCTTTCCTTCTCAAAACTTTCATCACGGTCAATTTGCATTTGGGCTAAACTATGGTTAATCCCAACTTTCTCCTCGCCCTCTTGACGTGAGCCTAAATGTTTTAATAATGATTTTATTTTTATTTTATCGTCTTTAGTTAACTTATTCCCCTCTTCTTTTCTAACGGCGTTCCAAGCACTTAACTGGCGCAAGCGATTAAATTTACCCATTCTAATGGAGCTTTCATTTTTTTTGATAACCTTAAGAATGGTTGATTTATTATCAGCCAAATTACGTAAATTGCCAACTCTAGTGGCAGAATTAAATTTTTTAGTAAAATTACCGGCCCCAACAGAAACTCTAAATTCATGGCCAGCTCCCGGCAAATCTTTAATACTACTCATAATTTTAACCCTTAAAACTTTCTAACAACTCTTTTATTTGATCTAAGTCATGATAAGTTAAACCTAACTTTATCCTATCTTGATAGAGATGATATAAATCTTGTCTGATAGTTAGACCTGAGGTTTTTATTCCTTGTCTCGCCTTGTCTTTCTCCTTAGCAATTAAATCAAAAATTAATTTCTGATTGGAGGGGTCTAAATTCCGATAACGAGGGTTAGTCCGCATCATCGTTTTAAAACGTTGTTCCAAGCGATAATTGGTTTGGTCTCTTAAATCTGAAGTAACATCTTTTAAGTCCATATAATAATAAATTATGAGGTACGCATGTCATCGTAACTCTTACGATTATTATACCATATAAAATAGCGGCCTTAAAGCCGCTATTTTTATATGTAATTTGTAAATACTGAGATTAAAGTCCGTCGTAGTCTCGCATCGTTAACTGTGATTCTATTTGTTTCACCGTTTCGATGACAACCGAAACGACGATTAAAAGACTGGTGCCACCGACTGCGAACGCTTGAACACCGGTAAAATATCTCATCACTAGAGGCAAAACCGCAATCAAACCAAGAAATAGAGCGCCAGCTAGGATAATTTTGTGAGTTGTATTAGCAAGATAATCACTAGTAGTTTTTCCTGGTCTAATTCCAGGAATAAATCCGCCTTGTTTTTGTAAATTTTCAGCAATTTGAGTAGGATGGAAAATAACTTCGGTATAAAAATAAGTAAAAGCAAAAACCATTAAGAAATAAACGATGCCGTAAAATAATTGGTTATTGAATAAAGCAATCGTCGCATTAGCCGCTGAAGCTATCCAGGCAGTTTTGGCGTGGATTAGAAACTGGGCAATCATGGAAGGAAATAAAACAACAGAAACCGCAAAAATAATCGGGATAACGCCAGCCATATTTACCCGTAAAGGGAGATGGGTACTGGTTCCACCAAAAGCTCGATTGCCTCTTATCTGTCTGGCATATTGTACTGGGACGTTTCTTTGCCCTTCATTAATAATAACAACTCCAACTACAGTCACTACCATAATTACTACGAAACCAATTAGAGTAAACAGTTGGCTTTGATCAAAAGAAACAATTATTTGTTGAACCATTTGTGGAACTGAAGCGACAATACCAGCGAAAATAAGTAAAGAAATACCATTACCAACCTTCTGTTCAGAAATAAGCTCTCCAATCCACATTAAAAATATTGTACCCGCAGTAATAGTAATCAGCATCACTCCAAAATCAAAATTACTGATATTGCCTAAAATTCCAGCAGAAGAACGACGTAATAAAGTAATCATTCCGTAAGATTGTAAAAAACCTAGAGGAACAGTTAACCAACGGGTCCACATATTAATTTTTTGTTGTCCCGCTTCCTCCTTCTGCATTTCTTCAACCTTAGGAACTATCATCCCTAATAACTGAAAAATAATAGAAGAAGTAATGTAAGGCGCAACACCCATCATCACAATGGAAAAAGTTTCCATGCCACCGCCAGAAAACAAATTCATCAGTCCTAAAATTTGGTTGGACGCAAATAAACTCTTTAGAGCCGCTTGGTTAACACCAGGAATCGGGATATGAGCCGCAAGACGAAAAACAACCAACATTCCTAAAACGAATAAGATTTTATTTCTCACCTCTCTGGCTTTCCAGATTTGGATTAATCTATCAAACATAAAAAATTAATTATTTTGCTTGGCCTTTTACGCTCTCACTCATCTTAATTCCTTGAAACTTAACTTTAACAGTTAATTTTTCTTTTCCTAATATTTTCACAGGTAAGACTGATGATGAGATAAGATTCTTAATTGCTAAATTTTCAGCATTAACAACTTCGCCATCTTTAAAATTGCTGTTAATCGCCTTAATGCTCACAACTTGGTTTTTTGGATGTAATGATTTAAAACCACGAGATTTTGGAATTTGTAAAAGTTGTTTTTTCATGCCTAAACGCTTCAAGCCGGATACGCCTGAACGGGATTTTTGTCCCTTTTGCCCTCTAGTACTATAAGTACCATGTCCGGAAGCGTTACCGCGTCCCACACGTTTGATTTTTTTTGAGGAGCCTTTGGCTTGTTTGATAGTATTAAGTGATAGCATATGTATAAGTTTGAAAAACTTGATTATTTCTTATCTTATTTGGATTATTTGTTTGCTTTTATTTCTTCTGTCGCCTCTACTTTAGCTTCTACTTTTTTTTCCTTTACTTCCGGTTTCTCACTTCTACGTAATAAAGACAAAGCTTCAATCGTACAACGAGCGTTATTAACCTTATTATTTGAGCCTAAGGCTTTAGTAGTAATATTTTTAACACCAGCTAGTTCTAAAATAACACGAGTAACGCCACCGGAAATAACACCACGACCTTGTTTAGCAGGCTTAAGCATTATTTTAGCAGCTCCCATTTTATTATAAATCTCATGAGGGATAGTTTCGTTTACCATTGGAACATTAATCATGATTTTTTTAGCACGATTTACAGCCTTATTAACAGCCATGGTAACATCCGCCCCTTTCCCTAAACCAACACCAACATTGCCCTTTTTGTCACCAATAGCAACACAAGCTCTGAAATTCATTCTTTTACCGCCAGCCATAACACGAGTTACACGAGCAATCTCAAGAATTCTTTGTTCAAATTCATCATGCTTATCATCGCGGCGGTCACCTCTTCTTGGACCACGTGGACCGCGTTTTCGGTCTCCACCAGCACCATAGATATCTTTGGCAACAGTAGCGGCAGCACTAGCCGGAGTACCGGTTGGAGCACTTGGCTTCTTTTCGCTTGTTTGTACTTTTTTATCTTCAGACATATTGATTTATTCTTATTAAAATATGGAGTTTCTCGTCTTAAAAATTTAAACCACCTTCACGAGCACCTTCAGCAGCCGCTTTAACACGACCATGATATTTATATGATCCGCGATCAAAAACAACCGCTTCTATTTTTTTGGTTTTGGCTTTATCAGCAATCAATTTACCTAATTCTTTACTAGTATCAACTTTAGTCCCGGTCTTTTTAATTTCTTTGAAACTAGCGCTCGCTAAAGTATTACCCTTAGTATCATCGACTAGCTGCAAAAACATACCGCGATTAGAACGAAAAACACTAAGTCTTGGTAAATTAGTTGTACCAGAAACCTTCGCCCTCACGCGAGCGTGACGACGAGCCTGTCTCTGATTGTTTGCCTTATTTTTATCCATATAATTAATATACTTTTAATTTTCTTGAGTTTATTTTCCTTTAGTCGCTGATTTACCAGCCTTACGACGAATAATTTCATCAGAATATTTAACTCCCTTTCCTTTGTAAGGTTCAGGTTTTCTAATTTTTCTGATTTGGGAAGCGATTTCGCCCACTTGTTGTTTGTCGGCACTAAATAAGATTATCGCATTTCCCTCAACTGAAGCAGTGATTCCGGTTGGCAATGGAAAAATAATCGGATGGGAAAAACCTAAATTCATATTTAAATTACTACCAGAAACGGCCGCTTTATAACCAACTCCGTTAATTTCTAATCTTTTTGTAAATCCAACACTAGCACCAATAACAGCATTTCTAGCTAAGCTCCAAACCAATCCCCACATCGCACTAGCATTTTTACCGTTTCTATCCTTTGGAGCAATAATTATTTCTCCATTTTCAACTTTAACAGTAATCGCAGAGTTAACTAGGACTTTTAATTCTCCCTTCGGGCCTTTAACGACAATTAAGTCTTCGCTAGCAATAGCGCTTACTCCGGCCGGAAGTTTTATTGGTAATTTTCCTAAACGTGACATATAGAATTATGGTTATTGTTGATTAAAATATTTCGCCGATAACTTCACCGCCAATTTGCTTCTTCTTAGCATCCTTGCCTGTCATTACGCCTGAAGAAGTAGAAATTATAGCAGTTCCGAAATGATTTAAAACGGTTGGAATTTCTGTTTTAGAAACATAAATCTTCAAACCAGGCTTACTAGTTCTTTTAATAGAGGTGATTTGGGGTTTACCGTTTTTGCGATATTTGAGTTGAAGAGAAAGTTCGTCAAAATTATTATGTTTACCTTCAAGGCCGCCTGGAACAACCATAGCTTTCTTTATCCAGCCTTCTTGTTGTAAAATTTTAGCAACTTCGTATTTCAACTTGCTCATAGGCAAAACGATATCCGACTTTTTAACGGCGGAAGCGTTCCTGATTCTTGTGAACATGTCTGCGATGGGATCCATCATATTTTTAGATTAAACTTAAATTTCTAAATTACCAGCTAGATTTCCTGATACCCGGCAAATCGCCGTTATCGGCCAATTCGCGGAAACAGATACGGCATAATTTAAAATCTCGCATAAAGCCGTGGTTACGACCACAACGCCAACAACGATTGATGGTACGGGTGGAAAATTTTGGTTTTCTTTTTGCTTTAACAATTAATGCTGTTCTTGCCATATTTATTTGAATTATTTGCTGTCTTTCTTAAAAGGAAATCCGAAGAGGCGGAAAAGTTCTAAGCCCTCTTCTTTATTTTTTGCGGTATTAGATAAACATACTTCTAAACCAAAAATTTTATCAATATCTTCAACTTTAATTTCCGGAAAAGCAACATGTTCTTTAAAACCGATTGTAATATTTCCTTTATTATCAATGCCTTTATCACTAATACCTCTAAAGTCACGAACGCGAGGAAAGGTAATCCCTACTAATTTTTCAACAAAGTCATACATTCTCTGACCTCTTAGAGTTACTTTAGCGCCAATAGTCATCCCTTCTCTAATTTTAAAAGCCGAAACCGATTGTTTAGCTAGAGTAAACACTGCCTTTTGACCACTAATTCTAGTCAAACCAGCCATTACGCTTTCTAAGTAATCTTTTTCTTTAACATGAGCGCCGAAGCCAACATTTAAAACAACCTTAGACAAGCGAGGTACAAGCATAGTATTCTTGTAACCAAACTTCTCTTTCATTTGGCCGACAATCTCTTTTTGGTATTTTTCTTTAAGTCTCATAGTTTTGTTATTACTCGATTATTTCCTGGCATTTTTTGCAAGCCCTGAATTTCTTATCTTTCTTGCCTTCAACCTTAATTACTTTATAAGCGACTCTGGTTGGACGACCACATTTTGGACAAACTAAAGCAACATTTGAAGCCTGAATAAAAGCTGGGAATTCAATTCTCTGCCCTTTTTCTCCTTGCTTCTGTGGTCTTAAATGTTTAATTAACAAATTCAAGCCTTCAATACTTACTTTATCCTCCTTAGGGATAACTTGTAAGACCTTGCCGGACTTATTCTTGTCTTTACCAATCAAGATTTTTACTTTGTCGTTCTTTTTGATATTCATATATTTCTCTAGCTGTTCTTGTATAGTTTATAAAACCTCGGGGGCCAAGGAGGCGATTTTTACAAAACCGGCACGTCTAATTTCTCGAGCTACCGGGCCAAAAATACGAGTACCTTTAGGCTCTTTCTTTTCTATGTCATTAATAATTACGCAAGCGTTATCATCAAAGCGCAAATAAGATCCGTCCGGACGTCTAATTTCTTTAGCTGTTCTTACTACAACTGCTTTTACAACATCACTTTTCTTAACAGCGGCATGAGGAGTGGCGCTTTTAACAGCGGCAATTATAATATTACCGACGTGAGCGTAACGTCTGCCTGTTCCACCTAAAACTCTGATGCACATTACTTCCTTGGCACCGGAATTATCAGCTACTTTTAAACGAGTTTGCACTTGTATCATATTTTTAGAACTTCTTGATTACTTATAAAACTCTCCATCTTTTATCGCGACTAAGAGGGCGACATTGAATGAAGGAAACCTTATCACCAGTTTTGTGTTCATTCTTTTCATCATGAACTTTATATTTACGACTAATGGTGTATCTTTTTTTATACTTGGGATGGACTTTAACAGTTTCAACTTTAACAACAATAGTTTTGTCGCTTTTGTCGCTGACAACTACGCCATTGAACTTTCTGCGAATAACTTCCGGCTTGGTTGTTTTGTTTTCAGAACTTGCGGTCATATTATTTTTTCTTATTTGTTATCGTTAAAATCTGGGCGATAAGCTTTTTAATAACTCTAATTTCCCTGATATTTTTTAATTGTTTGTTTGAATCCTTAAAACGTAGGTCACGTAATTTATCTTGATTTAATTCAAGATCTTTCTTTAATTCAACCGCGTCCTTAGTCTCTAATTCTTTGATATCCATATTATTTTATAACTGTTTATTTATTCTTTGGTAATAAACTGACATTTAATAGGCAATTTATGAGCCGCTGATTCCATCGCTAGTTTAGCCGTTTCTCGGTCAATACCTTCCATTTCAAATAAAACCATGCCCGGTTTGATGATGGCGACGTAGTAGTCAACCGCACCTTTACCTTTACCCATCGGAATCTCTCCGCCATGAGCCGTAACTGGTTTATCGGGGAAAATTCTAATCCAGATTTTACCAGTCTTCTTAACATATTTAGTCATAACACGACGAGCGGATTCAATCTGACGAGCAGTAACCCAGCAAGCAGTTAAACTTTTTAGACCATAACTTCCAAAACTGATATTTAAATTACGAGTGGCTTTGCCGCCGCGTCGTCTTTTCTGGTCTTTTCTCCATTTAGTTTTCTTTGGCATTAACATATTTTTGTAAACTTGAGTACTTCAAAAAATTTATTTATTTTCAATCACTTCTCCGGCTACTGGTTTATCTTTTTCAAAAACTTCACCTTTATAAACCCAAACTTTAATTCCAATCGCGCCATAGGTTGTTCTAGCAACTCCACGAGCATAATCAATATCAGCTCTTAAAGTTTGCAATGGGACTTTGCCCCAAACAAGTTTTTCAGTACGAGCAATTTCAGCACCATTTAAACGTCCGGCAACCACTGTTTTAGCGCCCAGGGCGCCGCCTCTTTCAATCTTGGCAATCGCTTGTTTCATCACCTTTCTGAAAGGTAATCTTTTTTCAATATCTAAAATCATTGTCGACACTACGATTTGAGCGCTTAAATTTGGGCGATTAACTTCTTTAATATTTAAATTAATTTCCTGCATTCTAAAATTCTTTAAAAATTTATCATGCAATTTTTTCTTTAAATCTTCAACGCCATTTCCGCCACGACCGATAATAATACCTGGCTTGGCAGTGAAAACACTGATTTCAATCTTATTAATTCCACGGGAAATTTCTACTCTATCAACCCCAGCTTCTTTAAATTCTTTGATTAAATGTTTGCGAATATAAATATCTTGTTTGATATTTTTAATATATTGCTCACCAGTTTCAAACCAAAGAGAAGGCCAAGTTTTGGTGATCCCCATGCGTAGAATTTTTGGATTAACTTTTTTACCCATATTTATTACGGTTACGTGTTTATTATATTAACCAGCTTTTCTTCTCATAAAAACTTTAGCTTTCTCCGGTGCGGTCATTTTCTTTACATTATCTTTTTCCGGTTTAACGGCCATTTTAGCAGCCTTCTCACCATCTTTAGCTAATTTTTCTAATTTAACTGGATCGGCAGCTTTAACAATTTTCTTCTCCTTCTTGCCGCTTTCTTTAATTTCAGCCAAAGTTACGTCAATGTGACAACCTCTTTTTCTGATTGCGCTCGCTCTACCATGAGCTCTAGGCATCCAGCGTTTTAAGGTTACCCCTTCATCAGCTCGAATTTCTTTAATAAACAAATTAGATTTTTCCAAACTATAAGTATTTTCCGCATTAGCAATTGCTGATTTAATCAACTTTCTAACCGGTAAAGCCGCCTTCTTGTTGATAAACTTCAATTGATCTAAAGCAGCTACAACCGGCATCTTACGAACGACATCGATTATTAAGCGCACTTTTTGAGCGGACATTCTTAAATGTTTTAAACTGGCTTTTGCTTCCATATAGATTTTCAATTATTTTTTAGCGGCCGCTTGTGTCTTAGCCATCTTTCCTCCGTGACCAGGGAATTTTCTAGTTGCCGAAAATTCTCCTAAACGATGACCAACCATATTTTCAACAACGTAAACTGGAATATGAGTTTTTCCGTTATGGACACCCAAGGTAAAACCAACCATTTCTGGTGTAATTGTACAAGCTCTATCCCAAACCTTTAACACGGTTTTATCACCAGCGGGAAGATTTTTGATTTTATTTATCAGCCTGAGGTTGATGTATGGCCCTTTTTTTAGACTTCTGGACATAATTATTTAAAATTAATTACTTCTTTATTTGCGTTTAGCTCTTCTTTTAACAATCAAACGGTCACTGTGACGTTTCTTTCTAGTCTTAACACCAAGAGCAGGTTTACCCCAAATAGTCTTCGGATGTTTCAAACCAATAGACTGTTTACCTTCACCACCACCATGAGGGTGATCAACTGGATTCATAGCAGTACCACGGACAGTCGGTCTAATACCAAGGTGACGACTGCGACCAGCTTTTCCTAAAGAGATATGACGTTTATCTGGGTTACTTGCTTGACCAACAGTACATAAACATTCTTTCTTGATTAATCTGATTTCACCTGATGGCATTTTTACTTGAGCATACTTACCTTCAACACCCATGACATAAACTACATTTCCAGCACCACGAGCGATTTTAGAACCCTGACCAGGCTCTAGCTCTACGGAACTAACTGGCATACCAGCGGGGATGAATTTTAAAGGTAAAGCATTACCATTTTTTATTTCAATTAACTCTTTAGAACTAATTAATTTATCACCAACACCTACATTTATAGGAGCAACGATATATCTTTTTTCACCATCAGCGTAATGTAATAAAGCCAATCTAGCCCCTCTGTTTGGATCGTATTCAATCGCAGCGACAGTGGAAACAACATCAAACTTATCACGTCTAAAGTCAACTAAACGAGTATAACGCTTAGCGCCTCCTCCACGATGTCTAACAGTAATCTTACCGGTTGAATTACGGCCGCCTCTTCGTCTTCTAATTACGACCAATCTTTTTTCCGGAGTAGACTTGGTAATATCTTTAAAATCGTCAAAAGTCGCTTCACGGCGTCCAGGGGTATTCGCTTTTACTTTTTTAATTCCCATATTGATGAATAAAATTTCTATTTATAAATGCTCTCGATTATACGCCTTCGTAAATCTTGATGGTATCACCTTTAGCTAAAGTAATAATTGCTTTTTTCCAATTCTTTCTTTGGCCACGGATTTTTCCACGAGAGACTCTTTTGCCTTTCATGTTTACGATATTAACGTCAACTGGTTTTACACCATAAACAGCCTCAATCGCTTTAGCCGCTTCAATTTTGTTAGCGGAGTTAGCGATAACAAATACATACTTATTTTCACTGGCTAAATGAGTAGCTTTTTCAGTAATCAGGGGTTTCACCAAACAACGACTAGAAGCAGAATGTCTGACGACCGCATTCTTTGATTTAGTAGCACTCTTAGAAGTTTCTGCATACAAATCTTTCATGCTAGGAGCTTCTGTGGCTTCAACTTTCTTAGCAACGGGAGCTTTTTTAACAGCCGCAGTTGTTTTCTTATCTTCAGTTTTAGTTGTCTTAGATCCGAATAACGCCATATTTTTATTTATTATAGAGTTTGGTAAAAGCTTCAATTGCTTTTTCCGTTAGTAGTACATTCTTATAATTTAGCAAATCAACTAAATTGATATTTTCTAAATTGATAATTTTTGTACCGGTCAAATTACGTCCAGAATATTTTAATTTTTCATCCTTAGAATCATTTATTACTAAAATATTACGACGTTCGTTGTTTAAAATTTTCTTTTCAACGGCGGTGATAATTTCATTAAATTTCTTTGTTTTGTATTCTGCCAGTTCTAAATTATCAACCACAACCAATGAATTGTTTTTAACTCTATCTGATAAAACCATAAAGATTGCCTTTTGCTTCATCTTTTGATTTATTTTCTTTTTAAAATTTCTATCTTTAGTAGGACCAAAAGTTACGCCACCACCAATCCAAATAGGACTCCTACTTGAACCAACACGAGCACGTCCGGTTCCCTTTTGTTTCCAAGGTTTTTTACCACCACCGGAAACTTCACTTCTGTCTTTAGTATGAGCTAAAACCTGACGACAATTAGCCATTTGGGTAACCATCGCTTGATGAAGCAACTCATGGTTAGCTTCAATCGCGAAAATATTTTCGCTCAATTCTAAATCCTTAACAGGTTCAGCGGTTTGATTGTAGACTTTTATCTTTAATGACATATGATCTCGATTTACTAATTACTAATTATGAAACTACCTCTTCCGTCTTGGCTTCCTCGATCTTCTGTTCTGCAACCGCTTCAACCGGAGTTTCAACTTTCACTTCTTCAGTTTTTACTTCTTCAGTTTTTATTTCTTCAACCGGAGTTTCAACTGGAGTTTCTTCAGTTTTTATTTCTTCAACCGGAGTTTCAGCCTTTGTTGATTTCAAATTAACCTTCAATTCACCTTGAGCATTAATCATTACTAAACCATTAATTGCTCCAGGAATTGCGCCTTTAATAAAAATGATATTATTTTCAGCGTCAACTTTTAATATTTCTAAATTTGTAGTGGTCACTCTTTCGCCGCCCATACGTCCACCCATTCTAGTACCTTTAAAAACGTGAGCTGGGCCTTTAGGTCCGATAGAACCAGGCATTCTTTCTTGATCTTTGTTACCATGAGTCTTTCTAAAACCGTGAAAACCATGACGTTTTACAACCCCCTGGAATCCTTTACCTTTGGAAATAGCAGTAACATTGATTGTATCCCCCGCTTCAAAAGTTTCAACACTAACGACATCGCCAACCTTGAAATTAGCCGCTTCAGTAGTTCTGAATTCTCTAACATGTTTAGGCATCTTTTCCATGCCTTTAAAATGTCCAAGCTGAGGTTTCTTAATATTTTTAGCTTTTCTTTCGCCGTATGCTAATTGTAAAGCTTCATAACCATCTTTAGTTTTGGTTTTAACCTGAGTTACTTGGCAAGGACCGGCTTGAACAGGAGTAATTGCAAATACTTTATCTCCTTCCCAAACTTGGGTCATGCTCATTTTTTTTCCGCTGATAAATTTCATATGATTCTTCAAAATACACAAAAAAACTGGTGCAGTAGACCAGCTTAAAAAACAAAAAATGAAAAATAAAACGTTTATCTTATTTGCCAATCTTAATTTGTTCGCTGATTTACCTCCAAATTTTGCTGATTTTAGCCAAGATACTTTCTATTTCTAAGAGTTGTCCTAACCGCTATAAGCAAAGGTTATTATTACTTTTTTATATTACTACATTTTTATTTCCACGTCAACCCCAGCTGGAAGATTTAAGTTCGTCAAATCTTCAATCGTTTTAGCGCTTGGGTCAATAATATCAATCATACGCTTGTGGATACGCATTTCATATTGGTCTCTAGCATCTTTATGAACAAAAGTAGATCTGTTAACAGTATACTTTCTTTTTTCAATCGGAAGCGGAATCGGCCCAAAGAACTGGGCGTCAGAACGCTCGATAGTTTCAATAATAGTCTTAGTGGACTGATCAATGATTTTATGGTCAAAAGCCTTAATCTTGATTCTGATCCTCTGTTTGAATTCTTTTTCGTCTTTTTTGTGTTCGGACATAATTTAATTTTTTTAAAATGATCGCTACTGACTTGCCCTTCTTGTTAGAAGAGCAAGTCTAAGCAATTACTTTAAGATTTTAGTAACAACACCAGCGCCAACAGTACGTCCGCCTTCACGGATGGTAAACTTTTGTTTATCTTCAAGAGCAATAGGAGAAATTAATTTAATATTTAAATTAACAGTATCTCCAGGCATAACCATTTCAGTTCCGGCAGGTAAAGTAATATCGCCAGTAACATCAGTGGTCTTGAAATAAAATTGTGGCTTATAACCATTAAAAAATGGTTTATGGCGTCCGCCTTCATCCTTAGATAAGACGTAAACTTCAGCACTAAATTCAGTGTGTGGAGTAACAGTTCCTGGCTTACAAAGAACCTGGCCTCTTTCAACTTCATTTTTCTTGGTGCCACGAAGAAGTAATCCAGCATTATCTCCAGCTTGACCTTGATCTAATTGTTTATTGAACATTTCAACGCCAGTAACAGTAGTTTTTTTAGTATCCATCAAACCAACAATTTCAACTTCTTCGCCAATTTTGATGACACCTCTTTCAATACGTCCAGTAACAACTGTACCACGACCTTCAATTGAGAAGATATCTTCAATCGGCATTAAGAAAGGTAAATCAAGGTCTCTGGTTGGTTCTGGAATAAATTCATCAAGTTGCTTCATAAGTTCCATTAAAGGAGCAGCATCTGGTCCAGTTGGATTTTCTAAAGCCTTTAGAGCACTACCTCTGATAATCGGAGTAGTATCACCTGGGAATTCATATTTCTTTAATAAATCACGAATTTCTTCTTCAACAAGGTCAATTAATTCCTTGTCTTCAACCATATCGCACTTGTTTAAGAAAACAATGATATAAGGTACGCCAACCTGACGGGCTAATAAGATGTGTTCTCTAGTTTGAGGCATAGGGCCATCAGTAGCAGCAACCACTAAAATTGCACCGTCCATTTGAGCAGCACCAGTGATCATGTTCTTAACATAATCAGCATGTCCTGGACAATCAACGTGAGCATAGTGACGTTTTTCTGACTCGTATTCTACGTGAGCTGTAGCAATCGTAATTCCTCTTTCTTTTTCTTCCGGAGCAGCATCAATTTCTCCAACACCTTTGTGAGAAGCTTTCAAACCGTTGGCACTAAAAACTGCCAACATCGCTGCGGTTAAAGTGGTTTTTCCATGATCAACGTGGCCAATAGTGCCGACGTTAACATGGGGCTTATTTCGTTCAAATTTGTCTGCCATGTTTTTGTTGTAAGGCCCTCGCTTATGCAAGGTTTCTTTCCCTTATTTAGGAAACCAGCCGAACTAAATTAATAATTATTTTTAATAAATTTTAAATAAAAAACTACTCGACATTATGCGCATTATTCTTAACGGCCGGTGGGATACTCCAGGTTTTTTTAACCTTATCTTCTTCTGATAATACGGGCGCATTTTCTTGATTCTTCCAATTCGAGATTTCGCGATTAATTTTATCAGTTAAATCTTCTTCTGTCAAATTTTCACTCTCCTCTTTTTTAGCTGTAATAACGGGCTTTTTTTCAGGTTCGCTGGCATTATTCACATAGCTATTAAAATCCATTACGACGTAGGAGCTGTCTGGGTTAGCGGCATCAAAAACGATTACCTTGTCTCCAGTTTTTTTTATTAATTCAATAATTTTTTTAAATTGATCTGACATATTTTTATTGATTAACTTTGGCAAAAATTTATCTTCTAAAATTTACTTACCATTTTTTTCTTTCAACATCTCTAAAATACTCTTAGGGACTTCAGCGTAGTGGGAAAATTCCATCACATAATTTGCGCGACCCTGACTCATGGATCTTAAACCAGTTGAGTAACCAAACATTTCTGCTAGAGGAACTTTAGCCTTAACTAATTTAACATTTGCTCTATCAGACATCTCTTCAATTTGTCCACGCTTACTATTTAAATCACCCATTACATTCCCCATATATTCTTCCGGGGTAGTAACTTCAACTTTCATAATCGGTTCCAGCAAGGCTGGACCTGCCTTCTGACAAGCATCTTTAAAAGCAAAGATGGCTGCCATTTTAAAGGCGATTTCCGATGAATCAACTTCATGATATGAACCGTAGAAAACAGTCGCTTTAACATCAACCATTGGATATCCCGCTAAAACACCGCTTAATATTGCTTCCTTAACACCCTTTTCAATCGCTGGAATATATTCACGTGGAATAACACCACCCTTAACTTCATCAATAAATTCAAAACCTTTTCCTTGTTCATTTGGTTCAACCCGCAATGAACAATGACCATATTGACCACGTCCGCCTGATTGCTTAACGTATTTATTTTCGGCTTCTGCCATCCTGGTAATCGTTTCACGATATGATACTTGAGGGTTACCGACGTTAGCTTCAACACCAAATTCTCTCTTCATACGATCAACAATAATTTCCAAATGGAGTTCTCCCATCCCAGAAATTAAAACTTGATTTGTTTCCTCATCAGTCTCAACTCTAAAAGTTGGGTCTTCTTCGGCCAAACGTGACAAAGCAACGCCCATCTTTTCTTGATCAGCTTTAGTTTTAGGTTCAACTGCAATTTTAATAACTGGTTCAGGAAAGACAATTGATTCTAACAATAAATTACTATCCTCGGCACAAAGAGTATTTCCGGTGGTCGTATTTTTTAAACCAATAACCGCCGCAATATCACCAGCGCAAATTTCTTTAATTTCTTCACGGTGATTAGCGTGCATCCGTACTAAACGTCCAACTCTTTCTTTTGTTCCTTTAGAAGAATTAGAAATATATGAACCGGCTGTTAAAACGCCCTGATAAACACGGACAAAACAAAGTTTTCCAACAAAAGGGTCAGTCGCAATTTTGAAAGCTAAACCAACAAAAGGTTTGCCATCATCAGCCGAAATAACGATTTTTTTATCAACATGATCAGCGTCATCAACTTCTAACAATGGGACATCTAGTGGTGATGGTAAGTATTCATTAACCGCATCAAGCACTAATTGAACACCAATGTTTTGTAAAGCGGTGCCACATAAAACTGGGTAAATCGCATTAGCAATTACCCCCTTACGAATAGCGGCTTTAATTTCTGCTAAGGAAACCTCTTGACCATTTAAAAATTTTTCCATGGTGGCTTCGTCACATTCTACTGCTTTTTCAACTAATTCAGAATAAAACTCATCAACCTTAGCCTTCATGTCTTCTGGCATTGGAATTTCTTCAATATTAACCCCAAAATGACCAGAAAATTGATAAGCTTTTTTAGTTAATAAATCAATGACGCCAGTTAAATTATCCTCAGCTCCAATCGGTAATTGCATCGCAACGGCTTTCGGGTTTAATCTAGTTTTGATAGATTTTAAACTCATGTAAAAATCAGCCCCCATCTTGTCCATCTTATTAACGAAGCAAAGTCTTGGAACTTGATATTTATCAGCTTGGCGCCAAACAGTTTCAGATTGTGGTTCAACCCCAGCCTGACCATCAAAAACAGCGATAGCACCGTCTAAAACACGCAAAGAACGTTCTACTTCAACCGTAAAGTCAACGTGTCCAGGAGTATCAATAATATTAATTTTGTTATTCTTCCAGAAACAAGTGGTAGCGGCAGAAGTAATGGTAATCCCTCTTTCCTTTTCTTGTTCCATCCAGTCCATTTCCGCAGCCCCTTCGTGCACTTCACCAATTTTATGCTTCTTTCCCGTATAGAAAAGAACGCGTTCGGTGAAAGTTGTTTTACCAGCATCAATGTGAGCCATGATACCGATGTTTCTAATATTTTCTAGAGAATAATCTCGGGCCATATTTTAGTTTTATTATTTTTAATTAACGAGAAAAATGAGCGAAAGCCTTGTTAGCTTCAGCCATTTTATGAACCGCTTCACGTTTTTTAACAGCTGTTCCTTCTCCATTGGAGGCATCTAAAATTTCAGTAGCTAATTTTTCTGCAGTAGAACGACCCTTGCGATCATTAGCAGCATTAATAATCCAGTTACAACCTAAGAAATATCTTCTTTCGCCACGAACTTGGAAAGGAACTTGGTAGTTAGCACCACCAACTCTTTTACCTCTGACTTCAACCAGTGGAGAAACTTTCTTAATTGCTTTGTTAAAGATATGACGAGGGTCTTGTTTGGTCTTATCTTTTAAAATATCAAAAGCGTGATAGACGATGCTCTCGGCTACACTCTTCTTCCCTCTTTCCATGACGTAATTGATAAATTTAGCGATATTCTTGTCGTTATACTTAGAATCGCCTTCAATTGTTCTTTTTGGAGCTGGTTTTCCTCTCATATATTTAAATTATTTGATAATTATTTGGCCGCTTTTGGTCTTTTAGCGCCGTATGAACTTCTGCTCTTTCGTCTCGCTTCAACGCCTGACGCATCGTAAACACCACGAACAATTTTATAACGGACACCAGGAAGATCTTTAGTCTTCCCTCCTTTAATTAAAACGATTGAATGCTCCTGTAAATTATGCCCCATACCAGGGATATAAGCAGTTACTTCCATTCCATTAGACAAACGAACACGAGCAATTTTACGTAAAGCAGAGTTCGGTTTTTTTGGAGTAGTTGTGGTTACCTTCAAACAGACACCTTGTTTAAACGGGGCGCCTTTAGCAGTCTCTTTCTTCTTGCGATGCAAGGAGTCAAGGGTCGTGTGAAGAGCAATCGCATTCTTTCGGCTCTTGATTTTTGTCCTCCCTTGTCTGACTAATTGGTTTATAGTTGGCATAATTTTCTTGATTGTTCGCCCACTCGGAGTCCCGGTTACGAACTTTGCTTATTACTAAATTTTAAATATTAAAATAATCCTGAGCATTCAGGACCTGTCATTTTTTTTACACTAATTTAATTTAACAAAATATAAAATATAAGTCAAGGAGGAATCAGTGTATTCTATGAAGTTATCAGCTCTTTTCGTAAATTGTGATTAGCCAAAAATTACCGTTTGACTTTTTATCAATAAATTGTTAATTTGAAACGATAATTATTTGACGGAAACGCCATATGATTATTGTGTTTTAAAGAACATTAACAAAATAAATATTTTAGTATTAACGTTTACCAAAAAAATTGAAATCATGGTAGAAAATTTTTATCGTCTTAGCGACGGGGTTGAGGTTTGTTTCAATATTGAAGTGACTAAACCTTTAACACCGACAGAAACGGAAATAATAACTTGGTTGTTATCCGAGACTTTTGAACCGCAAAATTTTGCGCGCACATCCCTGCTGGCTGTTCCCAAGATTGAAGTTGGTCCTTTATTAAATTACGCCACTCCTTGGAACACCAATGCTCTCTCTATTTGTCATGCTTGCGGGCTGACAAAAATTACGAGAATTGAGAAATCAATTCGCACTCCATTTAACACCCAGGCGGAAGCTGATTTAGCAGCACCCAAACTTGTTGACCGTATGACTCAGGGAATTTATCCTGAGCCCCTCAAAAGTTTTGATACTGGCCGAAAACCAGAAGCAGTAAAAATTGTCCAAATGATTAATGGCGGACCGGATGAATTATTAAAAATCCCGGGGCTCTCAATGGACGCGGCGGATCGTGAATTCTACTTCCACTATTTTGTGGAACTAGAAAAAAGAAATCCCACAATTGTAGAGATTATGGATTTAAACAATGCGAACTCCGAACATTGCCGGCACGGTTATTTCAAGGGTCAGCAAATTATTGACGGCAAAACTATGCCAGAAACGCTGATGGAAATCGTGAAATCAACGCTGGATGCTAATCCAAATAATTCTATTTTAGCATTCTGTGACAACTCCTCGGGACTTGAGGGCTTCACAAGCAGATTTTTAGTGCCTAAACACCCCGGGCAAAGATCAGCCTTTGAAATGCAAAAGAAATCGATGCACTTCATATTCACGGCCGAGACGCACAATTTCCCGACTACAATCTCTCCTTACGCCGGAGCCGAAACCGGAACTGGCGGACGCATTAGAGATATTCAGGCAACCGGACGCGGTGGTTTAACCGTGGCTGGTTCAACGGGATATTACGTAGGTAATCTTTACATCCCAGGCTATAAACTGCCTTGGGAACAAGAAGGTTGGGACTATCCGAGTAATGTTGCTAATGGATTAAAAATCATGATTGAGGGCTCTAATGGGGCTTCTGATTATGGTAATAAGTTTGGTGAACCAGTAATTAACGGAACAGCGGCTTCAGTGGGCATTATGCTTCCTGACGGCGAAAGACAAGAATACATTAAGGCTATTCTTGAAACTGGCGGCTTAGGGATGCTGGATGACAGGCATATTGAAAAAGATGAAGCGCAGCCAGGGATGCTAATTGTTCAAGTTGGTGGTCCGGCTTATCGAATTGGTTTTGGCGGTGGCTCTGCCTCTTCCTTAAGCCAAGGCGATCAAGCTGAGAGTCTTGACTTCAATGCTGTTCAACGCGGCGATGGTGAAATGGGCCAAAAGGTCAATCGCGTTATTCGCGCTTGCGTGGAAATGGGAAGCGACAATCCAATTGTCATTGTCCATGACCAAGGTGCTGGTGGTCCCGCTAATGTCCTAAAAGAATTGGTAGAAAAGTATGGCGGCGAAATTGATATTAGAAAAATCAAAGTCGGCGACCCAACGTTATCAGTTCTGGAAATTTGGATTTGCGAGTATCAAGAACGCAACGGCTTTATTATCGCCGAACATCGTCTTGAAGAATTCCAAACTATTTGCAAGCGTGAAAAAGTAAATTGTGAGGTGCTCGGTGAAGTAACTTTTGATGGCTATTTTACAGTCAAAGATAGTAACGACGGGAGCACGCCAGTTGAGTTAGATTTAAATCAAGTTTTAGGGGGTTTGCCTCAAAAGATTTTTAGAGATGAACATATTTCCAGAAAACTGATTGAATTAGAACTACCACAAGACTTTACGATTGAAGATGGTCTGGAAAGAATCTTAAAACTGGTCTCAGTTGGTTCCAAAGATCATCTGACCGCCAAGGTTGATAGAAGTGTTACTGGTTTAATCGCGCAACAGCAATGTTGCGGTTCGGTTCAAATTCCAGTCGCTGATTTTGGGATTATTTCTCAAAGTCATTTCTTTGACTACTGCGGTAACTACCCAGGAGCAGTCACGGCCATCGGAGAAAAGCATCTGGAAATGATGCTTAACCCTCAAGCGGCGGCGCGAATGACAATTGCGGAAATGTTAACCAATATGGCTCCGGCAGTAATTTACAGCGGGCTGGAAAGCATTAAAATTTCTGCTAATTGGATGTGGGCCCCTAAGCTTCCAGGCGAGGGCGCGCGTTTATATGATGCGGCTGTCGCCTTGCGCGATATGATGGTGAAGCTAGAAATTGCGATTGATGGCGGTAAAGACAGCTTGTCTATGGCTACCAGAGTTACCCATTCTGACGGGACAACCGAGATTGTAAAATCTCCTAGTCAATTAATTTTATCCGGCTATGCGCCAATGGATGACATTACTAAAAAAGTAACGCCCGATATTAAGCACCCTGGAAAAAGTTATTTAATCAGAGTAGACCTCGCTCAAGGACAGCGTCGTTTAGGCGGCTCGGCTTTAGCTCAAGCTTACAGCCAAATTGGGAATAACTACCCTGATATTAAGGCTGATATTCTCAAGCATGGCTTTAATGCCATTCAGGAATTAGTGATTAACGATTTAATTTCTGCCTGTCATGACATTAGTAAGGGCGGCTTAATCACTACCGTTTTGGAAATGGCGTTTGCTGGCAACTGCGGTTTCAATATTAATTTTGAAACAACCGTGCCTTTAATTGCTGAACTGTTTGCAGAAGAAGCCGGCTGGGTAATTGAATGTCCAGTTGATGATTGGGATGAGGCCGCTAAAATTTTGAAGAGCTATCAAATTCCCTATCAAAAACTGGGGTCAACTATGGTTCTCAAAGAAATTGTGGTCGCAAAAGATCAGGAAGTTATTTTCTTTAATGGTATGGAAATTCTCCGAGAAAAATGGGGAGAAACCAGCCATCAACTGGAAAAACTACAAATTACTGAAGGTTTGGCTAAGACTAAAAAAGTTAACATTAATTATCGCGCTGGTGCTAAATACAAATTAAATTTCGCACCCAAGAGCACTGGAAAATGGTTATTCAAAGTTACTCAACCTAAAGTAGCCATCATCCGTGAAGAGGGGTCTAATGGTGACCGAGAAATGACCGCCGCTTTTTATCTCGCTGGTTTTGATGTCTATGACATTACGATGAGCGATTTATTATTAGGCGTGGCCGACTTGGATGAATTCCAAATGGTAGCGTTTGTTGGTGGCTTTAGTTATGCCGACGTTTTAGATTCCGCTAAGGGTTGGGCCGGGGTAGTAAAGTTCAACGAAACGTTGAAACAAATGTTTGAAGATTTCTTTCTTCGTCCCAACACACTTTCGCTCGGAATTTGCAACGGCTGTCAGTTCGTTGCTTTGACTGGTCTTATGTTCCCAGAACTGCCCCCAGAAGAACAACCACGATTCATTAAAAACGATTCCGGTCGTTTTGAAAGCCACTTTTTGACTGTCAAAATTGCGGAAAGTCCCGCGGTTATGCTTCAAGGAATGGAAGGCTCAACTTTAGGGGTTTGGTCAGCACACGGAGAAGGTAAAGTTTTCTTTCCTGACAGAAAAATGTTGGTGAATGGAATTGATATCTTCGGTAATAATTTAGCTCCAATTCGTTACGCGCTGGATGATGGAGAAATTGCTAACTATAACAATTATCCCTTCAACCCTAACGGCTCTCCCGATGGCATTGCCGGACTCTGTAGCAAAGATGGTCGTCATTTAATTATGATGCCTCACCCAGAAAGGGCTTTCCTTCCCTGGCAATGGGCTTATTGGCCAAAAGAATGGTCAGAGCTTGAAACCTCTCCTTGGTTACAAATGTTCCAAAACGCCAGAGCGTGGTGCGAAGAATATAAATAATCAATAATTATTTAAGCACAGCCCCTATTGTCTAACGACGATAGGGGCTTTTTATTTAAATATTGCCCTATCTTGACAAAATAATATAAATATGATATAATAATCACACAAAAATGAACTTTTACAAATAATAGATACTAGTATTCACCAAAAAAAATCATTAAAAATGAAAACACATTTTTTCAGGAATTTCTCAGTTACCGCAATTACCTTAATAGGTTTAATTGCCTGTTTATTTAATTTTGCCTCTTGTAGCAAAACGGAAGACGAACTTCCAGCTCCAAGCGAAAAGTTAAAAATTTTTATGTCCGTGCCGACTCAAAATGTCAACGGACTGAAATCCGCTACAACAAGTGGCGAGCACCTGGAGATTGCCGATGGCGACACCGTAAAACTTAAAAATGTTACAAATCTCAACATTATCCTGGAGGTATTAAATTATCGCGGCGATAAAGTTGATGGTTCGTGGAGCATGAGAATGGAAGACTCTGATCATGGATATGCCTACAGAGACTTTAACAGTGTGTCTGACGAAGGGTCACTCGCAACTTTAAGGATAAAAAACTTAGGGCTATTCTTAATTATCTTTGTTCCAAAAATTGGAGAGAGGATAACTATTTATGTTGAAAATTCAGGTATCCCCGGAGGAACTGGTGATGATGGCGAAAACAATTATGCGTTTCGCTTAGACAAGGGTCAATATTTTATTGATAATGATGGACCATTTAATGGCTATACTTTGTATGTGAGGCTCACCGAAAATGAGTTCCCTCACCAACCAGGAAGTCAAAATTTCGACCCTTCAGCCATTTCTAGTTACTTCGCCTTACTGTTTACCAGCAACACCAATCTTTACACCTTGGGCCCTAATACTTGGTATGGAGTTACAAAGTTTAATTTGACACCATGCAAATATTCTCTCGGGTATGTTTACTTTACGTTTATTAGTAAAGACATGCCGCCTATGAGTGATGGTCGTTACCAAATCATTTATGGTTCTGGTATTTACGGAGTTGACTGGTACGGATTTACCTCCGTAAGGGAGTCGAGCTTTAGTAAGCATGGAACATTGATTAGTTTTATGCCTATTTAATAGTAGGATAAAACAAAAAAACAAAACAACACAAAAGACCCGTCTCTTCCAAGATTCGGGTCTATTTTTATATAAAAATTATTTATTCCCTACCCTGCTATTAATTTAAACAAAAAATTAACTGGCCCGCTAATCAGTCCTCCAAAAAGCATGACCGCAATAATTACAAAAATAAAACCCATTCTCTCAGCGCTCAAATATTTAGCCCGAATATGAGGAGGCAAGAAAACCGCTAAAATTTTAGAGCCATCTAAAGGCGGGATGGGTAGTAAATTAAACACCATTAACAATAAATTAATATAAATAATTACTCCAATTAAACCCGAAAAGGTTAGGCTTATAAAGGGCATGATTTTAAGTATTAATCCAAAAACTAAAGCGATAGCTAGGTTGCCCATTGGCCCAGCCAAAGCAACTTTTGCTTCCCCGTATTTTTTATCAGACAAATTGTAAGGATTATATGGCACTGGTTTAGCCCAAGCAATTAAAAACGGCATATGAGATAAAACCATCATCAATGGTAAGAAAAAAGACCCAAACCACTCAAGGTGAGCCAAGGGATTTATAGTTAGGCGACCAGCGTCTTTAGCGGTATTATCGCCTAAACGATGAGCCATAAAACCATGCAAATATTCATGGATTACAGCCGAAAAGATTAAGACTATTATTTGAAATATTTCTATCATATTAAGATATCATAACATAACTTGATTAATTTTAAAAATGCTGTTAGAATAAAACCATTAAAATAAGCAAATAAACGAATATGGGAAAAAAATGTGATTTATGCGGACGAAGCTCAACTAAAGGGGCTAGCCGTTCTCATTCCAAAATTAAAACTCTAAAGAGACAAAATATCAACTTGCAAAGCAAGGTTATTGAAGGTGTGAAGGCCAAGGTCTGTACTTCTTGTATGAGAACGATGGCTAAGCCGGTCAGAGTCAAAACCAAAAGAAAACCAGCCTTAAAAGTTGGTGAAATCGCGACTATCAGAAAGACTGGTAAAAAAGTTGTTAAGGTAGCTAAGGTTGCTAAAGCGACGACCACCGCTAAAGCAAAAAAATAAAATCAAAATTTTTAAAATCTAAAATCCCGCTAACAGCGGGATTTTTGTTTTACCCTAATTTATTGGAATCGCCGCCCAACTTGGGAGCGCAAAAAAATGAGCGGCCATAAAAATAAACTTCAACATAAAATAAGCTGGCGCAAAAAACCAAGGCCCTAAACTAGGAAAAATAGCGGCGGGAATAATCGGAATAATTAAAGCGGCGAGCAAAAATGGAAATATCCAGATAACCGCCGGATTAGCAATAAAAGAAATAAGTGAAAACTGTTTAAAGTTGCTTAACATAATTGGCAAGACCGCTATTTGACAAGCAAGAGTTAAAGTAAATATTTCCCAAATAACTAAAAGCAACTTCCCCTTTGCGCCCGTGATTTTCTTCTTTATTTTACGCGTTACCCCGCCAAATAAAGGATAAATATAAATGATTCCCAGCACGGCGGCAAAAGATAATTGAAAACCGACATCATCGCGCAATAATCTCGGATTAAAAATTAACATTAAAGCAGCCGAAAAAATGATTGCCCTCATAATTGAAGACAGGCGACCGTAATACAAAGCTAAAAACAACAGCCCGCCCATAATTGCCGAGCGGACTGCAGAAGCACTCAAACCAGTTACAAGCGGATAAATAAATAAAAATATAAATACTATTTTTAAAGCAAGCTGACGACGCAAGCCAATAAATAAAGCAAAATTTAAAACCATGGCACTCATAATTGTAATATGCGAACCCGATATCGCAATTAAATGGCTAAGCCCGACGCGCGCAAATAAATCAACATCTTCTCTAATTATCGTGCGCCGGTAACCAAGAAGTAAAGCGTCTGCCAGGCCCGCTTCCGGTTCCGGTAAAGCGCGGTCAATTGTTAATTTAATTTTCCATTTTAATTTTAAAAGCTGTAAATAAAGTCTCTGTCCAAAAGTTAATTTACCGCCGACTCGTTCAATTTTTGGATAATACATCACCGAATAAATATCATAGCGCGCTAAATAGCGATCGTAATCAAAACCATCAAACTCTCCAGGTGCTTGCAATAAACCGCTTACTTTTAAAAAATCGCCATAATTATATTCTGGATAAAGATTAGTGGTAATTAAAACACGGCCTGGGGTGCAAATCGTTAAGCGCCGACTTTTATAATCAACATCGGCTTCTTCGCAGACTTGACCCGAAAATTCTAACTTCTGACCGTTATAGTAAGCGACCTCGCCTTCTTGGGGCACATCTAAAAAAGCCCGCCTATCAAAACCGCGCCCAAAAATAAATAAAATAAAAATTAGATTAATGACAAAAAATATCTTAGCGGGGCTGAAGTGCGTTTTAAACATAAAAATACCCTTATTTACAAGGGTATTTTAACTAACTATTTATAAAGTAAAATTAAATTATTTCTTTAAAAATCTTAAATAAGCTTCCATAAATAATTCTAAATCACCATCAAGTATCGCTTCAACATTAGAAGTTTCATAATCACTGCGATGGTCCTTAACCAACTTATTTCCGTACATAAAATAAGAACGAATTTGTTTTCCCCATTCTGCCTTTTGAACATCACCTTTTAATTTTCTTTCTTCCGCTTCTCGTTCTTCTAAAAGACGCTGATTCAATTTAGCGCGTAAAATTTTAAAAGCATTTTCTTTATTTTGGTGTTGTGAGCGTTCGGTCTGACAAGAAACCGTAATGCCAGTTGGTAAATGAACAATCCGCACGGCCGAGTCAGTTGTGTTTACACTTTGTCCGCCGGGACCGCTAGAGCGAAAAACATCAATTCTAATTTCATCATCCTTAATCACCACTGCGCCCTCATCAGCAATTTCTGGAATAACTTCTACGAGCGCAAACGAAGTTTGACGAAGTCCATCAGCATTAAAAGGAGAATTCCTGAGTAAACGGTGAACGCCATTCTCACTTTTTAAATAACCATAAGCATATTGTCCAGCAACCCTAAAGTCCACACTTTTAATTCCCGCTTCATTACCATAATTTCTATCTAAAATTTCAGCCTTAAAATTTTGGCGTTCGCAGAAGCGAAAATACATTCTCTCCAACATCTGAGCCCAGTCCTGAGCGTCTACACCGCCCGTACCAGCATGAATAGATACAATCGCGTTAGATTTATCGTGTGGGCCTGAAAAGAGCGACAGAAACTCAGCTTGCGAAAATTTCTTTTCTAACTCTGTATATTTTTTTTCTAACTCTTCTGTTAAATCACCCTTGGCTTCTTGTTGAGCTAAAAGCGCCATTTCCTGAGCATCGTAAATTTCCCGCCCTAGCTCTTCCCAATATTTAACAGCGCCGGCCAACTCTTCGGCTTCCTGACTAATTTTGACAGCCTCCGTCTGATTATTCCAGAAATCAGGCGCGGACATTTCTAAGCGCAGCGCCTTTTCCCGAATAATTTGAGCATCAATATTTAAAAGCGCCCTAATTTTTAAAAATCTGGCTTGTAGTTCTTTAAGTTTTTCCAAGAGAGTGTCCATATATTGATTATAACAAACAAGCGTTATAAAGCAAAAAACCGATAAGAATCGGTTTTTTGAATATTTGAAATTTGTATTTTCTGATGTTTAACGTTTGCTCCATTGAGGGGCTTTTCTGGCTTTTCTCAAACCCGGTTTTTTTCTTTCAACTTGTCTAGGATCACGAGTCAAGAAACCATTAACCTTCAAAGCTTCTTTAGTATTAGGATCAATTGCAAACAGAGTACGCGCGATGCCTAATTTAACAGCATCAACTTGACCAAATTTACCACCACCACTAACGATAACTGAAAAATTATAATCACGATTATGGCCAGTAACTTTTAAAGGTTGAACAATAATATTAAAACCTTCACCTGGAAAATATTCAGCTGCCCGCTTGCCGTTAATCATAATCACCCCTTTACCATTTTCGTATAAACGAACCTGAGCAGATGCTTGTTTACGACGTCCAACCGCTTTTGTATATTTACCAGAGAATTCAACTACAGTTTCATTCTTAGCCCATTCTTTATCATCTTCAGTGATATCACTAACGACGGCTTCAAATTCGTCCTCCTTGATTTCTTTAATCTTTTTGTCTGCCATATTATTTTATTATTAATCTTTTGAGCATACCAACGCGTAATTTTGTTGGCGGAAGCATTTCCCTAACGGCGCGATATAAAATGTCACCAGGATTAAGTACAAAAATGGATGACATCTTTTTAGTTTTTAAACCACCGATATAACCAGAAAAATGATAATATTCTTTTTGTTCTAATTTCTTACCAGTAAATTTAAGCTTGGAGATATTTTTAACTTCAACAATATCACCCAAATCTAAATGAGGTTGATATTCAGGCTTATGTTTACCATGTAGAAGGTTAGCAATTTTAGAAGCTAAACGTCCGACAGTTTGACCTTCAGCGTCAAGTTGATGTATTTTTCTTTCAATATTTTTCATATTTTTATACTAATTCAATCTGAACCATTTCGGCACCATCGCCTTGTCTAGTTCCTAACTTAACAACTCGAGTATATCCTCCTGGACGTTCTTTATAACGAACGCCTAAGACCTCAATTGTTTTCTTAATTGCATTCTTTTGTAATAAAATTTTAATAAGACCACGACGAGCAGTCAAATCTCCAGCTTTAGAAGAGGTAATCATTCTTTCTACAAGGGGGCGGACAGCTTGAGCTTTAGCTTTAGTTGTCTTTACTTTTTCATATAAAAGAATACTTGATGCTAAATTTCTTAGCATTAATTCACGCGGACTCTTCTCTCGGCCTAAAATTTTGTTTTTATTTCTATGACGCATAAACAATCACGATCAGCTTTCCGCTTAAAACGAAACAGCGTGCAAATTATTATTTCTTGGATTTTTTAACTTTTTCTTTTTTTTCTTTCTTTGGGGCTTCTTCGGTTTCTTCTACAACTTCTTCAGCAACCTCAACTGCTGAGACCACTTCGTCTGCAATTTCTTCAGCTACTTCTTCAACTACCTCAATTTCCTGAGCTGCTTCCATTTCTTTGCCAATATTTTCTGGCAAAAGAGCATTGAATTGATTGACTAATATTTTTACGGCCTCATTAAAAGCTTCTTCCGGAGTAACAGTGCCATCAGTTTTAACGTTAATCAATAATTTATCCCAGTTAGTCATTTTACCGACACGGGCATTATCAACTTGGATGCTAACGATGGTAACGGGAGAAAAGATGGAATCAATTTCAATGAAACCGATTTCTTTATTTTCTTTCTTATTACCTTCAGACATCTTATAACCACGGCCACCTTTTACTAAAATTTCCATCTCCAAACTACCAGCCTCATCAGTTATATTTGCTAAAACAAAGTCGGGATTTTTGACTTCCACGTCACTATTTTTGGTTATATCACCGGCAGTCACCGCTCTTTTACCTTTAACTTTTAATTCTAAGCGAATTTCTTCTTCAGTAAACACCTTGAATCTTACCTGTTTTAGATTTAAAATCATTTCCAAAACATCTTCCTTAACATGAGGCAAAGCCATAAATTCATGACTGGCTCCTTTGATTTTTACTCCAATAACCGCTGCACCTGGAAGAGATGACAACAGAACGCGGCGCAATGAATTGCCGAGAGTCATACCATAACCTGGAAACAAAGGTTCAATCGTAATAATTCCCTCATTGGAATCACCAACTGTTTTAAAATCAATTTTTTTAGGGTTAGCGATGTTTTGCATATTATTTTTTTATTTTGAATAATACTCAATAATCATTTGAACGTTGATACTCTGTGGGAGATCTTCGTCTTTTGGTTCATGTAGAACCTTAGCGGCCATTTCTGTATTGTTGAAATCAATCCAACTAGGTCTTTCCGCCTTTAATAACTTCTCACTGCTATTTCTGAAATATGGGGTGTTACGGCTACTCTTTCTAATCTTAATAACTTGGCCCAATTTAACGCTGAAAGAAGCGATGTCAGTTTTTCTATCATTAACCGTAAAATGTCCATGATTGACTAACTGTCTAGCTTGAGCGCGAGAGGTAGCAAATCCAGCCTTATAAACAAAGTTGTCTAAACGTGATTCTAATAATCTTAAGAAATTTTTACCAGCATCACCTTGTTTCTTGGCGGCCTTTTCAAAAGTTAAACGGAATTGCTTTTCTGCTAAACCATAATATCGCTTAGCCTTTTGCTTTTCAGTTAACTGAGTTCCGAAATCGCTAGAACGTTTACGGCCCTTAGGACCATGGAAACCTGGAGCGTAGTTGCGTTTTACCATCGCACATTTAGGACCGAAACATCTTTCTCCCTTAAGAAAAAGTTTTTCGCCCGCACGACGGCATTGTTTGCATTTATTATCAATATTTCTTCCCATATTATTTTAATTATTTTAAACTCTTCTTGGTTTCTTTGGACGGCAACCATTATGAGGAACCGGAGTTGTATCTTTAATTGAAGATACATCCAAACCATTAGCATTCAAAGCGCGAATAGCGGCTTCACGACCAGTACCAACACCAGAAACAAAAACGCTAACTTCTTGCAATCCGTATTCTTCTTTAGCTTTTTGAGAGGCGATTTTGGTAATGATTTGAGCGGCATAAGGAGTCGCTTTTTTGGCACCCTTAAATCCAGCTAAACCAGCACTAGCCCAAGCAATAACATCACCATTATTATCAGTTAAGGTAATCATGGTATTGTTATAAGTAGCTTGAATATAAGCGCGACCAACTTTAACGATTCTGGCAACTTTTTTCTTTTTTTTCTTCACCAGTTTCTTTTTGGCTCTAGCGATTTTATTCTTTTCAAGCTTTTGCTTGATTTCTTCCGGCAGTTCTTCATCAGATGAATCAAAAGAGAAAGCGGCCATTTCGTCGCGTTCTTCTTTTTCTTCACTCTTTACCGGTTTTGACTCGGTTGGAGCTAAGACTTCATCTTTAGTTACTGCGTCTTTTTTTACTTCTTCAGACATATTTTAAGCTCTTAGAATTTAATTAGGTTTTCTGCAAGCCGGCCTTGCTCTTGCCACTAGCTGCAGTTACGCGCTTATTGCCTCTTACAGTACGGCTATTAGTCTTTGTTCTTTGACCTCTAACCGGTAAGTGCTTGGTATGTCTCAAGCCGCGGTAGCAGCCGATTTCTCTCAAGCGCTTGATATTGCTTTGGACCTCACGACGCAAATCACCTTCAACTGTAAACTTTTTTTCAATAATTTCTCTTAAAAGATTTACATCTACTTCTTTTAAGTCTTTAACTCTGATATCTTTATCAACTTTAGCGGTTTCTAGAATCTTAACCGATCTAGTTCTGCCAATTCCGAAGATATAAGTCAAAGCTATTTCTACTCTTTTGTCATTAGGGATGTTTACCCCTGCTATTCTTACTGCCATAGATATTAAAAATTAGCCCTGTCTTTGTTTATGTTTAGGGTTTTTGCAAATTACGTGGACCCGACCTTTGCGTCTCACTACTTTACAATCTTTGCAAATTTTCTTAGCACTAGCTCTCACTTTCATATGGTATTTAGATACTTTTCTATTAATTAAACTGCGAGGTTTACTTGATATTAAAGCAATTCTCTAACTTTTTTAAATTTTTAATACTTACCATTATTATTACATACGATAAGTAATTCGGCCCTTGGTTAAATCATACGGACTAATCTGGAGTTTAACCTTGTCCCCAGGCAATAATCTAATACGATTCATTCTCATCTTACCCGAAAGATGGGCGAGAATTTCATGGCCGTTTTCTAGGACAACCCGAAAACTGGCGGCCGGCATTAATTCCAACACTTCGCCTTGCATTTCAATAAAATCCTTGGCGTTCAGATTGCTGGAAGTCTCGTTGTTATTATCCATGTCTTTTGACATTAACACAAAAAAATTTGATAAAGACAAGTTAGCCTTATCAAAGTTTTTTAAAAATATTTTTGCTTATTTAATATAATATTCTTAATAAAAACATTATAGATAGAACTTTCAATGTTGTCAATAGTTAAACTTTAATTTTCCAAGACAGCCTTAATGCGTCTAACCCCCGCGCTTGAGGATTCTTCTTTCTGGATTTTGAATTTACCTAAAACTCCAGTATTTAAGACATGGGGACCACCGCAAATTTCCTGAGAAAAGGCTTCTTTTATATTCGGAGTACCATCTTCCTCAAGCTTGCTAGCCGTATAAACCTTAACCTTTTCCCCATATTTAGAGTCAAAGACTCCCATTGCGCCTCTAATTTTAGCAGCCTCTAAAGGCAACTCTTCGCAGGTAACTGGTAAATTAGCTTCAATTGCGCTATTGACTAAATCTTCAACTTGTTTTATTTGCTCCGGCGCCATTTTCTCGGCCTGAGAAAAATCAAATCTTAATCTTTCGGGGGTGATATTACTTCCCCTTTGAGTTACATGATCGCCTAAAACTTTTCTTAACGCAGCTAAGAGCAAATGAGCGGCCGTATGAAGCTTGGTTGTTTCCTCGCCCGAATCGGCCAGTCCTCCTTTGAACTTTCCTGCCGAAGCCGTGCGGGATAAGTCTTGATGTTTTTTAAATTCTTCCTCAAACGACTTAATATCAACTTCCTGGCCATTCTCTTTAGCCATTTCAATCGTCATCTCTAAGGGGTATCCATAAGATTGAAACAAATTAAAAGCCACGCTCCCAGGAATAATTCCCGTAGTGCCGTTTTCAACCGTGGTCCATTTCATAAACTCTTTTTCTCCTTGGACTAAAGTTTTACTAAATTTTTCCTCCTCCTTATCTAAATTATCTAAAATAAAATGACGATTATTTTCTAATTCGTTGTAAGTATCTTTATAAATATCAATCACAATCACGGCAATATCTTTAACCCACAAATTCTGTTTAATTCCCAGTTGTCTGCCGTGGCGGATAGCACGACGAATTAAACGACGTAAAACATAGCCCTGATCAGTATTAGAAGGCGTGATGCCTTTATTATCACCAATAATAAAGGTGGCCGCTTTAATATGGTCGGCGATAATACGCATCGCCCTAGTCGTCTTCTCATCTAAACCATATTTTTGCCCGCTAAGCTCTTCTATCTTTTGAATCAAGCCGATAAACAATTCGGTTTGATAATTATCATCTAGACCATTTAAAACAGCGAGGACTCTTTCCAAACCTAAACCAGTATCAACATTTTTTTGTTTTAGTGGTTCAAATTTCCCATCAGCGTTTTTATTATATTGCAAGAAGACGTCATTCCAAATTTCAACCCATGAATCATTATCATCATTAAAGCTCTTAGGAATCTGACTAACATCTCCAGTCCAATAAAACATTTCTGAATCAGGCCCACAAGGACCAGTTATTCCCGCTGGTCCCCACCAATTATTTTTCTTTGGTAATTTTGCAATCCGCTCCACTGGCAAATTATTGGCAACAAAAATTTCTTGCCAAATACTATAGGCTTCTTCGTCATAAGGTGCATCTTCGTCTCCCTTAAATACTGAAACCGCTAAACGATTTTTATCTAAATTCAAATAATCAACAGATGTTAAAAAATCCCAGCTAAACTGGATTGCTTCACGCTTAAAATAATTTCCCAAAGACCAATTACCCATCATTTCAAAAAAAGTGTGATGAGTTTTATCGCCAACCTCATCTATATCTCCAGTCCTAATACATTTTTGGGCATCAACTAACCTATTTCCAGCGGGATGTTTTTCACCCAAAAGATAAGGCACGAGCGGGTGCATACCAGCGGTCGTAAATAGAACCGAGGGGTCATTTTCCGGAATCAAGCTCGCGCCGGAAATAATGGCATGCCCCTGTTTATTAAAAAAATCTAAATATGTTTGTCGCAGCTGATTAGCATTCATATGTTTATAAACTTAATTAGGCAACTACTATATTACATTAACTTCCTCCCTTAAATCAAGACCAAATTTCTTTTTAACGGCGGTTTTAACTTTTTTAATCAAGCCTAAAACTTGTTGGGCATTAGCCCCGCCCTCGTTCACTAAAATTAACGCTTGTTTTTCATACATCCTTACGGGCCCGAACTTTTTTCCTTTTAGACCAACTTGCTCAATCAACCAGCCGGCCGGAATCTTAATTTTAGTTTTACTAACTGGGAAAGAGGGCATGCTAGGATATTTTTTGGCTAAATTTTTAAATAGCGCCAAACTTACTTCCGGATTCTTAAAAAAAGAACCCGCATTAGGTAAGACGTAGGGATTTGGCAATTTACTGTTTCTAATTTCAATAATTGTCTTAACAACATCTTGAGCGGTTGGTTTCTTGATTCCCTTAGCAAGTAGTGTCTCCCCCAGAGAACCATAATTCAATTTAAAGCTTGGTTTTTTATTTAATTTCGCCGTCACTGAATAAATAAAATATTGTCCTTTTAATTTATTTTTAAAGACACTATCGCGATAACCGAACTTACAATCAGAAGCGGAAAATATCTTCTCTTTTCCAGTTTTCAAATTAACCGCCAATAAATTATAAAAAGAATCTTTCAGCTCCACTCCATAAGCACCAATGTTTTGCATCGGAGCCGCTCCCACTGTGCCATATATTAAAAATAAATTTTCTAAACCAGATAATTTATTTTCTACCGTAAAAGCAACAAATTTAGTCCAAGACTCGCCCGACAAAGCTTCCACCAAAGCATTAGTCTTGTTTTGTTTGATAATTTTTATTCCCTTAATTTCGTTCTTGATAACTAATCCTTTTATTTTGCCAGAGAATAAAGTATTAGAACCACCACCAATAACGGTAATAGCTTGTTTGTTGTGCTTAGCAAATTCAATCGCCTCTATTAGTTCTGACTTGTTTTTAACAACCACAAAATAGTCGGCCGTTAAACCAACTTTTATGGTCGTGTATTGAGCTAAGGGATGATTTTTTTCTATATTTAACATAATTTTATAATTAATTAGGTAATTGGGCACCAATTTTAATCATCAATATCACCAATTTTTTGTAATTTTAAAAGTTTGGCGTATAAGCCACCAGATAAATGCGCGAGCTCGAGATGGCTCCCTTCTTCGGCGACCCTGCCTCTCTCCAAAACGACTATTTTATCCGCACTCTTAATTGTACTCAAGCGATGCGCAATAATAATCATCGTTCTCCCTTTACTAATTTTTTTCATGGCGTCGGAAATTAATCTCTCGCTTTCGCTATCAAGGCTAGAAGTTGCCTCATCAAAAATCAAGACCCGCGGATTAGATAATATTGCCCGAGCAATTCCTAAGCGCTGGCGCTGACCACCGGATAGTTTAATCCCGCGCTCCCCCACCATTGAATCATAGCCCTTATCAAGTTTTAAAATAAATTCTTCGGCATTAGCAATTCTCGCCGCCGCCTCTATCTCCCTTTGACTGGCCCCCGGTTTGGCATAAGCGATATTTTCCCGAACTGTTAAATCAAATAATTCAACTTCTTGTGGCACAATCGCTAAAAACTTACGAAAAGCTTTAACATCATAATCTCTTAAATCTCGACCATCAAGCAAAACTTGCCCTTTTTGCGGATCATAATGTCGATATACTAAACGAGCCACCGTAGTTTTGCCGCCACCAGATGGTCCAACTAGCGCCGTGACGCAACCTGAATTAATTTTAAAATTTAAATTAGCAACCGCCGTTTGTTTATTATCCGAATAAGCGAAAGAAACTTTTTTGAATACTACCTCGCCCGTTATTTTTCTTGGTTTATAACCGTCGGAGTTAGTTTGAATATCATCCTGAGTATTAAAAAGTAATAACAATCTGTTAACGCCCTCGCGGCCCTCTTCCATCTTATCGTAAAATCTGGTCAAACGATACAAAGAAGCATATGCTTTTTCGCTCAGCGTAAAGACAAAAATTAAACTCCCGACAGTCATAGAACCATTCGCTACCATATAAACTCCAATCAGTAGAACCGAGACACGACCAATATCGCCCATAGAATTTCTAAACAAGCCAATCTTCATCATCCAGCTCCATTGTCTATTTTCGTTATCGCGTAAATTAGCTTTTACCTTACCAAACTCTTTGAGCTCCCTGCCTTCCTGAACAAATGACTGGACGGCATTAATATTAATAATCGTCTGCGTCATTTTACCTGACGCCGTTTCATAATCCCTATAAATTTGTTTTCTAATCGGATACATGCGGCGATTAGACCAATAAACAATAGCGATAAACAAAAGGGCAAAAAATAAAAAAGATGATCCGATTCGCCAATCCGACCAAAATAAAACGACAACCGTAAAAGAAAGATTAATAACTGTTGGCAAAACTTCCCAAAAAACATTATTTAAAAATTCCGAAATTTTTTCAATGCCTTTTTCTATTTTAATTATTTTCGCTCCCGTATTTTGTTTTTCATGGTACCCCAAACTCAAAGCCACCAACTTCTCTTGCGCCTTCATCCCTAGAGCGTACTCCACATCAACCAACAAGCGTAAAATTCGTCGGTCACTTAAATACTGGATGAAGGAACGAAATTCATCAGTCACTAAATATAAAGCAATTAATTTCAGTAAAAATATTATTTTTTCAGAATCAAAGGCCGATAAACTATCAATCACCACCTTCAAAAGATAAGGTTTTAACAAATCTAAAATACCAGCAAAAGCGATAATTAAACTAATTGATAAAAAAAGTTTGCGAAAAGGACGCAGTAAAACCCAAAACTCCAACCAAAAATGACGACGAGAAAGTTTTTCGCTTGCCTGTTTTTCTGTTCTACATCTTTCTGTCGATTTTACTTTTTTTTGTTTGGCCATAATAATTTTTCACCGACACGAAACACATCACCGGCGCCCATAAGTAATATAATCTCATCCTTTTCTAAATTGGCACGTACATAATGCACGGCCGCGTCTATATCTTTAAGATTAATAACCGCTTGTTTAATCTTATTTTGCTTGTTAAAAACTTGAACCGCTTTTACTAATTGACTACTAGAAACACCGCCCTGTTTTTCTCTAGCCGAACCATAAATATCTAAAATAATTAAATTATCAGCGAGCGCAAAACTCTTGGCAAAATCAGAAAATAAAGCCTTGGTTCTAGTGTAAGTATGGGGATGAAAAATAACCTTGAGGCTACGATTTGGGTAATGAGCGCGCACCCCTTCTAGTGTTGCCTCGATTTCCGTGGGGTGATGAGCATAATCGTCAATAATTAAAGCGCCTTTATACTTGCCCATAATTTGCGCGCGCCTTTCGGTCCCGATAAAACCAAAAAGATGTTTTTTAATAAGCGGGAGCGAAACTTTTAACTCTCTAGCGGCAGCGATGACTGCGAGCGCATTAAGAATATTGTGCTTACCCCAGAGCTTTATTTTGAACTCGCCCAAATTATTTACTAAAAAACTTTGAATACCATTTTTTACTTTTATATTATGGGCTAAATAGTTAACAGTCTCGCCACTATAATTTTCATCATCGATATCATAAGTCGCCACACGACCAGTGCAGTCCTTTTTTAAATCGCGACTATAAGCATCACGATTATTAGTTATCAGAAATCCGTTGTCTGGAATTTTTTTAATAAAATCAGTAAAAACCTTAACATAGTCGGCTTCCGTTTTAAAAAAATCCGGGTGGTCATAATCAATATTATTTAAAACTACGCCAAAAGATTTCAAGTATTGTAATTTATTGCCATATTCATCCGCCTCAGCCACGAATATTTTAGAATCTCCTTTTAGACCACAGCCTTTAAACTGAGGCACACTGGACCCCACTAAAACATTAGGTTTTTTACCGGCCTTCCATAACACATACCCTAACCAAGCGGAGGTGGTCGTTTTACCATGACTACCACAAACAGCAATCCCTTTCCCAGCGCTAAAAACTTCCCCCAAAGCCTCTGAATAAGTAATCGTTCTGATATTTTTAAAATCTTTATTTTCAGACAAAGCCTTCATCTCAGGATTATTTTCCTTAGTATAAGCAATGGAGTGAATAATCAAATCAGCGTCAAGCGGGATATTTCTTTCCGAAAAAGGAGACTTAACTTTAACCTTCATTTTCTTCAAAACTTTATCGGTCATAAAAGTTTCAGCAATATCAGAGCCAGAAATATGATTACCGTCCGCCACTAAAAATTGAGCCAAAGTCGTCATGCCGACCCCCTTAATACCAATCATATAAATTTTCTTGCCTCTTTTATTCATGTTTTTTATGACTAGCTAAAATTTCTAAAATTAAACTAGCCATTGTTTCGGTGGCATTAGGCTTCATTATTTTAGAAATATTGTTAGCTAAAGTCTTTCTTAATTCCCTATCCTCAAGACCACGTTTAATATTGGCAGTTAAAGATTCAACGGATAGTATTTTCTGATGTAAAACAATTGCCGCGTTAGCGCGCTCAAAAATCACGACATTATCTTCCTGATGTGAATCCGGCATCGGAATCAGAATGGCTGGTTTTGCTAGTTCGCATAATTCGGTTAAAGTCCCTAACCCGCAACGAGAAACAATCAAATCAGCAATACTCATCAACGCGAAAACTTCATCGTTAGGGATAAGCTCAAAAGTTTGATAAAGCGTTGACTGAGTGTGACGCAAATCAAGCTTACCTTTTCCAGTTAAACTGATAACTTGAGCAAATTTATTTAGCTCAGGCGCCGCTGCTTTGATTAATTTATTAATTGCGCTAGAACCAGTTCCACCACCAGTCACTAAAACAAGCGGCTTATCTTTGACAATATTATATTTTGACCTAATGGCTTCAATTGATAAATTATTGATTGATAACCGATTAGCAGGATTTCCTATCCAAACGGCCTTGACTCCATAATCACGTAAAGATTTCTCAAAAGTAACGGTAATCACTCTAGCAAAAGGGGCCATTAGCTTATTAGCGAGACCCGGCCTCACGTCTTGTTGATGGATAAAAATTGGAATATTTTTTAAAGAAGCGGCCCAAACTAAGGGAACGCTCGGGAAACCGCCGGCGCTGATTATTAATCCTGGATTTTCTTTTTTTAAAATTGAAAATGAAATGATAAAAGCATAAAATATCTTAAAAAAATCAAGAAAATTATGAACAGAAAAATAACGTCTGAATTTTCCAGATGGCAAGGAAATAAACTTAATTTTCTGACCCGCAACCTTAAAAGTTTCAACCATTAATTTTTCCGGCCCCGTCTTAGTGCCCACGAAGACTAAATCTAAATCCGATTGCTCCTTCATAAGCTCTCGCGCGACAACCAAAAGAGTCGTCACCGAACCACCGGAACCGCCACCGCTTAAAATAATTTTTTTAGACTTATCATTCATATTTAATGCCTAACGTTTATGGAATCCCCCTTTAGACTGTTTACTAATATTAACCAATATTCCCATAGCAATCAAGGCTGAAAGCACCGCCGAACCGCCAGCAGAAATAAACGGCAAAGGAACCCCGGTCATCGGAATAAGATTAATCATCCCCCCGATATTTAAAAATGTTTGCACTGTCAGCCAAATAACAATCCCAGTAGCTAGGGTTCGCCCATACAAATCGGGCGCGGCGCGCGCAATAATTAAACCACGATAAAAGATAAACAAAAACAAGAAAATAAGTAATGAGCTAAAGATAAAACCGATTTCTTCAGCAGCAATTGAAAATATTGAGTCCCCCCAAACTTCCGGCAGATACATAAATTTTTGACGACTTTGCCCTAAGCCTCGACCAAACCAACCACCAGAGCCAACCGCAATTAAAGATTGATTAATTTGATAACACTTGTCTTGCGCGCTGTAACTTGGGTCCTTTAAGCATTTAAACCTATCACTTTGATAAGAAGATTTCATGCTTAAGATTAAAAATAAAACTAAGCCAGCAAAAAGTACAACTAAAAAAATATGTTTAAGCTTCCCACCGCCAACAAAAAAGACTAACATCGAAGTAAAGGAAATAATAAACAAAGTTCCCAAATCAGGCTGGGCCCACATTAATACACTAATAATACCGAGAATAAATAAAAACGGTACAATTCCACTAGCAAAATTCCCCAAATCACCCTTTTTAGCCTCTAACCAGGTCGCTAAATAAATTAGAAAAGATAATTTTACTAGTTCGGCCGGCTGAAAAGAATAACCAAAAACATTAATCCAGCTTCTAGCGGTCCCGTATTCCGATCTCAAACCAGGAATAAATACTAGAGTTAATAGAATGATAGATAAAATTAGGAGAAAAAAAGCATATTTTTTCCAAACACGGTAATCAATTTTAGAAGCCACAAAAAAAGCCACCAAACCAATCGCGACCGCCACTAATTGATGAGAAAAATAATATGAAGTATTGCCAAATCTAGCATAAGAAACGACTGAAGAGGCGCTAAATAATAAAACTAAACCCGAAATAATCAAAACAAACATGGCCGAAATCAAACTTTTGTCCGGTTCGTGCTCCCCCGACCTAGGAGAAAATAACTTTTTAATTTTGAGGTTTAGCCTCATATTCGCTTATCCAATAGGAAAATAATTAAACCAATTGTCGCTCCCACTCCGGCTATTACCCAAAAACGCATCACCACTTTAGCTTCAGGCCAGCCAATAGCTTGAAAATGGTGGTGGATGGGCGAAGAAAGAAAAATCTTTTTACCTCTAATTTTCTTTGATAAGGTTTGAATAATAACGGAAGCGGATTCTACTAAGAAAATAAAGCCAATAAAAATAAGCAACAGGGCGTTATTTGTTAACATGGCAATTATCCCCAGAGTCACTCCTAGACTCATCGCCCCCGTATCTCCCATATAGAACCGAGCGGGTTGAATGTTGAACCACAAAAAAGATAATAAGGCGCCGATAATCGCCGCGCAAAACGCCGCCAAATCATAGCGGCCTAAAGTAAAGGCGATAATACCATAAGCAGCAAAGGCAATTAACAGTGTCCCGCCGGCTAAGCCGTCCAAACCATCGGTTTCATTTACCGAGAATGAAGTAGCAATAATAATAAAAATAAAGACAGGGATATACCAAGCGCCAATTTCAAAATTACCAAAAAATGGAACGTGCATTACCGTCCAATCTAATTTAAAATAGAACCAGATTGCCCCCATTAAAGCGATAAAGGCGTAAATCAATAAACGATGACGCAATTTAAGTCCACCGCCGCCGAAGACACCCTTTCCTCGAACATCTAACCAATCATCCACTAGTCCAATCAAGGCTGTGACCACCAAAGCACCAAGCGGTAAAAGTGTCTCCGAACGAGAAAGAAAATTAAAATAAGTAAAAATATCGCTAGGAAATAATTGGGCTAACAGATAAAAAAATAGAATCATTATTAACACTGTTCCCCAAATTAATATTCCTCCCATCGTCGGCGTTCCCGCCTTATGGGCATGTAATTCGGTAAAAATTGGAGTGTCTCCACTATTTCTAATTTTTTTGCCTAGCTTGTATTTATATAAAAAATACGACAAAAGTGGCGTCGCGCCAAAAGCAAATATAAAAGCAAAAGTAGAAAAGAAAAGTATTCTGATAATTTGAAATTCCATACGACAAAGGGTAGTTACCTAAAATTTATAAAATCGATGCTTAAAAGCGCTAAACTTAAGAAAGCGGCGCAAGCCAGAGCCGAACCTAAAAACATATGAATTATGAAATTAGATTCTTTACGGCGAGCTAAGCTAAAAACAATAATTATATTGATTAACATCGCTGCTAGCCCAAATACAGGATACAAAAATATTTTAGACGGGTTGCCGACTAAATCAACACCAAAATCTATATTGTAATGGAGAATTAAAAGATCGCCGCTTAGACGACGACGAATAAAAAAAGCCTGGGTCCATGCCAAAATTTGGAAGAGGGAGATTAAAACAAAGTAAATACGAGCCGGGATGAATTTAAATGTGGAATTAATGGCTTCGCCCACCCTTTGAGAAACGTTGTAGAGCCTAGCGTAAAAATTTGAGTAAGTCATAGAAAAAAAACGAGATTTCGTATCCTAGATACAAGCTTAACATATTTTTAAAATAATATAAAACGTGCTAAAATAATACTATTATGACTAACAAAACCTGGCACGACCTTTTTGGCTATGCCGTCAAAGAACAAGCAAAAAGAGTGGTTATCGCTGGAAGCAAAAACGGCCTATCTTTTAGCTGTCATCTTCCCGGAGGAGAGGAGGCTGTTTTTAATTTACCAAAAAAATTTGAGACCGATCTTGTTCTTAGCCTCAAAAACTTACTCAACATAATCCCCGGAGAACTATCATACAATAAGCATGGGAAAATAAAGAACAAAAATTATCGTCTTAATTTTCGGCTCAATATTGTCCCCGATAAATTTGGCGAAAAGATAGTAATTAATGTGATTGACGAAGAAGACAAAATAATAAGTTTGAATAAATTAGGTTTCCAAAAAAAGGAGTTACAACTTGTTAAACAGAAGATTAAATCAAAGTCAGGATTAATTGTTATCACCTCCAAGGAGAGGCAGGGTAAAACCATCACCATGCAGTCACTCTTAAAAGAGCTAAACCAAGAAAACAAAAATATATATTTATTAGATTCTGCTCCGGAGTTTACAATAGACGGCATTAATTGTTTAGACAATAAACCAGAAAATTGGGAAAAAATATTAAATCACGACTCAGACATCATTGCTTTTGAAGCTCAAGATGATAAAGAAGACATCAAAAAAGCAATAGAAGTAGCCGGGACTGGACGTCTAGTGATTATAACTATTAAAGCTAACAATTCCCTGGAAGCCTTATATAAATTATTAACCAGCGGCGCGCCCTTGAAATTAACCCTTAATAACCTTAAACTGATAATCGGACAAGAATTAACTACTTTAAAAAGAGCCACTACTAAAAATAAAGGCCGAAAAAAAATTGGTCTATTTGAAGTTTTTACTTTCAATAAAGATATTCTTAATTTTATTACTAAAAATAAGACCATTCTAAAAACAGCAAATTTTTGGAAACAATTTTTTCAAGTGGTTGAAGAAAATGGATATGAACCCTTAGTATTTGACTACCAACAAAAAAAGCGCGATAAAATGATTTAAAGACATGAAAAAAATTTGCGTTATCCCCGCCTACAATGAAGCTAGAAATATTGCTGAAGTTATTAACAAGGTTAGGCCTTTTGTTGATGAGATTGTAATTGTAGACGATGGCTCTAAGGATGAAACTGTCGCTCTAGCGAAAGCAACTGGAGTAACAGTTTTACAACACCCAATTAATCGCGGGCAAGGAGCGGCCCTCCAAACCGGAAATGATTATGCTCTCAGAAATGGGGCTGATATTATCATCCATTTTGATGCCGATAATCAGTTTCAAGCCGTAGAAATTCCAGAGCTAGTGAGCCCCATTGAAAACGGCCTAGCAGAAGCCGTGCTCGGTTCAAGATTTTTGTCCAAGAAATCAGACCTACCACCATTTAAAAAAAATGTTATTATGCCCCTAGCGCGATTAATTAATAAGCTATTTTTTCAAATTAATTTAAGCGACCCCCAAAGTGGTTTTCGGGTATTAAGTAGAGGGGCGGCAGAAAAAATTAAAATTACCAATGATGGCATGGCCCATTGTAGTGAAATTCTCCAACAATTATTTAAAAATAAAATAAAAACAATAGAAGTCCCCATTACCGTTGTTTATCATGAATTCGGGCAGAAGTTTTCTGGCGGGGTAAGAATAATTAAAGATATGGCCATTAAAAAATTAATAAAATAAAAAAGGCCTCTTTAGTAGAGACCCTTTTTGATACCAACCAATCATTGATTAGGTAACAATCGGCACGAGAAGTATTTCGATAAGTAAAATTCCGAATACCATCGCGGATGTTTTAGCAGCCAAGCCTTTATTGAAAAAGTCATGCAATTCTACAAGCTCATTCCCGTCTACAAGCGAAGGCCTATCAACTTTAAAAGATTTAAGAGCGGTTATTACCCCGGTTATAAGCAATAGTGCAAAAGTAAGCAGAACGCCAATTTCAATCTGTTGTTCCACTCTTCCTAAATCCCACAGAAAATAGCCCATCAGCGCTAACAAAAAAACATCAAACGCAAAAGATATGCTATTTTTCAACTTTCCGGTTATATGAGTTAAAACCATGAGAACAACGAGTGCTCCCGCCAACAGAATGGCGATTGTTTCATCATTAACATGGAAATTTCCACTCTGGCTAATTAAAACCAACCGAAATAAACAAAACACAGCGAGGAATAAGAGGCTCATCAGAGCGTCTTTCAACCAGCTTAACTTTTTTTTCAGAATCATGATTTAAAATTTTATTTGGTTATATATTGAAATGAACAATGATTGTGCTGTTTACTCTTACTAAGTAAGTGTTAGCAAATCATAAAAATTTAACATAAATAAATATTAGTGTCAACAAGACATAAACTTAAAAATAACCAAGCTTTATATGATACAACAAGCTATTGCTCTCGCCATCATCGCGATTTTTATCTGGAGTTTGAACACTCAAAGAAAGAAAAATAAAATTGGTAATAATGAATTTGTTTTTTGGTTAATTTTTTGGTGCTTAGGCGCTATTGCCGTCCTTCTTATCCGCCAAATTGATAAATTTACTAATTTTCTAGGGATATCGTCGGGAATTAATTTTTTATTATACATCGCCGCGATTGTTTTATTTTATTTAATTTTTAAGTTACGACTGACAATCGCCAAGCTTGATGCGAACCTAACCGAGCTTACTAGAAAAATTACCCTTTCGTAAAATTTAAATCAGACCAAAAACGACTGGGAAAATAAAAAATAAATATGAAAATTGCCCAAATAGTTTGCGCCTTCCCTCCTTATGCTGGTGGCATCGGCAACAGTGCTTACCAACTTTATGAGTTATTATCAGATAACCATGAGGTGGTAAATTTTACCCCCGATAATACTCGGCCGCTTATTAGACGCGGGCATGGGGCTTTTATCCCTCAGCTATTATTTAAACTACATCGTTTTGACATCATTTATTTGCATTATCCATTTTTTGGGACCGCAGAAATCGTTTGGCTATTTAAAATATTTTTTAAAAAACCAAGGCTTATTATCCATTATCACATGGATGTAAAAAATATATCCCTAGCCACTAGAATCTTAAGCTTACCGAGCTTGGCAATCAGAAAATCTTTACTCAAACAAGCTGATGTGATTGTCACTGCTAGTTTAGATTATATTAAGCACAGTCAAATAAAAGATTTTTATTTTTCTCATCCCGAAAAATTTAAAGAGATTCCTTTTGGCGTTGACACGGAAAAATTTCAACCAAAGTCGGTTAACTTGCCCAGTGAAAATAAAATGGTCGCCAAGACAAAAACTTTAGTTAAAAGAATAACGGAATTATTTATTAAAAAAAATAAAATAAATCTGATATTTATTGGTGGACTAGATAAGGCCCACTACTTTAAGGGGGTTAGTGTTTTACTTAATGCTCTGCCCAGACTAGAATTGCACCGCCTTAATTTGAAAATAGTCGGCAGTGGGGATTTACAATCGGAATACGAAAATTTAGCCGCCAGACTTAATTTAAATAAACACGTGGAGTTCACGGGAAAATTAAATGATAAAGAATTAACGCGCGCTTTACAAAATTCAGACTTATTAATTTTACCATCCATAAATAATAACGAGGCCTTCGGACTAGTATTAATAGAGGCTTTGGCCTGCGGTGTGCCGGTGATTGCCTCCGATTTACCAGGAGTAAGAAGCGTTTTTGAAGACGGAAAAGAGGGCTTGCTTGTTAAGCCCGGTAGTATTGAAGACTTAAATCGTAAATTAGAATATATTCTGAAGCACGAGAGTGTTAGGAAAAATATGTGTGTCTCCGCCAGAAGATTAGCACTTAGGAAATATGATAAAAAACTGATGAAACAAAAATATGAAGATTTGCTTTCTGAACAATCTATATAAACCATACAATCACGGCGGCGCAGAGAAGGTCGTGGAGGCGATGATGAAAACTCAGCAAAAGGCGGGTAACGAAGTTTTTTTAATTACCACCAAACCGAAGGCGCCAGATCTCGGGGTAAATACTGATTATAAAACATTTTATATTACTTCCAATTTTTATAACCTCGGAGAAAAATGGATAATCTTTCGTCTTTTCTGGCATATAAATAATTTGTTGTTTTTCAAAAAATATAGAGTCATTCGGGAAATATTAAAAAAAGAAAATCCAGATTTAATAATAACTCATAATTTAATGGGGCTAGGGATGGAGACTATGCGCGCTATCCGGAAAACTAGTATCTTACATCATCACTTTTTGCATGACATCCAGCTTCTTCACCCTTCAGGGCTAATGATGTTTGGACAAGAAAAAAAAGTTAATTCAAGCGTTGCTAAAATATATCAAGCAATTACCAGATTTATAATTAGCTCTCCCTATCTAGTAATTTCGCCATCGCGCTGGCTTTTAGACGAACATCTAAAAAGAAATTTCTTTAGCAAATCAAAATATAAAATCCAAACTCTGGATGAAATTTTTAGCAATTTAAAATCAGCCAGTATTAAGCGTGTGCCTAAAAACCAGGCCGCCTCCAATAAACTACTGTTCGTGGGCCAAATAGAAAAACATAAAGGAATTCTTTTTTTAATAAAAGCCTTTATGAAAAAGGCAACGCCTGAGATGAGCTTAACAATTGCGGGAGACGGCAGTCTCATCTCGGAAATAAAAAAAATCTCTCAAAATGACAAGCGCCTTAAAATTCTCGGACGCGTCACAACAGAAAAAGTTAAGAGTCTGATGCTAGAAGCCGATAAATTAATTATGCCCTCTTTATGTTATGAAAACTATCCGACCGTTATCGTGGAGGCGAAGGCCTGCGGACTAGAGGTTATCGCCTCTAATATCGGCGGAATACCGGAAATGATAAGTGATAAGCATAAATTATTCCAACCAGGAGATGGTGATGATTTGTTTAAAAAAATTAATACATAAATACTAGACTAAACACTAAAAAAATCGAACCACCAAGGGTTCGATTTTTTATTTTCTAAATAATATTTATTTAATACGAACTAAATGTATGTAATTTCTTTTGGGCTTTAATATCAAAGATAGTTTTTTTAAGACCATTCTCCAAAGTCACAACCGGCATCCAGCTTAATTCATTACGCGCTAAATGAATATCCGGCAAAACTAATTCAGTCATAAACACCAAGTTATCAGTATGCATTATTTTTGATGTTGACCCGGTCTCTTGAATAATAATATTAACTAAATCAATCATTTTAGCATCAACATCAGAACCAATATTAATCGGACCGGCTAATTCCGATCCCATTACTTTAAACACACCATCTAAGATGTCCTCAATATAGCAAAAAGAGGAAGAAAAATTTTCATCACCGCTAATAACAATATCTTTATCTTCCAGGGCGTTATTAATAAAATCAGGAATCATTTGGCCATCGCCCGATTGCATTCTGGGCCCATAGACACGAAACACCCTGATTATTTTAGTGTCTAAATTATAAATTGAACGATAAGTGGAAACAATCGTTTCTGCAAAACGTTTACCCTCATCATAAGCTGCTCGCACAGAAAGATTATCAACTAAACCGATATCCGACTCCCTGGCCTTAAAATTAGGATTATCTGAACGGCGAGGGCCATAAATAACCGATGAAGAAAAATGCAAAAATTTCGCATTATATGTAACCGCTATATCAAGCAGGTTTTTAACTACATAGGTATTTGATTCTATAATAGAAATCAAATTATCCAAAAAATGAAGGGGCGACATCGGACAAGCTAAATTATATATTTCCTGAATTCCCTGAAATTCTATTTTAAATTTCTTCAGTTCGGGCAATAAAGAAAAATCAATCGGCTTAGCTAAATCGTGATGGATAAACACAAAATCCGGGTTAGCTAACAAGTGGTCAATATTGCGTTCATTGCCGGAAACAAAATTATCAACGCAAATAACCTTACAGGTTTTTACCAACTCATCACAAAGATGAGATCCAATAAAGCCTGCGCCGCCAGCAACCAAAACGTTCTTCTTATCAAAAATTATTTTCTTTGGCATATGTTTAATTATTTATTCTTATTATACCAGCATTCACGCCACCATTAAAGCTTTCTTCGTAAGCATAAAATGATTCCAGGATAATTCCATTGCCATCAAAAATTCTAACATGAGGCGCGCCCCCACTATTAGCCCCTAAAATTATTTCATTTATTCCATCACCATTTATATCTCCGGCCGCTAAACTGGCTCCACTTTGCCAATTTTTGCCATACGCCAAAAACTTGGCTTTCAATTCTGCGTGGTTATTAAATATTTTAACTTGTGATTCTCTCCCTAGCCCAGGGGAGGTTATGATTTCAGCTTTATTGTGGTCCAAGCGACCATCTATATTTGAAACGACTACGTTAACTCCACCTCTAAATTTCTTTTCATAGGCTAAAAAAATGCCAATCATTTTACCATCCATATTAAAAATTCTCACTTGCGGTTCACTTCCAGCGCCAAAGCCAACCACTATTTCTGAGTCTCCCTTACCGTCAATATCACCAGCGGACACGCTTAGCCCCCCAGACCATTCTTTAGCCGTTGCAAAAAATTTAGTCTTTAAAGTACCGCGAGCATCGAAAATTTGAACTAAACCGCTACCCTTAGAGGCGGCGGTGACAATTATTTTTTTAGAACCACTGTTATCTAAACTAGCTAACGCGACATTTAGCCCGCCTTTAAAATTTTTGTCATAAGCGAGAAATTCAGTTATTAATTTCCCTTGCTTATTAATAATTTTAATTTTTGGTTCTTCACCACTAGCCGCGCCAATAACAATTTCTTCCTCTCCGTCGTCATTTATATCACCAGATGCAAAGCTGGAACCGCTCTTAATTGTCCCGGCGGGTAAAGAAAAAGTTTCGTTACCACTCGCCGATGTAACCTTAATTTTCTTATTATTTGATCCGGGAACAATGATAATCCGACCTAAAGAACTATATAATTTTTCTTTAGCCAACTCTACCGCCCGATTAACATTTAAACGTCCATTACCTAGTTGCCCCAAATAATCAGGATTTAAGCGACTAATATTATCAGTTGAGGCAAATAAAATATCCACCGTTTCGCGACGAGTTAAAGCTGGATTGGCTCTTTGAATTAAAGCTAAGGTCGCCGAAACTAAAGGAGCAGCCATAGAGGTTCCTGACCAATAACCATCATAATCCAAAGAAGCGCCAGGACGGTTCCCGTTAGTAACGGTATTAAAAAAACTTATTCCGGGAGCAGAAATATCAACACAACTAAAACCATAACTAGAAAATCTGGTTTTTTGATCAAGCGCATCAGTGGCCGCTACCCCAATCACCATATTTTCTCCGATAAGCTTACCATCATAGCAAGCGGGATATATTTTAGTTTTATCAATGTTGTAACCTTCTCCGGCCGCCTGTTCATTACCAGCCGCCGCCACAATCATTATGCCCGCTTGATGCGCTCTATAGATTGCTTCTTGAAGACCAGCACTATAATTAAAACTAACAAAACTTAAATTAATAATATCAGCACCGTTATTAACCGCGTAATCAATCGCTTTAATAACATCGCTAACTCTTCCCTCTCCTTTATCATTTAGGGCCTTAAGAGGCATAATCTTCGCGCGCCAAGTTACGCCAGCGACTCCCTGATTATTATTGCCACGAGCGGCAATAATTCCGGCCACCATTGTGCCGTGTGAAACTCCAGCCTCCGTCCAATCAGTGGCAAATTTTGGCGATGGGTCAGGAACGTTGGTAGCAAAATCCCAACCATTAATATCATCAATAAAACCATTTTTATCATTATCAATTCCGTCTCCTTTTATTTCATCATTATTAACCCAGATATTTTCCGCTAAATCAGGGTGGCTAATCTGGACGCCAGAATCAATCACCGCAATCACTGTTTCTGGGCTCTCAGAAACCTTTTCCCAGGCGCTATCTGCTTTAATCTTAGAGAGATACCACTGGTTACTAAAAAACGGATCATTAGGGGTCATCCCAGCTGAAACCGGCGCGGCAAGCGCGAAAAATATTATAAAAAAAGATGTTATGATTTTTCTCATATAACACCTATATAATAACACACTATCTCTTTTTTACAAACCAAATAAATAACTAAATTTAAGTGCTTAAAATCTCTTTTAAAGTTTCGCGAGCACATTTTTCCCAATTAAAATTTTTTACTCTTTCTGTGCCGGCGGCTGATAATCGCTGGCTTAACTCGGTGTCAGATATTAAACGGGCCATGGCATCAGCAATTGCTCTTTTGTCATTATGATTAAAATATAAAGACGCCTCTCCAGCAACTTCTTTAAAGACTGAAATATCGGAAATAGCGGTCGGGACACCACAAGCCATAGCTTGTAGAATTGGGATACCAAATCCTTCATGTTTTGAAGGAAATATAAAAGCGCTCGCTCCATTAAAGATAAACGGCATATCAGCTTCTGCTACCCAACCAGGCATCAGCACGTCTCTGTTTAAATTAAACTCTTCAATTACATATTTAACTTCATCATAACCAAAACTGGCGTCACCAATTAAAACCAGCTTTTGTTTTATCTCTGGATGATTATCGTGTAATATCGCTAAAGCTTCAATTAAAGCCGGGGTATTCTTTTTCTTTTCCAGGCGGCCGACATAAAGAAAGTATGGGGACTCTAAACCATATTTATCCAAAACCTCTTTTATTTTTTCTTGGTCTCTATCTACCTTATACAAATCATTATTGTAACCATTGTGAACAACGGCAATCTTTTCCGGCTTAACTTTAGGATAAACATTAACTATTTCTTGTTTCGTAAAATTAGAAACAGTAATTATCTTAGCCGCTTTGCGAAGTGCAAAATCAGTAGACCAATAGAGATAATCTAAGGATTCCGAATGATATTTCCCAAGGGTAATAAGCCTGACAAGTAGTTCAATAATTTTTTTAGCCAAAAGTCTATCAGTTTTAACCGAAGCCGAACGATAAAGATGGCTGTCGCGAGCAAAGGCAATATCATGAATGGTGTTGATAGTCTTTTTAGGAAAGAATAAAGGCATGGTATGCGCTGGGATAAAAAGAACATCTGGACGATTGAAAATCATTTCTAAACTCAGTCTTCCTAGAGTCCAGAAAGACAGAAATGGCCAACGTAAAAATTTAAACGAAAAGTTTGGACTATCTTTGATGATTTCCTGCAACTCAAGCGAGGGCAAATCATTTAAATAAAGGAGATACTTATTTTCTTTATCTAGTTGGACTAAATTTTTTATTAAGTAAAAAGAGTACCATTCGGTACCAGTTTTTCTTTTTAAATTAGCTCTGGAGGCATCTATTCCAATAGTCATAAATAAAGAGCGGCAGCCTATGGTTAGACTAGCCGCTATTTAGTAGCTAAAATGCTTCGTTTATATGAATCTAAATTATCTAAAGCAATCCCCGTGCCTTTAGCAACACAGAGCATGGCATCATCAGCCACATAAGCGGGGACCCCAGTTGTCCGAGCTATTAATTGATCCATGTTTCTAAGCAAAGAGCTGCCACCAGTAAGAACAATTCCTTTATCCATTATATCAGCCGATAGCTCTGGTGGTGTTTTTTGTAAAACTTTTTTGGCAGCTGAGATGATTGCTTCTAGTTCATGTTGAATTGCTTCAGTCACATCATCGCTAGAAACAGTTATGCTCCGAGGCAAGCCGGTCACGATATCACGGCCACGTACTTCCATATGAAGCTTATCTTCCATATATAAAGCCGAACCAATATTTATTTTAATTTCTTCAGCGGTTCTTTCACCAATTGCTAAATTATATTTTTTTCTAACATATTCCAAAACCGCCGCATCAAATTTATTACCACCAACTCTAACCGAAGTTGAAGCAACGACACCGCCCAAAGAGATAACCGCCATCTCAGCAGTTCCTCCTCCGATATCAATTACCATGTGACCGGTGGCTGAGCCAATCGGAATATCAGCGCCAATCGCCGCGGCCACTGGCTCTTTAATAATATAAGCGGCTTTAGCACCAGCAGCGATAGTCGCTTCAATTACGGCCCTTCGTTCGGTTGAGGAAATTCCGGCCGGAACGGCCACCATAACTTCTGGTCTAAATAGTCTTAATCCGCCTAAAGTTTTATTAATAAAATATCTAATCATCGCTTCCGTTGCCCGATAATCAGCAATCACGCCGTCTTTTAAAGGTTTAACCGCCATAATAGTATCGGGCGTTCTGCCCAACATATCCTTGGCCTCATTGCCAACCGCTAAAATTTTCTTATCAGCAATAGAAACAGCGACCACACTTGGCTCATTTACAACAATCCCTCGCCGAGGCAAGTATACAAGCGTGTAGGTTGTCCCTAAATCGATGCCGATTTGTTTAATAAACATAAGGTATATACAGTATTCTAACCCCTTAGAGGGCTGAAGTCAATTAAGGCCGGTTAAGTAATGTTAGTCCAGCATTTGGTCATCATTGTCTTCGTCGTCGTCATCATGATTTTTTTCACTATTATGAATAATTTTAATAACTTTTTCAGAAAATTCAAAAGTATCAAAATCATTTTTGAAGAAAACATAATCAGCGCCCATCTCTAAACTTCTTTGACGGCTATCTTCATCGCTTAAATCAGTAAAAATAAAAATTTCTTTATCATTTAATTCATCATCGGCTTTAATTTTTTTAATAATATCAAAACCATCAACCTTAGGTAAAATTAAATCTAAAACAATATAATCGGGCTGGAACTCTCTCAAGTTATCCATTAGCTCTTCCGAATCTTCTTCCGCTTCACTGACCTCTACATTCAAACCGGCGGCGGAAAATTGTGCTTCCAGGCCATATAAGATGTTGGCATCGTCTTCAACGATGAATATTTTTTTATCCGTCATAATTTTAAATTAATTATATCATTTAACTTTTTATTTTTTTCCACCAATCAGTATTATTTTTATACCAATCAACTGTCGCCTTAAGTCCAGTAGAAAAAGAGTGGCGCGGGCTAAATCCCAACTCTTCTTTAGCCTTAGAAAAATCAATAGCATATCTTAAATCATGTCCGAGACGATCAGTAACATATTCAATCATTTCCTCTCCTTTTCCCATTAGGCTTAGTATTTCGTTCGTAATTTCTAAATTATTTTTTTCGCTATCACCACCCAAACAATAAGTTTCACCGATTCTTCCCTTCTTAATAATTAAATCTACCCCGTAATTATGATCATCAACATGAATCCAATCACGAATATTTTTTCCGCTTCCATAAACTGGGACTTTTTTGCCCTCAATTAAATTAGTTACAAATAAAGGGATTAGTTTTTCTGGATGTTGATATGGTCCGTAATTATTAGAACAATTGGAAATAGTAATCGGTAATTTATGAGTATGGAAATATGCTCTAACTAAATGGTCACTCGCTGCTTTGGAAGCGCTATAAGGAGAACGAGGATCGTAAGGAGTGGTCTCCTTAAATTTAGGACTAGCAAAATCTAAAGCGCCAAAGACTTCATCAGTGGAAACATGATGGAATCTAATTCCACCAGCCTTACGGGCCGCATCAAGTAAAACTCTGGTGCCCTCAACATTGGTTCTCACAAAGTCAAAGCTATCACTGATAGAACGGTCAACATGACTTTCGGCCGCGAAATGAACAATTAATTCTATTCCCTTGACCGCGTCAGCGACAACCGCGCGATCACATATATCGCCATGAACAAGCTCATAATTAGAATGATTTTCTAACCCCTTGAGATTATCCAAATTTCCAGCATATGTCAAAAGATCAAGATTTTTAATATTATCTTCAGGGTATTTTTCTAACCAATAACGAATAAAATTAGAACCGATAAAACCAGCGCCCCCAGTAACAAGGATATTCATATTAATTTTGTATTTTACTTATTATCTCTTTTATATCCTCAGGGCCATATTTAATTTTTGGCCAAGGCTGGAGGTTATCCCCTGCTTGGCGAGGAATAATATGAAAATGAATATGAGGGATTTCTTGGCCAGCGACGGGGTCATTATTCTCAATAACATTATAACCAGAAATCTTTAATTTTTCTTTAAGTAAAGCGCCAACTTTTTTAACAGAACTTATAAGCGCACTTAAATCTGTTTCGTCTATTGCTTCCAGGTTGGCATAATGCGCCTTAGAAATAACTAGCGTGTGGCCATAACTAACTGGTTGAATATCCAAAAAGGCCAAGGTCTTATCATCTTCGTAAATCTTATAACTAGGAATTTCGCCGGCAACAATTTTACAGAATATACACATATAATTAATATAGCCTAACTTAGGTTCTTTGAACGCATAGAATTTCGTAAAGTAAAAATTAATGTTAATTAATTTTTACCACAGAAATTCGCTAAGTGAAAAGAATATCAGTTAGGCAAGGTTGCTTTGTATTAATCTATTTTATACGGACTCTGGGGGTCTTTTTCCCACCTGATTTCATCTACCTCTTCTTGTTTTTTTACGCCACGATAAAGTTTATCGGGAAAATTTAAACTTAAAGCGGGAATTTCAGAGATACATTTATAACCATGGACTACACCTGGAGGGACGACAACCAAGCAAGCATTACTTTCCCCAACTTCTATTTCCATTTTTTCATCCTTAGTTTCAGAGTCAGCTCTTCGGTCCCAAAGATAAAGCTTAAAGCTTCCTGGTCCAAAAAAAACAAAACAGTCTGACTGATGGACGTGTTCATGAGGGCCACGGATTACGCCAGGATTAGTGAAGCTAGCATAGGCCATTGCGCCTTTAAAATCAAGCTCGTCATCTCTGAATAATTCCGCCAAAAAGCCACGCTCATCATGATTTTTAGTTATTTCTTTGATTATTACGTCTTTTATCATATTATAATTTTTTTATTAATCCATTTTGAGCCCCTAAATGCTCTATTTTAGAAGCGGTATTTTTAGCACTTAACAGTAATGCTTTTTTTATATCACCCCGATAAAGTTCTAAGCCAGCGGCAAAAGTTGAACTAAACACATCGCCTACCCCGGTCGTATCAACCCGCTTTTTTTCTTTAATGATTGGTTGAAAATAAAAATTTAAACCATCGTAAGCATAAGCGCCTTCTGAGCCGGAAGTGACAATCACAATTTCTGGGCCGAAACCTTTAATTATTTTTAATAAATTCTTTTCATCGTTAAAAAATGCATGTCCTAATCTTTGGCCACCAGAGCCAGAAGATACTAGCGCTAACTCAATCGCCTCGTCTTTATTAATTGAAAAAACAAAAGTATCTTGCAAGAATGGAGATAACTTATCAAGCCCGGCCGAATACTGGGCTTCACTCGGATTCCAAGTTATTCTAATGCCATATTTTTTAGCAATCGGGAAAACTTTATCTAAAATTTTTATCCAATCTCCTGATAAAGATGAAATATAAATATTTTTTGTATTACGGAGTAGCTTTATTTCCTTGGGCCCAATTTTTAACAAACTATTAGCTCCTCGTTCTGTAAAAATTATTCGTTCTCCAGTTTTGGAAATAAGAATAAAAGAAAAACCACTATTTTGCCCAGGAATTTTCTCAATCAAACTTTTATCAACCCCTCTGGTTTGCAGATTCTTAATTATTGATACGCCGTTTTCATCACTGCCTATCGCCGCCAAACAAGCCGTCTTAAATCCAAAGTTGGCGAAATTAACCGCGGCATTATTTGCCCCGCCTCCGAAAGTAAAATTAAATTTATCTATCTTAATCTTCGCGCCATACTCAAACGCTAACAACTGTTGACGTAAGATATCACGCGGATTTTCAATTAACACTCCCTGGTCGGTGAAAAAACTAATATCTTTAGTCGCTCCCCCGATAGTTATAAAGTCGTAAATCATATTTTTATTAATAATATTTTTATCATATCATATCACCCTCTTATTTTCCAGAAAAAATGGCTTCAATCTTCTTGCGAGAGAAACGGTAATATTAAAAAATAAAATTGCCGCTAACACGCCCCAGGCTAATTGATAAAATAATGATATCCAAAAAGAAGAATGAAAAGGGCCGAAAGAACCATTAAAGCCAACGGCGATAAAGGCTAAGCTCGCCGCCAAGAGATTATAAGTAAATAAAGTAATGATGAGAACCACCACCAAGGAGTACAGTGATTTATTAGTCAGCCAATTCTCGGAGATGAGATATGAGGTCATAACGGCGATTGCCAAGGAAATTATATAAAAACCAAAAAACTGAAAAGAAAAAATATCCAAGAAAAACCCTAAGACAAAAATAAAAAGTAAAGCTGAGCGGATACCGAAAAAAAACATGACAAATATAACCAACATCAAAACAAGATTAATCTGATTAAATGCCCCAGGCAAAGAACTAATCAAAGAAAATTGAATCACTGCCAAAAATAGACAAGCCAGAATTATCGCCACTAATTGTAAAATGCGAGATATCATATTAAGGGATGACAACCGACACAACCGTCAAATCATTAAAATTAATTAGGGGCTCTATGGTGGCATCTTGCCAAACCTCATTACTCTCGCTTCTGACGTCCGAAACCTTACCAATCACTAGTCCCCGAGGAATATCGCTACCAAGGCCAGAGGTAATAATAGTATCACCAGGAGAAACTTTTTCTAGCTGAGGAATATAACTCATTTCAATAGTGAGCCCCAAACTGCCATCGGTTATCCCCTTGGTTTTATTTTCATTTTGAAGCGAAGCGGCTAACTGACAGCCAGGCGTGGTAATCAGACATATTCTAGAACTAGTGTCTCTGGCTTCTAGGATTTTCCCAATTATAATTCCATTATCACTCAAAACTCCCAAATCTTTACGCAAACCATCTTTCGTTCCTTTATCAATGACTAAATCGCGACTGCCCTCAGTCACATAAAAAGACTCTTCTTTAGAGACAATGTTAGCTAAGACAGCTTTAAAATTATTAGAAGAAATAAAACCAATTTGATCTCTTAATTTTTTATTTTCATCTTCAACTTCTTTCCAATGCGAATCGGTAATCGTATTTTTTGCAACTTCTAACTTTAATTTTTCTATTTCGGCCAACAGTTCGTCCGGTGTTCTTTTTTCGCTATAAGAAGTATTAGCTTGTGTTCCTAAAAAATAAAATTTTTCGCTTACCGGCCCAATTAAATATGATAAAAAATTTTCTAGTGGTCTGATTATGCCTGTCCAGTGTAAAAAAACCAGTAGTCCGAGAACTACCGTAAAAATAAAAAGCGGATTGTTTTTTTTAATAAAAGCCATAAAGGAAAAACGTAATTAACGTAATTATAGTTTAATCTGAGCTAGTCGGCAAAACTACTTTAGCTAGTAAATCTTTATTAGTTAACAGTAGTCCGGTTCCTCTCGCGACACAAGTCAAAGGATCATCAACTATTTTAACTGGGATTTTAGAAGCAGCCGAGATTGCTTTATCTAAGCCACGAAGCAAAGCGCCACCACCAGATAAATAAAGACCACGCTCATATATATCGGAAACTAGTTCCGGAGGAGTCGTTTCTAAAATAGTTTTTATGTTATCGATTATTTTACCAATTGTGCGACTAATAGCTTCTCTTATTTGTTTATCATTTACCATGATTGCTTTTGGCAAGCCAGTAAGCAGGTCGCGTCCGCGTACTTCCATTTCCTTCGGTTCGTCAAGCGGAACAGCCGAGCCAATTCCAATTTTAATACCTTCAGCTAATTGTTCGCCAATAAGAATATTAAATTCTTCTCTAATATAGTCAATTATATTACTATCAAATTCATTTCCGGCGGCCTTAAGGGATTTCCAGGTAACCACGCCCCCTAAAGAAATAACGGCAATTTCGGTAGTGCCGCCACCGATATCAACTATCATCGTAGCGGTCGCGTCAATCACTGGCAATCTAGCGCCAATAGCGGCGGCCATCGCCTCTTCAATCAAATAAACCTTACGCGCGCCTGCTGATTTAGCCGCATCTTCAACCGCTTTTTTTTCTACTTCGGTTAAATCAAGCGGAATACCAATCACGACGCGAGGACGAGATATTAAAGCAAAATTATCATTATGAACTTTACCAATAAAATATTTAAGCATTTTTTCAGTTACTTCAAAATCAGAAATAACGCCATCAACCAAAGGCTTAATCGCTTCAATATGTCCTGGGGTTTTACCAACCATTTTTTTAGCCGCATCTCCGACTTCTAAAATTTCATTGGTTCTTTTATTAATCGCCACGACACTAGGTTCATTAATCACCAAGCCTTTATCATTAAGATAAACCAGGGTATTTCTAGTACCTAAATCTATCCCTAAATCATGGCTGAATCTTCCGAGAAAGTTATTAAACATAAAACTAATTTTTAAAATTAACAAACTAACAATTTTCCGACTAATCTTATTTTAATTCGGAAACTATTGCATCACTTGAAATAATACGACTAACTGACTCACTTCTTTTCTTTAACTCTAAACCACCGGCTTGTAGAGATTTCTTACTAACAACCAAACGATAGGGGCAGCCAATTAAGTCAGCATCGGCAAATTTTTCTCCGGCCGAAGCATCTCTATCATCATATAAAACTTCTACGCCCTGACTTTTCAAATCTAAATATATTTTATCAGCGATTTCATTTTCGTTAAGTGATAGTAAATGGATTTTAAAAGGAGCAACTTCTTCTGGCCAAATAATTCCCTTTTCATCATGACAAACTTCAACAATTGTTCCTAAGGAGCGACTAATCCCTAGCCCGTAGCAACCCATAATCACCAACTTCTTTTCACCGTCCTTATCTTGGTACTTCAAATCAAACGGTTCTGAATATTTCGTTCCTAATTTAAAAATATTACCAGTCTCCACCGCCTTAACTTCTTTTAAGTCTTTATTGCCACATTTAGGACAAGAATCTTGGTCCGCGATAATTTCCTTATTAACCGCCATCTTACAACTTTCGCAAATATAAATAATATCTTCGCCTGCTTCGGTTAACGTTTGAAACTCATGAGAATATTTAGCAAAACTACCACCAGAAGCATAAGTTAGATAGGTTTTATCCCCCAAGCCAAAGCGTTGAAAAATATTATTATAAGCAACGATTGCTCTGTCATAATAAGTATCCAAATCTTCTTGGTTAGCATGAAAAGAATATAAATCTTTCATTAAAAATTCACGCCCACGCAATAATCCCGATTTTGCTCTTTTTTCATTACGAAATTTATTTTGAATTTGAAAAACCATCAGCGGTAGTTCACGATAAGAATAAATAAACTTCTTAGCGAGTGGGGTAACCACTTCTTCATGGGTTGGATTAAGCGCATATTCCTTCTCGTCAGAGCCGGCCGTTTTAAATAAAACATCAAGTGTATCCCAGCGTCCGGTTGCCTGCCAATTTTCCTTAGGAGCGAGTGAGGGCATATTTATTTCCTGGCCGTCGATTGCTTCCATTTCTTCGCGAATAATATCTTTGATTTTATTAACAACTTTCCAGCCTAGCGGTAAAAAAGAATAGACACCAGCGGCCGATTTATCAACAAACCCAGCTCTAATTAATGCTTGAGCATTAAAGCTAGTTTCATCTTTTGGCAATTCTTTAATTGTTCTCGTAAAAAGTTGAGATTGTTTCATATATTTATTATTATCCTATCCAAAAAATGACCGCTTGTAAAGCGCTACTTTTTTATTATTTTTAAAGCTTGTTTTACTCTTTCACCCGTATCTTTTATATTTTGATCAACATTTAGCAGGGCGTTACGAGCCTCGCTGAGCGAATATCCCAAAGACATCAGCGCATCTAGTTCATCGCTAGAGGCCAGACTGGAATCCGCCCCCAAGTTAGTCCCGGTTGTTAGTTTTAAGATTTTATTTTTAAGCTCTAACACTAAACGTTCCGCTGTCTTTTTTCCGATGCCCGAAACCTTAGTTAATAAATCAGCATCGCCTCTAATAATCGACTCTTTAATATCGTCGGAAGAAGCAATCGCTAAAACTCCCAAGGCCGACTTTGGCCCAACTCCAGAAACGGAAATCAATAACTTAAATAAATCTAATTCTGATAAACTTTTAAATCCGTAAAGATCAGAAGAAACTTCACTAATGTGATGGTGAGTAAAGACCTCAAGTTCTAAACCAATTTTTATATCATTTAAAAAATTATCACCGGAAAATATTTCATAACCGACGTTACTAACATCTAAAATAAAATAATTTAAAGATTTGGCGATTACTTTCCCGCGCAAAAAAGATATCATACGATTAATTATTAATTATTTTTTAAGCGGTGTTTTATTTTTTAAAAGTCTTCTCACCACGGCTAACTCGGGCAAATCAACTATTCCCTCAAGATAAATAAAACATTTTTGTCCGCCGCCGCCACCGTGTGCTTCCTGTATTCTTTCGCCACTGGCTAAGTCAAAAAGTTCGCTCAATTTTAATTTTATTATATTATAGTCAGCTCCGATTATCTCAATTTCATCCTCAATGGCGATTGTGTTATGTACCTGAAAAATAAATTTAGTTTTTTTATCTTTTGGATATTCTATTTTTATTGCTTGACCACAAAATTCCCAAAGACTTTTGTTATGGGAGTCTTGAACATTTTGGTTGGCCTTAGTCCCAAGTAAAAATCCAGTAGTATAACCACGATGAACTAATTTTGTTTCTAATTCTTGATAAAGATAATCTAGTTCTGATTTTAATTTGGTAGCTGAAACTTTAGCGGCTATTAAGCTCAGGGCACGGCGATAAACACCACAGACAGTCGCTTGGTAATACACACTTTTAGCCCGACCTTCGATTTTAAAACTAGTAACGCCCGCCTTAATTAGTTCCGGCAAATGCTTTATTAAACACAGGTCATTAGAATTAAGTAGATAAGCGCCGTGTTGTTCTTCTACCAACTCCAGCTCCTCTTCATGCCCCTTGGCCTTTAAAGTATAGCGATTAACGTCATATTGCCAACGACAAGGTTGTGCACAGTCCCCCAAATTACCGCTCCGGTCAACAAACAACTTAGATAAAAAACAACGCCCGGAATAGGCCATACACATCGCTCCGTGAATAAAATATTCTAATTCTAGTTTTGGCAAAGCGGAATGGATTTCTTTAATTTCTTTGAGGGTTACCTCACGCCCTAAAACAATCCGCCTTATTCCCTGCTTGGCCCAAAAACGAGCGGATTCAAGATTGGTGCAATTTGCTTGAGTAGAAAGATGAATTTCCGCTTGTGGCCAATGTTTTTTAATCAGACTAAAAATACCAGGGTCGGCCACTATCAACGCATCAATCTTTAATTCTTTTAATTTTTTTAGATAAACTACAAAACTCTGCAAGTGAGAATTATGAGCAAATATATTAGCGGTTACATAAACTTTCTTGTTTAACTGATGAGCATAAATAACCGCCTCTTTAATACTTTTAAGATTAAAATCATTAATCCGAACGCGCAAAGAAAAATCGGGAATACCTAAATAAACTGCATCAGCCCCATAGGCAAAAGCAGTTTTCATTTTTAAAGTATTTCCCGCTGGAGCAAGAAGCTCCAAACTATTTTTGGTAATTTTATTTTTTATGTTCACGTTATTATAATTATCAATTGTACAATTAAGATCTTTTTATTCTTGTTAGACCACTAATTGGAACGATTTCTATTCCCTGTTTTTCAATTTCATCAAGCAATAAATTCATCCCCAAAGAATCAGAGGCCATATGGCCAGCGATTACGACGTTAATATGAAATTTTTCTGCTTCTTTGCGGTGTTCTTCGGACATGTGCATCCCAATAACAGTGCCGATCCCGTATTGTGACATTTTTTCATAAATATCTTTAGAACCAGAAGTGCCGCCGGTAAATTCCGTCACGACAATCTTGCCACAAGAATTGTCTTCAGAACCAGAAAATATCATCGGACCATTTTTTTTCTTTTTTGCCTCAGCGTACTCTGGAATAGTTTCTAGGAGCTCAATAATATCGCCCACGGTATCTAATTCGGATTTTTTCTCAGTAAATAACTTATCCATAAAACTCGCACCCAAATTATCAGCCGGGGTATGAATACACATAAAATTCAGATTCAACATTTTCGCGGCGTCAACTGACCGATCATGATTAATCGGTGAGATGCCACGATGAACTTCACTAATACGAGATTTAATCACTGACTCGGCAATATTAATCGGGACACCATAACCGGCCAAAACCTGCGCCTGGAGTTTCATCACGTCGGACAAATCTGCTAAAGCAATTCCTTCGGGGTGATGTGCTAAAACTAAATCAATGTCGCCAATTTGCTTGGCTAATAATAATTCCGAGGTTTCCATATCAATCCCCACTAAAATCTTTTTAATCTCGCCCCCGTTATCAAATAAAACGCGCGCGTCAGAATAAGGATTACTTAGCTTTTCCATATCAAAGCTAGGCTTATCTTTGTCGGGCAGCGCTTCATATTTTTTATTTACCCGCGCTAAATATTTTTTTACCTCATCCTCACCGCGCAAATCTGATTTAATGCCGAGCTGAATTGCTAAATCATAAATTTCTTTAGTCTTCATATATATTCTATTAAATAATTAACTAGGCTAAGCCTCGAAGTTTTTTAATTCTTTCTTCTACTGGCGGATGGGTCATAAACAAACCACTTAACCAGCCAATTTTATTTTCTTCCTTAAAAGGAGAGGCAATATAAAGATGAGCGGTCGCGCGATTAGCAACTTCCAGCGGTTCTTGGTCGGCGGAAATCTTTTCCAGGGCTCTAGCTAAACCTTCTGGATATCTCGTTAACAGAGCACCATCAGCATCAGCCGCAAATTCACGCTTACGAGAAATTGCAAACTGTAAAGCATAGGCAAATATTGGCGCCAAAATAGAAAGCACAATCGCCGCGATTGTTATTATGAGTTGAATTTGGTTATTACCACTATCACTTTTACGACGACCACCGAAAAATGACCAACGCCTAAACCAGTCCGCCAGCAGTACGACTAAACCAACCAAAACCGTCACGACGGTTGCTAATAAAATGTCGCGATTTCCAATATGAGATAATTCATGAGCAATCACCCCTTCAAGTTCAGACTTTTCTAATTTTTGTAATAAACCAGAGGTAACCGCAATCACGGCATGATTGGCATCGCGACCAGTTGCAAAAGCATTAGGGGCGCTATCATCAATTATATAAATTTTTGGTGTCGGCAAGCCGGCGGTAATACAAAGATTTTCTACTAAATGATAAAGTTCGCGATTAGAATCATGGTCTATCTCGTGTGCCTTACTCATCATAAGCACCATCTTGTCGCTATTATAATAAGCAAAAATATTAGAAAAAATACTAATAAAAACCGCAATATATAAAATAGTAGAATCATTCATCGCTAGACTAAAAATATAGCCGACGATAATTATAAAGACAAAAAACCCGGCCAAATAGGCCCAGGTTTTTCGCTTATTAGAATCGCTGTTGTTATATAAACTAGCCATATATGCTATTCTTGTTTCTTAGTAAAGCCATCAAAGGCGCGCAAAACTTCAATTGGAGTCATAAAGATTACCGTGTTTGATTGATCGGAAGAAATATCATTAATTGCTTGCAAGGTTCTAAGATGTAAAGCCCCTTTAGAAGCCGCCAAGGTATTGGCTGCTTCGGCAATATTAGCTGCGGCTGCTAATTCTCCTTCGGAATTGATAATAACCGCGCGTTTCTCACGTTCTGCCTCTGCTTGTTTGGCGATTGTTCTTTCCATTGATTCTGGTAAAGAAACATCTTTAAGCTCAACGTTATTTACTTTAATCCCCCATTCATCAGTTTCTTTATCAACAATATCTCTTATTCTATCGGCAATCTCATCGCGCTTACTTAAAAGTTCATCAAGAGTAACTGAGCCAACAATATTACGCATGGTAGTTTGCGCATATTGAGAAATGGCATAAAAGAAATTTTCTACCTCAATTATCGCCTTTTCAGCAAAGGCAACTTTATAATAGATAACGGCATTAACAGTTACGGAAACGTTATCGCGAGTAATTGCTTTTTGATCAGGGACATCAACTGCCTTAACTCTAATATCAACTTTCTTAAAAGTCTGGAAAACCGGAATTAAAATACGCCAGCCTGGTTGCATAATTCCAGAAAATTTTCCCATCGTAAATCTAACCCCTCTTTCGTACTGGTTAATCTGTTTTAAACTGCTAAGAATTAAAATACCTACGATAATTATTACATAAACTGCAACTCCCATATGGTTATAATTAATTAATTAGAGCTCTTTCTGTATGTACTAGAATTTAACTTCTATATTTTTTCTTTCCGCCTCATCTTCAATTTCAAAAAACTTACGAGCAGAAAATTTTAACCACCCAGCAATCATATTATTCGGAAAGACCTGAATCTTAGTATTGAAGTCACGAACGTTAGTATTATAGAAACGACGTGAAGCTTGAATTTTATCCTCCGTATCCGTCAACTCTCTCTGTAATTCTAAAAAGTTTTGGTTAGCTTTTAAATCGGGATAGCTTTCAGCAAGGGCAAAGATAGTTTTTAGAGTTCCGGTTAGAGCGTTTTCCGCTTTTGCCTGTGTCTCCGCGTCACCACCTTGCTGTGCTGCCATAGCAGCGTTACGAGCAGCCACTACTTTTTCAAAAGTTCCCTGTTCGTGAGCGGCATAACCCTTAACGGTTTCAATTAAATTTGGAATTAAATCGTATCTTCTTTTAAGTTGAACATCGATATCGCTCCAAGCTTCATCAACTCGATTTTTTAGACGAATTAGGCCGTTATACATAGAAACTACCAAAAGGGCAATTACTACGATAACACCTAAAACTACATAAAGAGTAGTCATAGATTTTTAATTATTTGGTTAATTAATTTTTAATATTATACCAGAAAATGCTTATTTTTTCAAGCTGTTATCTTGTTCTTTGTATTTAAGACCACCAATATTAATAGTTTTATATTCGGCGGTGTCAAACCGAATATTTTGCATATTTAACTTCAAATCGTTCAATATTTTTTTGCGAAAATAGAAATTATATAAAACCAAGGCCGATAATATCAATAAAAAAAATACCCAAGAATATATAGATACTGGTCCCGGAGCAAATAGAATATCCACTAGAATCATTAAAGATATTATTGATAACAACCAGGCGAATTTATTAATCATAAAATTGACAATTCCCATAATTATCTTTTGTGCGATTGGCGGAATTGATTCTAATTTATCTTTGTCTGCCTGCTCCATATTTATTTAATTACCTGTAAGCTAATTACTACTTTTTGACCGTCAATCTTGATTTCTTTCAAATATTCGGATTCTGGCAAAGTTTTAACTTCTATTAATGAGCTACTTAAAGTTTCTCGGGAAATTTCTGCACCCAAAGTAGAAATCGCTTCAGAAACATCTTGAGACTCAGAGAAAATTTGGACAGCCACTTTATCTCCCAAGCTGAGGCCAGCATCTTTACGCAACATATTAATAAATCGAATCAGTTCACGCTTAATCCCTTCTTGTTTTAATTCTGGAGTAATTTCAGTATCCAATTCAACTTCCAAATTTTCAAAACCAGATGCCAAATCAAAACTTTGAACATTAAGTTCGTCCCTAACTAATAATTGATAGTCTTCTTCTAAATCAATACTACCTTTAACAATAACCTGGTTCAACATTTGTCTAATTTTGATTCCAGCAGCATCCCGCTTAGCAAGACCGATTTCGACAATTTTTCTAACTTGAGACATTTTTCCTATTGTTTCATCCTTATCAATTTCTAAAGTTGTGGGCCAAGTTTCTAAATGAACTGATTTTGTCTCATCTTTAAAATTATAAGCATTTAATTTCTGCCATAAATTTTCGGCCATAAACGGCATAAACGGCGCCATCACTTTGGCGAGTTCTGACATAATCAACTTAGTGGTTAACAGGGCGCTAGTTTTATCCACTTCATCATCAGACTTAAAGCGGTCACGCGAGCGACGTAAATACCAAGTAGAAAATTCATCAATAAAGTCTGTGATTGGGCGAACTGCTTTCGGGAGATTATAAGCTTCCATCCCGGCGGAGACTTCAGACAGCAAGGCATTAAACTTTAAAATTAACCATTTATCTAAAACATTATTACTGGTAATAACTTTGGCTTTTAATTCGATGTCGGTTAAGCTAATAAAAATATTTTCGTTTTCCGCGGCATAAAGCTCAAAAAATTTGAAAACATTATTTAAAAGCATCACGTTTTTGCGCAAAGACTCTTCAGTCCCCTTTTCCGAAAAATTTAAATTTTCAGCGGCCATCACTGGTGAAGACAATAATTGGATACGTAAAGCATCAGCGCCATATTTTTCCATCACTAAATAAGGGTCCGGGTAATTTTGCAAACGCTTAGCCATCTTTTTTCCATCTTCGGCTAATACAATCCCATTGGCAATTACATTTTCAAAAGCATGACTATTTTTTACCCCACCGGAAATGACATGAAGATAATAAAACCAAGCACGCGCCTGATCAACGCCTTCGGCAATAAACTTGGCGGGAAAATTCCGCTCTACCTTTTCTTTATTTTCAAAAGGATAATGATGTTGAGCATAAGGCATAGAGCCCGACTCAAACCAACAATCCAAAACGTCAGGCACACGTTTCATAACTTCACCACACTTCTCACACGCAAAAGTAATTGAGTCAACTTTATCTTTATGAATATCAGTAATTTTTTTGGCACTTAATATTTCTAATTCCGCGACGCTACCAATCACTTTCCGCTCACCACAAGCACATTCCCAAATTGGAATCGCGCTCGCCCAAAAACGTTGACGAGAAATAGACCAATCACGCGCCCCTTCAAGCCAATTACCAAAACGGCCCTCTTTCATGTGTTCCGGAAACCAATGAATATTTTTAGCATTCTCTAATAAACTATCTTTAATTTTTGTGACCCCAACAAACCAAGAAGAAGTCGCGTAATTAATAAGCGGGGTGTCGCAACGCCAACAATGAGGATAACTGTGCTCGTATTTTTCTTTATGAAAAAGTAATCCGTTCTTAGCTAAATATTTAATAATTTCAATATCGGTGGCGGTGTGGTCACCAAGGGGCTTAACGTGAAGCCCAGGAAAATCAGTCACTTCTGGTTTAAAATGACCATCCATCCCGACATGTTGCACAAAAGGTAAATTATTTATCTTAGCTAAATTCATATCGTCTTCTCCAAAAGCAGGTGCAATATGAACAATGCCGACGCCATCTTCAGTAGTTACAAAATCACCAGCATAAATTTTCCAACCGTTTTCATGGTTTTCTATTTTAGAATCACTAGCATAATAATTAAATAGTGGCTTGTAGGCTTTACCGATTAAATCAGCGCCTTTAAATTCAGAAACTATTTTATATTCCTTATCTTTCATCGTGTCTGCAACCCGCTCTTTAGCTAGAATATATTGAACATCTTCAGAACTAATTTTTACATAATCAATATCGCCGCCAACTGCTAGCGCCACATTACCAACCAAAGTCCAAGGAGTTGTCGTCCAGGCCAAAACATATGTTCCTGGCTCAGCAACTAATTCAAATTTGGCAACTACGCTCAAATCCTTAATATCGCGATAGCCTTCGGTAACTTCTGATTGCGATAAAGTTGTCTCGCAACGCGGACAAACATGCATGGAACGATAATCTTTATAAATTAAACCCTTATCCCACAACTCTTTAAAGACCCACCAAACCGATTCCATAAAACTTAAATCCATAGTTCTATACGGATTTCTCATATCAACCCAGCGACCTAGTCGGGTAATCACTTTCTCCCATTCACCAGCATAAGTCATCACCTTAGAGCGACACAGATCATTAAATTTTTCCACGCCCATTTCTTCAATATCTTTTTTTTGTTTAGTGCCTAATTCTTTTTCAACAATATTCTCAATCGGAAGACCATGGCAATCCCAGCCCCATTTACGTTCTACCCGATAACCATTCATCGTAAAATATCGAGGAACAACGTCCTTCATAATACTAGAAACTAAATGGCCGTAATGAGGAGTTCCGGTCGCAAATGGTGGCCCATCGTAAAAAACATAGTCACCTTGAGGGGCGGGCTTAGAAATAGATTTAGCAAAAATGTCCGCTTTATCCCAAAACGCCAAAACATCCTCTTCGGTTTGGATAAACGGGCTTTTAGTATTTATTTTTTCAGTATTATTCATACTTTTTATGAGCTTATTATAGCCTAATTATACCTTTATAACGAGTTTTGTCAATTAAAAACGGTAATAACTATGGTACTTTTAGTGCTTTTTTTAGCTAAATATTGCCTTTTCTTATCTTTTATGATAAACATAGATGTTAATCTAAATTAACACTAGTTATTTAAAAATTGAATTATTAAACAATTAAAATAAGGAGGATTATACCATGAAAACAAAAACATCATTTCCCGTTGAAATTGTTTGTGCTTCATTAAATTTTCACAAATTAGATACTGAAGCCTTATCAATGCTGAAAACTGCCAGTTTCTCTGACGCCGCCAACATTAAAGAAAAATTCAAGCGCAAACTTGGATTTAACGTTAAACAAATGGCTATCATCCAGAAATGTAATGCGGTGATGATTATTTTCACTCATACCGAAAACATTTCTGAAGATTATGCGCATCACTGTGTTCTAGACACTTGGAGTAAGCTCTCTAATCATGGAATTGTGGAATTTATTAATAAAATCCAATTTTTCCATAATGAACTAGCGATTCGCTACATTGGCGAAACCGCTCTTGGTCTTCACAGCGTCACACTTGGCGACTCACAAGTATTTTCTCAAGTAAACGACGCTATTAAAATTGAAAGTCGCCAAACTAAGAACGAGCCAATTTTTACCATCCTTTCCAACTGGCTTCAGGAATTAGCCGAAGAAGTTAAAGAGAAGACAATTTTGTTTTCTGGAAATATTTCAATTGAAAGGATTGCGGTTAATCAACTCGTTGGCCGAGTTAACCCGGGTGTAAATATTCTTGTTGTTGGTGCCGGACAATCAGGTTCCTTAATTACCAAAATTTTGGTTGAAGAATACAAATACAAAGTTTGGATAACCAACCGAAATCAAGAAAAAATTGAGGAAATTACCAGCAAAAAACCCAAGGTTAATGCCATCAAAATTGATGACTGGGATTCTTTGAAAAATATCCAGGCCGTTTTTTGGGCATTAGAACACAACAAGGAAACCGTCGCCCTGTTTTCTGAACTAGAAACTAAATTTGGCGACAATGTTCCCTTCCTCTTTGATTTATCAACCCCGTCGATGGCAAAAAATGGAGATTGGACTATTCTTGATATTCAAGATTTTTCCAAAGAAGCCCATAAAACAAAAACGGAAAGAGCGAGCGCTGTCAATCAAACCCGTCAAATTTTAGATAAAAATATTATCTTTTTCTTGACGAAAATGAAAACAGCGATTGGTAAAATCAGCGTTGATAATCAAAAAACTTGCGCCTTATCACGCCTGCCAGCAAGCATGTTGGATACTATCAAAATCAGGAGCGAAGCTTTCAACGCCGTAAGAGCCTACTTGTTAAACGATGGGTTTGATGAAATTAACACCCCTTATATCGTTGGTGTTTCCACTGATCCACCAAAAGTAGATAAGGGCGGGGCGATTGAAGTTTTGTGGCCAGGAGGAGAAAGAGCCTTCTTACGTCAAAGCAACCAATTGTACAAACAAATGGTAATTGCTTCCGGGATGAAAAAAATCTTTGAGATTGGACCATTCTGGCGGGCGGAAACAGAAAATAGCTTCAGGCATCTGCAAGAAACAATCGGTCTTGATGTTGAGATTGCTAATCCTAAAAATCTCAATACCATCATCGATTTAGCCTACGCTGTCGTCTGTAACAGCTACCAAAAATTGAAAGACCTGTCCTTGCCAGTCGCTGAACTTAATTTGTCCGCAGATAATCCCATTATCATTTCCTACAAAGAAGCCGTTGAGATGTTAAACACCAACGGTTTTGCCCATCAATACGGGGTTGACTTGGGAGTTGTCGGTGAGGCAAAGCTCGGCGAAATTATTAAAAAGAAAAAAGGCAGCGATATCTTTGTCATTAACAACTATCCCACTAATATCAAAAAGTTTTATACTAAACAAAAAGGTTTGTATTTAACTGAAACTTTTGACATTATTATGTGCGGCTGGGAATTGGTTAGCGGCGCTATCAGGGAAAACAGCCGAAAAAAAATTGAATATTCAATGAAGCTTTCCGGCATTAACCCCGCTGATTACTCTTTCTATCTTTCTATTATTGATGATTCAGTAGAACACGGAGGCTTTGGCATGGGACTTGACCGTCTCATTGCTAAGTTCCTGGATATTGAAGTCATTGATAATTGTGTTCCGTTCCCAAGAACTTTTGAAAAATTAATTCCTTAAAAATTCCTTACAAAAAGTTAAGGAAAAGTGAAACCAAAAAGGAGGCCAAACATCAGCCTCCTTTTTTCTATATCTAAATTTAAGTACTAAACCTTTAATTCTAAACCATCAACCGCGAAATCAAAATTTAAATCGGGATAATCTTTTTTAGCAGTTTTAAAATTATTTCCAAACAACCTTAATTCAACTTCTTCCAAATGAGTAAAAATTATTTTTTTCGGAGTATTTGCTCTCAGCCTGTCAACCAAATCAACAAATTTTATTTCAGTCTTATGATCAAAAAACATGCCGCATTCATGAATCAGTAAATCAAGATTTCTAACTTTAGCAAAAGAATTGAATTCTAAAGTATCGCAAGGAGCATAAAGGACTCGTTTTTGTTTTTCCTGAATTAAATAGGCATAATGATCAGAATTTTTGCCATTATAACCGATGGCCTGAATAACGATATTCCCTAATTTAATATTATCCCCATCTTCTATTAAATGTAATTTAGCGGTCTTTTGAAAATTAATAAAATAATCAATCACCGGAAATTTAATTTTTAAATCGGCAAAAACTCTTTTGGGAATATAAAGATTAATCACTTTATCAGCTTTATTCGCTCTAAAATTATATCCAGACTCTAAGATTACTCGCAAACCAAAAGTGTGGTCAGGGTGCCAATGAGTTATAAAAAGATTATCAACCTGTTTTATTTTATGACGGTTCAAAGAGTCGGCAATATCTTCTCCACAATCAATTAAGGTGTGGTTGTCTTTAATAAAAAAGGAGGAATTATTTCTTTTAAATTCACCACCCTTAAGCCTTCCCTGTTTACAAACCGGGCAATCACAGAAAGGACGAGGAACAGTCATCGCGCCGCCAGAACCTAAAATTTTTAACTTCATACTAATATAAAATTAAACGAGCTTAAAATTTATTATTTTTACACTTGTCTCCCAAGTTACCTTATCGCCATAAAAAGATTTATAACTTAGAAGCATCTCATCACGACTGGCAAATTTTTCATGTCCAACAAAATCTTCATCTTTTATATCGCCCAATTTTTTTTCTTGCACAAGAATTATCTCAGCATCAGCAAATTTTTCTTTAGTCTCCCAAATAAGAAGGTCTAATTTGTCCCCAACTTGTAAATCCTTATCATCAAATAAACGCCAAGTTGCCGTTTTTCTTCCCGCTAGTATTTCATTAGCCAAATTTTCTCTAAACTTAAGGGTTTTCATAAATAATTCTAGACAAACCACCGATTATTATTTCCCATGACACTTCTTATATTTTTTACCACTACCACAAGGACATAAATCATTCCGTCCGACTTTTTCTCCACTATCATCCTTAGCTTTTTCGGTCACTAAATCAAGCGTGTTACGCTCTTCCGCTTGTTTGTGCATTACTTTTTGAGCACCAGTAAATTCAAGTTTTGGCTGTGGTTTATTGGCAAATAATTTTATGGCTTCGCTTTCCATCGCCCTTTCCGCCGACATGACAAAAGCCTCGCCCGTCTTAAAGATGGAATAAGCCACGTTCTTATTAATAAGCCCCATTAAATCTTGATACATTAGGTAGGCTTCCTTTTTATATTCAACCAACGGGTCGCGTTGGCCATAACCACGCAAACCAATGCCCCGTCTTAAGTAATCAATCGTTTCTAAATGTTCAACCCAGAGTTCATCAATCGTTCTAATTAAAATCCCCTTCTCTATTTCCTTAAAGTCAATTCCAGCGGCGACAAATTTATCAGACATTAATTTATAACGGTCGGCAATTTCTTGTTCTAAATAAGCAATAATATTGTCTCGTCTGGTATCATTTCGGCCATCAGCACTAGCTAAAGCCGTTAATTTTTCTTTCTCGCTCTCGCCCACAGTTATAATAGTTTTTAAAGTTTCATAAATTTCCTGGATATTCCAATCAGCATTTTGTTCAGAAGCGGTATGGAAAATTATCACCCTCTTTACCTCCTGTTTAATCATCGGAATAATAATGTCAGCGAGAGTTTTTGTTTTTTCAGTTTCGGTCTCACTATTAACAATCTCATCACTAACGCCTTCACTAATATTAATAATTTCTTTACGACGCTTATAAATTGCATTGCGATGTTTATTAATAACATCATCGTATTCCACTAAATGTTTTCTAGTATCAAAATTATTACCCTCAACTTTTTTCTGAGCGCTTTCAATAGACTTAGAAATCATTTTATTTTCAATCGGCATGTCCGCCGGAACCTTTAAAGTCTGCATCAAACCCTTCATTCTATCGCCGCCAAAGATTCTCATTAAATCATCATCGGTAGAAACATAAAATTGAGAAGAGCCTGGGTCTCCCTGACGTCCGGCGCGACCTCTTAACTGGTTATCAATGCGGCGTGATTCATGACGTTCGGTGCCAACAACATGCAAGCCTCCTAGAGCGCGCACCGCTTCTTGTTCAGTTTTTTCTGGCGGATTACCGCCTAAAATAATATCAACTCCGCGTCCCGCCATATTAGTTGCTAAAGTAATGGCGCCCTTTTTTCCGGCTTGAGAAATTATTTCCGCTTCTTTAGCGTGATTTTTAGCATTTAACATCTGCGGTCTTAAACCTTCGCGCTCCATCATCTCCGTTAAAACTTCATTCTTCTCAATCGAAATCGTACCAATTAAAATCGGTTGCCCTTTCGCGTTTCGTTCCTTAACATCTCTAATAACCGCCTGGAACTTATCCATTTCCGTTCTATATATCAAATCATTCATATCCTTTCTGACGTTGGGACGGTTAGTAGGGATAACGATAGTTTCTAAATTATAAATCTTATGAAATTCTTCCGCTTCCGTGGCCGCCGTTCCGGTCATACCTGATAACTTCGTATACATTCTAAATAAATTCTGGAAAGTAATTGTCGCCATCGTTTGAGATTCTTTTTGAACTTTAACACCCTCTTTAGCTTCAATTGCTTGATGTAAGCCCTCGCTATAACGACGACCAGGCATCATGCGGCCGGTGAATTCATCAACAATAATAATCTCATCATCTTTAACAACATAATCTTTATCACGCTTAAACAAAACGCGCGCCTTTAAAGCCTGTTCTAAATGATGGACTTCTTTCACTCCGCCCTCAACATAAATATTTCCTAAGCCTAAAATCTTTTCTACTTTCATGATTCCGCCTTCAGTTAAAGTAGAGGCTCTCATCTTTTCATCAACATTATAATCTTCATTTTCCTCCAGACGTTCGACAATTTGAGCGAACTTGGCATATTTATCGCCGGACTCTTCCGCTGGAGCGGAAATAATTAAAGGCGTTCTGGCCTCATCAATTAAAATAGAGTCAATTTCATCAACAATGGCGTAATGAAGCGGCCTTTGAACAGTTTGTTCAAGGGTATAAACCATATTATCGCGCAAATAATCAAAACCGAATTCATTATTAGTACCATAAGTGATATCGCAATAATAAGCCTCGCGCCTCGGAATACGGCGAAAGTTCTGGAGTCTTTCATCAAACTGACTTTCATCAATATGAGACGGGTCGTATATATAAGCGGTGTCATGAATAATAACACCAGTGCTTAATCCTAAAGCATAATAAACTGGAGCCATCCAACCAGCGCCAACGCGCGCCAAATAATCATTAACGGTGATAAGGTGAACCCCCTTGCCCTCCAAGGCATTCAAATAAATCGGCAAAGTCGCCACTAAAGTTTTTCCTTCTCCCGTTCTCATTTCGGCAATCTCGCCCCGGTGTAACACAATGCCACCAACAAGCTGGACGTCGTAATGTCTTTGACCAAGAATTCTACTAGCTGATTCGCGCACAGCCGCAAAAGCTTCCGGCAAAATTTCATCAAGCGTAGCGCCATTTAACAAGCGATTTTTAAAATCACCCGTCTTATCTTTTAAGGCCTCCGGGCTTAATTCTTTATATTCTTTTTCAAAACCGTTAATTTCATCAATTATCGGTTGCATGTTTTTTATTATTTTTTCGTTCTGGTCTGGAAACAAAGCGCTGAAAATACTCATAGTTTTTTCGATTAATAAGCAAAAAATTGCCGTCAAGACGGCTTTCTAATCAATTTCAGTATAATACTAATGCTTAATAAAATAAATATTGACAAAATATAGATTTTTAGACATTAAAAAAGCCACCGATTTTTTGACCGGTGGCTGGTAAATTTATACTAAATTTTAATTTTTAGCATACGGGCGGCAAACCTTAGCTTTTGTTTGCCAGAACTTAATCACAAAACGATGAACAAATACCGAAGGCTCGGGCGCCTTAGCGACATCAACCTTTTTAGGCATCGCTTTTAAATTAAAACTTGTTTTAAGCCAGGTAGCTCTTTTTTCTTCCTTACTCGTTCTGGTTATTTTTCTTTTATCGCTTATTTTAGTTTTACAACGCTTCAAAACGCTGGAAAAATAACTCTCCTTAGACGAAGACGGCCTAACCACCATTAAGAATACGGCGATTAACAAACAAGCGGAAGCAATAAATGAAAGCGGAGAAAGGGCTGGTGCCGAAAAACTTGGAGAATTTATAATATACAAATAAACCCGCCAAATAGTTGAAACAAGAAAGGCAAATACAGAAAAACCGCCCAAGATGAAAAAAAGTTTTAAAAACAAATTGGACTGTTTATTCTTATTTTCATCTCGTTGCTTGTCCCATTTCCATTTCCAAGCCTCTCCGCCCTTAAGAGACGGGATGGTGTTTACCCCTAAAAGTAATGACGTAGCTAAAGAAACAAATAATAAAAATATTAAGCCGCCAACACTAGTTAAAAACCTAACATCCTTAAAACTAAACAATGTTGCAAGTAAAATCAAAAAGCCAAAAATCATCGTTACATAGAAAATCATACCAAAGATAGTAAGCGGTGCATGAAATTTTTTTCCAAACACTGAATGTTCTTTGTAACAATGAAAGTCTTCCTCATCAGCCCCGTCCCAGTATTTCTCTTCCACTGGAGTTCCAACCCAATACCCCAAAAAGTCAAATATTTCAGGAATTTTTAGAGATGACTGCGAATACCTAAAAAGAAAATCCCACCACACTTCTTTCAAGTGCGGAAAAAATTTAACCGGTTGATACCCAAAAATAAGGGCAAAAACTCTAAGAATAAATGACAAAATTTGCGATACGGGAGCAATCAATAACCGGACAAAGAACCCCAGCAACCATAAAATCGGCTTAATAGTAAAGGCAAAAATTTTGCGATTACGGTACTCGCACTCATCAACCGGAGCTAACTTATGCCAAGAATTCACCCAGCTCCAAATTGCTTTAGACCAAGCAGTTTTCGGCTTTTCAGCAAATAATTCTTTCGGTACGGCAACAATTTTTTCACAATATCCGACTTGATACCAAAAATCGTTTTTTTCAATGGAACTCCAAGAAAGCGCTTTTTCATAAGAAAAGCGTTTACTAAAGAGTACCTCATACGTTGTTTGCGGAAACGAGTTGAAGAGGATAAAAATCAAGTGATGCTCACCTGATTTTTTGAGCTGAAGATAATTCACGGGCTCCAGTGAAAATAATTGTCTTTCAGACACAGTGTCGCGGTCCTTACGTTCTCCGGAATCAATGGCGTCTTCAGTGACGTCAACAACCATAACGTGAGTAGGCTTTTGTTTAGCGATCTTGCTGCTGAAACCTATTTGAAAAGGTATCGTAGCATCATCTAATTGATAACTTCCGTTGTTTAAAACAACGTTAACTGAGTCCTGAGACTTCAAAATTAGCCTAATTTCAGACTGAGTAACCAGGTTTTTTTCCATGATTTTTTATTTAAGGGTTTGTTGTTAATGTTCTATTTAACGCTTGACTATAACAAATATATGATTTTTTGTCAAATAAAAACCGGGCTATAATTGCCCGATTTTTTATTGATAATTTTTCCCAAATTTTATTTATGTGTCCTATTATTAAGTTATAGACCTAATTTTTATTGAGGATTACCTTAACTGGCGTATTACAAACAACGCCATTATTATAAGTGCACGAGCTTCCGGTGTTGGTGCTAAACTCGCAATTTTGTTCCAAACTATCAGTGCTCATATTCTTGAGGTATGTTACGAGCGCATCACTAGAACCAGTACAAGAAGTTATCGTCCCCGCGGACATAGCCGATGCATCATTTATATCCTGTATCGTAGAGTTAATATCCTCTTCAGTTATTTGGGGGATAACAATACCTTTCTCTCCACTCGTATCCTGAGAAAGCAATTTTTGTTTTGATGCTTCGTCAATAGAAGCCAAGCTACTAATAAACTTTTGATCCATTTGGCATAGACCATTAACATCAAGACCCTTAAAAATAAATTCCGTTTTATTATTATGCATGACGCCAACAAGAAATGGATTTCCTGCCGAATAATTAATTGTAGCACTCGCATCCTTTTCGCAAGCGGCCGCCATAGAATATAAACAATCAAAAGAATTGCACGTGCCAATATTAACAGCGGAATTTGAAATGGAGTCTCCTGGGTTATATTTATTTATGACATCAGAAGTATTTGTTATATCAATAATAACAGCGCCATAAGCTGGACCCGCTAGACAAGTCACCTTATTGTCATAAACGCAGTTAGATGCTTTACCATCATCAGTCAGAGAACAATCTAATTTAGGAATATCACTAAGGTTAGTTACGGATGTTTGAAAATAATTTGCTAAATCAATTCCACTGCCGGAGCATAAATAAGAAACCCCCGCTACAGAATTTAGTAAATTATTATATCTTTTAAGCGTTGCGAATTCCGACGAATTAAAATCTGCTAACAGCGCGGCTCGACCTTCATCGGGAATAAATGTCGCCCCGTCAAATGTTAGCTGTTTTACTTTACACCCAGCTTCAGCTGTTGGAGCAATAATTTCAAAGCTAGCTTCATATTTTACAGTAAAACCAGGCATATCAGTTACTGGCGCATTAAAAACAGCTTTCACCAACTGATTGCCAGAACAAAGAGTAAAGGCATCCTCTAGACACTTAAAAGAATCACAAGTTATTTGATTGTCGGGAGTTTTAACAGCAGAATCAGCCAATTCGGTTGAGGTCGCCACAACGCCAGTGGCTGGCGCGTTTTCTACGTCTTTAAGCATCTGATTTTCACTAACAACATTGAAAACAAGATAAGCTAAAAAAATAATAATTATTCCTAAGCTACCTAGAACCAAGCCTCTTTTTAAATCCATATAAAAATATTTACTTTCCGCGTTTTTTATCGATTAGCTTCTCTTTATATTTTTTTACCACTAATTCAAGGTGATCTTTTACTTTATCAATCGCTTTATACAAATCTTTTTCGGTCTTCTCTACTCTTAGTATTTTCTGAGGAACTTGAAGATTTACTTCGGCGCGAAAAATTTCTCCCTTATTTTGATCGCCGATAGTTTTTTCTAACTCCACGTCACAATTAATAACTTTGACCTTGGTGCCAAAATATTTTTCCACCATATTCATCTTAGTATCAACATAATCTTTAATGGCGTCTGTTAGTTCTAAGCGCGTGGCTTTAAGATTGACTTTCATATATTTTAAACTTAATTATTATTTACTTTAGAACAATTTAGCGATGTCTTTATAGGTAATAAAGACAATTAAAGTTATCAGGAGAATGAAGCCAATATTATGAATTACGGCCTCAACATCACGCCGCACGGGCTTCCCTTTTATTTTCTCCACTAGCAAGAAGAATATTCGGCCGCCATCAAGCGCGGGGAAAGGTAAAATATTAATGACTGCTAAATTCAAAGATAATAAAGCGGTAAATTGTAATAAATAGGCAAAGCCCAAACGAGCGGCTTGCCCAGTAATATTAGCGATTCCCACTGGTCCGGCAAAATCTCCGCCCGGGCCCTTACCCACAAATAGTCCCTTAATCATACCTACGAAAGCGACCACAATTTCCTTCAACAACCAACCAGTTGTTTTTGCGCCTTCAACAAAAGCGGTAAAAAAGGGATAGCTAACAGTCCCGGCGGCCATAATACTAACGCCAATCGTGGCTCGTCCAGTCGCCGCTTTTTCATTTATAACCGGCGTAACCATCACGGTTTTAGCATCGCCTTTTTCATCAGTTAAAATAAACTCTACTTCTTGATTAGCTTTAGTCGCGACTATATCTTGCACATCTTTTTCCATTGCGACCGCTTGCCCGTCTATTTTTAAAATAGAATCGCCTGATTTAAGGCCCGCTTTTTGAGCGGGAGAATCAGGTAAAACTTCAACAATAGCGACGCGAGATTCACTTATTCTAGCATTCTTACCTAGTTCAGAAGTTGATTGCGGCATGCCCATCATGTAACCGACCGAAAACAAAAGCCAAGCTAAAACAATATTCATGATAACTCCAGCCGATAAAATAATAATACGCTGCCAGATTTTTTTAGCGGCAAAACTATCTTTATCATTCTCGCCTTCCCCATTTTCACCCTTAATTTTTACAAAGCCGCCAATCGGCAACCAATTAATAGAATAAATAGTGGAGCCTTTGGCGGGAACAAGCTGTTCGTTCTCACTTTCCTCTAAACTTTCATAAGTTTTGCTTCCGATAACCTTTTGCCACTTACCTTTTTTATTTTTATAAAACCCAAAAGCACGAGGCGGAAATCCAAAGCCAAATTCATCAGCCCTAACGCCAAAACGACGGGCAGTCATAAAATGTCCGAGCTCATGCGAAAAAACTAGAACTGATAAAACTAAAACAAAAATTATAACAGTTAAAAACATGCTGGTATTAAATTAAATCGTTAATTATTAGATTTCCATGATATCTTTTTCTTTCTTCTCTTTAATATCTTTGAGTTCTTCATTTTTCTTAGCAGAAAATTCATCAAGTTCTTTCATAAAACGGAATTTATCATCTTCACTAATCCCCTTATCATCATACGCGCCTTCAATAACATTCTTCACAGCATCACGTGCTTGGCGTAAAATAATTCTTGTTTTTTCCATTTTTTCGTTCAATTTCTTAACCAAATCTTTACGATTTTCTTCGGTTAAAGCGGGAACGGTCAAACGAACCTTATCGCCCTCATTAATCACCCCAAGGCCTAAATTAGCCTCTACAATGGCCTTCTCAATGCTTTTAACAACGGTTTTGTCCCAAGCGACCACTAAAATATTTCGGGCGTCAGAGACGGAAATATTAGCCACCGCATTAAGCGGATTAAAGACACCATAAGCTTCAACTTGAACGCTATCAAGCACAGAGGGGTTAGCCCGTCCGGTTCTAATTGCCGAAATTTCTTTCTTGAAAAAATCAATGGCACTAACGAAATCACTTTGTCTACTTTCTAAATATTGATTCATATATTTTATTTTAATTTTATAGTTCCTAAATAAACATTATTGGGATTAGTAAAATCAATTAACAATTCTCGGCCCGCTCTTTGGGTTGGTAATTTCTTCGTGGACCAAGTGACTCCACCATCAGTGGAACGGAAAAAGGTGGTGTTGGTGACATATAACAATTCATCAGAATTCTTCGGGTTAACCGCCAAAGCATTAACGACCGCTTCTTTATTAGGTTGGATTAAGGTAATCTTTTCCCAAGTTATTCCATTATCACCAGAACGTAAAATAACCTCGTTAGTCGCGATAAACATCTTACCATCATTAGTACAAACGACAAAGTCTCTAAAAGTACTGCCTAAATTGTAGGCCTTCAAAACATCATTTAAATCCGTCCAATTATTAACCAAGAAATTACTCTCAATATCAGCCGAATTATCAGCGTTAGTCGCGCTATTAGAGGTAAAGCTATAAATATTATTACGAGCGGAAGCCATAAACACTAAACGACTATCAAGGGGCGAGATTATTAATTTTGAGACTCCCTCCTCTAAACGCTTAATCGTTCGCCAAGTATCCCCAGAATCAATACTTTTGATAATTTCTCCTCTAGAAGTCCCAATATAAACATTTTTAGGATTATAATGGTCAACCGCAATCGTATTAATAGTTACTTGGGTATTATTATCAAAATAAACTTGGTTCCAGCTACGCGCACAATCGTTAGAACGGTATAACTTATTAGTCGCGGCTGCATAAATAACACATTTACTCTTCGGATCAACTTTAACATCCCTAATCGTGACGTCTGGCAAACCCTTAACTTTTTTCCAACCCTCTTTAATAACGTTATAGGTATAGTATAGACCGCTATCAACCGTCGCTAGATAAACCGCCATGCTATCTTCCGGGTCAACGGTCATTAAATTCACGCTTAAATTACTAATATTTTGAGCGGCCGTTCCGGTGGTTGCGAGCGCCGTCGCTTCTATCCAAGTGTCACCACTATTTACCGATAGAAAGACGCTACTATCTTTTCCCGTATCTTTAGTGGAGCTGGTAGAAATCGTACAAGCGGATAAAGAAAGGGCGGCAAAAGTTAAGAGAAACACCAAGGCGATTTTTTTATACCTCATATTTTTATTATAAATTAATGGCTAATTGCTCTAAAACTAAACGGGGGTTAACGTTAGCGGCTAAATATTCACGGGCTTGAGAAATAAGTTTAAAGCGCTCTAATAAATAAACGGACAAGTTATCATTCCCAGGACCAGTAGCACTTAACGTCTCAATTTCCTTCAGCGTAAAATTTAGTTCGGAAGATAGAGCGGAATGTTGGATTTTTTCAGGCTGGTTAAAATGGAGTAAAAATAAATCACGGAGCAAGCCTTCTAATAAGCCGAGCAGCTCTTCAGCGGCCACAACGGCCGAGGAACTATAAGTCTTATCAGTAAACATTTTATCTAAAATACTTAAACGGGCATTAATATCCAAATTAAAACATTTTAAGAATAAGCTCGCTCTTTCCAAATAAGCGGCATAAAACTCAGGGTTTTCTAATAAACGCACCGCCTTTAAAGGACGTCCGAGAGCGATATTTGCTAAATCTTTAGCTAAAGAACGGTTTGCGTTATGCTCTTCTATTAGATAATCATAAATTATTTCGGCTTTAACCGGATTAAAATATAATTGTTGTCCGCGGGATAAAATAGTTGGCAATAGACTTTCTTCGTTACTAGTTAATAAAATAATGACCACCTTATCTCTCGGCTCTTCTAAAGTTTTTAAAATTGCACTTTGGGCTTCGGCGGTTAAACTCTCCGCTTCTTTAATTATACCGATTTTATAGGAATCAAGGAAAGAGCTCAAGCTTAGTTCTTTGATAAAACCACGCACCTGTTCAATCGAGATAGATTTTTTCCCCTCTTCCGGCTTTAAAATATGTAAATCACTATTAAAACTATTATCACCATTTAAGGCGCTACCCATTAAATTACGCGCAAAAGACAAAGCAATCGTTGACTTCCCTAAATCATCAGCACCAATAAAAATATAGGTCTGAGCCACGCGCCCCGAAGCAATTGCCAGACGCAAAAATTCAATTGCCTGGTCATTCCCTATTTTTGGCCAATTTATTTCACTATTTGCCATAAATCAGTTAAATCATTAAAGCCCCAATTAGCTTAATGTTAGTATATCATATTTATATAAAGATAACCTAAAAACAATTGATTTTTCAAGTTGAAACTGTTATATTAGCCAATATGAATAGTCGCTTCAAAAAAATCGTGCTTTTTATAGGAGACGCCCTGTCTTTGTTTTTAGCTTTGGCGACCGCTTTAAGCGTTAAATATCGTGGCGCCGCTTTTAATCAAGAGTTAATAAATCATCTTGGGCCCTTCTCGGTTGTCTTTATTTTTTGGCTCATAATTATTTATGTGAGCGGTCTTTACGACTTGAATATTAGGGTTAGGAGCCGTCGTTTCTTAAAAGCGTTCTCCAGCGCCTTAGTGAGCGCCAGTTTATTTTCCATCATTTATTTCTACCTTAACGTTGCCGCCGGCGTCGCCCCCAAAACTAATTTAGCGCTTTTTCTCGCTTTCTTTACCATTATCTTTTATGCTTGGCGTTATTTATATCAAACAATCAGTCGAGCCGTTCCTAAAACGAGTATCGCTATTTTAGGCAATAACCAAAAAAGTAATGCGATTAGTATTGAGCTTCTTAAAAATCCCGGAGCCGGTTATCAATTAGAATTAATAGTTAAAGATGAGGCCGAATTAGCAGAACTTAAAAGACAAGTAGAAAGCGGAAAAATAAAAGTGATTGTTGTGTGTGATGATTTTAATTCTTCAGACGCGACCAATGCCCTGTTAAGTCTTTTAGCGCATCGAATCAGCGTTTTTAATTATC
>JBBQHF010000004.1:0-76605 GCA_038323715.1 Patescibacteria group bacterium
ATCTCTAGTTCTGTCTGTCCCTCAGTTATCAGCCCATAAAAAATTCCCCAATTAACAGTCTGCAAATTGGCAGAATCCTTAGAATACATCATAACGGGAAAATCAATTGGGCCAATAGATACAGACCTTTTGGTTTCAGAAGTTTGCCCAACATCAAGCGATAAGCCACTTAGTTGTCCGGTGGGGATAAAAATTTTCTGATCAATCCCATTTTTTGGGGAAACTTCCACCGAAGGGCCAACAATATTGCTCATGGACCTAGATGAAGGTGGGGGAGAGGTGTAGGTGTCGTTTTTGGGAACATTTTTTGGGGTTGGGTCGGTAGCCACTCTTTCTTCATTTTTAGTATTAGATGAGACGGCACCAGGGCTACCTTTAAAATCTTTTACCAATACTTGCCCATTAACTACGACCTGTTCCATTTCTATTGGACCGTTCTTAGTAACCCCCTCATAATAATAGAGGGTAAAGGTAGCTGTTTTGTTAGAAACATTTACCTGAACATCTTGTCGCGCTCTCGCAGCGACGCTCACGCCATCAACCGTAATCAGGTTTTTGGTAGCATTAGCAACTTTAACGGTCTGTTTTTGGGCCATCAGGCTCAATGGGAACATAATCCCGAATACAACGAAAACAACAATTAATTTTCTCATGATTTCCTATTTTTTTTAGTTTAACAATTTTTTTAATGTACTAACAACACTCAGCCAAAATAAAACTATTTTGACTTAAAATTTTATCATAGTTAAAGAAATTTGTCAACATCTATTCAAGGTTAGCTAAAATATCAATAGTGCCTAGATTCGATGTTTGTAAAACCGTAATTCCTAAGTTATTGGCATTATCTAATGTTTGAGGAGAAGGGTGGCCGAACTTATTATCAATACCAACCGAAATGATCATCATTTTCGGATTTACTGCCTTTAAAAAGTTAATATTATTGGAAGTTTTGGAACCATGGTGGGAGGATTTAAATATATCCGCCTTAATATCAAAATTACTACTCAACAATGCCTGTTCAGCATCAGCCTCGTTATCACCGGCAAAAAGAAAATTTTTATGATTACAATCAAATTTTGTAACCAAGGAATTATTACTATTTTGTTTTATTCCCAAGCTAACAGGATTGATAAAAAAGAAGTTACAATTCTTATCAACAACAAGCCCGCCTTGCCCACTCAAAGCGACGACCTCCGATCCCCGCTCTTTAGCAACGCGCATTAAACTGTCCGACAACTCATTAGCTTCCAAGTTAGAGCCAAAAATTATTTTTTTAACTTGATAACGTTTTAGAATTTCAATCAAACCAGTAATATGGTCCTCATGAAAATGACTAATTATAATTAAATCAATGACCCGATGATAAAAAGGAATTTTGTTTCCAAGACGATTCAAGGCTAAATTGTTTGGTCCGCCATCAATTAAAATAAACTTTCTATTTTTTATATTTATCAAAGTAGAATCGCCCTGACCAATATCCAGAAAGGATATTTTTACATCGCCTTGTCTAGAATCTAAAAATATAATTAAAAATATAAAAAAAACAATTAATAAACAGGCCAATAAACATTTTAAAATAAATAACTTTTTATTTCTGGCCATATTTTTCAAGCTTAAAATTAATTTACCTATTAATTATGGGCCAATAAACATAAATAAAAAATAAAAACAAAAACCATCCTGATTCCGCAGGACGGTCTTTGTATAATTTTCAAATCAATAAAATCTATTAAAAATTAATAAATTTTAAAAACTATTTTTTCTTGGCAGTTTTCTTTTTAGCGGCCTTCTTAGGAGCGGCTTTTTTTACAACTTTTTTAACAGCCTTTTTAACAGCCTTTTTAGGAGCAGCCTTTTTTACAGCCTTTTTAGGAGCCGCTTTTTTTACAGCCTTTTTGACTTTCTTTTTCATAATATCACCCCCTTTCTTAAAAAAAATTTTCTAATGAATAATAATAAAAAAAATTTTATAAAAAATAATTCTTATACTTTTATTATACAACTAAAAAAAATAACTAGCAATAGTTTTTCGTAATTTTTTATAAAAAAATTCCTCAGTCATTTTTTTGACCGAAGAATTTTATTTTTTTAATTATTTTTTTAAGAAAAAAAATTAAATTTTTAACAAAATAAAAATTTAAAATTTATCAACAAAGAATTTTTTTAAGTCTGAAATTTTAATTCTTTGTTGCGCCATAGTATCTCTATCACGAACAGTAACTTCCATATTTTCCAGAGTATCAAAATCAATTGTTAGACAATATGGCGTCCCAATTTCATCTTGACGGCGATAACGTTTCCCAATATTACCATTATCATCAAATTCACAACGCCAATCTTGTTTCAAAATATCAAAAACCTCTCTCGCTTTAGAAACTAATTCTGGTTTATTTTTTAATAATGGGAAAACTGCAATTTTAATAGGCGCTAACTTAGGCGATAGGCTCAAAACAATTCTAGACTCCTCCCCTATTATTTCCTCTTGATAAGCCTCACTTAAAACCGCTAAGAAAGTCCGACCAACACCGGCCGAAGTCTCAACGACATGAGGAATAAACTTTTCTTGAGTTGTCGGGTCAAGATAACTTAAATCCTTGCCAGAGAACTTACTGTGTTGAGTCAAGTCATAATTACCACGAGCATGCACCCCTTCTAACTCTTTAAACCCAAACGGAAAATTATATTCAATATCATAAGCTTCCTTAGCATAGAAAACTAAATTTTCATGCTTATGCCATTTTAAATTTTCCGGCTTAATCCCTAAATTAAGATAAAAATTAAATCTGGTTTCGCGCCACTTTTCAAAATGAATCATGTCCTCCCCCGGTTTAACAAAATACTGCATTTCCATTTGTTCAAATTCACGAGTGCGAAAAATAAATTGACGAGCGGTTATTTCGTTTCTAAAAGCTTTTCCTATTTGAGCAATCCCGAAAGGAATTTTCACACGAGCAGTATCAACCACATTTTTAAAATTTACATAAATTCCCTGGCAGGTTTCTCCACGTAAATAAGTTGGCTCCTTGGACCAGTCTCCGGTAAAATTTCCAAGATTTGATTGAACTAATAAATTAAAATTGCGGCCAGGGGTAAAATCTTGAGCACCACAAGTTGGACACTTAATTTTAGTCTTATTATCTTCAAAAATTTTATTTATTTCATCTTCGGTCATTTTTTCATCAGCAAAAATTCCTGCTTCCTCTAATAATGAATCTAGCCTTAAACGTGCATGGCATTTACGGCATTCCGTTAGCGGGTCAGAAAAACCTTTAACATGCCCTGATGCCTCCCAAATTTTTGGGCTCATAAAAATAGCGGAATCAAGACCGACGATGTCATCTCGTAACTGGGTCATGGCTTTCCACCATTCTTTCTTAATATTGTTAGCTAATTCTACTCCATAAGGTCCGAAGTCATAAATTGCCGTGAAACCATCATAAATTTCTGAAGACGGAAAAACAAAACCACGGCGCTTGGCCAAAGAAACTATATTATCCATTTTTTTTGTCACCTCTTTTTTATTCATAATATTATAAATTACATTTCTTCAAGGAAATCAAAGCCTAATATCTCAAAACCATTTTCTAAAACTTGAGAAATAGCCCTTATCAAAGCCAAACGGGCTTTCTTTATTTTTTTATCGGCTTTTAAAATATTAACTGAGTGATAATAATCATTTGAAAGTTGAGAAAGTTCAAACAAATACTTGGTTAACTCGCTAGGATTTTTTTTATCATTAGCAGCTATTATGACTGCGCCATACTTCGCGAGCTTAATTAAAATTTCTTTTTCATGCTTATCAGATAACCCCGTAAAATCCGTCTTTCCTAGCAAAGAAACCCCGCTCTCTTTCCTTAAAATACTTTTTAATCTCGCATTACTATATTCTAAATAACAGGCGGTGTAGCCATCAAATCTTAAAGCCTCATCAATATTAAAAGTAATAATTTTATCCGCCCCAACTTTGAGCATTTCAAATTTAATAATCGCAACTGTCAAAACATCAATCACCTTTTGTATTTCTTCCTCTTTCCAGTCTTCATGCCTTTTTTTAGTTTCTTCGGCAATTCTCAAACTGATTTTACTTTTTAGTTCTTCATAAGTAATAACGTTGCCCGTGCGCGAAGACATCATCCCTTCTGGTAAGGTGACAAAATCATAAGGTAGATGAGTAAGTTTTTGTGTATAGCCTAAAAGTTCTAAAACTTTAAATAATTGTTTAAAATGAAGACTTTGGCGAACGTCAACCACATAGATAGACTCTTCCAAATCATAAAGACTAAACTTGTTAACCGCTAAGGCCAAGTCGGCAACCGGATAAAGTGCTGTGCCGTCGGATCTAACAACGGGCAGAACCCCCAAATCATACTTTTCTAAATTTGCAATAATTGCGCCTTCACTTTTTATTAAAATCTCCTTTTCCAACATTTTTTGCACCATTACCAAGCCCTCATCAATGACTTCATTTTCGTAAAATATTTTTTCAAACTTAATATTTAATTCTTTATATATAGAAGCAAAATAATCTATGCTCCAATTTCTAGTCTCTTTCCATAAATCATAATTTTCACCCTTACGGCTTTCTATTTCTTGCATTATTTTAGAAACCTCCAGCTTATATTCAGGTCTATCGGCTAATTTTTGGCTAGCCTCAGAGTAACATTTACCCAACAAAAATCCCTTAGGTTCTGTTTGATTGGCATAAGCCGGGTTTTTCTTCCAGTTCCATAATGTTTTAGCAACATGAATGCCAAAATCATTAATATAAGAAACAGGAATAGACTTAAAACCATTTGCATTTAATAGACTATTAACCGCATCCCCATATGTTATATTTCTTAAATGCCCAACATGATATTCTTTATGAGTGTTCCCATTTGAGTATTCAACCATTACCTTGCTACCTTGCCCTAGATTATTGGTTCCATATTTATCTTTTTCAGTTTTTATTTCTCCAATTACATTTTCAGCCAATAAGGCAGGGGAAATAAAAAAATTAAGATAAGGGCCGACGGGCTTAACCGCAATAAACAATTTATTAAGGGCTTCATCTTTTAGAATTTGTTCAGACCATAAAATGGCGAGTTCAACCGGAGACTTTCCCATCTTTTTAGCCGAGTCAAAGCAAGCCAAACTTAAATCACCCAATTCTGAATTAGGGGGATAAGAAAAAGCTAACCCCTCGGTCATCAATTTTTCTGCAATCTTTAATTTAAGGCTTTCTAAGAATATCATATCTTTTTTATAGTGCTTTTTAGAGCTATAAATCCTTGGTAATAATATTGAATTATGTTATAATACTAACAGACTTTATTAAGTTTTTCAATCAGCTCCAATAATCGGGCTGAATTATAAAACTAGCTTTTAATTTTATGTTTTCTTATCGCTCAATTTTAAAACAAGCCTGGAATATTGCTTGGAAGCACAAGTATTTATGGCTCTTTGGACTTTTTGCCTCCATCGCCGCCGCTAGCGGCTCTTTTGAATATAGCCTACTGGCAAACGGCCTTCAAAGCAACCCAATTGAGAATTCCTATTACCACATAAACAGCATGGTGATGGTGGGAAATGCCATCGCTGCTTTTTGTGTGGGCTTTATTAATCTCTTTTCTTACAACATCCTAACAATTATAAACACTTTAACCGTTTTAATAATAACCGCAACTCTAATCATCTCTTTTATCTGGCTATCTATTTCTTCTCAGGGAGCACTGGTGATAAGCGTTAAAAAATTATTATCGCAAAAAAAGAAAGAGGCCACTATAAATATTAAAGAAAGTTTGACCAAGGGTCATCAAAATTTCTGGCCAGTTTTTGGTTTAAACATTTTAGTTAAAGCTCTAATTGGCTTAGCCTTATTTATTATCGGCGTACCTTTGTTATTCTTAGCTGTTCAGGGCCAATCTTATTTAGCTTTTATCTACACTCTTTCATTTATAATCTTGACTCCGATAGCTATATCCTTATTGCTTATCGTCAAATATGCTATTGCCTATAAAATTATAGACGACGAAACATTCGTTGATTCGTTAAAAAAGGCTTGGACGTTATTTCAAAATAACTGGCTCGTAAGTGTTGAAATGGGGATTATTCTTTTTATTGTCAGTTTCTTGGTTGGATTTGTAATTTTAATCATTATCTCAATTTTTATTTTTCCTTATATATTCTTTGCGGCCAGCTATGGTTTTGGAGCCTTAGTGGCCGTGCTTATGTTCTTGGCGTTAGCTCTAATCTTATTTATCGGCTCCCTCCTAACAACCTTCCAGGTTTCGGCCTGGACAAGTCTTTTCCTTGAACTACAGGCAGGTAATGGAGAAGCGAAATTAGAAAGAGTTTTCAAAAAAAGAAAATAAGCTATGAGTAAAATGGATTCTATTGAAAATTTGATAAACCCGACAGGCGACGAAGAAAGCGTCGCCGGTCTTTTTGCTAAGAAACAGGAGGAAATTCAATTAAAAGAACTGGAAAGACAAACTCAAAGAAATGCCCAAGATTTAGAAATAGACTATGTAAACTTAACCGGTTTTCCTATTAGTCCCGAGGCAATTGCCTTAATCCAAGAAGAAAGAGCTAAAGAGCTAGGCGCTTTATGCTTCTTTTATGATGGCACTAATATTAGAGTTGCCTGCCTAAACCCAACCACTGAGGTTGTGGCTGAAATGAATAGATTGGGCGATCAATATTTTGCGGATACCAAATTATATTTAATTTCAGAAAATAGTTTCAGACACGCGCTTGATATATACCACGCCGTGCCAAAAATAAAAAAATACGACAGCGGTATTGAAATTAGCCCCGATCAATTAGAAAAATTCAAAGCAGATATTGCAAATTATAAAAGTCTTAACGATAAGGTTAACGATGTGAACGTCAGTGATGTTGTAACTTTAATATTGGCGACCGCCCTGAAAGCTGGAGCAAGTGATATCCACATAGAGGCTGAAGAAAAGGGCGTTGTCGTTAGGTTGAGACTAGATGGCGTTTTGCAAGAAGCGGCGGTAATTAGTAGAGAGAAGTGGCATAAAATAATCTCCCGCTTAAAAATACTAGCGCGAGTAAAAATTAATATAGAAAATAAGCCCCAAGACGGACGCTATACAATATATCTTAAAGAAAGGCGAGTTGATGTACGTTGCTCTTTTTTGCCAACGGCGTTTGGAGAAAGCGTGGTCATGCGTTTGCTGGATTCCAAAATTACTTCTTTAGATATTGAAACTCTAGGACTACGACCAGAAATACTTCCAATCTTAAAAAGAGAAATTACTAAACCAAACGGTTTAATTTTAACTACCGGGCCTACTGGAAGCGGAAAAACAACAACTCTCTATGCCGTCATCAATAAACTAAACAAGCCAGGAACAAAAATTATAACCTTAGAGGATCCAATTGAATATCAACTATCTGGTATTAACCAAAGCCAAGTTGATAGCAAACATGGTTTTAGTTTTTCTGAAGGGTTAAGATCGGTTTTAAGACAAGATCCTAATGTGGTAATGGTTGGAGAAATTAGAGATTTAGAAACCGCCGAAATTGCTGTTCAAGCATCGTTAACAGGACATTTAGTATTATCCACTCTCCATACCAATGATGCCTCTGGGGTAATCCCAAGATTAATTGATATTGGCGTTAAACCATATTTTTTAGTTCCCTCAATTAATGCCGTTATCGGCCAACGTTTAGTGAGAAGGTTGTGCACGCATTGCCGCACAGAAGTAGAAATAGACGCCGCGGGCAAAGAAACAATTAACAAAATATTAGCCGTTATTTCTCCAAAGGCGGGAATTGATATCCCTTCTATACTGCCCAAGGTCTTCCAGGCAGGAGCAGGCTGCGAATACTGTAATTTTACTGGATACAAAGGACGTTCAGGAATATTTGAAGTTTTTGTGATGAGCGATAACTTACGTCAATTAACAATTGACCAGGCGCCATCTTTTAAAATTTTACAACAAGCAATTGAAAACGGCATGATTACCATGCTTCAAGACGGAGTTTTAAAGGCGCTGGCCGGAGAAACCAGCCTTGAAGAGGTCTATAGAGTAATTGGAAATTTTGACTACGTTAATGAACTTTATGATGTAGTTATTTCTCAAACTATCGGACGCGGGGTTAAGATTGACCAAGAACAGGTAGACCGGGCAATTGAATTTAGTAAAAATATTTTTGACATTAGCGAGCAAGCACAAGAAATACCAACCTCTAACTTGATTCAATTAACCATGGCCCTAGCGGCCATCAGAGAAGCGGGCGATGTTCACATCGAGCCAACGGCTAATGACGTAAAAATAAGATTTCGTATTGACGGAATTTTACATGATATTTTTTCTCTACCAAAAACAAGTTATCTACCCTTACTCTCAGAAATAAAAATTCTCGCCGGAACCCCAACTAACATAAAGCGGGCCACTTTTGATGGACGTTTTAGTGTTTATCTTCCTAATCATAAAATAGATTGCCGTTTATCTATTATCTCTGGTGGTTACGGGGAAACTATTGTTATTAGAATGCTCACTACCGAAGCTGCCGATTTGGATATGATAAAATTAGGGATTACCCCCATAACGCTTAAGCCCCTGGAGCTAGCGATGAAGAAAAATAAAGGGATTATTATTACTACCGGCCCAACAGGCAGTGGTAAGACAACTACCCTTTACAGCATTCTTAATAAACTCAATAAACCCGATGTAAAAATTATTACGATTGAAGATCCGATAGAATATCAATTGCCAGGGGTAATGCAGACTCAAATTGATGAGGCGAGTGGTTATACTTTTGCCTCAGCGATGAAATCCCTGCTCAGACAGAATCCAAACATAATGATGATTGGGGAAATAAGAGATGGCGAAACAGCCAAAATATCAATTGAGGCTGCGATGACGGGACATCTTGTATTATCAACCATCCACGCTAACAGCGCTGCCGGAGCGATTTCTCGTTTTGTAGGTCTAGGAGTTGAAAGACAAGCTTTAGCAAATTCCATAGAATTTACTATTGGCCAAAGATTAGCGAGAAAAATTTGTCCATATTGTAGACAGCCAATAGAAATATCCGAAGAAGAAATGGAAAAAGTAAAAAAAATAATTGTTAGTATTAATAATCCAGCCGTCGTTATTCCGGAAAAATTGGTTTTCTATAAAGGTGCCGGTTGTGAAAAATGTGGTCAAATAGGGTATAAAGGCAGAATTGGTTTATATGAAGCAATTACTATGACCCCAAATATACAAACCATAATCCAAAACGACAGAGTAACCGATTATGATATAGAACAAGAAGCCATAAAAAATGGCATGGTTACAATTTTACAAGACGGAATAATAAAAGCGCTAGCCGGGGAAACAACGATAGAAGAAGTTTTCCGCGTAATTTAAATATATATGATTGATAAAAAATTCTTAGAAGTTTTAAAAAAAGATTACCAAGCGAATGAAAGTGAAAGACGCCAAATAATAAGCGCTTCCAACAATATTTTATTTGAAGCAAAAAAAATAATTTTTTCCTTACAACGCCAAGATTTTAAAACTGCTGAAGGAAAATTAACTGAAATAGAAAAAGCCTTAGCTAATTTGGAGAGTCGTTTTGGCGCCGACAGATTAAAAAAAGAAGGGGCTTACAAGGCGGCGGCTGAAGAATATTTAGAAGGTAAAACTTTTTATTTAATCATCAAAAAGAAAGAAATAAAAGCAGTCAGCGGTCTAACCCTTGATTACGAATCTTATCTAGGTGGTATTTGCGATTTAATTGGAGAAATGGTTCGCTACGCCACTAATCAGGCAGCTAAAGGCAAGTATTCCGAGGTCGCAAAAATAAAAAAAACCGCCGAGGAAATAATGGCTCAACTGATAGATTTTGATATGACGGGATATCTCAGAACTAAATATGACCAATCACGTGGTCATTTGCGCAAGTTGGAACAAATGTCTTATGAGATAAAGTTGAGAATAGGAAAATAGTAATATGTTAATTGCTATTATCTCTGATATCCACGACAATCTTCCCAATCTGGAAAAATGTTTGGCATGGTGTAAAAAAAATAAAATAGAAAAAATAATTTGTTGTGGCGATGTCTGCAACTATGACACTTTAGAATTTCTCTCTACTAATTTTAGTGGTGAGATTTTTTTAGTTGAGGGTAATGGCGAAACTTACGAAGCAAAAGATATTAATAATTTGAAGAATATTAGTTATCGCAATTTAATCGGTATTGAAAAACTGGGAAGTTTGACATTGGGTTTTTGTCATCAAGAACGCGAAATACCAACCTTATTAAAAAAAGCCGAACAGTGCCTAGACTTTATCTTTTTCGGTCACAGCCATAAGCCATGGCTAGAAAAACAGAACAATATTTTTATTGCTAACCCAGGAAATTTAGCTGGTACCTTTTTTCAGCCGACATTTGCCAGCTTAAATACAGAAACCAAAGAATTAGAACTAAAGATTCTACACGACTTAAAATAAATATAAATCAAAAAAACTCTCTATAAGATAGTTAGATTTTTCTCAAATATTCACCTGTATAACTTGTGGCTGATTGAGCAATCTGGTCAGGTGTCCCTTCGGCAACTAAATAACCACCCTTTTCACCTCCTGAAGGACCAAGGTCGATTACCCAATCGACTGATTTTATTACATCAATATTGTGTTCAATAACTAAAACCGTATTTCCTTGTTCAACCAACATATTAAGGACTTTTAATAATCTATCGATATCATCAAAATGTAGACCGGTTGTCGGCTCATCTAAAATATATAAAGTTTTTCCAGTTGAGCGACGAGACAGTTCAGTTGCTAATTTTATACGCTGCGCCTCTCCTCCAGAAAAAGTGGTAGCGCTTTGGCCTAATTTAATATATCCCAAGCCGACCTCATCTAAAGTATTTAGCTTCTGAGTGACAGCCGGAACCCCCTTAAAAAATTCACGCGCCTCACTAACCGTCATCTCTAAAACTTCATAAATATTTTTTCCTTGATATAATACTTCCAAAACTTTTGGTTTGAATTTTTTTCCGCCACAAACGTCGCAAGTTAAATAAACATCAGATAAAAATTGCATCTCAACTTTTATTACTCCATCGCCGGAACAATTTTCACATCTTCCTCCGGGAACGTTAAAAGAAAAATGTCCGGCTCCCAAACCTTTAACCCTAGCCTCCGGTAGTTCAGCAAATAAATCTCTAATATTTGTGAATAATCCGGTGTAGGTGGCTGGGTTAGAACGAGGAGTACGACCAATAGGCGATTGGTCGATATCAATCACTTTATCAATAAATTCTAAGCCTCTTATTTCTTGATGGGCACCTGGCTCCGTTTTGGCGCGATAGAATTTTTTTGTTAAAGCGTTGGCTAAAATATCATTCATTAAAGTTGACTTACCTGAACCAGAAACACCGGTAATGGCAATCAACTTACCTAGCGGGAATTTAACATCAATATTCTTCAAATTATGTTCTTTAGCCCCAATTATTTCCAAAAGCTTGCCGGAACCTTTCCTAAATTCTTTAGGAACACTAATTTTTTTCTTACCAGACAAATATGCTCCCGTTAAAGATTCGGGGCATTTTTTAATATCTTCAGGGGCACCAACAAATAAAATATTACCGCCATGGTCGCCAGCGCCAGGGCCAACATCGATCAAACAATCGGCCGCCATCATAGTGGCCGCGTCATGCTCTACCACAATAACCGTATTGCCATTATCCCTAAGACTTTTTAAAGTATTTATTAACTTATCATTATCCTTTTGGTGTAAACCAATAGAAGGTTCATCTAAAACATACAAAACACCCGATAAAGCAGAGCCAACCTGGGAAGCGAGTCTAATTCTTTGAGCTTCACCGCCTGATAAAGTAGCCGCTGAACGAGACAGAGTTAAATAACCCAACCCAACGTCAGCTAAAAAACAAAGATTTTTACTTATTTCTTTCAAAATAGGCGTCATAATTTGTATTTGGCCACTGGTTATTTTTGAATTACTAGACCAACCTAAAAAAACTTCTTTTAGCTTATCAATACTTAACTGAGAAACTTCAAAAATAGACAGTTCTCCAATCTTAACGCTCAAGGCCTCTGCCTTTAATCTAGCGCCGTGGCACAAAGGACAAAGAGAACGCCTCATTATTTTTTCTATCTCCTGTTTAACAAAATTAGATTTTGTCTCTTGATATTTATTTTCTAAATAATTAACTACTCCAGTAAAGCCAGGGTCGCCCTGTAAAATAATTTTTCTAATTTCTGGCGTTAAATCTTTAAGCGCAGTTCTTAAACTAAAATTATGACGGGTTGCTAAAGATTCTAAATTAGTAATTAAACCATTGCCAATTAAGTTAGCGTGAGATAAGGGCTTAATTGCTCCCTCTAAAATACTGAGATTTAAATTAAAAACTAAATCGGCATCTATTTCCATTTTAGTCCCCAATCCTGAACAATCTGGACAAGCACCATGGCCAGAATTAAAAGAAAAATCTCGTGGCTCCAAATCAGCACGACGATAACCACAATCAGGACAAACAAAAAATCTTTCTACGTGCGATGATTTTATTTGTCTTCCTTTAATTAATTTAGAAGTTTTTTTCTCTTCAGCAGATTTTGTTAGCTTGGCTGAGCAGTTGGGGCAATGTGGCTGACCACACTTTGAATATAATAAACGCAAATAATCATAAATTTCCGTAATCGTACCGACAGTAGAGCGGGGATTAGACCCGACAGTCCTTTGATCAATAGAAATAGCGGGCGATAACCCCTCTATCATATCAACATCAGGTTTATCCATCAGCCCCACAAATTGGCGAGCGTAAGAAGATAATGATTCTACATAGCGTCTTTGTCCTTCGGCATAAATAGTGTCAAAGGCTAACGAAGATTTACCGGAACCAGATAGCCCAGTAATAACAACCATTTTATCCCTAGGAATATCTAAGTCGATGTTTTTAAGGTTATTAGTTCTAGCGCCACGAATCTTTATAAAATTAACTGCCATAACAAATAAATTAAAATTAATGTTGCAGATATTATAGACAAAAATTACTAAAAAAACAAGGCCTAAACTATTTAGGCCTTTATTAACTTGCTATGGTTAAACTTATAAAATTATTAAAATTAAAAAATGGGATAGAAAAATTTGAAGAATCTAATTAATAATTTATCGCCGAGACTTATTTTTTGTCTATAATCTGGATCAAATTGGTCAGCTTCTCCCTTCCAGGTCTCAATTATTTTTTTTAAATCAGCCACTAAATTTTTTTGACGCGAAAATATACCTACTTCAAAATTCCATCCGAAAGATAAAATATCCATATTCTGTGAGCCGACCAAACCCTCAATATCATCTATTAACATCAGCTTGGCATGATTCATAGTTTTAGTCATAAAAAATTTAACCCCCAGTGATGACAAGCGACAACAATTTAAATAATTTATTTTATTCAAAGCTTTAATATCGGTATCTTCAGGGATAATTATTTCCACTCTTACCCCGCGACGACAAGCATCATCTAAAACAGCAATCAACCAACGAGGAGGCAATAAATAAGGAGTAACAATTTGCACTAAAGTTTCGGCTTCAGTAATTTTAAGACGATAATAATCATTCAAATAATAAAGTTTGTTTGTTCCCGTCCAATTATCCATCACCCAATATTTCAACTTTCTCGATAAGGGTATAAAACTAAAACGCAACACCGAGTCACGACGCCCACCGCATTTACGATAAGAATTTGCGAATGATTTGACCATAAATCTAACGGCGCCTCCCTCAATTTTTATTTGTAAATCTTTCCAGTTTCTAATTTTTTCCTCTATATTAACCCCACCCAAAAAAGCGATTCGGTTATCAATAATTAGAATCTTGCGATGTGTTCTTTTCAGCCAATGACTAAAAAAAATGAATTCTGCACCAGCGTCTCTTAAACCTTTGATAATTTCAGGCTTTAAAGAAGAACTTCCATGGGCATCCGCGATAATAATAACTTCCACCCCACTGCTAGCTTTTTCCTTTAACAATTTAAAGAAATTATGGGTCGCACTAGTATCTCCAGATAAAATATACATCTCTAGATATATCGCTTTCTCCGCCTTAAGCATTGCCTTAAACATCCCATCCCAAGCTTTGTTTGAAGTTGTATATAACTTATATTTCATTTTAATAATTTTTTAATACTCGGCAGCGCTTTTTCAGCTTCTTTACGACCAATATAAATCATCTTTTCCATAATATCTCTAGTAAAATACTGTCTTAAGCTGGTATTTTGAATATGATACGAATTGTCAGGATTAATAACCACGCTAGCATTTTTTACCTCCGATTGAGATAAGTTATACAAAGCAATGCGCGTGCTTCTCAGTGCAACCTTAGTAAACGTAAATCGTTTATCCGTAAATTCTTTTTTATGATAAAGATTAACGGCAATAATTTCATCTGCCCCTGCACCTTGCAGAGCATCAACGGGAACCGGACTACTTAAGGCCCCATCAATAAAATTATGGCCATGATATTTAACCGGCTCAAAAACAACTGGCACGGAGGAGCTGGCGCGTACAGCTAAAGACAGCTTTCCGGTATGGAAAACAAAAGGTTCCCCACTCGCTAAGTCCGTGGCAATTATTTTCACAGGAATTTTAGTTTCTTCAAAAGTATGACGGCCAAGAAGATTCTCAATTATCTTTTCATATTTTCTAGTACTAAGTAGCCCTCCTCGAAAACCAAAATCTGACAAACCCAGTAACCGCCCCTTTTTGGTGTCTAAAAATTTTTCTTCAAGTCCCGATATTTCTCCATAGAAAGCATAATAAGCAGCGGCCAGCGCCCCAATTGAAGACCCACTAATAAAATCGATCGGAATATTATTTTCTAACAAAACCTGGATTACGCCAATATGAGAAAACCCCCGAAAACCACCAGAGCCAAGAGCGAGTCCTATCTTTTTTCTTTTAGCATTACTGCTCATAACAAATTAGATTAATATTCTATTATTATAACAAAAAAATATTGGAAAGGCGAAGGTTGACCCATCAAAAAAATTATGTTTTAATCACTAGAAGCTGATATAATTTAATTTATATGGTTTAATCTAATCCGACGAGAATTCGGAACGGTTATTAATAAGTACTTTAAAACTCAACTAATGAAAAGCAAAATGAGAAATTTGGCTTTCCAAAATTTGGAAGATTTACGTCAAAATGTTTATCCGGGACGTGGAATAATTTGTGGCATGGATGAGACTGGGCAATACATTGTTCAAATTTATTGGATAATGGGCAGAAGCGAAAATAGTCGTAATCGCGTTTTCGTTTTTGATGAGATAAATGGCACCGTTAAAACCGAGGCGGCTAATCCCGAGTTAGTAAAAGACGCCTCGCTTATTATCTACACCGCAATGGCGGAAAAGAATTTGCGCTACGTTGTCAGTAACGGTCATCAAACCTTGTCGGTTGCCAATGGCTCAGTAAATCGAGGAATATTACCGCTTACCAAAATCTGGAGCTACGAGGATGATGCTCCTAATTTTACGCCGCGCATTACCGCCTCCGTTTTTTTAGGAGAAAATGATGACTCCGGTTACTCTGCAGAAATAGCGGTTTTCAAAAAAGAAGACAAAAGCAATGTTTGTCTAAAATCTTCTTATGTTGCAAATTTAGAGCCAAAATTTGGGCACTGCATTACAACTTACGATGGAGACGGCAACCCATTACCATCATTTTCAAAAGATCCTTACTTGCTACCGCTCCTTGGTGACATTGAACAAATTACCGACACAATTTGGGACGCCTTAAACGAAGACAATCGAATCTCATTGGTTGTAAAATTTATTGACATCCATACTGGCAAAAGTCAGTTAAATGTTATCAATAAATATGAACAAGTGCTGGCTGAAAACTAGCTAAGTGATTTTCTACAATAAAAGACCCCGCCGAACAATAAGTTCAACGGGGTTTCTTTTTTTCAAAAAACAATTTTAATGGTTATAAAATCCACGACCCTTAGAATCCGAGACTAAATAAAGAACGACTCCATGACTCTGACAGATATCAATTACTTTTTGATCATTTATCGAGCCACTAGTGCTAACAATAGTTTGAATACCTTTTTTAATTAAGGCGGCTGGCCCATCAGTAAAAGGGAAAAAACTATCACTAGCGGCTACGGCCCTAAAGACATCATGACCATTTTTTTTCGCAATACTTAAAGCTAGTTCCGCGCCAGCAACTCGTGATTGTTGGCCAACACCATTACCAAGTAGCTGACCATCTTTGACAATCGTTATGGTGTTACTATTACTAGTATCACAAATTGCTTTAGCAAGTAATAAATCATCTTCCTCTGCTTCGTCAGCAGTCCCGTACATTTTTAAGTCCTCATTTTCCAAATGCAAAATGTAAGTATAGTTTGGCTGCGATAAATATCCGCCACGAACATGGCGAAAGATAAATTCTTGATCCAAGCTATTACGATTCAAATCCAAAAGAGCATTATTAGAAATAAAACGACATTTATCGCCTTTTCGTTTTAATAAAGCAACTGCTTCCGGACTAAACCAAGGAGCAATAACTCCATCAAGTAGACGTCTAGACGCGGTTTTATAGGTTAATAATAATTCCGCCTCGTCAACATCAACTGCAAAATTAAGCATTACTAAACCTCCAAACAAGGCCTGCAAATCACCAATCACCATTTTTTTGATGGTTTCTAATTTATCGTTATCGTGTATTCCAGCGCCACAAGCATTCCCATGTTTTGCGCCTAAAGCAATGTAAGGAACCATCCCCCGATTCAAATCAAAAGTAGCCGCCACGTGAGTCATCGTTTGTAATAAACGATCTAAATCACAATAGTTATTATAACTAAGTGGCATTCCCGACATTAGAAAAAATTTATCCAAGCCAAGAGAGTCTCCTGTACCGGCGCTAAGTAGTGCTGCCGGTGACTGATAAGCATTCTCGCCATATTTGCATTCCGCAACTATAACATTGTCTCCAAAAATAAACCTTTTTTTCTCCATGATTACTATTTTTATTTGGTTAATATTTATTTTTTAAATAACAAAAACTAATGATAATAATTTAATTATCTTAAACATTATTACGCTCTATGTCAACTTGTAATTAGATAAACATAAACTTTACTAGGTCTAGTATTTATCACTTTTATTGGCAACCAGCTAGAAATTTTAAAGCCATAAGAAACTACCTTAGCATTTTTCTTTACTTCTTTTAGCAGTTTAAGATGTAATTCTTCCATGCGAAAACTATTTAAAAATAAAAAAACCGCATCCGCTTCAGATAGATTCTGTTTTAAAAAATTTTTGCGATAAACTTTTATTTTGCTACCTCTTAAAAATTTACTTAGGACCGCTTTTAAATAAGGATAAAGGGCTAATTCGTATCCCGTCGCTCTTAGGCCATACTTTTCGGCTAAAAATAAAAAACGACCATCACCACAACCAAGATCATATATGAGAGAGCCAACTGGTAAATTTAATTCTTCTAAAACCACTTTCATATTAGCTTCCGGCGTTTTAACCCAAGGTACTAAAGTCCTTAGATTGGTATAAATCATATTCAAACAGAAAAAAACAGTAACAATTGTTGCTATTATAATCAAAGATAGCGCCACTAATAAACCTGCTATAAGGCCAATAAACATTAAAAGAATATTTAATTAATAAATATTTTAATTAAGCAGTAAAGAATTCTGATAAATTCTATTTCCTTTTCGAGAGTAATACATTAATTTAGTTTTATCCGTATTTAGGAAAGGGCTATAAATTTTATCATAATAAGCGCTACTAGTGTTATTAAACATCAGCGCATCACCACCGGAATTTCTAATTTTATAAACAAAATACTGAGAATCGGGTGTGAAAAAATAAGGTGGAAAAATCCAATCATATTCTGCACTTAAATTTCCGTCTAGAACCACTGCCTGGTTGGAGCCTGTTTTGACTCCATAAGCAAAGCGTTTACTGTCGGGGCTAAAAACCATAAAAGTTATTTCATCAAAAACAGGTCCTACGGTATTATTTAAAGAAACAGCCACGCCACCATCACGATTAACAGTGTAGGCAAACTGGCTACCATCAGGAGACGCCATAAAATTGACATCAGGTCGCCCAGCGTCTTGTTCTGATAAGCTGGCGACTTCTTGAGTTTGCCAGATATCTTGTTGCATCGGGATATTTTGAGGCAAATGTTTTATTTCGCCGACTGGTCTATCTATAATATATATAGGAGGCATTACATGTCTGTTGCCAATTAATATATAAAGAATAAAAATATTGTAAACAAAAATTAATAAAAAAATAAAGAATAAAATAGATGACAAGAAAATCGTTGCTCCGCCTAATAAAAAATTATTTTCTAAGGGCCAAACAGTCGATTCCTGCTTTGCAACATTACTCACAGAATTAATTTTTTGTTTAACACTCTCTAAACGAGATTTTTTTGGACTAACAGATTTTTTAGAACTAGTTTTTTTTGATGTACTTAACATAAAGTTATTAATTAATAGGCAAATATATAGCTAAAGCTAAAAATAATAGGAAAAGAAAAAACCAGATAAAATAAGCAGTTGGCAAATAATTATTTTTATAAATTTTTGTCCAATCCTTATGCCAAAAAATAGAACCATTGGGTCCTTTTAATAACTGAGTGAGTGAATCAAAATACCAATTACATGAGAACCAAACTATCTCAGCGCTAAGAAGAAAAGCAAACAAACTAGCCAAAACCAAAAATAAATTATGCTCTCCTAATAAATACTCAAGAATAAAAACGATGGGAAATATAACATAAGAAAGCAAAATATGATAATTTAACGGTGGTTCAAGTTTGGTAAATTTAGTTAAAATTTCTCCCGCCCGCGTCCCTCTTAATAAAGACTTTGCATACCACTTATCTTTTGACCAACCACTTCCCCAACCGTGTGCTTTTTCAATAGATATTTCAAATAAAGCTAGGGGAACAGCAAACAGTAGAACGTTTAACAAAGGATGTAAAATAAATATATTCATATTCAATTAAATATTTACTAACTTAATTTTATTATAGCACAAATTTATTAATATTGACTCCTAATTATTACTTTGCTAACCTTTAAAATTAAGAAAATAGAACATTAACATAACAAATAAATATTAACTTCACTAAAAAAAATTAAGACATGGAAAAAGTAAAAACTGCCCTAATCGCTTCCGGCGGAGGTACGGATGCTTATGCTATTATGAAATCGTATAAACACGGAGAAATCCCCAATATTGATTTACGACTCCTAATCAGCACAAAAGCCGAAGCTGGTTGTTTAGAAAAGGCTCAAAAGTGTGGTATTCCGGCCCTAACTATCAATCGTCAAGACTTTACTTTAGCAAGCGTATTTAACCGAGAATTAAAATACGTGTTAACTACTGGAGAAATTGAAATGGTATTTTTAGTAGGCTGTATCGTCAAAATTCCAGCAATAGCCGGAATCATTTTTTATAACATCCATCCCGCCAATATTGAAACTTGTGGGGGTAAAGGGATGTATGGTTTAGAGCCACATAAAAAAGTACTGTCCGACATTGCGGACCTCATCCAAAGAGGAAGAAAAACTTTGAATGATAAATTTTACACTGAACCAACGGTTCATGGAGTTGAGGATAAATACGATTCAGGCCAAGCGCTATTAAGACTTAGCGTTGAGATTCCGCAACAGATTATTTATGATTTTATAAATAATCCGGAAAGTTGCGATGAAGCAGCTAGTAATCTTCAAAAACATGTGCTTCCCTACGAATGGATGATGTTGCCGCTAGCAGTCAAAATCGCAGCGACACAAATGCAAATTTTAAAAAAATAAAAATGTTGTAAAACACAAAAGCGGACTAAAAATGCCCGCTTTTTTATTACTTGATTTTAAGATTCGTTATAATATAAACATTAAAATAGATATTCTAACGTTGTTATCATTTTTTAACATCCTCATCTTTTAGATTATAAATGATAAGATTATCTTCTGTAAAATTAGCCCCAAATATTTTTGTTAGGTAATTTAATGTATTAGTTAATTGCACATGCTTGTTGTAATTTAAATTAACATAATATTCAGGATGAATAATAATATATTTTATTTTTAAATCAGAAAAAGTCTTTTTCACAATAGTAGTTTCTAAATTATTTTTTTTCTCACTTGTATAATCATACTCGCTGGGATCAATTAAATAGCTAAGCCCTGGCGTCTTCTGATATTCATTATAGACACGATTAGGGACACGAGAAACGTATCCCCCCAAAATAGCTTTGTGATGAACTGACTGGAAATATTGTAATTTAGACGAAGCATTAATATTGCCTAAAGTATAAAAGCTGGTACTAAGCGCAAAAGGTAACTCTAATATAGTGTAGCTTTCTGTTTCTAGAGCCAATGTATTATAAAATTTTGGAATATCTGTTGAGGAAAGAGGAATGGGAAAAGAGGAATATTCAAATACAATCAAAGAAACCACCAGGATGATTACAATCGTTAAATAAATTTTATTTTTAATTTTTCCGATTAAAAATCTTAAGCCAAAACTAGCAGGAATAATAAAAAATAGTAAACAAAATATTATTAGTCGCGAAGGGACTAATATATTTTTTAAAAAGGGTAAATAATATAGAAGTGAATATGGCAAAATTATGTTTAACTGCCCGGAATTAATAGCAGAAATGCTACCAATAGATAATATAGGGCCAAGGGCGCAAAATAGAAAAAATAAAGATAAAAAAAACCATAATTTTATTAGTGCATTATGATCCTTTCTAGTAGTCCAATATCCAAAAATCATTAAAGCTATGAGCGTATATCCAACAAATACCACGCTATTATGAGGAGCGATATCTTGATAATAATTTTTTAAATTTTTACCAAAATAGGTGTTAGCGGGAGATGGGATAAAAAAAGATCTAATATCTGGCGAATAAACAGCTATTTGGGACATGGTTGGGGCTGGGATGTCATTAGGTGTTAAATACAACTTTCCCAAGCGAATACTTAGTGGTAAAGAAAACAAACAAAACAAAGAAATAATCAAAGTAAAAACTTTGATATTTGTTTTTGTTATTTTTTTATTTTCACACCAAAGCCAAACAAAATAAATAACAAGAATAAAGATTAGCCCATAAGCATAATAAAAATCGGTATAAAGGCCGATAACCAAAAATAAGGCGGCGAGGATTGTATTTAAATATTTTTTATACTTTTCTCTGGTAGCTTTTAGAAGAAAAAGTATAAACAAGGGAATAAAATAAATTGTGGAATAATTAAAGTGACCATCGGCTAATTTTGAAAAAACGTAAGGATGAAAAGCAAACAGGCACCCGCCTATAAATGAAGATGTTTTGTTCTTTATTAAATATTGTAAAAGCCAATACATCCCCCAACCAGATAAAGAAAAGGACGTAATAACAAATAAGTTAAAGGAGGCAACTGACGGTAAAAATATATCAAAAAATGAGATAATGACATTATTAAAAAGAGTAGTCGCCGCTAAAGATAAATTTGCCCCGTAAGGATACAGTAGCAATGGTGAGGAAAAAAAATCTAAACTATTCGCTATAGAATATTTAAGCCACCATTCATAATATAGATAAATATGAGCATCGCCCTCGGCTCCAGGAATAAACGTAAAAAATTTAGTGATTAGCGGATATGTCAAAACCACGGTTAAAAATATATAGCCCAACAAGGGCGTTAAAAATAACAATATTTTTTTAATATTTATCCAAGCATCTTTCAACATAAATTTTCTTCCACCAAAAAAGACCAGCAAATAAGCCGCTAAAGATGCCTATTATTGGCAATAACACCTGGACAAATATAGGCAAAGTGCAACCGCCATAAAATGTGACAACCACATCTTTCTTAGAAGCAAGCTGTAAATAAGCAATTTCAATTAAAGCGTGTAAATTAAAACTTAACAACAACCCCAAAACAATAAAGGCGATCAAATAAATAATCTTTTTGGCCTTGGTTGGCTTCCCGACTGGTTTAAAAAACATAGTTTTAAATTATAATGGCGATAATCCCTAAAAATACTAAAATAATGAGAGCATAAAAACTTAAATAAAATAAAAATGACATAACCGGATGCCCAGTTTGAAGAATTTTTATATTGTTAACATATATTATTTCACAGGCTCCAGCGCCATCATCAGTCCTCACCGTACTTGATTTAAGATTAAATGAACTAGAATCATATTCGCTTACTGAACCAATTTTATTAGCCTCAACATTAACTAAATATCCGGAAATTTCTACTTGATCACCAGGCTTAATTCTGCTGATTACTGACAGAATTTTTTTATTATTAGTAATTAAGTGATTGTTAGAAACGAGGTTGGGATTAACTGATAATTCTCCGCGCCACCTATAAAAGCAGAACCGAGCATCTTGAGAAAATGAGAGCGATTCATTTTGATAAACTTTATTACTTAAATTATCACCCCAGGTTACACAAAGGTCCACCGGAAAAACACTGTCTGAATTATAAATACTGAAAAAACGATAATCCATCCGATGAACTACCAGGGCTTTAATTTGGTACTCGGCTATAGGAGTTAGTCTATAAGCAAAACCATCCTTAGAAAATTTTATTATTTCACTATTTGTCACGCTGTTTTGCAGAGGCTCCCGTAAAACTTCCGGACGAATATTTTTAACTGTCTTATAATTATTTTTAAAAAAATAAGAAACGGTTAAAAGAAGTAAAAAAAATATTAATAGACTTTTTCTCAATTTTGGATACATGCTTTATTAACAAAATTGTTAGTTATTCATACTATTATAGTATACCATCCATTGAGTTAAAGAAAAAAGGTTAACAAAAAATCTCCAACATATATTGGAGATTACTTGTTAGTAGTCCCCAGGGGAATCGAGAGGTGGAGGAAAATTTTAAGACAAAAAATGTTTTGACTTTTTGCTGTTTTTGGGGTAATTTTAAAACATAAAATAATGTAGCGTCCTCACTCCAAATAACGAGTTAGTAGTCCTTAAAGAATATTTGGCCTAACAAAAATAATACTTATGACTAAATTTGATTTACATTTTCACTCCACTTATTCAGATGGCAAATTATCAATTTCAGAATTAGCCGAAATTATTAAAGAAAAAAAATTAGAATGCTGCGCTTTGACTGATCATAATACCGTTGATGGTATTTATGAATTAATAACTTCTTTAGCGCATTCTCCAGTTAAGGTTATTCCAGCTACTGAAATTACGGCGAAATACAATGACAATGACGTCCATATTTTAGTTTATGATTTTGATATCGATGTGGCTGCAGAAATTTTAAATGAGCGCGACGAAATTATGCGACGAGAAAAAATAGAAGAAATGGAAGTCGCAATTAAACTTTCTCGCCTAGCGGGGCTTGAAGTTAAAGATAATTTAAAGCCATTAGATAAGCAGTCGGTCAGTCTAACAGTTGCTCTTGATATTTGCGCTAATAGTATTAACCAAAATAAATTTTTAGAAGAATTTGGGAAGAATCTTGTCCCAGAAGATATTTATTACATCTATCAGGCGCCAGGTAAGTCTTGCGCCGTAGAGCGAAGTGGCGTCAGCGTTGAGTGGGTCGTGCAAAAATTTAAAGGGATTGCTCGGGATCTTGTTATTGCTCACCCATATGTCTCCGTCAGCGTTGTCACTAAACCACTTAATGAAGCAGAAATAGACGATTTACTTGAACTGGGATTAACCGGTATTGAAGTTTATCACAATAAGACTTCAGATGAGCAGATAGAGTTTTTAAAAACGAAAGTGCTTAGTAAAGCGGTTCATTACACTGGCGGGTCTGACTTTCATGGTCGGGAAAATGATACTCCAATTGGGCAATATAGTGCGGAAACTCCTGTGCCAGATTTTAAATTATTGAATTACTGGTCTTTAAGCAAATAAATATATATGCAAAATAATATTAAAAAAAATAATATTAGCTACGGTCAGGCTATTAATAATGATGAGCCAAGCGTGAGGGATTTGTTGAAAAATTTAAATGGCGATAGATCAATGTTTGATATAAGTAGATTTTATTTAGCCAAGAATATGGATAAAGTTATTGGTTGTATTAGAATTAAAGCCCTTGGAAATAATTGTTTGGAGCTGGCTAGTTTGGGCGTGAGCCAGGAATATAGAAATAAGGGAATAGGTAGTAGATTAATTAGTGAGCTTTTATTAAAAGAAAAAAGTAGACCAGTATTTCTTTTAACCTCAGAGGACAAAGAAGTTTTCTATAAAAAATTTGGTTTTAATATTATTGAACCGCAAAAATTATCGATTGAATTTAAAAAAGAATATGATAAAATTGTCGTGTTGCCGTTTGCCAAAAACATAAAAGTTATTTCTATGATTATCGAATAAATAATTATTTTACAAAAAGAGACTCAATAATTTATTGAGTCTTTTTAAATTAGTAGTCCCTAGGGGAATATCGCGCTCAATCGCCGCCAGAATCGCGGCGATTTCACTTGTCCTGGGTTGGTGTCCGAATATCCCCCGGATATTCGTCCGACGCTCCCCTTTTCGCTTTGTCTTCCGCCAAAGCTCAAGACTCGCTTCCAACCTGTTCGCTTCCCGCGCCTACGGCGGCATATAAAAAAGAACACATTACTGTGTTCTTTTTTATATGTAGTCCCTAGGGGAATCGAACCCCTGTTAACAGGATGAAAACCTGACGTCCTAACCACTAGACGAAGGGACCAATATTTAATTGGCGAAAATAAAAATCTAATCGCTTAGATTTAACTTCATTTTATAGACAAACATCCATCTTGTCAATATTAAATATATTTGTCTTTTTCCAAAAATACCCTACAATACTTATATATGTATATCCTAGGAATAGAAACCAGTTGCGACGAAACAGCCGCTTCAATTATAAAGGCCGATAGAAAAACCGGCAAAGTTTTAGTTTTGTCTAATATAATATCCTCCCAGATTGAAATTCACCAAAAATATGGGGGAGTTGTGCCCGAGGTTGCCGCGCGTGAGCATGTTTTAAATATCTTACCCGTTGTTGACGAAGCGCTAGATAAAGCTAACATAAACTCAAAAAAATTAGACTTAATCGCTGTTACCAAAGGCCCTGGTCTTATTACTTCGCTGATGACTGGGATGGAAACCGTACGGGCACTCTCTTTTGCTTGGGGCAAGCCGGTTATAGAAGTCAATCATATTGAAGGACATATATATTCAAATTTTATTACCCCAGAAAGCAAAATCAATTTTCCCGCTCTAATTTTAACCGTTTCCGGCGGGCACACCAATCTCGTCTTAATGGATAAAAATAGAAAAATAAAAATCATTGGAGAAACTCTTGATGATGCGGCTGGGGAGGCTTTTGATAAAGGCGCTAAAATGATGTCTTTAGGTTATCCTGGAGGGCCAATAATTTCCAAAATGGCCGATGAATTCCAAACCAATAACCCAAATAATATCAGCGACATAGTTTTACCGCGACCAATGTTAAATTCCAATAACCTAAATTTTTCCTTTTCCGGGCTAAAAACCGCTCTTCTCTATCAACTAAAGAAAGACCAAGGTTGGGAAACCCGTATTGCGGAATATTGTTTTGAATATCAACAAGCAATTATTGATGTTTTAGTAGGAAAAACTATTAAAGCGGCCAGAAAATATGATGTTCGGACGGTAATGTTGTCAGGAGGGGTAAGCGCTAATAAAGCATTACGCTTAGCACTTAACGTAGCAGTAAAAGAGAAATTAGAAAAAATTAATTTTTTAGTACCCAAGCTAGAATACACTACCGATAACGCCACAATGATTGCTGCGGCCGGATTTTTTAAATCAGAAACTCAAACAACTACCAGTTTTCCCAAATTAAGAGTAGATCCTAGTTTACAACTTAAATAAGATAAGCTAAAATCCTATTACACAGACTGGATCGATGGCGAAGTGGTCTAACGCTGCAGTTTGCAAAACTGCCATTCGTGGGTTCGACTCCCACTCGATCCTCACATAATAAAAACCCCTAATCAGGGGTTTTTATTTTATGCACAGCTTTTTTGAAAAATATTTTGACAAAGCTGTGGATAACTTGTGTTTTATGTGTATAAATATATTTTTTTAGTCCAAGCTATCCTAGACTTAAATTATGTATTTTAATATTTTTACATTAATATTAGCCAAATATATGATTTACGATAACTTTAGTCCAGACTACTTGACCCTTATTTTTTATAATGCTATTATTATAGTAGGTTCTTTAACTAACTCCTTCGATTCTATGCCAACGCTGACGTGGCAAGAAATTTATATGAGCAATTAAACTAGCGTGCTAATCAAAATGAGATAAGATTTAATAAAAGTCAAAAAGAAATTTTTACTAGATCTAATCGAAAATTAGCAAAAATATTTAAAATATAACAGTTTTAATATGCTAGGAGTTGGTGAAGATACGCTCTTTAAGTCAGCAAAGTAGCTTTAATGCCTTAAAAATACAGAAAAATCTGTGATAAAAAGGCATGAGGCTCAGACGATGCCCATTATTTATTAGCTTTTACTATATAATAAAAACCGGCCCGTTCTGGGCCTCTTTTTATTTTCTAAAAAACCCTGTATATTAATCTTGATAACCGCGATGGTTATTACTAATACTTATTCAGAATTTATGGCATTATCAATCGGAATTGTCGGTTTACCTAATGTCGGTAAATCAACCTTATTCAATTTACTTACCAAAAAGGGCGTAGAGGCCGCTAATTATCCTTTTTGTACAATAGATCCAAACGTTGGGGTGGTAAAAGTCCCTGATTTTCGTTTGGAAAAACTAGCCGAAGTATCTAAACCAAAAAAAATAATTCCCACAACCATTGAATTTGTTGATATTGCTGGTCTCGTTGCCGGCGCCAGTAAAGGCGAAGGCCTTGGTAACCAATTTTTAGCCCATATCCGTGAGTGTAGCGCTATCTGTGAAGTAATTAGGGATTTTAAAGATAAAAATATTATTCATGTTAACGGCAAGATTGACCCTTCTGGCGATAAAGAGACTATTAACATGGAGCTTATCTTCGCTGATTTAGCGACGGTAGAAAAAAGATTGGATAGATTGAGACGTGATGCTAAAAGTGGCGATAAAGAATTAAGAGCTAATTTGGTCATTCTAGAAAAAATTTATCCACATCTTAGCGCTGGGCGCGCAGTTAGAGAAATGTCTTTTGAGGAAGATGAAATGATTTTTGTAAAAACTTTAAGTCTTTTAACAATCAAGCCGATTCTCTATTTAGTAAATATTGACGAAACAACTGATGACGATGTTCTCTCGGGCACAAACGAAGAGATAATAAAAATAAATGTTAAGCTTGAAGAAGAAATTGTTAACCTCCCAGAAGAAGAACAAGCGGAATATATTAAAGAGCTTGGGCTTTCCCAAAGTGGTTTAGATAAATTAATTCAAAGTGCTTACAAGCTTTTAGGTCTTGATACCTTTTTTACTACCGGGGCGGATGAGAGTCGCGCTTGGACTATCAAGCATGGTTCTAAAGCACCGAACGCCGCCGGAGAAATTCATACTGATTTTATTAAAGGTTTTGTCCGCGCCGAAGTTATTAATTGGGAAAAATTTATTGAATGTGGTTCTGATGCTCGCGCTAAAGAACTAGGACTCATAAAAATTGAAGGTAAAGATTATATTGTTAAAGATGGTGATGTCTGCAATTTCTTGATTAATAAATAAACTAAAAATTTTGATATCTAAAAAACGCCCCTTATTCTAGAGGCGTTTTTATATTATAAGCTAGCAATTATTCTTTTTCCAAAACGACAATTTCTCGGAAAACTTTCTGACCGGCGCGACCATAAATTATAGTATCTCTTCCGGTGGTAGCATTTTTAACTAAAGCATTGTCTTGTAACTCAACGGGAATAAAATTTAAAATTTTAAAACCGGAAATACTGGGCACAATCGGTTTATTACCATAAAAAACGGGCCAAATCATCACCACCCGCCCGCCAGCAACTAAAACTTGATGGAATTCTTGAATAGCGCTGGAGTATAGTTTTTCTAATTCATAAATAGTTTCTTCAAATTCAATGCGTCCACGCTGTGGGCCTAAATAAGGCTCAGTGACAACGGCGGCCACACTATTAATCTTTACAAATTTGGATAAACTTAAAACATTCTTCACTAAAAATTTCATCTTAATATCTTTTAGCTTATACATCTCTTTTACCCAGCTGATATTTGTCTTAGTATCTTCAACTGCCTTTATCGATATATCTGAACCAAAAATATCTTTATAACCCATCAGCATCGCTTCACTAAGAATCGTGCCGGAGCCACAAAATGGATCAATAATTAAATCAGACTCATTTCTAACTTGAGCCAAGTTAATCATAATCTGTGCTAATTTAGGGGGTATCATACCAGATAAATCATCACGTGCTGGGCGGCCGTAATCACGCAAACTTAAGTCCTTAAAAAATTGTACCGCTAAAGTTTCTCCCAAATAAACAACCCCATCTAATTCCGCTAACACAATTTCAATGCCTCGAGTTAATAATTTATTTTGGGTAACGACGACACTAGATAAAGTTTTTTCACGACTAACAACAAAACGAGAGCTAATTGCCTGTTCACTAAAATGTTTTTTTAATTTAATCCCTAAATCTTTCTTATCAAATCCTCGTGGCCCATAATCAGAAAAACCAAAATTAAATTTTCCGTCTTTGCTAATATTTTTCTTACTAGCAGCTAGTTCTAAAACATTTTTCAATAGAGTTCCCTTTTCTGAGTTTGGGGAAATTTCAGATCGGATAGCACCAATCTTAATTATTCCTCCCAATTTTTTAATTAAATTCTCAGGGTTAAGTTCAGCCGGACTATCCACAATTAAAAAATCATTACCAATAAGCTTGGCATTCTTGATTCCAATAACCGCTGACAACTCTGCCAAAGACAAGGCGGTATTAGTTCCTAAAACAAAGAAATATTTCATATAAAATCATCATATCTTAAACTAGGATACCTGGCAATCATCACCCAGTAAACTTCATTAAATCACTCTTGATTTCTTTATTAATCTGTGTTAAAGTCCTAATACAAATAAATAATAACGATATCTTTCCCATGTTTTAGCCTCGTTGCTAAAATAATTCTGCCAATATTAGAGCAGGATTAAAGGTATTCTAAGCCCCAAAGGTTCTTGGAATACTTGGGGATTTTATTTAAATTGAGGGTTTACAGCTATTTTAACATTTGTTTAAGGTCGCTTTATCCCTTAAGAATTATAATAAATATGTCCAAAACAAAAAAATCAACAATTGGCCACTATGAAATGTTATTCATTATGCCAAACAAATTTACCGAAGATGAGGCAAAAACGATCATCGAAAAGGTAGAAAAGGTTATTTCTGAAAACAATGGCCAGATTACTTACCGTGAATATTGGGGTAAGAAGAAATTAGCCTACGAAATTAAACATAATGCCTACGGCTATTACAGCCTATGCGAGTTTGATTCCGAAAAGAAAGATTTAGAGGCTATTAATCAAACCTTGCGTCTATCAACTGATGTTTTACGTCATCAGATTGTTATTAAACAAGCTAAAAGCGAAAAAGAAATTGCTCGCAATAAGCAAATTAATGAAAAAATAGAGGCAAAAAAGGCGGTTGAGGAAAAAGAAGCTAAAGACAAAGAAAAAAAACACACAGAATCTACTAAATCGGCTCCTAAATCGGCAACGAAAAAGGAAAGACCTACTGATTTAAAAGATTTGGACGAAAAATTAGAAGGCATTTTAAGTGCTAAAGATTTAATTTAAAAATCCTGCTTTCGCCGCTGGCGGCTGAATTTAGGATTTGTCCAAGAATATGAATTTAAACAAAGCAATGATCATCGGTAATGTTACCCGTGATCCTGAATTAAAAAATACTCCCTCTGGACAAAGCGTCGTTTCTTTTGGAGTCGCCACCAATTTGGTCTGGACAGATCAAAGCGGGCAACAACAAAAGAAGGTTGAATTTCACAACATTATTGCTTGGAGAAAATTAGCTGAAGTCTGCGCTAAATACTTAAAGAAAGGTTCTAAGGTTTATATTGAAGGTAGATTACAAACTACTGATTGGACTGGCCAAGACAGTGTAAAAAGATATAGAACCGAAATTGTAGCTGAAAACATGATTATGTTAGACAGCAAAGGCGGAACTCCATCTGGATCCCCGATGGGTGGTCCAAGTGAAGAAATAATAGAAATCCCTGAAGATCCTGCAGAGGAAGAAATCAGGGTTGAAAATATTCCTTTTTAATAATAATAAATATGAACAAACAGAAAACTAAAGAATGTTATTTTTGTGTTAATAATCTAGATGTAGATTACAAAGATACTAGAACTTTAAGACGCTTCATTAATTTTTACATGAAGATTCTTCCTGGAAAAAGAACTGGTATTTGCGCTTGGCATCAAAGAAAGCTAGCGACCGCTATTAAACGTTCACGCGTAATGGCTCTTTTATCAGCTACTCACAAATAAAAAATTAAAACAAAACCTATGCTTAATTTCAATGAAATAAAAACTGGCAAGGTTATCAAGTTAAACAGCGAGCCATACGTTATTATTAAAACCGATCATCACAAAACTGCTCGCAGTGGTTCGGTTTTAAAAGTTAAATGCCGCAACTTGATAAATGGCAATATTCTTGAAAGAACTTACCAGGGGGCTGAAAAGGCCGAAGAGGCAGAAACGGAAACCAAAAAAGCTAACTTTATGTATAAAGATAAGGACGAGGCCTACTTTATGGATAATATTAGTTACGAGCAATTTAATTTACCAATTGAAGAACTTGGTGAATCTGCCCAATTTCTTAAAGATGGCACTGATGTTGACGTTTTATACTTTGAGTCTAAACCGGTAACCGTTAGTTTACCAATTAAGATGGAGTTTAAAGTTATCAGTGCTCCTCCTGGAGTAAAGGGTAATTCCGCCGGCAATGTTAACAAACAGGTAGAAATTGAAACCGGCGCACAAATTAATGTTCCCATGTTTATAAATGAAAATGACGTCATTAGAATTAATACCGAAACTGGAGAATATGTAGAAAGAGTAAGCTAAAATCAAACAAATAGAAGACCGCCTCTTGTCCGCTAGTAGCGGCGGGGGCGGTTTTCATTTATTTCTGTTTAATTGTAGGGGGTGATATAATATAAAAATAAATATAATTTATAATATGATTAGTATTCTGATTGCTTCTTTAATATTTTTTTCAATAATCGCTATTTTGCGCTTAGATTTAGCGGTCTTATTTATAATTGCCTTGCTACCAAGCTATCTTATTCGCTTTGCTGTTTTAGGAGTGCCCATGACCTTTCTAGAGGCAATGATTCTTATCTCTTTCGCTCTTTGGTTTTTCCAAAAAGTAGCCCCGAATCTTAAAACTTGGCTTAAAAATAGAAATACCCGCGTCGCTTATCCATTCGGGCTAGAAATCATCGCCCTGATTATAATTTCTTTTATTGCCGTAGGAATTTCTGGATTCAGTTTTGGCGCGATGGGAATCTGGAAGGCCTATTTTTTTGAACCAATTTTACTTTTTATATTAATATTAAATATTTTACCTGGACAAGTAGGTCGTAAAAAAATAATAAATGCTTTATTAATCGGAGCCGGCGGCACAATCTTAGTCGCCTTATTTCAACAAGCGACCGGATTATTTATTTTTAATAAATTTTGGGCAGACATAGAAACAAGACGTGTGGTTTCTTGGTTTGGCTATCCTAATGCGGTCGGTCTTTTTTTAGCGCCGCTCACCATGATATTTATTGGCTGGGGATTAACTATAAAAAACACAAAAAATAATTACTACATTTTAAAATCATCCGCACTCTTATTAATTATCTTGTTATCCTTAATGGCAATTTATTTTGCCAAATCAGAGGGGGCTTTAATTGGCTTACTAGCGGGAATTTTCTTTTTTTGTTTTTTCTCCAGAAAAATAATGCGCTTAATCGTTGGGGGGGGAGCGATTTTGGCAATCATCATAATTATTTCTATCCCCAGTCTTAAAGCTTATGCTACCGATAAAGTTTTTCTTAATGATTTATCTGGAGAAATAAGACAAAGACAATGGAAAGAAACGATGATGACGCTTAAAGGTTGGCGTTTTATAACCGGTAATGGATTAGATAATTATCAAACCGCTGTTAAGCCTTATCATCAGGAGGGAATATTTTTCAATAGCAATAAATTGGAAGATTTTGATAATCAGTTAAGGGCGAGCGCCGAATTACGTGCTAAATATTGGCAGCCAGTGGAAATATATATGTATCCCCATAATATTTTCTTAAATTTCTGGAGTGAATTAGGATTACTAGGACTCTTGATTTTTACTTGGCTAATTGGTAAATATATATTATTATCACTTAAATTATTTTATACAATTCAGACTAGAGAAAAATATATTGCCTTGGGATTATTTGGGGCCATGATCGCTATTCTGATTCACGGGTTAGTTGATGTCCCTTATTTTAAGAATGACCTATCAGCCATGTTTTTTATTCTTTTAGCCCTGCTAAGTTCATTAATTATAGACACTAAAAATCAAAATATATGAATGCAGTTTTACAAAAAGTAATCGCCGATAGCGGTTTAATGTCCCGAAGAGAAGCGGAAAAATTAATTAGAGTGGGTGCCATAAAAGTGAACGGCAAAGTAGCCAGCCTGGGCGACAGAGCCAACCCCGAAGAAGACACCATCACAATTAGAGGACGGGCTTTACCGAAAAGTGCTGATAAAATTTATATTAAATTTAACAAGCCGGTTGGTTATACTTGCACTAATCGTTCTTTCCCGGGAGAACAAAATATATTTCAGCTTATAACCTTAAAGGAAAGACTATTTTCTATTGGCCGTCTAGACAAAGATAGTCGAGGAATTATTTTGCTTACCAACGATGGTGATTTATCACAGAAAATTTCTCACCCCAAGATGCAACATGAAAAAATATATGAAGTTAAAACCTTTCAGCAAAGAGGCGAGGATATTTCAGATTATGAGGGCCGCCAGATTGCTTATTTATTAACTAAGGGCGTTGAAATTGGCGAAGGAGATGGTATCGCTAAGGCGAAGCGCGCTCAATATTCAGGAAATAATATCTTTATAATAACTTTGAGTGAGGGCAAAAAAAGACAAATTAGAAGAATGTTTGGTGGTCTAAGACTAAGAATAGCTGATTTACAAAGAACCAACTTCGCCGGCATTGGTTTGGGCGGAATCAAGGAAGGAGAGTGGAGAAATTTAAGTGCCCAAGAAATAGTTAAACTTAAAAAAGAGTAAATCTGCTGATTATGTAAATTGGGAGACGTGGCAGAGCTGGTTGAATGCGCCACACTCGAAATGTGGTATACCAGAAATGGTATCAGGGGTTCGAATCCTCTCGTCTCCGCCCATTTTAAATAGTCCTGCAGATAATAATTGTGTATGACAAAAAGTAATAAATTTTTAAATTTAAACGGATATCAACTTATTCCGGAAGCGAGTCGCTCTTCATATTTTTATATTGCTGAAATAGTGGCTAATTACTGCTGGCAAAAACACAATTTTTTACCAATTAACATCTTAACCTTAGTAGAATACAAAACTAATAAGTGGCAAGTTTATTATGCGATTAAAGATCGTAGTCGTTTTTTAGAAGTTTTACAGAGATTTGTGAAGCAACCGTCGTTACTCACTAAGATGGAAAAATACTTAACTGAAACCAGAGAGTCCGCTATTTTCCATATTACTGAAAAACCATTAGAATCATTAACTGACAAACAATTAGGAAATCTTCTTGCTTTTTATTATTTACGGAGTCAAGAGCTACATAAAGCGGCCATGACTCTTCGCTTAATAGACCGCGGTGCACTTGATTATTTCCATAATTTATTTGAAAAACAAAATATTACCAATCAAAGCAACATAATGTCCACGTCTAAATGCCAAAGCTTTACTGCACAGGAAAATGTGGCTCTTTTAAAATTAGCCGTTAAGGTAAACAAAGGCCTAATTAAAATTGACTCAAAAAGTTATGTGCAACAACTGAAAAAAATATATAACAATTTTTGTTGGTTAACATTAGGATATTATGATGAAACCCTGCCATCTTTAGAGGATTATGATAAAAAAGTTAAAAATTTAGCAAACAACAAACCAGCACTACTTTTAACAAAAAAGAATTTAAATATAATCAAAGAACAAAAACAAAGAGCCTCTTTGTTAAAAAATTATCCTTCAGCAACTAAACGAATAGCTGATGTAGCCGCCGAATCAAGTTATTTAAAAGATTATTTTAAATTTTCTACCAATAAGATGCAGTTTTATGGAGAAAAAATATTTCAGGAAATTAGTAATCGTACCAATATTAAGATAGGTGAACTAAAAAATTTACCTCACAATATAGCCAGCGCTCTTACAGCTAACCATGGGAAATTTAATAAATTAGAAGCTAAAAAATACCAACGTCATACAATATTTATTAGCCTGACCGGAAAAATAAGAGAAAAATATATAGGGGTTGATGCTGATAAGTACAAAAAATTATTTTTAACACATTCTAAAAATACTACCGGAGAATTTAAAGGACGAACTGCCTGTTTAGGAAAGGTTACCGGATATGCCAAAGTCGTATATTCCCCGAAAGATTTTAATAAAGTAAAAAAAGGCAATATTATTATAGTTATGAACACTGGGCCTGATTTTGTGCCGGTTCTTTCTCGTGTCGGAGCGATAGTAGCTGAAGAAGGAGGAATTACCGCTCATGTTTCCATAATAAGTCGCGAATTAAAGGTGCCCTGTGTAGTGGGCATTCCTCACATAACCCAAGAGATTAAAGATAATGATTATTTAGAGGTAGATGCAAATCAAGGAATAGTCAAAATATTAAAGTCCGCTTAAAACATCCACCACAAACTTCACCGCCAATGCCAAATAAATTATTATTTATTTTTATGCCAAAGACAACAATTAGATTTCAACAAGTTAGTGACGCCAAAAGATTTTTTGAGATTCTAAACAACCCAAATTTTATTTACTTTCGCATTACAACCAAATCAATTGCTGACCAAAAAAAATGGTTAAAAGAAAATCCTAAAAGAAGAAAAGAAAATAAAGAATGGAATTATTCTATTTTATATGGCCAAGAAATGGTGGGCGGGATTGGTATAAAAATAAATCAATTTAGAAAATACATCGGCGAAATTGGCTATTTTATTGATGAAAAATATTGGGGCAAGGGCATTACCACTAAAGCTGTTAAACTAGTAGAAAAAGAGGGGTTTAAAAAACTTGGGCTCAGCCGCATAGAAATATTGATGCGCCCAGAACATAAGGCCAGTGAAAAAATTGCCATTAAAAATGGCTATCAGAAGGAAGGCTTAATGAAGAAAGTTATTAAGGATAGAGAAGGAAAAATGAGAGACTCTTTTTTATATGCTAAAGTTTTATAGATATGAAAAAAAATATTACTCCACACGATAATGTTTACACCAGACTAGGTATTTCAAAAATACACGGCATTGGTGTTTTTGCAATTCGCGATATTCCTAAAGAAATCAAAGTTTTCAAAGGCGAGGACAGCAAATTAATTTGGTTTAGTAAAGAAAAAGTTGATAAATTACCGGCAAAAATAAAAAAATTATATGAAGACTTTTGTGTTTTAGAAAATGGTAATTATGGTGCACCTGATAACTTTAATAATATTACTGTCGGTTGGTATCTTAACCATAATCCTAAAAATCCAAACATTAGATGCAACCGCGATTGCGAATATGTATCAATACGTAAAATAAAAGTGGGAGAAGAGTTAAGCGTTGATTATTCAAAATTTGCCTTCAATCATATAGTCCTCAAAAAATAAAAAAGCTTCATCTTGGAATTACGTCCAAAACGAAGCTTAATTTTTAGCCACTGCTATCCAATCACTAAAAACAAAAAGTGGTGTTTTTCTGCCATCCAATCATAGGTTAACCCAAGGTTAATGCATTGCTCGTGATCCCTAGACATACTAGGAAAAGCACGCGTTTTTGAGTTAACTCTATTATACTCTCTGAGCGCTAAGACATATAAATACTTCCAGTTGGATAAGGATTTTTCCTTTTTAACAACTCTAGTAAATAATGCTAGCTCGCCTAAACCAGCGACCTCTTTGCCAAATGAAGCAAATGTTTTAAAAGCCTCATCAATAGAGGGGTAGGAGGACATTTTATCTTCCCATAAATCCACTAAAGATAGCTTAACGGTTTGTGCGCCATACTTAATTGGCTTGACTTTGACCAAATCATCATTATCAATCAAGCGAATGACTGGTAACAATGTTTTAACAGCCGTTGATTGATAATCAACCGTTACCACTCTCTCCCAAACGACATTTAATTCTGGTTTCTTGGCCACTTCTTTGAACATTAAAGTTAATAACTCATGTTTAATGCGAATAGCGGGTAATAATGCTTTGTTCATTACTAACGTTTTAATTAAAGAACTAAAAAAATTTATTTAACACAACCATTACCTTACACTTTTACTCAAGTTCTGTCAATATAAACAAAAACAGCCCAATAACAACTGGACTGTTTTTAAATGCGGAACGGACGGGGGTCGAACCCGCGACCTCCTGCGTGACAGGCAGGCGCTCTAACCAACTGAGCTACCGCTCCTCAATTTATTCGCTAAAAAATGGCTATATATGAGTAAGCCACAAAAAAAGCATAGCAAAAAGATTATAGTTTGTCAAAAATATAGAAGCAGGACAAACCTTGCAAAAATAGGGCATATATACTATAATTTAAGCAGAACTAGAACATCATAGTTTTTTTATTTACAATAATTTAGAGAATATTTAAAAATATGGAAGCTACTAACCAAATTGATACAAAAGTAATTGAGGAAATAAAAGCCTCTCTTTTGTTACAAAAAAAACAAATTATAGATGATTTAAGTGATGTTTCTAGAAAAGATAGTCATGAAGCAGATAATAGAAGCGCTCAATTTCCAGAATATGGAGACAAGCCCGATGAAAATGCTCAAGAAATTAGTGATTTTTCCACAACTATTGTGGCGCAAAAGGTATTAGAAAAAAGCCTAGAAGACATTGAGAGCGCTTTAAAAAGAATAGATAAAGGAACTTATGGAATTTGTAAATATTGTGGCAATCCTATAAACGAAAAGAGGCTTCAAGCTAGACCAACTGCTGGTGCTTGTATAACCTGCAAAACCGGTCTTCAAGAAAATGAATAAAATTAACTTCAATAAAAATTTTAAAGATATAGCTATTATAATGATGATAGCTATATTTTTTATAGCTGACAGAATTCTAAAACAACGAGCCAATAATCTATTTAACACCGAAAATTATTCTCTTATCAAAAATCTTTTTTCCTTTAGCTTAACGAAAAATTATAATATCGCTTTTTCTTTACCTCTCAGCGGCCCCTGGCTAAACATTTTAATTAGCATAATAATACTAACCTTGTTATTTATAATAATTCAGTCTATTTATAAACAAAAACAAATCCCCCGAGAAACTTTAGTATTAATTTTTATTCTATTTGGTGCTATAAGTAATATTATAGATCGTTTCCAATATGGCTACGTGATAGACTATTTAGAACTTAAATATTTTACCGCTTTTAATCTGGCCGATGTAATGATTAGCCTCGGCGCCCTACTTCTCATTCTGCAAAATATTAATTTTTTAGCTATATGCTCCAAGACAAAATTGAAAACGCAATAAATAAATATGAAAACAACGGCTCAAGATTAGAAGAGGAGTTTGTGGGCTCAGTAAACGGTAGACGCTATAAAGAACTCGCCTATTCTTTTTTGCATAAAGATACTCTTAATTTTGAAGGTTTATCTAATGATGAAAAAATGGAAAAAACTTTACAGATGCGCGACCGAGCGTCTGAATCTTTCCAAAATATAGGAGATTTTAAAAATAATTATATTAATCGACGTGAGTCAATGCGACTTATAGAAAAATGCCAAGTCGGAAACCCCGAAAGACCTAACCGATTTTTCTCTAGGAAGTTATACGATTCAGTTAAAAATCGCTTTAGCGAAAAAGATTTTATGCTAAAATTTTTTACAGCTACTGGGGGAACTCACTTGGATGTCATGCATAAAATCGACTGTTTCTTTAAATTATACATCAGAGAAACTGAAGCAGAGGTGGCCTGCGCCACAATTGATTTAACTCAAAACCAAAATAAAACGACAGCGGATGCTGACATTTTAATAAATATAACCGACGAAGAAAAAGACTCTTACGACCCCAGCAGAAGCAATGATAAATTTAACGCGGGAGAGCTCGACTTAAGAATATCAGAAATAACCGAACAAGTAGTGGAGGCTTTAACGGAAGACTATCGTCAACGAAATAGTAAATAGTATAAACAAAAAGATTAAACATTATGTTTAATCTTTTTTTATTTTTATATTTTTTCTATCATCAGTAATTTCTAATATTCTTTCATCTTCTTGCAAATGTTTAAATTTAATTTTAATTTTATTACGAGGCCAGATTGCCTTAACTTTTTCAGCCCATTCAATCGCTACAACCATTTCTTTATCGGCCAGAATTTCTTCTATTCCTAAAGCTTTTAAATCCTGAGCGCTTGATAACCGATAAGCATCTATATGACAAAAAGATTTTACCACTGAACCCTTTTTAGTTTTATAAAGTTTTAAAATATTAAAAGTCGGACTGTTAACTTGGCCTGTTACCCCAAGTCCTTGAGCCAAGCCCTGCAAGAATGTTGTTTTACCAGCGCCTAAATCACCACTTAAAACAAAAACTTCTTGCCCGCTACAAATAGCCCCCGCTTCTCTGCCAAGTATTTGCATCTCTTTGCGACTATGGGTAATAATTTTCTCCATAAATATATTATAACAAAAAACAGACGAAAGTACGCCTGTTTTTAAAATAGGGTGGGCGCACAAGGATTCGAACCCTGGACCCCTTCGGTGTAAACGAAGTGCTCTAACCAGCTGAGCTATGCGCCCTTAATCGGCCGAGGATGCCAATATATTTTAAGCGAACGGTGGGCGAAAGAGGACTCGAACCTCCACAGCCTTGCGGCCACAAGCCCCTCAAGCTTGCGTGTCTACCAATTTCACCATTCGCCCGACTAATCGTCCGACACAACGTGCGATTATTTTACAACTTTTTCTTTCAATTTCTTCTTGAAGCCAGCGCGCAAGTAATATAACTTTGCTCTTCTAACTTCAGCCTCTTTCTTAATTTCAATTTTTGTAATAGTTGGCAAATTGAGCGGAAATATTTTTTCTACCCCAATTCCATCAGAAACTTTACGCACAGTAATAGTCGCACCAATTTCTTTATTGTGCTTACGTGCAATAATCATACCTTCAAAATATTGAACTCTTTCTTTTTCCTCTCCCTTAGAATTAAGTTCTTTAATTTTTTGGTAAACCCTGACAGTCAGCCCCGGTTTTAATTCCATTTTAGTTTCAACCATATTGTTGATAAACATATAAACGAGATTGCTTAAATCCCGTTATTTTGCTTTTAGTTTTATAAATCTTGTCTAATATTATAATTAATTTTTGGATATGTCAAGATTCTTTAATATATATCCATAAACAGCGTCAAAAACCTCATCAGGAGTTAGCTTCGTAGTATCAAGATAGAAATCATAATTTTTGACATCATTGACATCTATGCCATAATATTTCTCATATCTGAGCCTATCGCTGGCCAATCTGCGATTCATACTATCTTTAACGCTCTCAACATTCTCCAAATTAACATCCTCATTTCTATCATTTTTCTGCTGTAAATGGCCAAAAACTCGTCTATTCCCCTCTGCCTCCTCTACATCAAAGTATAATTTTAAAGAATGAGGAATAAAATACCAAGAAGTTCTGCCCTCAATTACAAAATTATCCTCTTTTTCTCCTAATTTCTTTTGATATTCATCAACTTCCTGGTCTGTTTTGGGGTCGCTTTCTCCTAATTTATTATATTCTGCTAAGGTCATCCCTCGCTCCTTAGCTGCCTCTCTCCTTAATCCGCCCATATAATAACGTGGCCAACCAAGTTTTTCAGACAATCTTTGGGCAATAGTGCTTTTTCCGGAACCATGAGCTCCACTTATAGAAATTATCATATAAATCATATTAACTTATTGTCTTTCAAAAATCAATAAATTAACTTATAATAAAAGCAGTTCAGAGTAGTTAGCTGTTTTTATTTTAATAAATAAACTTTTTTGCCCCTTAGGTGGGCTGAGAAACTCTTTTTTGATATGTATCTAGAAAAATTAGAAATTCAAGGATTTAAATCTTTTGCCAGTAAAAACAAATTAATATTTTCCGGTCTGTTAGAAGATAGACGTCGTGGGTTAACCGCTATTGTTGGCCCTAACGGATCCGGCAAATCAAATGTTGCCGACGCTATCAGATGGGCGCTCGGAGAACAAAGTCTTAAAACTTTAAGAGGTAAAAAAAGTGAAGACGTAATCTTTTCAGGCTCTGATCAAAAAAGTCAGCTCGGTTTAGCCGAGGTTTCTTTATTTTTAAATAATGAGGAATCGGTTAAACGAAATTTAGAAGAACCAAAATCTATTGAAAAAGAAAGTGATTTAGACCAAATAATAAAAAGCTGTTCTGAAATAGTCATTACTAGAAGAATATTTCGAAACGGTGAGGGGGAATACTTATTAAACGGGAGTCGCGTTAGGCTAGCAGACATTCAGATGCTTCTAGCTAAAGCAAATTTTGGGCAAAAAACTTATAGCGTTATTGGCCAAGGGATGGTAGAAAATTTTTTAAGTTCAACGGCCGCCGAAAGAAAAGATTTTTTTGATGAAGCCACCGGCGTTAAACAATTTCAAATAAAAAGAGATTCTGCTTTAAATAAACTAGAAGCAAGTTATGAAAATCTACAACAAGTAGATATGTTGCTAATAGAAATACGCCCTCGATTAAAAAGTTTAACTAGACAGGTGGAAAAATTAAAACGTCGCAGCGAAATAGAAGCCGAGTTGCGCTCAACTCAATTCAACTACTATGGTTTCCTCTGGCAAGATATTAATAAAAAATTAGATTCATTAAATGAACAATTTTTAGAATTAGATAAAGTTAAAATAGATCGTGATAAAAAATTAGAAAAATTAAGTGAAGATTTAAACAAAATTAGGGCTACCGATAATTTTCGTGAAATAAATGAATTACAGCCACACCTTCGTGATTTAGAAAACCAAAAAAGCCAGTATCAAAAAAAGTTATCAAAATTACAAGCTGAATTAGAGGTGCAACTTGAAGCTCAGGGACAATTTGATGTTTCTTGGTTAAATAACAAAGCCGGTGAACTTAGTGCCGAACTAGAAAATATTATTTTAGAAGTTAATTCCCTAGAAAACAGCCGCCCCAAGTCAGAAGCCGAAGCTTTGTCCTTAGAATTATCCGCTGTTCACCAAGAAATTAGCGCCTCAGAAGAAATAAAGAGAACCATTAATAATCTTGAAAACGAAAAATTTAATTTCAATCGTCAAATATCAAAATTAGAGGCCGTACTAGAAGCTAACTTGGAAGCGCAAGGACAATTTGATGTTTCTTGGTTAAATGGCAAGCAAGAAGAGCTAACCATGGAATTCAAAAAAATAAATGAAGAGGCTGAGACTCTTCGTCAAGATAACAACCAGGAAGAAAGCCAAGAAATGAGTGATAAGTTAAATCTTATCCAACAAGAATTAGTAAATTTAAACAAGGAGCTATCCGTCATTCATGAGCGCATTAAAATGGCGGCTAAATCCGGAACCAAAGATGAACAAATTAGTAAAATCGTAGATGAATTTTTACAAAAATTAGACGCGATAAACAACACCGCCAGTCTAGAGGAGGTAAAACGATTAATTCTAGATGCAAAAAATAATTTTAAAACTAAAATTAAAGAAACGTTAACCGGAGAAAGTGATGAGGACGCAAAACGTATCTCAGAAATACAACAAACAATAATTAATCTAACCGACAAAAGACAGGATATTAACAACAGACTAAATGAAGAACTGTTACGTCTTTCCACTATCCGTGAGCGTTTACGGGCAACCGAAGAAAAAAATATCCAAATTCAAAGAGAGTTGGCTGATATAAAGTCAAAGCTGGAAAAAGCGCAAGTTAAATTTGATGCCGGAAAAATAGAAGATGAAAAAATAATTATTACCAAAAAATTAACAGAAACAGAAAAGGAAATAGAAAAATTAAAGAATTCTTTTCAGGGACAGCAATTACAAGATAAAAAACAAACTATTCAAGAAAAAATACAAGTTTGCCGAATTAAAGACTCATCCATTAACGAACGCGTTAGACTTTTAAACGACAAAAAACAGCAAACTGAACAAGAGGTAAATGATATAAAAATAAAAATAGCAAAAAGTTCAATTAAGTTTGATGCTTCGGCAATTGAAAACGAAAAAAATGAATTAAGTAAACAGATTGACGCTCTTGACCAAGAAATGGGAGTTATTTCTAAAAAATTAGAAACCCTGAACCAGGCAAAAGAAAAAGAAAAAGGTCAAATGTTTGAATGCCAAAAAAATATTCAAATCATCCAACAAGAAATTAATGTTATTTCTTCAAAACTCGGGGATTTAAAAGTTAATTCTACACGGCAAGAAACGAAACTAGAAGATTTGGAAAATAATATTCGTAATGACGAGTTAACGATCAGTGAAATTAAGGCTCATAAAATAGAAGGGGACGATTCTAATTTAGCTTATTGGCAAAAAATTCTTATCAACAGCAAAAACCAACTTGAACAAATTGGTGGCATTGACCCGGAAACAGAAAAAGAATACGAAGAAACTAAAACCCGTTATGACTTTCTAAGCACCCAAACAAACGACCTCAACCAAGCAGTTAAATCCCTTGAAGAAGTAATTTATGAACTTGATATGAATATCAAGAGTCGTTTTGACCAGGAATTTAAGGTTATCTCAGAAAAGTTTAACGATTACTTTAAAATTTTATTTAACGGTGGTTCGGCTAAAATATCTAAAGTAATGGTTGAGGATTTAGAAAAAGAGGATGCTAAAAATGGTAGCCCAAAAAACGACAGCGCCTACCAAGGATTAACCCAAGCAGAAATAGAAATGAAACAAATGGCGGAAGAAAAAATGAAGAAGATTAAATTCTTAAAGAAATACAACGCCGTCGGTCTCGCTGGAATAGAAATTCAAGCTATCCCTCCAGGAAAAAAGATTCAAGCGGTGACCATGTTATCTGGTGGCGAAAGAGCGTTGACGGCTATCGCTCTTATCTGTGCAATTATCAGTGCCAACCCTTCACCGTTTGTTGTTTTAGACGAAGTTGACGCTGCCCTTGATGAATCAAATTCAGAACGTCTCGCCAGAATTCTTGATGACTTATCTGACAAAACTCAATTTATCGTTATCACTCATAACCGCGCTTCAATGCAAAGAGCTAGTATTTTATATGGCGTAACTATGCAATCAGATGGAGTAAGTAAATTATTAAGCGTCAAAATTGATGAAATTAATAATAATAAATAATTTAAAAAAAATTTAAGCTGGTTTCAAGTCAAATATATTAAAATAATAATCGTCCCTAAAGGACGATTTTATTTTTAATAACCAGATGACCACAAAAATATTATCCGCTGCTTTAATTGGCATAGAAGCCGCTATCATAGAAATAGAAGCCGCTATCGGCGGTGGTGATTTTGGGCAAATAACTATTGTTGGGCTGCCCGATGCTTCCGTCTCCGAATCTAAAGAACGAGTACGGAGTGCTCTGCTCAATAGTTCGTTAGAATTTCCTAAAAGAAAAATAACAATCAATCTCGCCCCGGCCGATTTAAAAAAAGTCGGACCAATATATGATTTACCAATTGCAATTAGTATTCTGTCATTAAAATATAAATTAAATTTTGATTTTAAATCCTGTCTGATTGTCGGGGAGTTATCACTAGCGGGCGAAGTAAGAAAAATAAAAGGGATTGTTCCGATTGCCATTGCCGCTCAAGAAATGGGGCTAAAATATCTATTTTTGCCGCAAGACAATGCCCAAGAGGCAAGCTTAATCAAAGAATTAATAATATTACCGGTTGTAAGTTTACAACAATTATTAGATCATTTATCTGGAAAACATATTATCATGGCCTATATGCATGAGCCGCGTGTTTATGTTAGCAACCAAGAAAATAACGATTTTATCCATATAAAAGGCCAGAAACAAGCAAAAAGAGCCCTGGAAATAGCCATCGCCGGCGGTCATAATATCCTTATGAGTGGTCCTCCTGGTTCCGGAAAAACTATGCTCGCTAAAGCGACGACCAGTATTCTGCCGGAGCTATCAGAAAAAGAGAAAATAGAAATATCAAAAATATATAGTATCGCCGATGGGTTAACCAATCTTTCTCTACAACCATTCTCTGCTAATATGCGTCCATTTCGAGCACCTCATCATAGCGCCTCCGCTGCTGCCTTAATCGGTGGCGGGCTAAAATTCAGGCCAGGTGAAATATCTCTTGCTCATTTTGGTATTCTTTTTCTTGATGAATTCCCGGAATTTTCGCGCTACGCTATAGAAAGTTTACGTCAACCGCTGGAAGATGGCTCAATAACAATTAGCCGAGCTGCTGGTAATATACTACTCCCTGCCAGATTTATTTTGATTGCCGCCATGAACCCTTGCCCCTGTGGCTTAAGGGGCATTGCTGGAAAAATATGTAAATGCTCGTTAGAACAAATAACGAAATACCGAAAAAAGATATCAGGCCCAATCCTAGACAGGATAGACTTAAGAATTAATGTTGATAATCTTAAAATTCAAGAATTGGAACAACCAGAAAACGCGGAAACATCAAACACTATCAAGCACAGAATAGAATTGGCTAGAACAATACAGGCGCACCGTCTTAAAAAATTTTTTCCAGCCCTTAATTCTACTATTCCATCTTCACAAATTCATAACTTATTTAAAATTGAAAAAATTGGTTTAAATTTTATCAAAACGGCCGCTAACACACTAGAGTTATCCAACCGCTCTTATTTTAAAATTCTAAAAATAGCCAGAACTATCGCCGACCTAGAAGACAGCCCCACCGTAAACCAAAACCACATCGCTGAAGCTCTCCAATATCGCCCAAATTACAATTAAAAACTGGACTTTAAAAATTGGAACAAAAAAGCTATTTTTGTTATAATAAACATAAGATAAATAAACAAAAATATGTTCAAAAAAATAACCGCTCTTTTCCTGTTGGCTATAGTATTTTTTACGTCTGGATTCGGCTGTAAAGTACAAGATAAATCTACCGCGACGGCTACAGTGCCAGTGACTCTTGTCTACTGGCGCGTATTTGACGGACAAGATGCTTTTGACGATATTATCAAGAACTATCAAGCACTTCACCCTTTTGTTAAAATTGAATATCGCAAATTGCGTGCCAGTGAATATGAAACTGAATTATTAAATGCTCTCGCCGAAGACCGTGGTCCAGATATATTTTCTATCCATAATACTTGGGTGAGAAAATATCAATCAAAAATATCACCAATGCCAGACACAACCACTATGGCCTTTATGGTTACTCAAGGAACTATTAAAAAAGAAGTTATTCCAGAACTACGCACTACCAGAACTTTAAGTCTTAAAGAAATACGCGACAACTTTGTTGATGTTGTAGGCAAGGATGTTATTCTAGCGGACAATAAGATATACGGGCTTCCTTTATCCGTTGATACGCTCGCGATGTTTTATAATAAAGACTTGCTTAATAATGCGGGTGTCAGCGAAGTCCCTAAGTATTGGAACCGTGATTTTTTACAAGCAATTAAAAAACTTACCAAACAAGACCCAAAAAGAGGACTCATCCAATCCGGCATTGCTATGGGAGGAAGTAGTAATATAGAAAGATACAGCGATATTTTAGCAACCTTAATGCTTCAAAATGGGGCGACGATGATTAACGACGGCAATCAGGTACGCTTCAATATGATTCCTGACTTTGCTAAAGATACTGGGTATAACCCCGGAATGGAGGCCCTGAGATTTTATACTGATTTTGCCAACCCGACTAAAGAGTCATATGCTTGGAACAACGAATTAAATAATTCCCTAGAAATGTTTATCAACGGTAACCTAGCAATTATGTTTGGCTATGCTTATGACATCCCTCTAATCAAAGCAGGGGCACCAAAATTAAATTTCTCAATTGCTAAATTCCCGCAAATTGAAGGCAATCCTCCAACTAATATAAATTTTGCTAACTACTGGGTAGAGACGGTATCAAAAAAAAGTCAGCACGCTAACGAGGCTTGGGATTTTATACAATTCATTACCAGAGAAGAACAGGCTAAAATTTACTTAGCTAAGACGCAAAAACCAACAGCACTTAGATCATTAGTGGCTAGCCAGAAAGAAGAAGATTTAGTTGGAGTTTTTGCTGACCAAGTTTTAACCGCCAGAAGTTGGTATCGTGGTAAAAATGTGACCGCGGCCGAAGATGCAATTAAAGAAATGATAGACACTGTCATCGCTAATGGCACCGAAAAATTACAAAATATAATAAATAACGCCGCCAATAAAGTTCAACAAACTATCAATTAATTTTATGTTAAAGAAAATTCTATTTTCTGTCGCACTGATAACCATCACCTGTTCTATTGGATTATTATCTATCAATAATTCTGCCCTCGCTCAAAACACCGGCACCGGTTTTATTCCTCAGGCAACCGGAGAACAGTCAGCTAACTGTCATGCGCCCGCCGATTCAGGAATGGACGATAAAACATATTGCGGAGATTATGCCGTCAGTGACTTTCTCTCCATTGCTATTATCGCCTCTCAATGGATACTTGGCATCGTTGGCTCTTTAGCCCTAATTATGTTTATCTATGGAGGATTTATGTTTTTAATTTCGGCTGGTTCAAGCGATAAAGTCGGTCAAGCAAAAAAAATACTGGTCGCCGCTATAATCGGATTAATAATAGTATTTTCCAGCTGGTTAATAATAAAATTTGTTACTGGCTCCATTGGAGCAAAAAAGGTTTTCAATGGCACAGTTAGTTTAAGCAGTTATCTAGTTAAAATATAATGGTCCCTTTTACTCCAAAAAGATTAATTAATGACAGTCTGGGCGAAGAATTAAGACGACTCAGAAATTTAAAGAATTTAAAAATAGAAGATATCGCCACTAAATTGGGGATTAGAAAAGAATATATTCTATCTATGGAGGCTGAAGATTTTAGCTCTTTACCATCAGGGCTATACGGTAAAAATTTCCTTAAAAAATATGCCAACTTTTTGGGAGTTGACCCGCTAATAATTAAACAGTATCTAGCCGAATCATCTTTGGAGAACTTAGACAACAACCCTTTTTCTCAGAAAGTATTAAAAAAAAGTAAATTCTTAATTTTTCCAAAAATTATTAGAAATTTAGCAATCAGCTTGGCGGTTATTATTTGCTTTTTATATCTAATGTTTTACTTCAAAAAAATTATTCTCCCTCCAGACTTAATACTAACCCAACCGGATCGCAATCTCATGATAAAAGAATCCTCCATTCTGATAACGGGCAAGACCGAAGAAGAGGCAGAAGTCAAAATTAACGGAGAATTGATTCTAAATAATAATAACGGTGAATTCTCTCAATTGGTAAATTTAAAAAAGGGGATGAATAACTTGGAGGTCAGTGCTAAAAAAAAGTATAGCCAAGAGAATATAATAATTAGGCAAATATTAGTAGAATAATTAGCTTAAATCATATGTTTGAAATAAATAAAACCGCCCTATTTGACATTGCCGCTATTTTGAATAAAATAACAGTAACCGAAAGACAGAAAGTAGCTGAACTAGGTTGTGGTAATTTTGGATTTTTTACTTTCCCTTTAGCTCGCTTAGTTGGCCGTTCGGGAAAAGTTTATGCCGTTGATATTTTAAAATCCACGTTGACAGAAATCAAAGACAGAGCAACTAAAGAAAATATGCCTCAAATAATTCCAATTTGGAGTAATTTAGAGGTATTTAAAGGGACAAAAATAGAGACTGCGAGCCTAGATAGTTGCCTCTTGATAAATGTATTGCACCAATCCGAGAAAAGGGTTGAAATAATCAGAGAGGCATCAAGACTATTAAAAAGTGGCGGAAAACTACTTATCGTTGAGTGGAGTAATGCCGATTCCCCATTAGGGCCTAAACCAGAAAAAAGGCTGAAGCTAGAATCTTTGAAAATAGCCGCTGTAAAATTAGGGTTTGATGTTAAAGAAGAATTTATTGCCGGCCCCTATCATTACGGATTAGTGTTAATTAAATTATAAATTATATCTGCTTATTCGCCACTTAAAAGCGTCAAGCTGACTAACAAGAAAAGTTATGACAAACCTATTCACCTGGAAATACTGGTTTACCGTCAATCCGGAACCACTAACTCCACTCGCCTTCAAAGTTTTAGTTGGAATATTAATTCTCTTAGCTGTCAGCGCAATCATTATTGCTATTATCAAAAGAAAAAATAGCTTATACCGCGGGGTATTTAAAAAATTATACAATCTGTGTGCTAGCAACCTCGTGATTGGATTAATCATCTTATTTTTCAATTACGAAACTGTTCCTTTCTTATCTTCAAGATTGTGGATAGGAGCCTGGGTTTTAGAAATGGCCATTTGGAAATTCTTTATTTTAAAAGATGCTAAAGAAATTCCAAAAAATAAAAAAGCGCTAGAGGCTCAAAAAGAATTAAAAAAATATCTTCCTTAAATTAATTGAAAACAAAAATTACAAAAATATCAATCTCACAAAAGCCTCATATTGTATGAGGCTTTTGTTTAATAATATGAACCAGAAAACTATTGGCAATTTTGGAGAAAATTTAGCCTGTAAATATTTAGAAAATAAAAATTATAAGATACTGGGACGCAATATAAAAGTTAGTCGCTTAGAATTAGATATTATCGCTTCAAAGTCAAAAAAAATAGATTTCTTTGAAGTCAAAACTAGAATTAAAAATTCAGAAACAGAAAAAGATATTTTTCTAGGCGCGCACCAAATTAAGAATCTAAAAAAAGCGACAATCCGCTATGCCGCTTTACACAAAATAAATTTTGAATTTATTAGATTCAACTTAATTGTAATTTTATTAGACCGACAAAATAAAACCGCCCTAATCAAGCACTACCCCGATATTTTTTAATGTTTTTAATCTACGCCTAAAAACTAATAAACATTTTAGAAATCTCCAACTATCACTGATAATTCTAATATTACTCTTTTTGCTCCCCACCCTATTTTCAGTCCAGGTAACTGCTATTTCTCGGACTCTTAAACCCATCCTTTTAGCCAAAACAACTAGCTCGGTGTCAAAAAACCAATTATCGTCAGTGAGCAGGTTGTCTAATTTTCTAAAACTATCTTTACTAATGGCCTTGAATCCGCACTGAATATCTAAAATTTTATGATGTAAAATAAACTGTGACAATAGAATATAACTCTTAGAAATTAGCCCTCGACGCCAAGAACGACTAGCAGAGGCGCCAGGAACAAAACGAGACCCAATAACTAAATCAGCCTCTTTATTTAAAATTGGTTCAATCAAACTATTCAAGGCTTCTAAGGATACGGCCAAATCAGCATCCATAAAAGCTAAAATGTCGGCTTCGCTATTATACCACCCAGTCCTTATCGCTCTCCCTTTTCCTGGCTCTTGGATGTTTAAATAATCTATTTTAGTAGGTAATTTTTCTTTTAAGTTAGCTAGAATTAATTCTGAATTATCATTGGACCCATTAATAACTCCGATAATCTTCCAAGTAAAACTAAAATTTTTACTTTCCAAATACAAAATCAGCTGCAAAATATTTTTTTCCAGAATATCAGCCTCATCTTTTATTGGTAAACAAAAATCTACTCTCATATTTAATTAATTGCGTATATATATTTTAGCAGTTTCGTCTTGATATACAATCTTCCAAGCTGATGATGTTTCTAAATACTCTCTAAGTTTATTGTGCGCTTTAAGATCCGAATCTTTAATCTTAAAAAATATTTTTTCCCACTTCTTGGCAAACACATCTTTATCCCTTGTTTTTAAAATTACCAATTTAATATCATACTCTTCTAATTTCTGTGCCTGATGATTATCGCCCACAAAAAAACTATAATATTCCTGGATAAAGGTCCAGTCGGCAAACTTAACTTGCGGCAAACGTCCGTCTATAAAAATTTGTCTCTCCGGTAATACATAAATTAAAAATCCTCCCCAGCCATAATTATTAAAAATATTATAATTTACATATTGTGGTTGTGACTTTAAAAAATTAACTGCCTCGCAGGGATAATCAGCGCAAAAAGAAACAAAGGGGTTCTTAACCATCTTCAAAGTAATAAACTGCGCAGCAATTGCTAAGCTAATACAAAAAATAAAAAGCCCTTTCAACCAATTAGCATAAGCTATTTTTATCTCAGTAAAGAATTCATTAAACACATCAACCATAAAGACAAACGAGACCACAAAAAATAAGGGGAAATGTCGGCGTGATTTAAAACTTAAAATTAGAAAAACAAAAGATAAAAATATTTTCCAAGTTTCTAGGCTCTGTTTGTGTTTTAATTTAAAAAATAAATAGATGAACAGAGCGGACAGTCCTAACGCTAAATATATTAGCTGATCGTAATGGAAAGGAAATGAATACTGTGGCAACCATTCTTGAATAAGAGACAAGTAGGCTTTATTCTGGTAACCAGCTAAAAATCCATATAATTCTAACTTATACGGCGTTAAGAAAGTTACAACCAAGGAAGCCAGCGCCGCCATAGAAAAAAATTTAATCTGTTGGGGGGCGACTAAATTATGAACATTAAAAATATGGAGGCTAGTTTTATGAACTATAAACCTTTCAAAGAGAGTAATCCCTAGCCAAGAAAATATTATAAAAAATCCAATCAAAAAACTAGCGTGCAAATTAGCCCAAAAGAAAAATATTATTGGTAATAATATTAAAATACGCCAATTTTTTGTCTTACTATAATTTTCAATTATTATTAGTAAAATAATAATGAATAAAAGGGCTAGTTCTTGTATTCTTAAGCCGAGGTGAGGCAAGGAAGCTAAAACACCAAATAATTGCAACCCCGCCATCAACCAAAATGGCGGTTTATTTCCTAATTTATATCTAACAAAATAATTTAAAAGCACTAAAACTAGTATTATTAAAAGGGCAAACAAAACAACCAAAAATCCATACCCCAGATTATGATATATGAGAGCAATTACGGCATTGGATAGCCATTCATGATCAACCCAATTGCCAACATAAGTATAGTTGTAAGGATTAGCGTGAGGCACTTGATAAGAAGCAATGATCTCTTCCCCCACCTTCAGATGCCAACCGAAATCAGGGTCCAAATAAGAAAACCCGCCTCTTAATAAGAGACCAAATAATAAAAAGTAAAACAAAACCCAAAAAATGTTAACAAATTTAATTTCCCGTATTATTTTCAACATAAAAGGGTTAATATTAGGCTTATATCTCTTATATTAACATAGGCGATTTTATTTGTCTTGTTAAAAATAGTGTGCTAAAATTAGAGGTGTAAAATTAAAAATTATTAACATTTAAGAAAGGGGGTGAAAATATGAATAAAATTTCTAAACACTTAATTTCACTAGCTATCGTTTCCTTGCTAGTTATCCCAGTTTTTGTTTTACCAGCTAACGCACAAACCGCAGACTTTGGTATCAACCAAGTTGAAAATGGTTTGGGTGGCGCTTTAGGCGGTAAGGACACAGACCCAAGAGAACTAGTTGGCCGTATCATTAATCTTGCCTTAGGTTTCTTGGGCTTGATTGCAGTTGTTATCATCTTAATGGGTGGTTTCAAATGGATGACTGCCGGAGGGAATGAAGACAAGGTTGCTGAAGCTAAAAAATTATTAGGCGCTGGAGTTATCGGCCTAGTTATCGTACTAGCTGCCTGGGCCCTCGCAAGTTGGCTTATTGGTGCTATTTACAATCAAACTATCGGAGTTACCCCTTAGTAAAATATGTGGTTCTCATTATAATGATGGGAATCACTGGCCGAGGCGCAAATACTTTGTGCTTGGGCCAGTGAATAACTACTTTTCTATGAAAAACAAAATTATATCTTTTTCAGTTCTTTTGTTCTCTTTAGCTATTATCTGCGGCTCATTTCTAGCTCCGGTTTTAGCGCAAGATGCCACTTTAAATGGTTTAAACACCTCGGCTCAAAAAGTTGATGCTTTTTCAGGGCAAACTGGCGCAAACTATAATAACTTTATCCAAACTAAGGCCGGGCAAATTATCGGCATAGTATTGTCTTTTGTAGGGATTATTTTCCTTGTTTTAATGATTTATGCGGGCGTAACCTGGATGACTGCCGAAGGGAACGAACAAAATGTCACTAAAGCCAAAAGTTTATTAATAAATGCAACTATTGGAATAATTATCGTCTTTGCCGCTTATGCCATTACTTCTTTTATTGGCGGCGAGGTTTTAAGATAATAAAAATGAAAAATTTATTTATAAAAAAATTTATTGGATTCTTGGCGCTATTTTTCATATTGGCGCCAGTTTTTATTTCCACGCCCCTAGCCTTAGCACAGGGTAGTTATGATTTTAATAAGGATAGCGGCTTAGACCAAAGTGCGGATACCGGCGGCTTCACCACGGGCTCCGATGCGGCCACTGTTGATAGTATAGTGGGGAGAATTATTGCCGTTGTCTTAAGCATGTTAGGCGTAGTGTTTATGGGCTTTGTAATTTATGGTGGTATCGTTTGGATGACAGCCGACGGTAATGAAGAAAAGGTAAAAACCGCCAATAAGATTGTCATGAATTCTTTATTTGGCCTGATTATTATTCTATCAGCTTACGTTTTAAGCTCATTCCTAATTAAATTTTTCGGTTAGATATGAAAAATATAAAAAAAATAGCAATAGTTTTAAGTTTTCTAAGCATTTTAGGCTTTGCTTACGCGCTAACGACTTTAGCTCAGGGAAGTATTCTAAAAGATACTAAACAAACAGAAATAAACAATAGTACCAATAGCTTTGCTGATCAGGGCGGATACGACAAAACGAAAAGTCTAGAAGATATGATTGCAACCGCCATCAGGATGGTGCTCGCAACACTTGGAACAATATTCATTGTCTTTATGTTTGTCGCCGGAAACATGTGGATGCAGGCCGCCGGAAATGAAGAAAAAATAAAAAAATCAAAAGCCAGAATTCAATCATTAGTAATTGGCTTAATTATTGTATTAATTGCCTACGCTTTAAGTTCTGGATTTTCAGGGCTACTCGCCAGCGCCTTACTGCGACAATAAGTTTTACTTATAAATAATATGAAAAAAATTATTAAATTATCATTTCTATTAGCGCTACTGGTATTTTTAGTTATCCCGGTTACCGTCGGGGCGCAGATTGATGAGGTAACTGGTGACCCAATTGTTACCGAATCTTCTACCGGTGTTTCCTCAATTAAAGATAGATTGAGCAATGTTGGCTCTAAAGCTGGATTTACAACCGATCCCAATATTGCCTCTACTCCAAAAATAATCGGAGTTGTCGTTGGTGCTTTCATTAATTTTACGGGTTTAATTTTTATCGTTTTAATGATTATTGCAGGATACGGCTGGATGACCTCAAACGGTAATGAAGAAAAAACTAAAAAAGCAGTTAGCACTATCAAAGCAGCTATTATTGGATTAATTGTTTCCCTATCGGCGTGGGTAATTTGGAACTTTATATTTGAAAAATTAATTGGCTAAAAAATATGAAAAAATTTATTTTAACAATATTTTCCGTCGCGCTATTCTGTCAATTATTTATTGGACAAATTGCTTCCGCCCAACTTTTAAATAATACCAGCGATTTAGACAGCATGACCATAGAAACAAAAAATGCTGCTAATTTAGGTGATGTAAGCTTAGGTGCGGTGGTAGCTAAAATTATTCAAATTGCCTTAGGATTCCTCGGCGTGATTTTTATAATCTTGATTATTATTGCCGGCTTTAGATGGATGACTGCCTCGGGGAATGAAGAGTCTATTAAAAAGGCAACTGCTACTATAAAATCAGCCATTATCGGATTGGTAATTGTCCTTGCTGCCTACACGATTACCTACTTTATATTTAATGCCCTACCTTTTGCTGGTGGCGGTGCTCCCCAAACTACGACCGGAGGATAGATAAAAAATTAACTGAACAAATTTAAAAGGAGTACCGATTTGATACTCCTTTTTTTGTTTGTTTTGTTTTAGTTTTTTTAAAAAATTTTTGCGTTTTTACGCTTTGGCTTACATGCCTCTTGGCGTATAAACAAAGTTGAAACATGACTCACCTTTGTAGTCATGCACCTGACCATCAATGGTTAACTTGTTTACAAGTTCCTGTTTTTTTCCATTAATGTAAGTTTCAACCATGTACACACCTGGCATCAAAAATTTTGTCCGTCGAGTTTTAGCCTCAACAGTAACTGCCAAACGAGCCATACCAGCGCTAGTTACAATATAAGTTGCGGGACGCATGTACATATTGTCAAAAATTACTTTGTAACCAGACTCTTGGCCACCAGGACTAATCGCCGATGAGATGTTCTGCTCAATCTTTGAGATAACTAATTCATCAACTCGCAACACATTAGCGCGAGAACGACGATTTTTGTTATAACGAGAAACTTCAACTGGAACAGTGCGATTAATTTCTTTTTCAACAATTTCTTCTTTGGCTTCTGATTTTTTAGAATCATCAGCTTTAACAACTTTTTGCGTTTCTGCTTTTTTTGGAGCATCAACTGGAGTAATAGCCTTCTTAATGTTTAAAGCGACCGGTGCTGACGTTCCAGAAATTTGAATGCCAGCTTTTAGAAGCTCTGCTCTTTTGTCTTGGCATGATTTTAAATACGCCAATTCATTTTGCACGAAGTCACCAGATTCCAACTTTGAAACAGAATCTAATTCTAATTTCAGTTTCTTGATTTCAGCAGCTGCCGCATCTTTAGCTTCAGCATTCTGAGACCTCTTACCCTGAATTTCCTGGATACGAATATCCCGTTTTATTTCTGCAATGTTTCTGGCATTCTGAGACTCAAAATCTTTTTCAGCTTTTTTAACTTCCGCTTGGGCAACTTTTATTTCCTTATTTACGGAAACTAAGTCTTGAGCAATAACCGATTGGCCAATAGCTACTACAGCCATCAAAGCCACAAATACTAACATTTTTTTCATGATTCTTTTGTTTTTTATGTGTGTATAAATTTTTAACGAACTAAAAATAACTCTGTAACTGTAAGTAATTATATCATATAAATAAGATTTTGTCAATATAATGTGCAATATAAAAGAGCCCTTTGCTTAAAAGAGCTCTTTTTAGCTAATATTAATCTTATTTTACTTAGAAAACAAACAAATACATCAAAATCCAAACTGCGATAGCGGCCAAATAACCCAATAATGCTGGAATAGTAATCTTTTTTAGATAATAGCCGAAGGTAAGTTCTTTAACTTGCCCCATAGCCGCTACACCAGCCGCTGAGCCAATAACTAATATAGAACCGCCTGTTCCAGCGGTAATCGCTAATAATACCCAAATAACCGTTGGCGTGCTAATAGCTAACATTTTAATGGCGGCTGCCACTAAGGGCACGTTATCTAGGATGGAAGACATAAAACCTAAAACAACATTCCCGCCAATTAAACGCGCCATGTTTAATTCTGTCCCAAAAATTGAATCACTTAATTTTGCGAGTAATCCGACATGAGATAAAGCGCCCACGGCTAACAATATCCCAATGAAAAATTTTAAAGTTGAAATATCAACCTTCTGAATCATTTTAACTATTTGCCCTTCTTTATAATGATCATCTTGTTTTTTAGCGGTCACATCAATAAACATCCAAAGCACGCCAACACCGGTTAACAATCCCAAGAAAGGAGGAAGACCAATTAAGTTAAAACAAACCGGCAGCAAGAACGAAAGAAAACCAATTACGATAACTGACCAGTATGGTTTAATTTCTTCTTTGTCTCCCTCAACTTTTACATCATGAGCTTTTTCCGCTTCTTCATGGTGTTTAATTTTTTTACCAATTAAGAACTGCGGAATAACCCAGGCGACAAGAGCCGGAACTATCCCCATAGAAATAATTTGTAAAGCATTGAACTTACCCGCGAGCCACAGCATGATAGTAGTCACATCGCCAATCGGACTAAAGGCCCCGCCAGCATTAGCGGCCACAATAGTATTAGCCGTAAATAAAAGAAAATTTTCTTGATTTTTGTATATTTTACGGCCTATTTGAATCATTATCAAAGTAGTCGTTAAATTATCCAAAAAGGCAGATAATATAAAAGTTAATCCGCCTAACAGCCAGAATAATCCGGATGCACTTATTTTTTTCTGCATTATCTTATCTTGCAACCAATCAAAAAAACGATAATGAACTAAAATTTCAACAATCGTCATGGCCGCTAACAGAAAAATAACAATACTAAATATTTCCTGAGTCTCGTGCATTAATGCTTCTCCTACCTCTGATTTCAATCCTTCAAAAAAATCAACAATCAACCAAAGCAAAGAACCAATTATAATAGCGGTCCCACTTTTATTAATTTTCACATTGTGTTCCAGCGCGATAAGAGCGTAACCAAGCACAAAGATTCCGCCCATGAGCAAAAAAAGCCAAGTGTGTTCCATAGATTAATATTGTTTAATTATTATGTTTATTTTTTTGATTTTCAACTGTTAAAAATTATACGGGAACCATCAGAAGAGTCAAGATGCCAAAAAAACTTATACCCGTTTAATCCCCAGGCGACCATTGACTTTTGTTGTCTATCGTGATACATTACTCAGTCAAGAAAATCCCAGCTTGATCATTATCTATGATGATATGCTAGGGATTTTTTATTTGGCTAATATTAAATAATATGACAAAAATCCAAACAATTCGTGAGGAAATAGTGCCTCTCAGTAGAAAACAGGGGATAATCTTATTAGTTATTGTCGCCTGTATCTTTCAATTCGTTCTTTTCTATGCACCAGCACTTGCTGAAGACTCAATTAAGGTCGCTCAAGCGCAAACAAGTGACGATAATATGATGGTTTCCAACGAAATCATGGTCAAGGATGCAGAGTTAAACAAAGTGGAAGCGATTGCTCCTCAAGCTGTTAACAAAATTGCGTCATCGACACCAGAACAAGCGGTTTCTCCTGCGGTAATAACGGATACAGAAAAACCGGAATATAAAATTATTAGTACCAGCACCCATGTTATGACTGCCTACAATTCAGAGCCAGGGCAAACAGATGATTCTCCATGTATAACTGCTAACGGATTCAATGTTTGTAAACATGGCGAAGAAGATACGATTGCGGCTAACTTTTTAAAGTTTGGCACCAAAGTCATGATTCCTGAGTTATTTGGCGATAGAGTTTTTGTAGTCAGAGACAGAATGAATAAGAAACACCCCGACAGAGTAGATATTTGGATGGTTAACCACAGCGACGCGATGAAATTCGGCGTTAAGGTTGCTAAAATCCAGATTATAGAATAAATAATTTGCAAATCAATAAAAACAAAAAAGCACCACTTAATTAGGCGGTGCTTTTTTGTATATTTTTATGTTCTAGAAGAATAAACTTAAAAAACCTTTTTTACGTCTTATCTGTTGTTCTTTTTTATAAATAGCAATTGTGGTAGCGATAACTGAATCCGGGTTTAATGATAAGCTGTTAATACCCTGTTCTACTAAGAACTCCGCAAACTCAGGAAAATCACTTGGCCCCTGACCACAGATACCAACCTTACGTTTATTTTTCTTAGCAATCACAATTAAATTTTTAATAAGTATCTTTACCGCCTCATTTCTTTCATCAGAACTGCCTGCGACCTCTAACGTTCCTCCAGAGTCTCTATCAATACCAAGCGTTAATTGAGTCAAATCATTGGAACCGATAGAAAATCCATCAAAAATATGACAAAATTTTTCTGCTAAAATAATGTTTGCTGGAATTTCGGCCATCATATAAACCTCTAATCCATTTTGTCCACGTTTCAAACCGTTTTCAGCCATAATTTCCAAAACCTTTCTTCCTTCTTCAACAGTACGACAGAAAGGAACCATTACTTTTAGATTATTCAACTTCATATTTTCACGAACAATCTTTATGGCCTGACATTCAAGTTTAAAGGCTGGCAAAAATATTTTTGAATAGTAACGACTCGCTCCTCTAAAACCAATCATCGGATTAGACTCAACTGGTTCATAAGCCTTTCCACCAATTAAATTGGCATATTCATTACTTTTAAAATCGCTAAGACGGAAAATAACATCTTTAGGATAAAAAGCGGCTGCAATCATCCCCATTCCTTGCGCTAAACGATCAATAAAGTATTGTTTTTTATCTTTATATCCGTAGGTAAGTTTATCAATTTCTTTCTTAGCCTCTTTATCTGCTAAGCGATTATAATTCAAAAGGGCTAAAGGATGAATTTTAATATAGTTGTTAATAATGAACTCCAAACGAGCTAAGCCGACGCCATCATTAGGTAATAATGAATTTAAAAAAGCTTTATCGGGCTCACCAATATTTAACATTATCTTAGTTTTTGGCCTTTTCAAATCTTTAATATCAGTCGTATCAGTTTGGATAGGTAAAACTCCTTCATAAACGTAACCGGTTTCTCCCTCAGCACAACTAACCGTAATCTTTTTACCAGTTTTTATTTTAGTAGAGCAAGACTTAGTTCCAACAACACAAGGAATTCCCAGTTCTCTGGACACTATCGCTGCATGACAGGTACGACCACCTTTGTCGGTTACAATTGCGGAAGCAATCTTCATAATTGGCTCCCAATCCGGATCGGTCATATCAGTAACTAAAACTTGCCCAGGCTTAAATTTGGCAATATCTTTAATGCTCATCATGCGATTAGCAATACCAGCGCCAATTTTATTACCAACACTCTGGCCCTCACAAATTAATTTACCTTTCTTGGGCAAACTATATCGCTCAATAATATTTTTATTATGCATGCTTTGAACGGTTTCTGGACGAGCCTGAATAATAAATAATTCTTGGGTTCTCCCGTCTAAAGCCCACTCAATGTCCATTGGTCGTCCATAATGTTCTTCAATCATCATCCCCCAATTAGCTAATTGTAAAACTTGTTTATCGGAAATTGATTGTTTTAATTGATCAACCTCGGAAACGGGGATATTCTTAACGGGCACCTTACCCTTTAAATCATAAATCATTCTTTTTGCTTTCTGCCCGATACTTTTAGAAATAATTGCCTTAGTCGGTTTAAAAATATAAAATTCATCAGGCGTAACATGTCCCTGAACGATATTTTCCCCTAAACCAAAAATGGAATTAATTAAAATAGCATTTTTGAATCCAGATTCGGTATCAATTGTGAACATAACTCCAGAAGAACCAAGGTCCGATCTAACCATTTTCTGAACACCAACAGACAAGGCAATTGAGAAATGATCAAATTTCTTATCAACCCGATAGGAAATTGCGCGATTGGTAAATAGAGAAGCGATGCATTTTTTAACGGCCAATAATAAATCCTTTTCTCCAGTTACATTTAAAAAGGTTTCTTGTTGTCCGGCAAAAGAGGCATCCGGCAAATCTTCAGCGGTTGCACTGGAGCGAACAGCTACGTCAGTTCCTTTAGATTTATAATCGGCTGATAATTTTTTATAAGCTGAGACTATTTCGTCGGCTAGGTCTTTAGGGAAAGGGGTAGCGATAATTAATTTTCTAATTTCCTCGCCTCGTTTCATTAAATCAGTAACATTGTGGGTATCCAAACCTTTTAGAATCTTTTTAATTTGAGCTTTTAGGTTAGCCGAATCTACAAAATAACGATAAGCGTCGGCTGTCGTTGCAAAACCATTAGGCACTCTAAGGCCTTTTTTAGCTAAAGCGCAATACATTTCCCCCAAAGAAGCGTTTTTACCGCCTACTTGAGGCACATCTTTAATGGAGGTTGTTTCAAAAAATTTAACGAATTTATTCTTAATCATAAAACAAAATTAAAAAAATTTATCTATTTATTATAGACTCATTATAACACAATCTTTACTTTATAAAAATAATTGTTTAATATACAAATATGCGGACGTGGCGAAACTGGTAGACGCACTTGGCTTAGGACCAAGCGGGGCAACTCTTGAGAGTTCGAGTCTCTCCGTCCGCACACAAATAAAAGCGCCTATTGGCGTTTTTTTGTTTTATTCTATGCATAGTCTTTGCTAACAAACCTTAAAATTGATAAACTTTAAGTATGTTTTACCTCCTGCACACATTCTCGCCTCAATCAATAATAATTACTCTTGGCCCCATAAGCTTACACTGGTATGGCCTATTTATTGTTATCGCAATTACCACGGCACTCATTATAACTCAAAGGCTGGGTAAAAAATATTATAATTTAGATTCAGAAAAAATATTTGACTTATCTTTTTGGCTTATTATTTGGGGCGTAATCGGAGCTAGGGTTTATGATATCTTTCTCCAACTTCCATACTATATCAACCACCCCCTACAAACCTTACAAATTTGGAAAGGGGGCTTGGCTATTCATGGTGCCATCTTAGCCGGACTAATTGTAATATTCTATTTTAGCCGGAAAAACAAAATTAACTTTTTTAAAATTACTGCCTTATTCGTGCCCGGGTTAGCCCTAGGGCAAGCTATCGGCCGATTCGGTAATTATTTCAACCAAGAATTATTTGGTCTGCCGACAAATCTACCATGGGGAATACCAATTGAGGCTATTAATCGTCCAGCCGAATTTATAACCTTTAAATATTTTCAACCTACATTTTTATATGAAAGTTTAGGATGTTTATTAATATTTATTATTTTATATCAAGTACAAAAAAAATATCATACCCAAAAAATAATAAAACCAGAATTTTATATTTGGTTCACAGCAATGTATATGATATTATATTCATTGTTAAGATTCTCTTTAGAATTTATTAGAATAGATTATGCTCCGGTTATATTAGGGTTGCGCTTACCGCAAATAGCAAGTTTAATTTTAATCTTATTGTCACTTTTAATATTAATTAAAAAAACTAATGTTTTTGCTAAATATAAAAAATAAAGGAATAAAGTCTCGCCGTTATTTAATGTACTCGATTGGCTTTATTCTATCAGTCTCCACGGCCTTGCCAGCTTACATTCAATCAAGTTTCTTAAGGCAATACCTTAGCCTAGAATTGATTAGTTTATTGTTTGTAGCTACTAATACAATCACCATCGCGGCTATCAGCTTGTTCCCGCATATTATAAGAAAGTTTAGTAATTATTTAACAGCTAAATTTACAGTGATCGCTTATGGCATCTCTTTGCTAGGACTAGCGACTATTAATTCTCCATATTTAATTATATTTTTCTTTCTAACGTTTATCGTCAGTTCTAATTTACTCTGGATAAACATGGATATTTTGCTAGAGTCGGCTTCGTCTGATAAAAAAACAGGGAGAATCAGAACTCTTTATTTAACTTTAAATAACCTCGGCTGGATATTATCACCAATGATCTCAGTTTACTTAGTCCGAGATGGCGGCTACTCTTTGCCTTTTTTAATTTCTGCGACCTTAATTATTCCTCTGTTTTTGGTTTTGATAATCCAGAAAAAAAATTTAAAAATTGCGAAGAAATATAAAAAAGAAAATTTATTAAAAAGTTTTAAAAAATTATGGGCTAATTCAAACTTAAAAGGCGTGTTTGTTTTAGCTGTTTTACTCAATCTTTTTTACAGTTGTGCGGTTTTATATTTGCCAATTTATTTAAACCAAGGCTTGGGGATAGATTGGAAAAATTTGGGCTGGATGTTTTCTTTAATGCTTGTGCCTTTTTCTCTGTTTGAATTTCCGGCAGGATACTTAGCCGATAAATACTTTGGCGAAAAAGAAATGATGTCTATTGGATTATTTATTATTTTTATTTCATTAATTCTTTTCTTTTTAATAAGTACCCCCACTCTTTGGGTATGGGCGATTGCCTTATTTATAAGTAGAATTGGAGCTGCTCTAGTAGAATCAATGAGAGACACATATTTCTTTAAAAACGTAAATGCCGGAGAAGTTGGTTATATAAATATATTTCGTATGACTGGCCCCTTGGGTTATGTTTTAGGAGCCGCTCTAGCTTCTTGCCTGCTCTGGGTTATGCCAATAAATTATTTATTTATTGCTTTCGCAATTATTTTAGTACCAGGATTCTATTATATATCCATAATCAAGGATACCAAATAGCAATTGACTTTCAGGCAATTATTTTATAATATAGGAAGCGACAGTAAAATACACGCGGGTATCGTATAATGGCTTTTATATCAGCCTTCCAAGCTGAGGATAGGGGTTCGATTCCCCTTACCCGCTCAGTAAAACAAAGAGACTCCGAAAGGAGTCTTTTTGTTTTTCAATATTTGATAAAGATAATACTTATTTTTTTCTATTTATTAAAACAATGAGCAATAGAATTAAAAATATTAAATGTAGAAAAAAATCTGTCGGATTAGCATTAAATACAAATAGCTCACTTAAACTGTGAATGATTCTAACTCCGTTAATTTTCAAAGCATTAACCAGCGCAAAAACTAAGAATAAAATTAAAACGGTGGCGGCTAATTTAACCTTTCTGCCTATTAATAAAAGAATACCAAAGCCTATTTCTATAATTAGAATAAACCAAGTAAAAAATATAGGTAAATCTAAATAAACCAGTTCTAACTCCGCTACGCCTGGATTAAAAATACGAAAGAAGCCAGCCGCTAAAAAAATGAGGGCCATTAAAATACGTAACAGCTCTGCTGGTTTAAAAAATATTTTTTTAAAATTTTCCAAAATCATATTTAACAATTTGTTTTCTTATTTTTCTGTTGGTAATTGTAAACAGCCCCATCTTTAACCATTTCCAGCCTGATTGAAAAAATCCCTCTTTCTCTATCCGTCTTGAAGAATATAATAATTTAACTTTTTTGATCATTCTAAATCTTCCCAATTTTGCCATCCTTTCACAATAATCATAATCCTCTGCTAAAACAACGGTCAAATCAAAGCCATTTATACTATTATGCGCTTTATGATCAGCGATTAGACCAGCGCCAATCGCCGCTGGATGTTTGGAATTTTGTTTTAAATAACAAATTACATTTGAAGTAAGAGAATATATATTATAACACCAGCGATTAGGATTGAACTTAATAAAAAATCCAGCGATATACAAATTTCTATCTTTAAATTGTTGATAAATGATTGATAAAAAATTGTCAGGCAAAACTGAGTCCGCATCTAAGAATAAAAGCGTGTCTCCCTGCGCCAGTTTAGCCCCGCTGTTACGTTGGAATGACGGATGCTTAACACTACCATCAACAATTAACTTAGTCTGAAATGTTTTAGCAATTTCAACTGTTTTATCGGTGGACCCGCCATCAGACACAATGATTTCGTAATCAAAAAAATTCTGCCTTTTAATTGATTGCAAAAGACGAGGTAAATATTTCTCTTCATTTAAAGTGGGAATGATAATAGACAACATAAAAATTAAAAAATAGTTTTAGCAAATTCCCAATAGTCTTTATTGCCATTTTGATATTGATAATACCACCATTCAACTCCCCAAAGATAAGTTTTATTAAAATTAATATTAATCGCGTACTGTAAATTAGCCTTAAACTGTTCTAAATTAAAAGATTTATCAGCTTCGCTCTCTTGTAAATAAATTATGTTGCCCTGAGGCACCCAGGGCTCTGCCTGTAATTCAACGATCACTCGTTTATCTTTTGGAACACCAGCTAAATAGGCTTTTAGGCCATAAAACCAGGCGGGAATAGGATATCTAACATAACCGCTCCATTTGCCCCAGACAACACGATAGACAGTACTGCCAAAGATATCGGCTAATTTAGCTTCTTTGTGCCACCAGCTTAATTCACCTGTTGCCGAAATCATTATCGGCCTATCGTCTATTTTCTTAACGGCTTCTAGCTCTTTACTAAAGAACCATTCATCACTCGGAGGACAAATGCCAAATTCATCAAAAAATGGCTCATTTTCTAATTGCCAGGCGATAATTGAGCTTTCCCCCTTATAGTGTTCTACCGTCGTAGAAAGCATTCTAATAGCTCTAGCTTGAGTCATGGATAAACTTTCTTGGTTGGTCCATTCTGGCGCGTGACATTCTGGCCATCTTGGTAAACGCCAGCCAATATTAGCAATGAACCTAACATCTCTCTTTTTCCCCTCCGCAATCATATAATCATAATCGGAAAAATCAAAAACACCATTAACCGCCTCAATATCATCCCAATAAATTGGCAACCTAACTTCTTTGACTTTCAAATCATCAAGCATCGCGAGATAAACTTCTTTCCAATCAAGGCCCATCTCCCGACAAAATTTAGTAGAAAAAGTTACCCCGAAAAAATCTGGTTCATGTTTTAAATTGATATCAAGTGGGTAATTATTTGCAATTTTTGTAAAATAAATACCAGCCGCAATTAAAACTAAAAAAATTCCAATTACAAAACAACGACGATAATTACACGCAAAATTATTTTGGATACCAAAATTTTTTATTTTTCCTTTAAACATAAAATTAAACCATCTATTAATATATCTTATAAAGCAATAAAATAAAGGCCAATCGCAATTAAAATAACGGCGAATGTTTTTTGCAGAACAATGCGCCAGGAAAAAACATCTTTTAATAACTTGGGAGCCAAGGAAGCTAAAACCGCGCTAATGATTAATAGAAAAGCATATTGGAATCCTTGTAGCGCATTTACAATAGCCACTGATCCTAAAAAAATCGCATAATTTTGTAGCATGAAACCAGAAGCACCTAACATCTGATTTATAACCACTAAACTTTTATTAGCGCCTGGTTGATTATTCTGAAATAATAAAAATATTTGCTGTCTATCCTTTTTTCTAATTAAAAATAAGAGCACAAATAATCCCGCGCCTAAACGAGTCCAAAGAAAAGCGCTCAAAAAAGTTTGGTCAGTATAAGAATATTTAGTTATTATAAAATACAAAGAATATAAAAAGGCCGACAGCAAGGCTAGCCATAATCCTCCTTTTCCATAATTTTGTCCCAAACGCATCTTCTTCATCACTCTAGTTAAAAAGCTGCGTGACTGCGGCAAAAAGGCAATCGTTAGAGCTCCGGCCAGTAAAGCAGCCATTCCTCCCCATTGATTGATGGTAAATATTTCTTTAAAAAATAAAATGGAAAATATAATTGAAAAAATAGGTGTTAGCCCTCCAATAAAAACAAGGATTTTAGCCGCTTCGCCTCTTTTCAAAGATTCATACAAAGACCAAAGCGCCAAAGCAAAAATAATACCCGCAAAGATATCAAGCAAAAATAAAAACCCTCCGGGCCATTTCATAAACCAAGGGGCTAATCCTAAAACCAGTAAACCCAAAATACAAGCAGCAAAAGTATAAGCTAATGAACTCTTTAAAACATTATCAACTACGAACTTATCTAAGAGATTCGCAATTGCTAAAAAAAGATAAGCAGTCAGAGCAACAAATAACCAGGTCATAAATTATTTTTTTAAAAATATATTTTCTATTTCGTAAGCGCCAAGGCTGTTACCATTTAAAAATCCATCCATCGCCGCGCGCGCTAAACGCCCGGAGTCCAGCATATCAAATAGCCATTCATCAACATATTTAACATCCATGCTATCTATACCCGCTCCAATAGAAATTAACCATTCGCGATTAAAATCCTCCTGACTACCAACAGGGGCGGACATAATAATTGGCAAACCTAATCCACTATAAAACGAGAGTTCAGATGGCTTTGTCCAAAGAATATCAGTATTATGTAAACAATTATTAAAAAGCTTAAAATATTTTAGCTTATCTTCATGAAATATTATTTTAACATCGCCCCCCTCAACCAATCCACACTTGCTAATCTCTTCTTTAAAATATTCTACAACCTCTGGCCTATTGCCAGCGACCAAATTTAAACTAATTTTTTTATCTCTTATCTTATTTGCCAGTCTTTTCATAACTAAAATTCCAATTTCTTTTTGAGCACCAGCACCACCGACAGCGAAAGTAATCGCAATTTTTTTTGAACCTGTTTTGGTTAAACATTCAGGCACTATTTTTTCTAACAGCGCTTTTTCTTTACTGCGATAACTACCCTTGGAATCAAGGGTTGATAATCTTTTTGCTAAATCTTCTTTTAATATAAATTGTTTTTCTCCAACATTTTCCTTTGGTAGCGGAAAGCCAGAAATTATAATATTTTTAGCACTAACCCCATACATCATTAGTCTCTTTTTAACTTTTTCGCTAGGAACAAAAAACTTAGTGCGACTATCTTGAGGTTTTATAGGAGCCCAAGCACGCGAAATATCAGCGTCACATACCACACAATAAATATCACCTTGATAATTATGATATTCCGCCATATAAGCAACCACAAAAAATGTTGTCACTAGCGGCAACTGGCTAACACTTAATTTATCCATCAAGTCTTTGCCTAAGCCTTTTTTGACAAGCTTAAAAAAATATCTTTGTTGTATTGTTGGTTCTGATAAATTTCTAAAAGGATATAGGGGTTGAATTTTCTGAAAAGCATCCATTATTTTAAAAACTGCTTGTCCTAAAATAGGAATCTTTTTAAATCTAGATATCTTTTCGTAAGAGCTTAAATTTTTTATCCAATAATTTTTTTCCCAATCTGGGATTCCCTCATAATCATTAACGGTAATAATTTCTCCACCACCAAGATCTAATAATGGATAGGCGGCACGTTGATGTCCATACCCCATATCAGCCGCTACTAAATTTATTTTTTTATTCTTCATAAAAAAAACTAAAAACTATTTTCTTAATAACTGTTAATATTATAGCAATTAGGACTTCATTTGAATATATTGATAAGCGTGTAGAGCGGCGATTGTTGCTTGCCCCATAGCGATTGTTATCTGTTTAAATTCACAATCGGTAACGTCGCCAGCCGCAAAAAGACCAGGAGTCTTTGTTTCCATATTCTTTTTTACAATAATTTGATTTTTTTCATTGCGCTCTACAAAATCAGCTACTAAGTCGGTACTAGCAATTCTTCCCACCTCAACAAAAACACCATCTAGCTCAATTTCTCTTTCAGCTAAAGTATTTCTATCTTTTATTATGATTTTTTCGACTTTATTGTTTCCGGTAATATTTTTAATTTCAGAATTCATGATGATTTCCAGATTATCACGCCCCTTCACTTCATCTATAAGAGTATCAAAGGCCTTAAAAGTATCATTTCTATGGATTAGATACACCTGAGACGCAATTTTGGACATTAGTTCGGCCGCATCTAAAGCAGAATTACCGCCCCCAATAATAGCCACCTTCTTATTTCTATAAAATGGTCCATCACAATTGGCACAATACGAAACACCCTTGCCATTAAATTCTACTTCACCGGACACAGCTAAACGTCTCGGAGATAGGCCCATGGCAATTATAACCGTTTTAGCCTCAAAAGAAGCACGATTAGTATACAAGGTAAAATGGCCATCTTCGGCCTTTTCTATTTTTTGGACCTCATCATCTGCAAACTCAACGCCAAAATTACCAGCCTGCTGTCTAATTCTTTGAATTAACTCAAAACTCTTAATTAACTCAAATCCAGGATAATTTTCTATCTCATTAGCCCACACAAGCTGTCCGCCAACCTCTTTGCCGATTATAAGCGTTTTCATCTCTCTTCTCACTGCATATATGCCAGCAGTCATCCCTGCTGGACCAGAGCCAATAATTATAACGTCATACATAAAAAGTAAATGCCACCAATAAGCAGCTAAAATAAATAAATTATAATTATATTATAAGGTTTTTAGACATTAAAAGCAAACAAAAAAACTATGATATGGCCCATTTTTTGAAAAATAAAAAATACTTAATTCTAGCTAAATATGACCTGATAGTAACAGCTTTTCCACAGTTTTTACTCTAAATTATTTTGTTTAATATTAGCCAAATAAAAAAGAAAAGTCCACATTTTTGTAGACTTTTCCTCTTTTTTTAAATATCACAGATAAAAATATTTTTTACTATTTTATAATTACTAATCGTCTAAAGATGCTTGATCTAAAAAATTTTTTAAAGCATGTAAATCTTGTTTGCTTTCATCATAATGATGGGTATTTATACCTACAGAATTTGCACTGTTTATTGCCGCTAAATCATGTTCAAAATATATAACATCCTTTGCTGTTAGATTATTTTTATGCAGAAATATATCAAAATATTCTGGATTAGATTTTTCTGGGTTATGTTGTAACGTAAATACTTCATATGGCATTTTGTTTAACTCATATTCCTCGAATTTTTCATTATTTGCTCCAGTCAGAATAATTTTTTTATTTTCATACTTCTCAAGTAATTCATACATGTCTTTAAAAATACCAAACTTTCCATCGTCTTTTTTTATTATAAAACAAAATACAGCGTCTACTAAAATAACTTTCATAAATTTTAATAATTAATTCAATTAATTAAAACTTCTAATGATTAAAGCTTCTAAAAAAACTAGCATAAGCTAGTTTTTTTGTGGACCATAAGGGACTTGAACCCTTGACCTCTTCCATGCCATGGAAGCGCTCTAGCCAACTGAGCTAATGGCCCTTTAATGCTTAAGTCAATCGCTTACTTGATCCGGATACTTTCTAAGCTCCGTTAGTTGCGAGTTAGCTAATGACCCATACTATCTTAATTGTTCCTTGCAGAACATTCTCCCTAACTGTTTATAATTACTGACGCGTGCTTGATTTACAATATCTAAATCACTGATGTTCTTTGAAGAACATTCTTACGCCCGTTTTATAATTTTTAAGGGGAACAATCCTGCGCTGTGACTGCAGCGGTCATTGTTCCTTGAAGAACAATCAGTAAATACCTCAAACTACCATAAAATTATACCTAACCTGAAATAGTTGTCAATACCAAGCAATACAACTTTATTACGTTCTTGTCAATATATTGACAGAATTACTAATAAATACTGGTGTCCTCACCAGGAGTCGAACCTGGATCTAGAACTTAGGAGGCTCTTGTTCTATCCATTGAACCATGAGGACTATATTTACTCCTGACAACACCATTATGCTGTTGTAATTTTAAGGCTGCCTTAATCTTATACTAATTTATTTTGTTTTTCAACTTTTTCCTTTGACAAGCTTGTCATATTAACTTAAAATGAAAGCAGTTAGGCTATTTTATTCACCTTTTAAATATATGTTCAACAGAGAAAACAAGTTGGAAAAATTCAAAGACGCGGAAACTATCATTGGGCCCTCTATTAAAGTGAAGGGTAATTTTCATGGTCAGGGAAACATTATTATTGAGGGAACTTTAGAAGGTTCTTTAAAAACTGATGCTAACATTTTTATTGGCGAAAAAGCAAAAGTAATTGCTAGCATTGAAGCGCGCGATTTGATTATCAACGGAAACATTAAAGGGAATATAAAAGTAAAAAATTATCTTTCACTTGGTGGAACCGCTCAAGTTAATGGCGATATACAATATGCTGAATTATCAATTGAAAAAGGGGCAATCGTAAACGGGCAACTTCTATCAATAGTTGAAACAAATAAAAAAGGCGAAAGAGTGGAAGCTGAAATTACGGAGACAGAAGAATAATAGCTACTTCAAAAAAATTTCTATGCACGTCTATATATACGACGACTATTTAAATAAAAGTAAATATAACAAGGCTGTAAACCGCATGGAAATAAGGTTAACTGACCTTGGTTTAAATGGAAAAATTATTAGACTCGGGGGCATAAAAAACATTAAGGGAACTATCCAAAACGAAATCAAATTAGGCGCGAAAACCATTGTCGCTGTTGGTAATAATCAAACTGTCAATAAAATTATTGGCGCGATTATTGATACTGATGTATATGGTGATTTTCAAAAGAAAACCTTGCTCGGTATTATTCCTATCGGTGACGATAATTCCATCGCCGCCTCTTTTGGAATTAAAAATGAAGAAGATGCTTGTAACATTCTCCTCGCCCGAAGAATAGAAAAAATAGATTTAGGTTTAGCGGGAGATTATTATTTTTTAAATGAAGCCTCGATAGAAAGTCTAAATACGACGATTGATTTGGGTGATTATTCTTTGGAGTCTGATAGCAAGGGGCAGATTAGAATTATTAATTTGTTAAGCGATAAAGAAAATAATATTAATTCTAATCCTCACGACGGACTATTAGATGTCTTAATTGGTGTTCGCAAAAAAGATCAAACAATTTTAAAACTAAATAAATTCCAAATAACTAATGACCGGTCCAGTCTCCTAGTAGACGGGGTAGTGGAAGTTAAGACGCCGGTAGAGGTTGGGGTCGTTAGAGATAGGGTGAGCGTGATTGTAGGGAAAGAAAGGTCTTTCCAATAAAAAAGACCGGCTTAAACGGGGAGGCAAGAAAACTTCTTCTAGGGACTTTCGAGCTATAAAGCCAGAAAATCCTAGGAAGAAAATCCCCATGCTTGTCGTGCCTATCCCGTTCAAAACGGCCTTTTGTTAACACTGCCATCAAATGACGACTTATTAATATATCACACCACAATATCTTTGTCAATAGGTTTATACACATCTTATAAACAACAAAAAATCCCGCTAACACGGGATTTTTATTTATGCTTCAAATATTGTGTTTTTTACAGAACAAAACTTATACTTTAATAACGACCGGCAACACCATCGGGCGCCTTTTAGTCGCATTAAACAAGAATTGGCCAATTTCATTTCTAATTTTATTCTTTATATAATCATCATCAGCTAAAGTCATGGGGTTTTTATCTTTAACTATTTGTTTCACTTTCATTCTAGTTTTTTCAATCAAATCTCTGTTTTCTTTCATATGCACAAAGCCGCGAGAGATTAAATCTGGATTTCCAATAATAGCCCCAGTCTTGGCATCAATCGTAGCAATAACCACAATCATCCCATCATCAGCCATCATACGACGATCACGTAAAACGATTTCGGAAACATCACCAACACCCAAGCCGTCAACCATAACATAATCAGTATTAGCCTTTTCTTTTAGAATCAAGGGCTTTTTATCTTTTTGAAATTTAATAATTTGACCATTATCCAAAACGCTAATTTGATCTTCACGAAAACCTTCGCGTAGTGCCAGCTTTTTGGCTTCTACCAGCATATAGTGATTAGCATAAACTGGTAAAAAGTGGTCCGGTTTAATTTGTTTAAGTATTTTTTTAATATCATCAATATTAGCATGTCCACCGGAGTGAACATCCATAATACTGCTATGAATTACGTTATCACTCAAACGATATATTTGATCTTTAACTTTTTGAACTGATCTTTCGTTGCCAGGAATAACTGATGAAGAAAAAATAACGATATCAGATTTTTTAATAGTGATAAAACGATGATTACCATTAACAATCCGAGAAAAAACAGCGTTAGACTCACCTTGAGCCCCAGTACATATAACTAAAATTCTATCTTCAGGATATTGGCTAATGCTTTCTACGGGGATTAAAGTATTTTTATGAGCAGGAATATAGCCTAATTCTTGAGCAATTTTAACATTCATCTTCATGCCATAACCATCAAGCGCAACTTTCTTGCCAATTTGCTCGGCATAAGCCAATAAACTAGTTATTCTCTCTAATTGAGAAGCAAAGGTTCCAATAATAACCCTGCCCTTAGCCTCACTGATTAATTTTTCAAGATTAGATTGGGTAGTTTTAACTGGAACTCTCTCTTTAGAATAGGCGACACCTAAACTTTCTAACATTAAGATACGAGGAGAGGGTAGTTGTGATAAATGCTCATAGCCAACGACGCCGCCTTCTAAAGGATCACTTTCAATCATCCAGTCGCCAGGATGAATAACGGTACCGTGTGGCGTAGTGATAATAACACCAATAGCATCAATAATAGAATGTTCAACTTGAAAAAAACTAATCTGAAATTTTCCTAGATTTATTTTCTGGCTGACTGAGTCAATCGTAATTGTCTTTAAGTTTTTAGTGGTCCCCTTCTTGTAGTCCTCCTGACGATGTTTAATCATAGCCAGGGTCAATTTTCTACCAATAATTGGCGGATTACCAAGTTGTTCTAATAAGATAGGGGCAGCGCCTATATGGTCAAGGTGGCCGTGACTAAAAATAACACCCCGAATATTTTTTTCTTTTCCACGCAAAGAGGCAACATTAGGGATAATATAATCTATCCCCGGCATATCCTCATCGGCGAACTGTAATCCCATATCCAAAATAATGATATCATCATCATATTCAAACACCGTACAGTTACGACCAACTTCTTCCTGTCCTCCAAGTGGACAAATCTTTAAACTTGAACCGCCAACAGACGATTTAAAGCTAGAATTAAAACTAGGACGATTAGCCCCCATATTAATTCCGGGGTTATTATTACTAACCATTGGTCTTGAACTATTATTTATAGTTCGCGCACCGCTTGCCGTTGACCTTGAGTTATTTAAAGATGGTCGCGTCTTTACTGTTCTATTAGCCGTCCCTTGTGGCGACGCACTATTAGAAAAATTTTTCCGTGGCGTAGCCGCCGGAACATTCTGATTTTTTACAAACATGTTTTTAGTCTACCCGCATTAAAAGCAGGATAGTAATTAAATTTTATGAGTTATATCTAACCTGTTTCTTACCAAGTTAGTTTTTTATGTGTTTTTATATACCAATTAGATACGTAGCTGAAGCGATCGGCTGGCTCAATGGCCACTTGGCCACTAAAACCTTTAATCTTTTTGCTTTGTACGTAAGTATAAGTAGGAGAATATAAGAAGATTGCCGGTATTTCAGCGGTAATTAATTCCTGTAGTCTACCATATTTTTCTATTCTTTCCGTTTCTGACGCACTAGTTCTCGCTTCTGTTAAAATTTTATCAGCCTCATCATTTATATACCCAGAAATATTTAAACCTTTAGCCCCAGTTTGAGTGGAATGCCAAAAAGCGAAAACATCGGGATCGCCGCCAACAGATTCTCCGTACAAGATAGCTTCAAAATCACGACTTTTAATGACACCGGCAGCCTGCTCAAGAGAAATAACTTTTAATTCAACCTCCACTCCGATGGCACTCCAATCTGATTTAATTTTTTCGGCCACCTGAACGTTATCATTTAAATCAATTACTGTTAACGCTAGTTTAAATGTTTTATCTTTTATTAATTCTTGCGCTTCACTAACAGAATAGTTATATTGAGCGATTGCGCCACCATATGCAAAACTTGTTTTTAAAATTGGGCTATCGGCTGATTGATAAACTCCAGAAAAAATATTATTTATTAAGCCCTCTTTATCAATTGCCTTAGCTAAAGCAATCCGAGAATTTTTATCCTCTAAAGCTTTATTCTTACTCTTATTAAAAAATATACCAATTATTTGAGGTCTAACAAGATCAAATATATTAGCTGAATCTTTCACTAATAATTCACTTCTCTCATCAAATGGCAAATAGCTTAAACCGTCGACTTGATTATCATTGAAACTTTTTATTGCCCCTACGTAATCAACAAAAAATTTAAAATTAATATTTTTAATATACGGCTTATTCCCGTAATAATCATCATTAACCTCTAAATGATATTCTCTTAAGTCTCCGCTTTTGCTTTTCACGAGCGATTTAAATTTATAAGGCCCTGAACCAATCGGTTTTAAATTTAAATCTGTCAACGCAGCGGCGCCAGGACCAATATTTTCCCAAATACTTTTAGGCATTATACTAAAAGTCAGCATTTCTAAAAATGGCGCATACGGCTCAGATAAAATAAACTTAATCGTTTTATCATCTATTTTTTCGGCATTAACATTGGCTAGTTCAGCTCTCAAAGATGATCTATAATTTTCATCCTTAATCGTATTAAGGGTAAAAATAATATCATCAGTCGTCAATGCTTCTCCGGTGTGCCATTTAACATTTTCTTTAATAGTAACTAGATATTCTTTCTTATCCTCAGAAATAATATAATCAACTGCTAAATCAGGAATAATGTTACCCTCCGTATCATATTTAAATAAACTAGAATATATCAGACGACTTAAGTCATTATCAACGTCCCTGCTAGAAGCATAGAGCGGATTAATAGATTTAGGATATCCAACCATCGCCTCGGTATAAACACCTCCCGGCGCCGGCGTATATTGTAAATGTTTTTTCACAAACACTACCCCCAAATAAATGATATTAATTAAAATGAGCAAACTACAAATTTTAATTATTAGATTTTCTTTTGGATTTAAGAATCTACTCAGGTGTCTAAATTGACTGCCACTCGGCATTTTACGTGGAGAAAGTGAATAAACCAACTTTTTATCAATATCTAATTGGCTAATACGATTTTTTGTTTTTTTAACACCAAAATAAGACAGAACCTGTTCCGCCCTTTCAGTAAATAATGAAATTTTATGTTTTAATGAAGACACAATTGCTTTAAGCTTTTATCCAAAAAGTAGCCAAAGAAATAAGAATGAAAATAACGGCTATAATTATAGTAAAAATATGTAGCTTTTTCTCTAAGCCCCTTTTGGTTAAATAAACACCACCACTTCCGCCCAAAATTCCGCCGACACCAGCGCCGCGGTTTTGCATCAAAATAGCCACCATAAGTATAATAGCTACTGAAACTTGAGCAATTTTAAGCCAAAAAACCATATTTATTGTTTTACTTTATTTACAATAGCGAGCAAAGTTTCTTTATTGTTAACAGCCAAATCAGCTAAAATCTTTCGGTCAACCGTTATATTGTTAACCTTTAAAGCATGGATAAAACGAGAATATGAAAGCCCTTGCTCTTTCACAAAAGCACTGATCTTAATCTGCCACAAAGCACGCATAGTTCTTTTCTTCTTGCGACGATCAACAAAAGCATGAGCACCGGCCTTAGTTCTGGCAGTTCTCGCTAATTTTATCAAATTCTTACGACCCCATTTATAACCTTTAACGGCCTTCAATAGTTTTCGTCTTTTTTTTACATGGTTTGTACCGCGTTTTACTCTAGGCATATTGGCAAATAGAAATTAGGTTTAATTATAAGGAGTTAAGGCGTGAATTGTCTTAGTTAAAGTCTTGTGAGTAGATATATCAAGTCTCTTAGATCTTGTAGTATTACCTGATTCACGAGCATTAAAATGATCTTGCCCAGCCTTTCTCTGAATTAACTTTTTAGTAGCAGTTTTTTTAAAACGCTTAACAGTTGCTTTATGGGTCTTTATTTTTGGCATATATTCCAGATTAAAAAAACAGGCAATTACCTGAATTTAGGATTTTTACTTTTTATTTATCAATATAATAGTAAATCTTCCCCCTTGATTTGTCAAGGGCTGTTCCGACTCCACTTTTAATTCGGGGTTGGCTTGTAATTTAGCTAAAAAACCATTAACGATTTCCGCCGCTTTTCTTGGGTACTGACGCTCTCTACCTTTAAGAAAGAGTTCTACTTTTATTTTATTTTCTTTAGCTAAAAATTTTTCCGCTTGAGAAAGACGCATTCCTAAATCATGCTCACTAATACGAAAAGATAATCTGATATTTTTAGTTTCAACTTTTTTCTGTTGCATCTTCTGCTTATGAGCCATTTTTTCTCTCTCATATTTAAGTTTATTAAGATTAACAATCTTAACAACTGGAGGATTTGCCTTAGGGTTAACTTCAACCAAGTCTAAATCCGCATCTTGAGCTCTTTCTAAAGCTTCTTCAATAGTAATAATACCGATAGCTTCATCAGTTTCATCAATTAAGAATACCTCTGGCACTTTAATTTGATTATTAGACCTAAAGGTGGGCTCTGGTTTTTTTTCAACACGATGAAATTTAATACGCATGTTATATATTACTATTTATTATATTTATCTTTATATCTTAAAAATAGCCAAAAGTCAAATAAAATAAGGGCTTAAGTACACCTCTTGACAGACATTTTTTATTAGTATAAAATGGGGTTATTAAAATAAAATAGAATAGTAAAATAAAAAGCAAGATAATTTATTATCTCTGTTTTTTTCTGTCTATTATCGGACCTTAAAAAATCAATAGTTAAAAACAATCATGGTGATGGTTAATTTTGATGCTAATTGGCATCGATTCGGATAACAAATATTTTTGTCCGTTTTTAAAACGGAATCTTATATAGAAGGTTAAGAACCTTCAAATTGAGCAATCAAATTTTAGAGAGTTTGATCCTGGCTCAGGATGAACGCTGGCGGCGTGTCTAAGGCATGCAAGTCGAATGTCTGTAGCAATACAGGCATGGCAAACGGGAGAGTAACACATTGGCAATTTACCCTTAAGACGAGCATAACCTTGCGAAAGCGAGGATAATACTCGATGGTATTAGAAGACACAAGTCTTTTAATTAAAGCTCCGGCGCTTAAGGAGAAGCCTATGGCCTATCAGCTTGTTGGTGAGGTAATAGCTCACCAAGGCTACGACGGGTATGGGGTGCGAGAGCATGACCCCACTCACTGGGACTGAGACACTGCCCAGACTCCTACGGGAGGCTGCAGTCAAGAATCTTCCTCAATGGGCGAAAGCCTGAAG
>JBBQHF010000005.1:0-70037 GCA_038323715.1 Patescibacteria group bacterium
TGTTAAATTTCATATTTATTCAAATGATTATTTTTGAACAATTGAAACTGTTTTGATTATGATTAAACAAACTCCAGAATATATTTATAAACATATTGAATCTCTTAATAAACTAGAAAAAGATTTAATGTTTTTACAAAAAGAATATAAAATAGTAAAAAAATAATACGAAAGTATGATTACTAAAATTAATAGAATTAAAAATTTAGGTCTTGTTTTTTCAGATTTTTCCTGGGACTCTGCAGTCTCAAATTTTAATAAATTTAATATTATATATGGATGGAATGGTAGCGGAAAAACTACGTTCTCACGTCTATTTGATGCAATTGAAGGAACCTCAATAAAAGATTTAGAATATGAAATTGAAGATGATCAAAATATAAAATATAAACAGCAAGAAAACTTTCCCAAAAAAATACGTGTTTTTAATCAAGATTATATTCAAAATAATGTTAGAATTTTTGAGGGTAAAGCAAATTCAATTTCAATTTTGCTTGGAGAAGAAAATAAAGAACTTATTAGTATAATTGAAGTAGATAAGAAAATACTTAATGGAGAACCTGGTGACACATCAAGTCCTGGATTAGTTTCTTTGCATGATGGATATATTAAAAAAAAGAAGCGTAAAATAATTGAGCACGACGGAAAATTTACAGAAATAGCAAAAACAATCGGAGCTGCGATAGGGGGTAATGCTTTACGTGATTACAGAAAACCACAGGCAGAAAGTGAATTTGCTGGAATAGAATATAAAACTGAATTATCTGATCCTGATTTAGTTAAATTTACTTTAGTCGCCAAACAAGACTCTATTCCAGAAAATGATACTATAAGTTTAAAACAAATCGATCATGAAATATTAATAAACATTCTTAAAGAATATATTTCTGATAAAAGTATTATTTGGCTACTAAATAAAGTAATTAATAGTTTTCAGGTTGAGACAGGCAAGGGGCTGCCGCTTGGCAACCTAACTTCTCAACTTTTTGCTAATATTTATCTTAATGAGTTTGATAGATTTATAAAACATAAAATTAAGGCAAAATTTTATATACGCTATGCTGACGATTTTGTAATATTATCGGACGACAAGGCCTGGCTTGAAAATCAAGTGTTTAGAATTAAAAAATTCCTTTGGTCCAGTCTAAGCCTAGAAATACACCCCAATAAAATATTTATTAAGACAATGTCTTCCGGGGTCGATTTTTTGGGTTGGGTTAATTTTCCTGATTATAAAGTCTTGCGCCGAGCAACTAAAAAGCGAATGTTTAGAAAATTAAAAGAGAATGGTTATAAAGAAGATTCTCTTAATTCTTATCTAGGGATGATAAGGCATGGAGATGCTTTTAAAATTAAAAAGGAATTGTTAAGTAAGGGCCCAATTAATCATTATTTAAATTAACCCCATATTTATTAGCCTTTTCTAATAATGACCAGGCGCTATTATTTATTCGAAGGATTAAGCATCTAATTTTCACCTAATCTTAGCCACACTAGTTCGAACTTCGTCTACGACCCCGAGCAAAATAAAACACCAAATTTGGTGTTTTTATTTTTGACTTTTTACTGACTTCATGGGATTATAAAGACAAGATAAAAATAAAATAAAATTAAGTAATATTGAAGTTATGGCAGATTTATTCGGATTTTTATTTATAATAGACATATTTTCATTAATTCTAGGCGTCATTAAACCTAGTATTTTTCAAAAGATATTTAAGAGCAAAATTTTAACTAGGAAATTTATTCTTAAAATATTTGGAATTTCAGCTATTGTTTTACTTATTCTAATTGGGATTTTTGCTGAACCAGTAGTAAAACAAGATAACCAAGAAGCCGAATCTAATATCAAGCTAAAACTATATCCTGTAACTCAAGTTGTAGACGGTGACACTATTAAAGTTAATTTGGACGGTCAATCTGAGACTATCAGATTAATTGGCATCGATACTCCAGAAACGGTTGACCCGAGGAAGGTGGTTCAATGTTTTGGTCTAGAGGCAAGTAATAAGGCGAAGGAATTATTATCCGGCAAGCAAGTTGGGCTAGAAGCTGATAGCACCCAAGGTGAAAGAGATAAATATAATCGTTTGCTCCGGTATGTTATTTTAGAAGATGGGACTTCATTTAATAAATTAATGATTGCTGAGGGCTACGCGCATGAGTATACTTATCAGAGTAATCCGTATATTTATCAAACAGATTTTAAGGCGGCTGAAAATAACGCGAGAGCACAAGGCCTGGGGTTGTGGAATGTTAATGCCTGTAACGGGGACACTGTTCAGGCTGCTAGCGATTTAAAAAGCGAGGGAACTGTTGTGCCGGTGCCTGCTAGTAATGTTGTTGATACTAGGCAAGAACAAACTATTAATTTGGCCTCGCCTAATCTAGAAGATGGGCTTACTCCGCAGGTTAAAAAAAGCACAAATGATATTTGTCATGAGAAGGGGACCACTTATTATACTAGGACAAAAAATTTTGAACCGTTTAATTCTATTGATGAGTGTTTAGCTAGCGGTGGAAGATTGCCGAAGTAATAATTAAAATATAATATTTTAAAAAAACGAGCGATATGGCTCGTTTTTCGTTAACATAAAAATTGTTTATTTTCTAATAATTACTATATTCTGGTACTTCTGAGTGCCATGTTCCATTATATTTATATTGATTTTGGTGATGTCTGTCGTGATCTAATTGACTATTAAAAACTTGTAAATTGCTGGGTTTGTTGTTTAATTTATTTCCATCAATATGATGGACTACTTGTCCTGGTAATAGTTTTTGACGTCTAACATATTTTTCTACAACCCAGTGACTAACTAGTTTATTGCTGTCATTAAAACGCCTGTATCCGTAATCGTCAATATAGGTTATGAGCGTCGATTTATTATTATTTTCAGATTCATTAAAATTTACTATTTTTTTCGTATCAAAAAACTGATGGCCTCCAAATTGACGATCATTTTTTTTTAATGTTGTTGTTTTGTTTATCGAGTTTATTACATGAGAAATATATATAATAAAAAGGATGCTAATGATTAATGTAAAAATCATATTTTTAATTAACCATTCACCCTACTATCTTATAGGTTATTTGTCAACTATAAATCACTCATCCTTGTATCACCAGCGGAACAAAGTCTGTGACGCTATGGTGACGTAGAAGTGGTAAAAGTTGATAACTTCTGACTAAAATAGATGACTTAAAATAGTTAAATCATTCTTTAATACTAGTAAAAATTACCTAGTATTACAACAAATATAAAAATCAAGTAATCTCATTCGAATCCTACCATTGGTACAACACAAAAATTGAGCCGAAAGGCTCTTTTTTTATTTTTATTTTTGTTAATATGGCATATAATATCTACAGAAAGATTGACGTATACAATAAAATCAGAATACATAGATAATCTTTAGAAATTACTTTCAATCAACAGAACAAATTTTTAATCATTTAATTTAAATTGCATGAAAAAAATTATTATTACAATTATGGGATTAGCAGTTGTCGCGACTGGCGTCTTCTTTTTCTTGAATAATAAACAAGCAGATAAAACGACGTTGGATAATCAGGTGGTTTTGGAAAAAACTTTAAATATCTCTAAACTATATGTTTCTTTACGTTATCAAACTGATAATATTTTGTTAAATGCTAAAAATTATCCGGATTATCAGACTTGGAATAACGAGCTGAATAATATTATTGAAGCTTGGACAGTTTTAGAGAAAGAGGCTATTATCTTAGGAGATTTAGCTCAGAAAATAGCGGAACCAAAACAGGACTTTAGTTTTGTTTCTCCTGCTTTAGCGTATGATAAACAGGAAATTTCTAATATTTTTGATAATGCTCCAGCCGGCAAAAAAATTGCTACCTTAGCAAAGCATTTAGGTGTTGACGCTAAAATGGCTAATAAAATACTACAGCAAGACCAGGCTCAGGTCGAGGCAGACGCTTGGACCGAAGCCGGCGATAGTTTTCAAAAATTAGAAACATCAGCGACGCTTATTAAAGATGGTTGTAAGGTTGCCGGGTTTGTGGGCGGCATTGTTATTACTGGGGGAACGTCGGCTGTAGCGGCTGGTTCCACTTTAGCTAAGGCAGCGGTGATTGTTAGCGGGGCAGATTTAACCTTGGAGGTTAGTGATGATGCTGCTAAAATTGCCCTGGGAAATAATAATAAAATTTCATCTTTAATAAATGACGCGCGTAAAGTAACCGAGCCAATCTCTACAATTTTAACTATTTCTGAAATTCCAAATAGTTTAGCAAAAAATATTGATAAATTTAATGCAGCGATGCTTGCCTTGGATCAATTTCGTGGTGCTGCCCAAGAGGGAAAAATTATTGGCATTGAACTCCCTGTCTATACTAAAGAAAAAACAAACGAAACGGCAAAAATTAGCGTCATGCAAAAAGATGAATTAGAGAAATGGTTACAAGATAATAATATTAAAGCTAACCTTGATACCAAGGAAGGCGTAGAAGATGTCTTGCAAATAGTTAGAGAGCAATATAACACAGAGCTAAAAAAAGAGGAAATTAAAATTGAAACTGAAAATACTACTAAAAATACCATTGAAGATGTTAAGGAAACCCCTGAAGTAAAAATAGAGGCGAAAAATGAATCAGTGCTTACGGAAAAGATAGTTACGGAGGAGGTGACTGTTTTTGATAATTCTGGCACTCTATCAATTGTTAGTCCCACAGGAAAAAGTTTTACTCCACAAAGTGGACTTTCTTTCGCAGTCAAAGTTAACAATCCAGAAAATTTAATTGTTGGTGGTCGTAATCTTCCAGTTTGGTGCCGTTGGAGTTTTTTTCTTGATGATAAGCCCTATATCGAAAAAACTACCCCCTCTATTGTCCATGGTGATACGATTAACGTTTGCGAATATAGTACTCTATTGGTTAAGCAAACAGGAAAATTACGAGTTGAATTTAAACTTGAAAAGGGGACTGTCTCTAAATACTCTGATGAAAAAAATATTCAGACTATCGGGACGGTTAAGCGAGAATATATTGTTAAATAAGATGGGCCTTGATGTCCATTTGACATTGACGCAAATAGACAAAATCTAGTTCCTGGTTTTAGTTTAAAATATGTTATAGTTGATCTATATAAAATTTATGACTAATAAAAAACACATAGTAGTATATTCTCATGGATTTGGAGTGCGCAAAGATGATAATGGTCTACTTTCTGATGTCGCTGAGCATTTACCCGAGATAGAATCGGTATTATTTGATTATTATAATTTTGATGAAGTTAATGGAGAATTACTTATCTGCCCAACAAGTATTCAGGTCAAAAAATTAAATCAAGTTATTGATAAAATTAAGGCTGATAATCCAGGGGCGCTGATAGATTTAATTGCTCATTCTCAGGGAGCTATTGTGGCGGCCATGGCTAAACCAAGCGGAATCAGAAAAGCAATTTTACTTGCCCCGGTATTTGATATGGGTTTAGAGAGAACTTTATCAAGGTATCAAACCAAGCCTGATGCAGAAGTAAATATTAATGGCACATCAAGAATTCCATCTTCAAATGGAATTACTAGAATCATCCCTAAAGAATATTGGCAGGAACGTTTGAATATAAAACCATTTAAAGAATATAATGATTTTTTAGAAAAGACAGAGATTATTGTTATTAAAGCCAATCAAGATGAATTAGTCCCAGCGGTTGACTTAAAAGAACTGAACGAAAGGATTAAAATAACCTCGCTTGATGGAGACCACGGTTTTCATGCTCCAAATAGAATTCGTTTAATTGACGTTATAAGTGATTTATTAAAATAAGAATAGTGGGTGGATATTTTGAATACTTAAATTTGTAATTTTATGCCAAACAAGGAAATGGCTATCATTGAAAATTTATTAAATTCAGCCGATATAAAAATTAACGGTAATCGTCCTTGGGATATTCAAGTATATAATGATGGGTTGTATCACCGTCTTTTAAGAGAGGGTTCATTGGGCTTGGGCGAATCATATATGGATGGCTGGTGGGATGTTAAGCAACTTGATGAATTTTTTTTCCGCTTGTTTTTCTCTGAGCTGGAAAACAAAATTAAAAGAAACTGGCGATTAATGTTTTATATTTTACTAAATTATATATCCAATCGCCAAACTAAAAAGCGGGCGCTTATAATTGGACAGCATCATTATGATTTAGGAAATGATTTATATTCTTCAATGCTTGATTCTCGAATGACTTATACTTGTGGTTACTGGAAAGATGCAAATAATTTAGCTGAAGCTCAAGAAGCTAAATTAGATTTGGTGTGTCGTAAATTAAATTTAAAACCAGGACAGAGCATCTTAGACATTGGCGGCGGCTGGGGTAGTTTTGCTAAATTTGCCGCAGAAAAATATGGCGTTAAAGTTACTGTCGTAACCGTATCGGCGGAACAAGTAGCGCTTGGTCAGAAAATGTGTGCGGGCTTACCAGTTACATTTCTCTTGCAGGATTATAGAGCCACAAAAGGGAAATTTGATCATATAGTTTCCCTTGGCATGGTTGAACATGTTGGCTCTAAAAATTACCGAACCTATATGAAAGTAATCGCTCAATGTTTGTCTGACAAGGGACTTTTTTTACTTCATACTATTGGCAACAATGAAACGCTTGGTGGTAATGATCCGTGGATTGAAAAATATATTTTTCCAAACTCTATACTCCCGTCCATTAAACAATTTGGCAAGGCCTTTGAAAAGTTGTTTGTTGTGGAGGATTGGCAAAACTTCGGTGCCGATTATGATCCAACTTTAATGGCTTGGTTCAATAATTTTGATCAGCATTATCCGGCGTTAAAAGAAAAATATGACGACCGGTTTTATCGCATGTGGAAATATTATTTACTTTGTTTTGCTGGTTCTTTCCGGGCCAGGAAAAATCAGTTGTGGCAAATCGTTTTATCTAAAAAGGGAGTATTGGGTGGGTACAAATCCGTTAGATAGTTTTATCGCTATAAAGGCAGACAGAAAAGATATTGTAAAAATAAGCCGCCTAAACTGATAATTGACAAAAATACTATCTTTATGGTATTGTTTTTTATTACTTTGACAATTTAAATTAACCTTAAAAATAGGAGGAAATATCATGCAAGGAATTGAAAAATCACATTGTGAAGCAGTAATTGGTGCTATTTTAAATGCTACTTACTCTTTTTGGGGCTCAACTGTTGAGGCCGCGCTTAGACCGATTGCCAAATATGGCAAGAATGACACTTTGGGTATGGATGCCATGCCAGAAATTACTATCATCAAAACTCTTCAAGAGTACGACCAAAGATCGGCAATAATTACCGAAGAAACTGGTTTTAGAGAAGCTATGCGTTTAGCTAATTCTGATGACCCTAATAATTTTAGAACGGTATTTATTAGTGATCCAACCGACCGCTCTTCTCAAATTAAGCAAGCCTTGGAAGCGGTTGAGGATAAAAAGCAGACTGTGGCTCAAGCAATGAAAAGTGAAGAATTCAAGGCTGAATGGGAAAATAAATTTGGCTCGCCAATTGCAATCACCGGCGGAACTTCCGCGGTTACTTGTGTGAGGCGTGGCATCCCCATCTTTTCGGTAATTGTAAATTACATTACCAAAAAACTTTTCTTAGCCTGTAGCGCTGGTTGTTACGTTTTAGCGCTGACCGAAGAAAGACCAATTATTGGCTTGGTAGACATCCTGATGAAAGGTGAAAAAATCTTTTTTAGTAATGTCAAAACTGATGATGCCATGACTCGCTTCGTTACCTTTGTGGGGAAAAGCGGTTATAAGGAAAACTTTATTGATAGCAAATTTATGCCAGAAGAAGATATGGAAAAAAATCTTCATTATGATCTTCCTGGCGGGCCATCAAGAGCGTTGTACCTTTCTGACTTGCAAACTATTCCAATTGGTTTTATTCTCGCTAATGGTGAAAAAATAACCGAATGGATACATTGGCTACCATACCTGCGCTTTGCTCGTAAGAACAATGATCAAGGAGAGCCGGCCCTACGTTTGTATGAAATTTATCAGGATAGGCCCTGGACTAAAGAGGGAATTTTGATGGCTACGCCGCCAGCTTATAGTATTTTTAAGCCCATTGGCGAAGGTAAAATGGTTATTAATATTAACCGCTTTAATTCCTTTATTAATCCTAGCCAAGTGAGGTCAACCTTACTGTTAACTGCCGCTGACAATGGTTGGGCAACAAGAATTGTTAACCAATATGGCTATCGTGAAATTGAGTTTTAAATTTTCTAATCTTAAAAAGTATTAACAAACCCCGGAATTAAAAAAAGTTTCGGGGTTTTTTATTTTATCAAAACTATCTCTGTGATATAATAAATATATTAGAAAATATATTATCAACTAACCTATGCATCAGAAAAAATTAATGTTTTGGGCAACTTACTTTATAACAGTAGTTTATCTACAGTTGTTTAATATTATTGCGGCTCACGCTTTTTTTAATTTATTTTTTGCAATTTTTGTCTTCTTTCCTGTTTCAGAAAAATTGAAACACAAAGTCTTAATTGAAAAAATAAGAAATATTATTGCTATTATTTTAGGATTGGTTCTTTTATGGCACGAGTCGTATCTACCTTCGTTCTGGGTTTTTTGGAATTTTTTAGTCAGCCCCGAACTTAGGCCCAGTTGGAGTTTTGTTTTTAGATTTATATTATCGGTAATTAATTTAAAAGTTTTAATCGCTATAATTTTAAGTTTGGCTGCCGCCTATTTTCTCTCTTATACGAAGCTTAAAAAATATTTTTTCTTATTTTTTGTAGTCTGTTTTTTGATTATTGGTTTTACGGAAAAAAAATTAACGCAAAATGATTTGCTGGGTAATTTCTATCAGGATGAGCAGGCAAAAATAGTTAATTTTTCCAACATCAATAATAATGATTATGATATTGTCGTTTTACAATTATGTTCTTTTGCTTGGGCCGATTTCAAATATTCAGATTTTGATATGAAGCCTTTCTTGAAGCAGTTTGATTATATTTTTACCGATTTTAATTCGGTGGCTTCGTATAGTAACCCAGCGGTTTTAAGACTACTGCGTTCAACTTGTGGTCAAGTTTCTCAGGGAGATCTTTTTGTCACTGCCAATAATAGCTGTTATTTAATAGACAATCTAAAGAATCTCGGATACTCCACCTATACGAGCATAAATCATGACGGGGTCTATTCTGGTTTCACCGATACAATTATAGACACAGGTCGAGCAGATAAGCCTTTGGATAATTCTCAATTAACGCCGGCTGAAATCAGTTTTGATAATAGCCCAATTTACGACGACCTGGATGCTTTGAACCTCTGGCGGGAAGCTCGTAAAAAAGATAATCGTCAAAACTCATTTCTGTTTTATAATAGCATAACTCTTCACACTGGCAGTAAGTACGTTGATAGTTCTTACTTATCTAGCGTGGACCAATATAATGAGTCACTTAGTCGGCTTACTCAAGATTTAGATAGCTTCTTTGTTGAATTAAAAAAGAGTGACAAAAAAACGATTGTCATTATTTTAGGTGAGCACGGAGCGGCTCTACAGGGCTCGGTAATGCAACCAGGGACCGTTAGAGAGATTCCTTTGCCAGATATTACCCAAGTACCCGTAGTGGTTAAATTTTTCGGTCCAGATTTCAATACTAAAAATGAGGGACAGGGAGTTATTATTGATAAACCTACAAGTTATTTTGGTTTAGCAACCTTGCTATCGGAACTCTTAAGGCTGAATCCTAGTAGCCGTGAAAATTTAACCAGTAATCAGTTAATAAATAATATTCCAGAAACACCTTTAGTTTCGGAAAATCAAAATGGTATTGTTTTACAAAACAATCAAGGCTTATATTATAAACTTAATAAATATACAACCTGGGATAAACTAGATGATAGCCTGCGGGTCAAAGCTTCTGATTATTTAGTTAAATAAATCAAAATAAAATGGCCATTTAGATGGCCATTTTTGTTATATTAATTTCATTAAATCTTTTACTATTTTGGCGTGTCTTACTTCATCCGCTTTTATTTTTTCTGCAATTTTTATAGCCTCAGGCTGATCCATTATTTTTAACAAATCAACCATTTCTTGTTTCATTCCTAGTTCAACCTCGTAAAGTTCTTGAAAATATTTTAGATAATCTTTTTTATTAAACATATTTTTATTTTAATTTTTTATAAATGGCCATAATTTTCTTTAATCCTCCGACATGTGCCCGTGATTCTTTTGTTAAAAGATTTAAAGAGATTAATATTTGCTTTTTCTTATCCTCGTCAAAACCAGACCAAAATAATGTTTGTTCGATATGGCTTGTGTAAAGCGGTATGGCTAATTCTTCTTTAACTAAGGCTTCACTTATTTTATCTAAAATATATTCTTTATTATTTTTCATAAGTTTTTTCATATTATGTATAATTTAATATTTCTTTTTCATTTGGCTTTGGAATCTTGTTTAGTCTAAAAATATTGGATAATAGTAAAATATGATAAGCGCACCAAAACATGTTTATGCCAATAGCGTAATGGTTTTCGTCATATCGGTAGGCGCCCTTTATTATCGCTGCTAAATTAAATAGGATAATTAATATCCAGGGCCATAAACGCCAAAAAGGCATAATATCGCTCTTACCCTTATCCGTTATTTGAAAGGCAATTTTTTTATTTAAAATAGCTGATATGGTTGACTGCATTAAAATGGGGAAACTTAAAGAACTCATAATATTGCCAATAAAAATATCTTTTGCTGAGTAATTGCGGCCTTTCATCGTGGCGTAGAATATAGTTAAGGTGAGAAAATAATAGGGAACGAAAGTAAGCAAATAAAATAGGGGGCTCGCAAAGTAGGATGGGATGTTAAACAATAGGTATAGGGCGGGGCAAATTATGAGTAAGAAGAAGGACCAGCCAGTGAAATAATATGTCGCCGATAAAAAATATTCCCATACTTGCATAAAACTTAATTTTAAACGACCGCTATAAACCTCAGAAGTTAATTTTCTAACCACTCCAACTGTTCCCGCTGACCAACGGTACTGCTGCTTAAAGTAGGCTGGTAGTGTTTCTGGCGCCATCCCAAAAACCCTGACATGATTATAATAAATTGATCTATAGCCGAGCGCATGTATTTTTACGGAAGTTGCAAAGTCTTCCGTCACCGAGTTTTCGTCAAAACCGCCGACCTTCTTTAAAACTTCAGTTTGCATTAAAAAATTAGTTCCACAACAAAACATAGCATTGCTAGCGCCTTTACCTTCGCAAATATTTTCAAAGAAGATTGATTGTTGCAGGGCGGCGCCTTTGGCGATTGGACCCACGTTGAAATTAGTATATAGTTGAGGCGTTTGAATAAAGGCAATGTTGTTTGAATATTCTGCTAAAGCCACAGTTTCCAACAGAAAATCCGGCATCGGATTTTGGTCAGCGTCAAAGATGCAATAATATTTTGATTCTATATTGGGAAGTATTTTATTAATAATTTCAGCCTTATTTTTAGAAGGATGCTCTGGTACAAAATGTTCTAACCCATATTTTTGGGCCAGCTTTTGATTTTCAGCTATAAATTGAGGGTCAGAACCGTCTAAAAAAATCATGCGCTTGGCGGCGTAATTAAGAGATTTTATGCATATAAAAGTTGCTTCCAGAATTTTTAAAGGTTCATTTCTTCCAGGAACGAGTACGGTTACGCTCGGTAAATTTTTTAAATCTAGTTTTGCTTTTCTGTGATAGTTAACCCGGGGTTTATTTAAGCGAATAATATTTGAGATAAAACCTAAAGACTGCAGAACTGCGTGAGACTCCGCCAATAGCAAAAGGGCACCAAATAATGAATTAACAAAGCCATAGCTTTGGCTATAGTAAATATAAACTCGTAAGCCAAAATAAAAAAATAAACTTATTAAAGCTACCCAAGAAATAATAATAATTAATCTCTTTCTCTTTGTCATAATTACTCGCGTTTACAGACTGGCTTCGCTAAGGCAATCATAGCGTCCACTGCCCATTCAGAATAGTTTATAAAGTAGTCAACTTGAGATAATAAATATTCTAACGGGTCTCCGCAATCTAAATAATGACCGTCAGAAATAATTTTAGCTAATAAACCGGTGCTTTCCTTCATTTTATTTATTACATCAGTTAAGCGAATTTCGCCTTTTGGACCCGGTTTCACTTCATCTAAAGCTTTAAATATGGCTGGCGTTAGGATGTAAGTACCATGAGTGGCGTAATTTGATGGCTCGGTTCCGAAAGCGGGCTTTTCTACTATTTCAATAATCTCTTTTATGTCTAATTCTCCTTTTATATCTTTTAAATTTGCCATACCATATTTTCGTCTTTTGTTTGGGTCTTTAATTTCAACAGCGGAGATTACCGGTTTGCCATATTTATAATAGGCATCTAGGCATTGTGCGGCGCGCGGCTTTAGTTTGGAAAAAATTATTTCATCAGACCAAGTGAGTAAAAATGGTTTATCTCCAACTAAGTGTCTGACGGCGCTAAGAAAACCACCATTACCATTTGGTTCTTGAGTATAGACGAAATCAAAAGTGGCCATTTTGGAGATGGCTCTTAATTCATTACCTTTCTCTGTTCCGCTTACCTGGGTAATATAATTTTCCAAAAGTTCATTAGGCGCAAAAAAGCTTTCAATTGATTGTTTGTGATGTGAAACGATAAAGATGATATTGGTAATTCCGGAAGCGACTAACTCTTCAACGACATGAAGAATTACTGGCTTGTCGCCAAGAGGGAACATTTCTTTAGGAATACTTTTTGTGCTCGGCAAGAATCTCGTTCCCCAGCCTCCAGCTGGGACGACTGCCGTAGTTATTTTTTCAATTGGCATATTTTTAATTTGATTTTTATATATTACATATTATAACACAGAATATGCCGTTTTATGAAAAAAAGTGATTCTTATCCCTATTTATGCTATGCTTATAGCATGGAAACAATAAATCAAAAAAATGATCTTTTGGCGGCTATTGTTGAATCATCAAACGATGCCATTTTAACCAAGGGTTTAGACGGTACTATCTTATCTTGGAATAAAAGTGCTGAGAAAATGTATGGCTATGCCAAGGATGAAATTGTTGGGCAAAATATTTCCGTCCTGCTTCCCGCAAATAAAAAGAATGAATCTATGGATATTCTGGATAAAATTAAACATGGCCAAAAAATAGAAAATTTTGAAACAGTCAGAGTTACAAAAGATGGCACAGAAGTTGATGTGTCAGTCTCAATTTCTGGGATTAAAGATAATAATGGGAAGATTCAAATGGCAGCGACGATTGCTAGAGATATTACTATCAGCAAAAAATCAGAAAGAAAATTGCTGGATAGCGCTAAGGATTTGCAAAAGCTGAATGAAATGATGGTGGACCGTGAATTAAAGATGGTGGAATTAAAAAAAGAAATTGCACAATTAAAAGCAAAAAAGTAAAATCGGTATTACAATTAATTTTTCATAATCTCCGCATTTAAAAAATAGCACCAAGGTGCTATTTTTATTTGACGCTATTATATTGTATGTTATACCAACTAATTACAACTACCATCAGGAATGATAATGGCCACATCTTTAAACCCAACTGATTTAAACATTATCTCTATTTGTTGTTTGGCATTTTTTGAAGCCTCTTCCAGAATGCCTCCCTGGCAAGCGGCCGCTCTGATTGATGTTTCTGCTTGTTGGCGCGCTTCCGATTCTAGATTAATATCACCTTTGGTTAGTAGCCCTTGGTTACGATCAAATACTTTAGTTTGTGAATTATCTAAAATAACATTGAATATTTGAGGGGCGGGTAGGGTCATCGTGATTGACGCCCCCGAACCCGCAAAATCTTGCGGCTTCATGGTAGATAAATCAAACCCCGCGATTACTTTACCGGTAGCCACTAAAAGTAATTTATCGCCAAAGAAAAATTGTCTTAAACTATCATAATTAGTACCAACTTCAATAATTTTTTCTATATTAAAAGATGCGGTTTCTAGGCGAGATAATAACTCCATTTCTTTTATAACCGCCGTTCTATCGGCCCCAAATCGATATGCTGGTTTTGTGCTCAGCCAAGATTTAATAAAGAAAAATAAGGACAAGGCGATGATTGCACCGATTGCTATTAGAATTAAAGACTTTTTCATATATTTATATTAGTTGATTATATTATAACACGGTTGAGACTAATATGTATCTTATTAACAAAAAAATGCCAATCTTTCCAATATCGTTTCTCAATGATACTATTATATATAATAGGAGCGCTTAATTAAACTAATTTTAACCCCCATGACCCTGACCCCTAAAATTCAAGCCGCCATTAACCTAGCTAGCCGCCTACACGCCGGACAGGTTCGCAAGGGGGATAGTACTTTGCCCTACATCAGCCATCCATTTTCTGTCGCCTGGATATTAAGTAATTATACTGATGATGAAGATATTATCATTGCCGCTTTACTTCATGACGTTTTAGAAGATGTCCCTGATTTTTATTATGCCGATTTAATAAAAGCGACCAGCGAGCGTGTGGCTCAGATTGTGAAGGGAGTAAGCGAAGATAAAAACCCAAATATTGAAAGTGATGGGGCTAGTACCTGGCTAGAGCGCAAGCAGAAATATTTAGATGCTCTAGAAGAAGACAGCGATGAAGCTTTGATGGTCTGCGCGGCTGATAAAATCCATAATCTAAATTCCATGATAAATGCTTATCAAGAACAAGGGGAAGCACTTTGGGATAACTTCAACTCTCCAAAAGAAAAGAAGCTTTGGCTATATGAAGAAATAACTAAACTTTTACGAGAACGCTTAAATAGTCCGATTGTGGATGAATTAGAAGCTGTTTATAGGCAAGCAGAGAAGATATTATTAAAGTAGCTACTTTGCCAGTAGATATTGACATAAATATATTTTTATTGTAATTATATAGTATAAGCATATTTTTTTACTTTAACAATTAAAAAGAAAGGAAAAAGACGATGAACAAGATCGTAAAAATGGCAGTTTTAGGTTCAGTGGCTTTAATTATTTTAATTGCCCTGATCACCGGTAGCAACATTCTATTTTTTTGGAGCATTTTTAATGGCTTACAAAATTTAATCATTGTTGCTGGAATTCATCCTGTATTAACAAAGGCAATCGCTTCAGTTTTGTTGGCGATTATTGTTATGCTTCCTCTGGGTAAATTATTACTTTCTTTTACCCCAATTCCACAGAAAAACAAAAGCCTTTATCGGGCGTTAGTTTTTCTCTTTATTGGAATATTTTTTCTCTTCACCTACTTTGGCACCAGAAATGCTTTTTTTGATCCATCTAGAGGTATTCCGTTAAAATATTATTCGGAAGCTCCTGACGGAAAAATTAGATTTTTTGCCGCTCCTGGATTTGATCCAGAAACTGGCGATACTTTATTGCCGGTTACTAAAGAAATCATCTTTAAATTCAAAGGTTTTCAATTAAAGAAAAATGAACCCGCTCTGGTTCCGGTACCGTCGGTTCCGCAACCCAAAGTTGAGTACGCCCAAACTCTCTCTGACGCTGAGATACTACTTTATCTCGCGCAAAAAAGAGCACAATATGATCGCCAAAGCGATTCATTGCAGAAAGCGGAAGTTGAAATTGGGAAAGAAGAAGCGCGGCCTGAGATTAATTCTGAAGTTAAGGCGGAGATTGAATTGGGGACAATTCCTCATAAACCCAAAACTTTAGCTGAGCTCGGAGTTACGGTTGCGCCTGCCGCCAATCAAACAAGCCAGCCATCAGTCTTGAAAGAGGAAAATAATCTAATTAATCCCGGACCACTAGCTTCACGCGAACGAATAGAAGCTTATGCGTTAGCACTAAAAGAGTCTGGCGGTTATGCTATTTCTATTATCCACAATCCTCAAACTAGCGAACTGGGCGAAGTATTCAAAACGGAATCTTTCTATAGTTGTTATTCACGTACTTTTAATGCTTGTGAAACAACCATAGACAATATCTCTCGGGGGACGTTTGAATTTTATGATGAGCGAAAAATATTATTATTTAAAATTCCACCTCGGAAAAAATTAGTAATATTATTAGAACTTAAAACTCATTATTTTAAACTACCAGAATCATCTAAATTTATTCAGTTTAATGTCCCTAAAAGAGAGGAATTAAATGTTAAAATTTTAGGTGATAAAATGATTGAGCCGGGAGAAGTTATTACCGGAGCTATTTCTGATTCTAATATTTAAATTTAAAGAAAGGGAAAGTTATGTTAACCAAGTATTTGTTGATTACTGTAATTATTTTAGGTGCCTTAGCTATTGGCGGGATTGCCTATCTGTATGCCGACAAAAAAGGCTATCAAAATAAAGATAGTTGGTTTCTCAAAGGAGCATTATTAGGTTTTATAACCCTGTTAATCGCTTCCGTGTTTGTGAAAAAACACAAAAAATAAGTAGTAAAAAAGATGCAATGGAGGCCCATCTTTTTTATGAACATGGGTCCGATTTTGCTACTTGCACATATCGGACTTTTTTTTGTTTTACAAAGCCCTAAATTGCTGTTAATATATCAATATTATTAGGTATTAGATATGTTAAATTGTAATAATATGTTGGAAAAAATTAGGAATATCACTAGCGGCAAGTTTGTTAAAATAGCAGCTCTTTTGGCACTGATGAATGCTGGTCGAAATGTCCAGGCCGAAAATATTAAAGATAGTTTTAATGAAAAGACAACCACAAATAAAGTTTCCACTGAAAAAAAGAGTGAACTTGAGGCGAGCGATGATGCTTATGTTTTTTCAGAAGCAGATATTGCTAAGATGGCTAATAAAGAAAAATTTGAAGTAGCTAAAATTGATTTTAATGTTAACTACGAAACCGATAAGGCTGATTTAAACGAGGGCTACAAGCAAGCAATATTTAACCAGTTTGTTAATTTCTTGGATAATATTAATCAAGATAATTTTGATATCGCTAGTAAATCAGATTGGCAAGTTTATAGTTCTTGTGATGAGCGGAAAACTAATGCTTGGGGTAGTGAGGGGAATAAAGCCTTAGCACAAGCGCGCGGATCTTCAATTATTACAGAACTAAATCAGGTTTTATCCACATATGAATTTAACAATCTTAAGCCCGAAGAAGCAGTCATTTTAAAAAATAAAGAAATTATTAATAAAATTGCCGCTGAGCATTCAGATAGACAAGGAGAAACTTTAATTACTGATAAACTGAATCCTGAGACCGGCAAAAACTATACCGACGAAGAGGTTAAGAACTTAAAAGATAAGAACCCAGATAAATATTTCTCGCTATTGTCGGAGAATAGAATTTCTGAATTTAGAGCAGAAATTCCGGTTGCCGACCTAAATCTTAAGAGATTTAATATGCCCCCAATTGAAAATAGGCCACCAAAACTTTCAGTAATTGATAAGCCTGAAATGGTAAATCGTTTTATTAATTATCAAAATATTATTCTCCTCTTGGATAATAGTGGTTCTATGGGAGATAATAAGAAAGAATTAGGTGAAGAGATTGATGCTCAAAAAGATAATTTGAAAAATAGTAATATTTTTATCGGTCATTACTCGGATAAATTACACGAGATGAATCAGGTAGAAGATATTAATAAAACCAAAGCTGAAATCATGAAGACTATTGGTGGCGGCAGTAGTCGTGAGCTTTCAGTGCATGTTGCCGTTGAGGCTTGGGATAAAGTTGGTGCGAATATTAAGTCTAATGAAAAAACCTTACTGCTAGTGATTACGGACGAGTCTTTGCAACAAATTTCGGCGAGTGATTTGGATAAACTAGCAAATCTTCCAGGTAATGTTGAGGTTAAGTTTGCTTTTCATTTGGGGGCTGGTCAAGATTTAGAAGTTTCTTTAAAGTCTATCCAATCTGAATTTGACGTTCAGCAAGGGGAAATCAGCAGGAAGCTAGAGTTGCAAATTGAGAATATGAATACTAAGGTTAAAGGGATGGACGACGCTCTAATCAAGCTACATTCTCGCTTATTCCAAAGTAAAAACAATTCGTTTAAAAGACAAACTGAAAAACAAATTGATATTGCCGAGAAAAGACAAAAGTTTTATTTATCTTCAGTTGAAGCACTTTATAAAAAAATGGAAGAGAAAAAGAAAATTACGTTAAACAAAGTAACGGGTGATGATGGTAAATCTGTCGCTTTAAATAATTATTTCTAAGATACGAAACAATAAGTCATTAATTAACTCGCGCTATGATAAAAGTTGCTGTTGGATCTTTAAATCCGGTTAAAGTTAATGCTGTTAAATCGGCTTTTACGGAAATGCTTGGCGAATGTGACGTAGTCGGAGTTTCTGTCCCTTCTGGGGTTTCTAATATGCCCATGTCTTTTACTGAAATTACTCAAGGTGCTCGTAATCGTGCTCAAGCGGCGCTTCAAGCCGAGGGGGCTGATTACGGCGTTGGTTTAGAAGGCGGTCTTAACGAAACTGATTTAGGCACTTTTTTAATGGGATTTGTAGCAATAATTAATAAACAAGGTGTTTGGGGATATTCTGGTGGTGAAGGTCTGTATATGCCGGAGAAGATTGTTAAAATCGTTAAAGAGAGTGGTCGGGAACTGGGAGAAGTCATGGATGATTTACGTGGGTTGAAAAATACCAAACAACACGAAGGCTGTATTGGTTATTTTACTGATAATTTAATAGACAGGGAAGAATCTTTCAAGATTCCAACCATCTGCGCCTTATCGCGTTTTAAAAAATCAGAATGGTTTTAAATTTATAATATGTCTCAAGTATTTTTTGCAAAAACTATTGCGCCCATTTTAGATAAATTAGAATTGAATAAACTTGGTCAAAATGTTGGTATTAAAGTTCATTTTGGCGAACATGGTTGTACAACCTATATTAATCCGCAAATGGTGCGGGCTGTTTATGATAAGGTTATCGCTTCTGGTCGTCAGGCAACCCTAATTGAGTGCAATGTTTTATATAAAGGGAGTAGAACAAATTCTACCGATCACATTAAGACTGCGAGGGAACATAATTTTGATGAACCGATTGATATTGTTGATGGCGAAAAGGGAGATGAATATTTAGATTTAGATGGTTGTAAAGTTGGTCGCGGCTTGGAAAAATATGATTCTTTAATTGTGTTAAGTCATGTTAAGGGTCACCAATCTGCGGGCTATGGCGGCGCTATTAAAAATTTAGCGATGGGTTTGGGTAGTCGAGCTGGAAAACTTGATATGCATTCCAATATGAAACCATCTATCATACCAGAAGAATGCATTGGTTGTGGTTTGTGCGCTCGTGGTTGTGATGTTAATGCTATTAGTTTAGAAAGCGGAAAAGCCGTTATTAATAATGATATTTGCGTTGGCTGTGCAATGTGTATTGCTGTTTGTCCGCACGGAGCTGTTAATATTCCCTGGGGCGGAAGAAGTAATGAGGAATTGCAAATGCGCATGGCGGAATATACTAGTGCTATTTTGAAATTTAGACCGCGCGCGCTTTATATTAACGTTTTGGAAAATATTACTGAGCTTTGTGATTGTATGGGAGCGGCTCAGAAACCAATGATGGCTGATGTTGGCATTCTTTATTCTGATAGTTTGTTGCCGATTGAAAAGGCAAGTTTAGATTTACTTGATAAAAATTCAGATGGGCGTTTTTTAGCAGTTAATGAAATTGATAAATATCATCAATTGAAAGTAGCTACCGAAATGGGATTAGGGGAAAGCGATTATGAGCTAGTTAATCTATAAAATAACTAAATATTGCGAAAAATATAACTTCATGTTATATTTTTTTATTACCTTAACAATTAAAATTCACTTAAAGACAAGGAGATTTAAAAATGACAACAAAACACAAGTGTGCAAAATCGCAAACATCATTGCAATTAAAATTTGCCTTAGAGGCTGACTTCAATTTTCGGGATTTATTTCCAGAAAATTGTGGTCTAGCGGCAGCGATTAACCTGCCCAGTGCTTCCTGGGTTGCCAGTCAACTCATTACCATGATTGAAAAACGGGGCGAAAAAGGGGGCGGAGTAGTATCGGAAAATCTTGGAAAAATACATGAAAGACGTCGAATCGGCCCTTTCAGTGTTCAATTCCATGATTTTGACGAAAAACGCTTCAACAAAGAATTGCCCGGAAAGAATGCTGTCGCCCACTGTCGTTACGCGACTAAGGGAGATCCTGGTTTAGTAGCTAATGTTCAGCCACTCATTGTGACCGAATCTAAGTATGGACCATTCGCTATTGCTCACAACGGAACGCTGGTTAATGCCGATAGTTTGAAAGCGGAGCTCAAACAGCGTGGTTGTAAGTTTAATGCCACTTCTGATACGGAAATATTTATTCATTTAATTTTGTCTTCGGGCGAAAAAAAGATGGAAGATGCAATTTTGTATGCGCTTAATCGCGTTCACACGGCGTATGCGCTGTTAATTATTACCCGTAATCAAATTTTTGCTATTCGGGACCGTTATGGCGTGAGGCCACTGAGTATTGCTAAAATGAATGGCGGGTTTATGGTTTGTTCAGAAACGATTGCTTTTGATCAATTTCCGGAGGCAAAACTGTTACGTGAAGTAGCCCCTGGAGAAATGGTTGTTTTTAAAAAATGCGGTTCTAATTTCATGAGCATTAAATATGCTAAGGAAAAAGAATTTTTTTGTGTTTTTGAAAATATTTATTTTTCTAATCCTCGTTCTAAACATAAAGGTGTTTATAATGAAGATTTTCGCAAAAAAATCGGTGCCGAAATTGTTTTGGACAATCCTGATTTGAGAGGTGACATAGTAGTTCCTATTTTGGACTCCGGTAAACACTTTGCTCAAGGGTTAGCCAAGGCTTTAGGTAAAAAACTTGGTATAGATTATGATGATTTATATCAAGCAGTTTTCCAAAGGTCGCATGCTCCTTTAGGTGGTCAATCACGTTCATTCACAGCGACAACTACTAAGGAAAGAATTTTAGTAATTCGCAAAAAATTACATCTCAAAAAGGAGGCGGTTGTCGGAAAGGAAATTATCATTGTTGATGATTCTATTGTTAGAAGCCATACGGCCAAGATAATTGTAGAAATGTTAAGACAGGCAGGGGCAAAAAAAGTTATCTTTTGCGTCTGTTTTCCACCGATTATCAATGTCTGTCCTAATGGTATGGATTTCCAAACGAGAAGCCAATTAATTGCTTATAATCGCAGCTTGGCTTTTATTAAAAAAGAAATTGGGGCTGATGAATTAATTTATCTCCAACCCGAAGGTTTGTACAAAGTCGTGGCCGAAACTCATGGTAGCGGCATTTGTGGCGGTTGTTTCGGAGGTGAATATCCCGTTGTTCCAAAAAACATCAAGTAATGGTGTTAAATGTAAAACACAACTTAAGCCGTCAATCAGTAGATTGGCGGTTTTTTCTTTTTTAAAATTACCTTTGGTTTTTTATTGACGATTTAACGTCTCAATGCTAACATTTATATAGAAATATTAGAAAAATCCTTAAATATACATCAAATGGAAAATAAAGAAGAATTGCTAAAAGTTTTAGATAGAGGAGTTGTGATGCAAATACTTCCTTCAAAAGAAGAGTTTGTGGAAGCCGCGATGGGTAAAAAAATGAGATTTTATATTGGCGCCGACCCTACCTCAAATGCTTTACACTTAAGCCATGCTAAAAATTACATGTTGCTTGAAGAATTTCGTAAATTAGGTCACGAAGTTATTGTTTTAATTGGTGATTTTACTGCTCGAATTGGTGACCCCACTGAAAGAGCGACCGCCAGAAAACAATTAACCAGAGAAGAAATATTAGTTAATGTCACCAGCTGGGTTGAACAAATTAAACCTTTGATGGATTTTGATGCTAAAGAAAACCCCCCAAAAATAATGTATAACCATGATTGGTTATCAAAGCTAACTATGGAGGAGGTGGTTAACCTTGCTTCTAATGTTACCGTTCAGCAAATGTTGGAGCGTGATATGTTTGAAAAAAGAATGATTGAAAATAAACCAATTTTTTTGCATGAATTTATGTATCCTTTAATGCAGGGATATGATAGCGTCGCCATGGATGTAGATGTCGAGCTTTGTGGAACTGACCAGATATTTAACGCGCTTATGGGTAGAACATTGCTTAAAAAAATAAAAAATAAAGATAAGTTTGTGGTGGCGGTTAATTTGATGGAGAACCCAAAGACCAAAGAACTAATGTCTAAAAGTCGCGGGACTGGTATTTTTCTAAATTTTTCCGCCGAAGATATGTTTGCTGGCATTATGTCTCAGCCCGATGAGATGATTAAAGTTTTTTTAGTTAACAATACCAGAGTGCCATTATCTGAGATTGAAGAAATTCTTACAGCGGAGAACCCTCGCGATGCTAAACTTAGAGCCGCCTATGAAGTAACTAAGATCTTTCACGGTGAAGCTAAGTCAAAGATTTCCCAAGACGCTTTTGTTACTAAATTTCAAAAAAGGGAAGTCCCTGAAGACATGGAAACCATAAATTTTGGCGCTTCTGAGGTTTCTATTTTTGAAATTGTAAAAAAGGCTATGGCCGATACTAGCAATAGTGAGATTAAAAGATTATTTTCTCAAGGAGGAATTAAAGTTAATTCCGAGACCAAAAATAATCCTGAAGAGTTAATTACTATTATCGAAGAGGGCTTAATTATCAAAATTGGTAAAAAGAAGTGGTTTAAAGCGGTGATTTAATTGTTTTTAATAAATTTATATAAAATATCATCATGTTCACGCTAGACGTCCAAACGGTGTTAGCCGTTAACGCTGCTATTTCTATAATTTGCGCCTTTGAAATTCTTTATCTGTGGTTAAAAAATAGAAAAAAATATTCGGGGCTATTATTTTGGGCTTCGTTTTTTATTTTCCAAGTTTTAGCCTTAATTCTACTTTCTTTAAAGGGGATGGTTTCTGAATGGATATCAGGCATTTTAGCGAGCACTATGATTGTTGTTGGTGTTTTTTTAATGTACGTTGGCTTAAATAATTTTTTTGGCAAAACTCGTAATTATTTTATTAACTATTTTTATATTGCAATCTTTATTTTGGTTCATTATTATTTTACCTTCATAACCCCCAGTTTAATGGCGCGTAATATCAATATTTCAATTGGTATCATGGTTATGTTCTTCCAGTCATTTTGGTTGGTTACATACGAAGTATCTACGGCGCTGAGAAGAATCGCTAACGCCGCCACTTTCGTATTTTTAACTTATGTTGTAGTTAGTATTGTCCGTTTTTTTATTATTTTAAGCGCTCAGGCAAATAATGATCTTTTCAAAATAGGATTTTTAGATACTGCCAGTATTCTAATATATGCCCTGCTACTTATTTTGTTATCTTATAGCTTATCTTTAATGATTAATCATCGGTTGTTGTCCGAGGTTGTTTCAGAAAAGGAAAAATTTAGCGCGGTGTTTAATTTGTCTTCATATGCTATCATAATTTCTCAGGTAGATGATGGTTTAATTATTGACGTGAACGATGGCTTTTTCAAAGTTACGGGGCATGAAAAAAGGGCAGTCATTGGCAAAACCGCGATTGAACTAGATTTATGGAAAGATGTTGATGATAGAGCGAGCGTCGTGAGGGATTTAAAAGAAAATGGAGCGGTTACTAATCTAGAATTATATTTTAGAAAGAAGAATGGCGAAATAATAACAGGTTTGTTTTCGGCAGAGCTTATTTCCATTAACGAGCAAAAATATATTTTGTCTATTCTCCACGATATTACTTATGATCGCCAAATGCAGCAGTTATTTAGCTCGGCCCTGAATGCGATGAATGAGGGGATGGCACTGCACCAAATGATTTATGATAATAATGGCGAGGCAATTGATTATAAAATTCTTAACGTTAATTCGGCTTATGAAAAGATATTAGGCGTTAGCCGTAAAGATGTAATTAATAAAAAAGCTAGTGCGGTCTATCAAGTTAAAGAGGCCCCTTACCTTCATTTATATAATGAGGTTGTAAAAACTAAAACATCCAATAAATTTGAGACCGATTTTACGCCCTTAGAAAAAACTTTTTTAATTTCCGCTTTTCCGTTTGATTCAGACAAATTTGCTACGGTCTTTATGGAAATAACGGAAAGAAAAACAAAAGAGGAAAATTTGAAGAAGGCCCTGTTTGAATCTAAAGAAAATATATCCCAAATTGAAAAGGTTAATCAATTAATGATTGATCGGGAGAATAAAATGGTTGAATTAAAAGAAGAAATTGCAGAATTAAAAAAGAAATTAAAAAATAGTAAAAAATAATATGGCCGTATTGAAGATTATTCAGTTTAAAGCGTTATCATTAGAAGAAATAAAACAATTTAGAATTCGTAAAGCGGCCCGAGCGGTCGTTTTTGATGAGGAGGGGAAAATCGGCTTGCTTTATGTTGCTAAAGATAAATATCATAAGTTGCCAGGTGGCGGATTAGAGGTCGACGAAGATATCTCAACTGCCTTAAAAAGAGAGTGTCTAGAAGAGCTTGGTTGCGACATTATAATTGGGGAAAGTTTGGGTGAAATTATAGAGTATCGTGATAAATGGGAATTAGCCCAAACCTCTTATTGCTATTTAGCTAATTTACAGGGGCAAAAAGGAGCTCCAAATTTTACCACCGAGGAAAGAGAAAAAGATTTTCAGATAAAATGGTTATTCCCAGACGAAGCCCTAAAAATAATAGAGGAGGATGTGCCCGAGGGCGATGAGGGACCGTTTATAAAACAAAGAGATAGTGAATTTCTGAGAATCGCTCTTAGTAAGATATAATTGACAGTAATACGTATTTATATTAAAGTTGTTGTTTGATAGAACATTTATAATCAAATATTAAAAATTAAAAACAGTCTCAATGAACAAGCACCAAAAACCAAAAAATCATGAAATTATTAGAGCAAAAAGAAGTGGCTGGAAAACTATTCTGGATTCAGCGTCAGTATTTGAAAACGCGTGGAAAGTGGGAAGTTCTTCCGCTTGGCGAGAAAGTTCTAGGTTATGTCAACTTAGACTTATCAGTCCAGCCGTGGTTACAAAATTGGCCAACCATAGTGGCCGATCAGAAGGGCCCAATTTCCATTCTTAGGGAATGGGGTTATGAGCTTGAGCATCGAGGCAATTCTATTTTTGAGGCCCATAATAATTATGTGGTCAAGAAAAGAGAATTAACTGATGTGGTTGCAATCGAGAAGCCGTTACTAATTGTTGGCGCCTTAAGGGGCAGTCATAAAGCGTTGTGCGGTTTACCTAAAAAACTTTTTTATCACGATAGATTTATCGTGGATACCGAAGAACTTTATTCTTCCAAGGTTATACTTTATTTGAAACCTGAAGAGGTTACCTCTCAAATTGAAGCAGCGAAAATTGAGTGGCTTCGGCGTCAGCAATTATATTTTGCCGATAAATTTTTTAGCGCCTCCAAGGATTTTGGATTAACTGCCATTATGATTATTGGTGGTCATGAAGAATTTAAATTTGAGGACATTCCCCAGCACTTGTTTGAGCTTAGTCGGATAAAAATAAAAAATACTTATGATGGCCGTCAAAATTTAACCGATACTTATAAAGTTATTTTGGTTAATACTGTGAGGCTCGAAGGGAAAACTGCTGTTAATTTGAAAATCCCCGAGGTCTATAAACCAGCCGTTATTGGTAAATCAGGAATTCGTATTAAAGCTTCGTCTAAAAAATTAAATTGCAAAATTTATTTAATTTAAAAACTAAGGTTTACTCTAAGGCCGTTGAATTAAAACTCAGCGGCCTTTATTTTTACCAATTTTTGTGTTAGTATAAAGATATAATATAAAATATATGGAAAGCTATAATTGGTATTCACAATTGATTAAACCTTCTTGGTCGCCACCTTCTTGGTTGTTTGGACCAGTTTGGACAGTGCTTTATGTAATGATTGCTGTTTCTTTTGGAAAGGTATTTTTACTGGCCTATCAGAAAAAAATTAGTTGGCTTATTGCCCTGCCTTTTATTTTAAATTTAATTTTTAATTTTTCTTTTACGTACTTACAGTTCGGTTTAAAAAATAATTTATTAGCGGCTGTTGATATTTTGCTAGTTTTGATTACTCTTGTTTGGTCCATTATCGCAATTTTTCCCCATTTGCGTTGGATAGCTTATATCCAAATTCCATATTTACTTTGGGTTTCTTTTGCGACTGTTTTACAACTGACCATTACTTACCTTAATAAATAACAAACCAAATAACTCGAAGATATACAAAAGGCGCTCATTGGTTGAGCGCCTTTTTGGTGGATGTGTTTAAATTAAATAAACGCATCTGCCGTGGTAATTGGGGAAACTAACCCAACAGTGGAATTTTTATCAAGATATATTTTATATCCTGGTCGGCTAATCCACAGCCCGCCAATTAATTCTAAGTTTTGTTTTCCGGCTTTAGCAAAGAACACTAAACGATAATGCATCCTCCATGCGGGGGAACGTTCCGGTGTGCGTAGTGGCATATAAAATTTTTGCAGATAAACGCCGCCAGCATAGATAAAATTCATAATGGAACTTCTAGTTGAAAATCCATTATTGTATCCGAGTCGGCGCCAATCGGGATGCCAAATTTTAGTTATTCCTTTTTCATTTTTAACACAAAATGGTTTATCCCAGTTGAGCTCTTCATTAATCCTTTCTGGATTTATTTTTTTCCAGAGGCCAGCTTCTTCGCCTAATTGAACATTCAATTCAAACTCTGAATTTTTAGCTAAATGAATTTTTTCACTCAGCCAGGCCCTATCTGTCGCTAAAAAAGAACCGGCCAAATCATAAATAATTTTTGCTGATTCCAGCCCGTTACCGTAGTTAAAGGCGTTTAAACTTCCATTAGGGATGCAATCAATTTCAATAAAAACATTTTTTTCATCTTTTTGTTTTAGCTTGTTAATTAAATTTTTAGCTTGCATAGCGTGAAACTCTTCAAGTTCCATGATTTCATTAGAACGTGTAAATCCTGATTTTTGAGAATTCTTGTTTTTCATTAGATAAATTTTAAGAGTGAGACATTATAATTTAATAATTAAGTTGTTAAAAAACAAAGACCGGATTAGTAGTCCGGTCGGCAGTTATTGATATTATTTTTGTGCTGTATTCCGTGTTAGCAATTTGCTTTTTTATCAATAAAAACCATCCGGATAAACATCCAGCCATTAAAGTTATTATTGCGGTAAGATTTATTTAATAAATTAAGCATAAAATAATTTTAACAAATATAAAATAATTTGCAAGGCCTTAGATAGATAGAAAATAAATAAAAGCTGGTAAAATATAATACTTGGGATATAATAAGAACAATATGAATAAAGCTATGGTATAAAGCCGGTCCATAACATGCAAAATATATGATTAATTACTACCAAAGAACAGAAAAAGATGAAAGATTAAAACAATTACCCGATTTTCAGACAGGCTGTCTTGTTTATGTCAGTAATCCTAGTGAAGAAGAAATAAAATTTGTTTCCGAGAAGTTTGAATTAGAAGACGGTTTAATAATGGATGCGCTTGACCCTTTTGAAGCTCCTCGTATGGAAATCAAAAATCAAGTTTCATATATTTTTGCTCGGGTTCCCGAACAAAAAGAAAGCTTGAGGCAGATTTCCACCTTTCCGATTATGTTTGTTATTCAAAAAGATTTTTTAATGATAGTCTCCAGAGAAAACCCTGATTTCTTGATTGAAATTACTGAGAGACACGCAAACTATTATACTTCACAAAGAAACCAGTTATTTTTATATATATTCTTTGAGATTGAAGATATCTATAGCACTTTACTGAATAAAATTAATAAACGTATTAATTACTTTAGCTTGAATGTTGGTAATTTTAAGGATCAGGATATTGTTAACTTTGTGAGCTATGAAGTTTTACTTAATGAATTCATAAACGCTCTTTTGCCGTTGCGCCATGTTTTATTAAACATAATGTCCGGCAAAACAATAATTTTAGATCAAGCGGAGAAGGATTTGATAGACGATTTACAACTAAATAATGATCAGCTGATAGATAGGTCTAAAAGCAACTTAACCAATATAGTAAATATTAGAATGGCACACGAGGTTATCTCTACTAATCGTCTAAATAGAGTGATGAAAGTTTTAACGGTTTCCACAGTTATTCTGGCGCTGCCAACGATGATTACCAGTTTTTATGGCATGAATGTCCGTTTGCCGTATGAGCAGGGCCCTGAGGCGTATTGGGGAATATTGGTTGCTATCTTTTTGTCAGTCGCCGCTTTATTAGTATTTTTAAGAAATAGAAAGATTATTTAATTGAGTCCAAATAAGTCTTGACTTAAATTTAATTACGTGCTATTCTTGGTTTATTAAATCAAGATTCGAATATCAGTCATATATTAAGTGGCCTGAAGATAATCGGGTCACTTATTTTTATTATGACAAAAACAAAGACATTAGAGCCTGTTTTGGCTGAAAAAACGAAGAAATCTGAGCCAAAAAAGTTAGCATTTGCTGACTTGGGCATCAGTAATTCAATCTTGGAGATTCTCAAAAAACTTAATCTTGAAACTCCTACGCCTATCCAACATAAGACTATCCCGATAGCGATGACAGGGCAGGACTTAATTGGTATTGCCCAAACTGGAACGGGTAAGACTTTTGCTTATGGCATTCCAATGCTTGAAAGATTGGGAAAAATGGGCGGACAAGGTGTTGTCGTTGCTCCTACGCGTGAGTTAGCGCTGCAAGTAGATGAAAGTATAAATAAACTAGGTAGACCATTAGGCCTTAGAACGGCAGTCTTAATTGGAGGCGAATCTTTAGACCGCCAATTATTTCTTTTGCGTAAAAAGCCGCATGTTATCGTGGCTACCCCAGGTCGTCTGATAGACCATCTTAAACGTCGTACTTTAAGATTAGATCAAGTTAATATATTAGTTCTTGATGAGGCGGATATGATGCTTGATATGGGATTTGCGCCGCAAGTAAAAGAGATTTTAGACCAAATGCCAAGCGAGCGCCAAACACTTCTATTCTCAGCCACTATGCCGGCCGCTATCGTAAAAATTGCGGCAAGTTATATGAAATTACCAGTTAGTATTGAGGTCGCTCCTCCAGGCACTACCGCCTCTCAGGTGGATCAGGAGATTTTTATGATTAAAGGCGAAGATCGTTTTAATCATTTACAAAATATATTAGAAAAATATACCGGTTCTGTTCTTGTTTTTGTAAGAACTAAGCATGGTGTTAAGGCGCTCACTCTTAAATTACAATCCTTTGGTCACAGAGCGGAAGAAATACATTCCAACTTATCTTTAGGACGTCGTCGTTCAGCGCTTGAAGCTTTTAAAACCGGAAGAGCGAGAATGTTAATTGCGACTGACGTTGCTGCTCGTGGACTTGATGTTAATGGAATTGAATTAGTTGTTAATTATAATTTACCTGATAATTCTGAGGATTATGTTCATCGGATTGGACGTACTGGTAGAGCGGGTAAATTAGGTAAAGCAATCACTTTCGCCACTACCGACCAGCGTAGAGAGATTCTAGCGATTGAAAGATTAATTAATAAGAATATTAAAAGAACGGAGTTTGTTAAGTATAACAATGAGGCTACTCTTGGGCTGGCGCCTAAAAAATATCCGGCTAGAAGTTCTGCTTCTAGACCTCCATTTTCTCGAAATTCTTCTTCCCGAAATTCTTCTTCTGGTTCTAGAGCTCCGTTTGCCAGAAGTTCATCTTCATTCGGTGGAAGACCAGCTTTGGCTGACGGCCCCGCCAAAACGTATCGTCCTAAATTACCGACTAGCGTGATAGCCAGGCGCAGTCATCCTAAAGCACAACCTAATCGCTTTGCCGCTCCAAAACCGAGAAAATATAAAGATTAAATATCAAAAAACCGTGTCTAGATAAGGCACGGTTTTTTATTTTAGCAAGACAATTCAATAATCCACGGTAATTCTTTCAATTAATTTTAAATCCGTTAAGATGTTCGCCGCTATTTGACCCATGTGTTCTGCTTCTTTAATTTTTTGTTCAAAGAAATAATCTTGTCGTAACTGAGATTCATTAAGGCACTGTTCTTTTAGAAGTTTAAATTTGATTGCTTGTGCCATAAAGATGGAGATATTGTGCTCAAGGATAATTGGCACATTCAGCTCTTTCATTTCTTCAGTAAGTCTGTTGGCTATATCCTGATGTTCTCTGATTGCTTCCTGAGAAGCATTAATAACTTTATTCGCCTCATTGATGAAATTGTAATCAGTAAAATTTTCTTTTGGTTGATTTTTAATTCTTTGAGCCTCTTGTGATATTCCATGAACTCGTTTAAGGGCTTCGTGATAAGCCTCTTTAACCAAGGGTGAAATGTCTTTTAGATGCTGTCGGGGGTCTGTAAATAAGACTACCGAATTTATTATTACTTGGTTCAAAGAAGTTGCGCCTAAAATAAGTAATAATATATTTGCGACATTGTTACTAAATTTTATAAATAGCGGAACACTTAACACATAAATCAGGGGGACAACTATGCGAGAAATTTTCATTTTTGCATGTTGTTTGGCCTTTGCTAAAATAATTTTGTTTTTTTTCATGACGATTAATTTTAAAGGTACGGTTTATATTTTTCAAGCAATATTATAATTTTATTTACTTTTTGTCAATGATTATGCTAAAATGTAAATATTAATTTAGGATATTTAAAATAAGATATGCCATTATACGAAGGAAGAGTACGTGCCTTAGCGGTTGCGGTATTACGAAAAGGGAAGAAAGTTTTAGTTTCTCCGGGCTATGATAAAGTAAAAGATGAGCATTTTTATCGCCTAATAGGAGGTGGGGTTGAGTTTGGGGAGACCTCCTTAGAAGCGCTCAAAAGAGAGCTCCAAGAAGAACTGGCCGCCGAGATAATAAACTATAAACTCTTAAATATTATAGAAAATATTTTTACTTATAACGGTGAGCAGGGGCATGAAATTGGTTTTATTTATGAGGCTGAATTTAAAGACAGGTCTCTTTATAAAAAAGAAAAATTTCAAATTCTTGATAGCCATATAGATAATTATGCAATCTGGGTAGAAATAAATGAAAAGAATGCCGATTTAGTTTATCCAGCTGGTTCCGGAGAACTTATTCTTAAAATTATAAAGGATTAGTCAGAGAAAGCAGGTTATCAATTAAAAAATAATAATATGAAAACTTTTTATAAAATTGGATTAATCGGAATAATTGCTGTGGTTATAATTGTTGGGTATAAAGTTTTAAGTATTAAGGAAACAATTAACAATAATTCTAAATTAAGCTCAATTACGGACGCGCTTTCTAATTTAGATATATCAAATAGCGATGCCCCTATTAGTCTTGATTCTAACAACAATACAAGTTGGACTATAGAGGAACCATCTTCGCAGACTAATAATATCGAACCGATAGCCAGCGACTCAAATAGAAAAATTCTTGATTTAAGTGGTAAGGGCTTGCTGAAAGTTCCGTCTGAAGTCTTTTCTATGGAAAGTTTAGAAGAGCTTAATTTATCAAATAATAAATTAAGTGGTGCTTTACCAGCGGAAATAAGAAAATTAAAGAGCCTGCGCATTTTAAGGGCCGAAAATAATCAAATGACTGGTTTGCCAGCTGAAATAGGTCAATTAACTAAATTAGAAGTTATTGATGTTTCCGGAAATCAACTGATTGGGCTGCCCTACGAACTTGCCAATTTAAAGAATCTTAAAAGCTTTGATTTAGCTGGTAATAATTATTCTAAACTTGATTTTGAGATTATTAGCAAGGAAATGCCTAATACAACTTTTATCATTAATTAAAAAGTCTTGTTGTTTTGTTTAAAATATATTAAAATATTAATATAAGCATTTAATAAATTTTTTTAAAAAAAGTATGAAGAAGAAAGGTTTTACCTTGATTGAGCTTTTAGTCGTCATCGCTATTATCGGAATTTTAGCGACGGTGTCCGTTATTGCTCTTCAAGCTTCAAGGTCTAGAGCGCGTGATGCTAAACGCTTAGCTGATGTTAAACAGCTTACTAGCGCGTTAGCCCTTTATCAGCATGATGCGGAAACTTATCCCGCGACTGCTAGTGTCACTCCGGGTATTGTTTTATCTTACAACGGAACAGTTTATATGGCCGTTGTCCCAACTCCGCCATTGCCTGATGATGGCTGTGAGGGTTCAACTGCTTATACCTATACCATGCAAGTTGTCAGTGGTGACCAGACTTCTTATACACTTAAATATTGTTTAGGTTCAGATACCGCTGGTATTACTAAGGGACTTAATATGGCCACTCCAGCTGGTATTTCAACTAGGTAAGATTAATGGATATATACCAAGAAGCAGAAATACTTCATAAAAAATATAGAGGAAAATTAGAAGTTCGGAGCAAAGTGCCTTTAACAAGCCGCTCCGAACTTTCTTTGGCTTATAGTCCTGGGGTTGCTGAAATATCACGCTTAATTGCTAAGGATAAAGCTTTGGCTTATACCTACACCCTAAAAGGTAACACAGTCGCGGTTATCAGTGATGGCAGCGCGATTTTAGGGTTGGGTAACCTAGGACCGGAGGCGGCTTTACCAGTAATGGAGGGAAAGTGCGCCTTATTTAAAGAATTCGCCGGGGTGGATGCTTTTCCAATTTGTCTTGATACCCAAGATGAAGAAGAAATTATTAAAACGGTAAAATATTTAGCCCCTAATTTTGGTGGGATAAATTTGGAAGATATTTCGGCGCCACGTTGTTTTAACATTGAAGCGAGACTAAAAGCGGAATTAAATATCCCAGTGATGCACGATGATCAGCATGGTACGGCAACTGTAGTTTTGGCCGGTCTCATTAATTCTCTAAAAATAGTTGGTTTAGAAAAAGAAAAGGTAAAATTAGTTTTAAATGGTGCGGGAGCAGCCGGAGATGCCATTGCTAATCTTCTTTATGGTTACGGTTTTAAAAATATTATTGTGATAGACAGGGAAGGGGCAATTCATAAAAAAAGGCCTAATTTAAGCGAGGCTAAAAAACGTTTAGCGGCATTTACCAATCCCCAACAATTAGTTGGGCGCTTAGAAGATGTAATTGTTAATGCTGATATTTTTGTAGGCGTTAGTGCTCCGGGGGTTTTAACTTCGGAAATGGTTAAATCAATGAGCAATAAACCAATAATTTTTGCTCTTGCTAATCCGACTCCAGAAATTATGCCCGATGAAGCTAAGTCTGCCGGTGCCTTTATTGTCGCTACTGGGCGTAGTGATTTTCCTAATCAAATAAATAATGTTTTAGTTTTTCCGGGTGTGTTTAGAGGGGCGCTTGATAATAAAGTGAAACAAATTACTGATGAAATGCTAGTAAGGGCGGCCGAAAATTTAGCTAACTTAGTTGAGAGACCAAACGCTGATTTAATTTTACCCGACCCCTTTGATAAAAGAGTGGCCATTGCTGTTTCTAGGGCGATTGTTGTGTTATAATATTTTTATAATTATTAATAAAAATCAATATGAAAAAATTTGTAATTTTATCTTTGATTTTGGCGATGGGATTTGCGCTCGTGCTCGCAACTCCTTTATTTGCTGAAGAAGATGGTGCTAATGCAGTGCCAACTTTATATAGTGAAAATGGTCAACAGAATCAAAACGCTAATGGTGAAGTTAAAAAAGAACTGCGTGATAATACGCTTGTGAGTGGCTTGGAAAAAATATTATCTCCAGATTTGATAAAATATTTTGAAAAAATTGTGAAACAAGGAAATAACTTGTATGGAGTTAAAAGAGCCTCATCTACTGTTAACACCACTGCTACCGGGACCGAACCAACACAGATGGGTGATAAAAAAATAGAAAAGATTTTGACTCCAGCCGATATTCATCTTTTTGAACAAATTAAAAAAATTGGCGTTTCTCTTTGGGGGGTAAAAAAAGAGGATGTTAAAAAAGAGGATGTTAAAAAGCCAGAACCAAAACCCGAAGATATCAAAAAAGGTTATATAAAATCAGAGGCCGCGGCTTGTGTTATTGCGGCTATAAAAACTAAGGACTCCGCCTTAAAAGATGCCAATACTTATCAAGCTAATGCTATCAATGAAGCCGTTTCTGCTAGAACTATTTGTCAGGAAAATGTTTTAAATGCCGCTGTTTCTGCTACAGCCTCTACAACCGTAGAAATTGCTAAACAACAAAGAGGGGCTTTTAATGGTTGCGTAGAAACCTTTAAAAAAGCAGGAGAAGGTGTTAGAGAGGCCGCTAAAAAGAATCATGATGCTGTTTGGGCAACATACAAAACAAGTATGAAAGCTTGCTATCCTGAATCAACTGACATTATTCCTATGGTTGAAGATGGTGGTGGTAATGTATTTGGGAGTTTAGAATAAAATAAATCGAATAAAATAAAATAAAGATAGGCCTTCTAACGGAGGTCTATTTTTGTATAAAAAAAGCCCCTGAAAAATTATTCATAATTCAGGGGCCTGAGAAGTCATCCTAACTATTGGTTAGTTTTGGATATCTTCTGGTTTGTCTTTAATAACAATTTTTATATCTCCATTATGGAAGATATCAATTGAAATGTTACTAAATACTTCAGCGGCTCCAATAATTTTGGCGATTCCTTCAGCATCAAGTGATGTGACGGGGCTCAAATTTTGGGTCGGGGAAGTTGTTGGCACAATGGGCGCGGGTGCAGGGATAATCGGTTCTGGCGGATTTGGAGCTTCGTCTTCTGATACTGGAGCAACTAAGTTTTCTCCTTCATCGTAAACGATGGTCCAACCGTTAGGAATGGCGATAACTCCGGAGGCAAAACCGTTAGAGCAAGCCGAGCGATAATGTTCAGTTCTGATTGTTCCGTTGTTTTCAATTACCACAGTAACAACTCGTTCTCCTGGGTACATCCAGATGTTTCTGTAGAATCCATCTCCAAAGAACATGCGAACCGTTAATTTTGCTGGTCCATAGCTACGAGTTAGAGTTCCGCGATGTAGAGAAACAAGCGTGTCTCCAGGATGCAAAAATCTTTGCAGGCTGGTCATTGCGTTTTGTCTGGTCATTCCATCTAAGTTTTCACCGACTGCAGGATAAGTGTCGGGGTTTTTTTGGCGTTTTACCCACAACAGATAGCCCAGCAGAATTAAAGCAACGACGATTAACGGCAGTAATAAATACCACCAATTAAAAGCGTTAGCTTGTTCTTCTGGCCCAGTCACTAATAGATATTCCTGCTCCTCAGGATCCACAGTGGTTGTTTCCAACTGACCGGCAACGTAGCGTTCGGTCATAAGCCAAATACAGTCGTGCTTCCCAAGGTAGGGAGCTTTCGCGACCCAATAAATGGTGTCGTTTGGACTATCAATGGCAGGTAAGAGAACTACCGCGCCGATTCCGATTTCGTTCAGGTTCATAAACCGATCTTTGTTCATCTCCAAAACCTTGTTATAGATTTTGGTGAACTGGTTGTTTACTGGCCTTGCTTCTTGAGCTACAGCGTTAACTGATAATAAACTTGTTACCATAAACACGGCAACCATCAACATAGAAAAAATGCGATTTTTCATTGTGCTTTGATTTTTTTTGTTAAAGAAACTTGTTTTTTTATTGATACGACTCCCCGTACCTAGGATAGTAAAGAGCTTTTTATTACTTTTTTACTATGACAGAATTATAACATATTTATGATAAAATGTCAAGGATGTGGCGAAACCACTCAATGATAAGTAAAAAGGTCTTCTGAGAAGAAGACCTTTAAAAGTTAATGAGGCAACGTGATCATTGCTAATAAATTGTTAATAATAGTCAAAATTTTGACTAATATTTGATTAGCAAGACCAGTTGTCTCGGGGGGGAGAAACCATTTTAGAACCACCAAAGTGATGATTAGAGCAAAAAAGCCGTTGAATGCTTTAAACATATGTTTAAAGGTTAGGGGTAAAGATTTAGTATCTTAATTACCCCCAGCAAATTTAGCTGCTGCAAAATGTTTTTTCCCTATAATTGAAAAGAACTGTGGATTAATAATTTAACATATAATAAAAAATAAGTCAATGGCTTGGGATTTAGCTAGAATCTGCTATAATTATTATAGTATTTTAGCATTTTATTTAAATTTGCTGTTTATAAAATTTAATTTTATATTATGTCTCCAAAAAATTATTTGCGTTTATTACAAGGTGGGTTAATTTTATCTCTATTTTTTGTTCTCTTTGTTTTTACGGGCCTGCTATTCCCGTACATTACTTCCAAGCAATTGCCGTTTAATATGTTAATGGAAGTCCTACTAGCTTTTTGGTTGGTCTTTATTTGGCGCTATCCGACCTTTAGACCAAAACTTAATTTAATGATTTATAGCTTAATGGCTTATTTTGCTGTTATCCTCGCTTCTTGTTTTACGGGTGTGGATTTTAATTTAAGTTTTTGGGGCGACGTTGAAAGGATGTTGGGATTTTTTCACATCTTTCATTTTTTTATTTTCTTTTTAATTTTAATTTCTGTTTTTAGAACTTGGTCTGAATGGCGGGCACTGCTTATTTCGTCTGTTGGTGTGGCAACCGTTGTGAGTTTAATCGGTTTATTGGGGGCACATGAATATAGTACCATTGGAAACACAGCTTATGTTAGTGGTTATTTGATTTTTAATTTTTTCTTTGCCGCAATTTTATTCTTACGCACAAACTCTAAATGGCGCTTTGCCTATTTAATTCCGTTTTTGATTATGCTATTTCAATTTAAGAATATGCATACTTCAGGCGCGATTATCGGGTTTGCGGCTAGTTTATTTTTAATAATGATTTTGGTTGGAATTTTACATTCACAGAAAAAAGTAAGAATACAGCTTTTATCAATTTCTGCCTTGTTAATTATAATAGTGGTTTTAACATTTTCTCAACAAAATTCCGCTTGGTTTCAAAAAAGTTTTTTAAAGAATTTAACTTCTCAAAAAACTACCTTTCAAACTAGACTTTTGTCTTGGAAGGGGGCGGCTCGTGATTTTAAATATCATCCTATTTTAGGAACTGGGTTTGGTAATTATGCTATTATTTTTGACAGACAATTTGATCCAATTTTTTTCAACTATGATAAAGTAGAAACTTATTTTGATAGAGCTCATAATAATTTAATTGATATTACTTCCACGACTGGCGTGGCGGGGCTTATTACTTATTTAAGCATCTTTATTTTTGCTCTTATCTATCTTATAAAAAAATTAAAAGTAAATGCTTGGAAAATAAATGGCGAGGAAAATGGTAAGCGTAATTTGGAAATTGTATTTGTTTTGGCTTTAATGGCCGCTTATTTTATCCAAAATTTAGCCGTTTTTGATTCCTTAGTTACTTATGTCGGGCTGATGATAATGCTTGGTTTTGTCTATTGGTTGCCCAAAGAAAAGGCTCTGGACGCTGAGGATACAATTATTGAAACATCGGGGTGGTTACAAAATAATAATCGGGAGTTATTAGCCCTAGTTGTATTATTAGTGATTGCTACGACGGTGGTGTTTAAGTATAACATTGGGCCGTGGAAAATGTTGACCGGTTCTATAAACGGTTATACTAATATAATGGTTGGTCGTTCCGCTGAAGGGTTTGATATATTCAGAAGTGCTTTATCAGGGACGCCATTAGATAGAGATGGGCGCTCAACGCTTATTAATTTAGTTTTAGGTAATCCTGACACGTTAACTGTTTTGCCGGCTGATACCTTAAAATTAGATTATGATTATATTGTTTCCTTAGCTCAACAGAATCTGCAATATAATGAGCACGATAGCCTTTTTCAATTACAAATGGCTCAAGTTTATGATTTAGGTGCTAGATTATTCTATAAAGACAAAGAACAGAGAGCTTATTATTCAAACTTATCCGTTGAATCTGCAGATAAAGCGATTGCTGCGAGCCCTGGCAGAATCCCGGGATATTTTGTAAAAGCGCAGGCGCTTTTAGTTCAAGAAAAAACTGATGAAGCGGTTGCAATTTTAAGTTATGCTGCCAGTTTAAATCCAAGTTATTCCCAATCTTATTGTCGCTTAGCTCAAGTTTATATGATGTCTGATAAGACTGATAATTTGGGAGAAGCTTTAAATAAATGTGTTGATGGTGGAGATGTTAATCAGCTCGGTTCGGGTAATTCTTTAATTAGCGCGGCTTCTTATTTTGCTGATAAAGGCGATTATCCGCGGGCAATATTGGTGGTAGAAAGACTATCCGCAGTGTATAAAGATAATGCTGAGGTTTGGTTTAATTTAGCAAAGTTATATTTTTTAAATGATGAAGTAGATAAAGCCCGGGTAGCGGCTGATAAGTCATTGTCGCTTGATAAAACTTTTCAAGGTCAAATTGATCAATTATTTAGCAAATAGAGTTGACAACTTGTTGTTTGTTATGTATACTGTATGGACTGTACTTTTCAAAATAACAAATAAAAATAAAGAAAAATGAAAGACAAACTGGAATTTTCACAAGAGTTGGAGGCGCGTAAGAAAGCCCTGGAGCAACAGCTAGGTTTTATTACTAGGCCAGATGATGAAAAAAAACGTCACTACCGCTGTAACGGCTATTATCGGGAAATTGTAAGAAATTACAAAAGGGAAAATTTCCCTTTTTTACCAGATGAATTCGTGATTGATAGACACGGAGTGCTGTCTATTTGCGTGGGGATTGCTAATGCGCCGTGCTTAGTAGAAGGAATCGTTTTATGGTTTTTTTCTGAGGGGGATAAAGAAATCCATTATATTTCGGAACATACGCCCGAAAATCTGAAAAGAAATTATGAAGCCTTGGCTTCTTAATGTGGTTTTTCTCTAAATTTAGGGGGCTCGTTTAACAAAACGGGCCTTTTTATTTTATTAAAATATATTTTTTAGTTTAGGGTCATTAGGGCTTTGTTATATTTTTGTGACCGATATACGGTTTGAATAATTTTAATTTTTATTATTATGACAAAAATTAGAGAGTTAGTATTAAAAATGGGGAGAAGGAGCAAAGGTTTGGGGGTTAAGCTTTTTAGAAAAAATAGTTTTTTGAAAAATCATAAAACGCTGTTCATAATAATTCTGGTAATTTTGGTATTTATTATTTATATTTCTATATCTTTACTAGCTGTTAGTATCGGTAGAATAAAATTGGCAGAGCTTAAAAGAGATATGGAAAAGTCTGGGCCCTGTCATGAGGATTGTCTATTTAAAAGACAAAACTTGGAGCTTGTTATTAAAAATAATTTAGCTGGCGATAAAAAATTGCAGAATGATTTTCAAGAGTATTTTTTAGCGCCGGATGACACCGGAGCATTATTAATTTTCAAAATAGAACTTCTAAAAATGATGGCTGATGTTTATGGCCCTAATAATCCTCCGGAATTTTTAATTGATTATTTAGCTAAGGCCGCAGGATTAGAGGAGCTAAAAGTCGAAATAATTAAAAATTTTTTAGCGAAAAACGATGACGCTTTACTAATTGATTATTATTTTAGCATTTTAAATAGTGCTGAGGGCGAGTCTTTAAAAATGGCGGCCATAGTGGCGCTGAGTAATGTAAATCATAAGCAGAATCTTTTTAGAGTGGAACAAGTAAATAATTTAAAAGAACTCGCACTTCAGGAAAGCAGTTCGTTGAACTTAAGGTCCAATATAGTTTTTTTGTTAAGTGATTATTATTTACTTTTTGCAGAAGAAGTTAAGACGGGGCTAACATCTATATATGCCTCGGCTCCGGAACCAATAATTAAGGCACTCGCGGCCGAGTCTTTAAATAATTTTGGGAACAATGAATTCATTATTCCTGAAATCCCCGAAACAGATTGGCAAAATTATTTTAAATAATTTAATTAAAATATTATGAAATTAAAAATATCTTTTTTTAGGGCGCTTACTTTGTTATGTTTGGGGTTTTTTGTTTTAATTCCGAAAGTTTTTGCCATGACCCCTGGTACTTTAGTTTATAGAACGTCTAGCGATGGCAAGATGTATGGTTATAGTAGCGATTCGTTGATATCAGCTGATAAAAATAAAATTTTAAAACATATTTATCCCGGCCATGTCGGAATATATATTGGACAAGAAAATGGAGAAGATTATATCGTTGAAGCTTTAGCTGGGGGAATAGTGAAGACCCCAGCGAAAAATTTTGTTAATGAATCGCAGGGCGAAAAATTATTGGGGGCTAAATTGCCAATTCAGGCGACCCCTTCAGAAATTGCTAAAGCGGTTATAATCGCTAAAAATTTAGTTGGTCATAAATTAGGTTATGATTTTGATTTTAAAAAACAAAAGGGCCCAGGGAATGGTGAATGGACCTGCGTCGGTTTGACGGAAAAAATATATGAGAGTTCAGGAATCTCTAATCCTAATAATCTGGGCTCGCTGGAATATAATCAAAACTATTATGCGGTTAATATTACGCCCGACGGATTTGATAATTATAGCTTAGCTAATAAAGATGGCGATTGTTTTTCTAAAAATTTGGAATTCTCTAAAATTGAAAGAAAAACAGATTTGTATTTACCCTTACCAGAGATAGTTGGTTTTAATGTTGGCGTTGAATATAATGGTGAGCGTTATATTTTTTTACCATATACTCAATTTTTACAATCATCTCTTCGGAACGAAGCAGTTGATATTCAGTTGAGTGATGCTTTTAATGATGATGATGTCAGGGGGAAAACGCCCGCGGCCTTATTGTTGCTGCGCTGGAGTTTAATAAATAACCCCCTTTCCTCATTAAAAATAATTGCTAACAAAACGGGCAATTTTCTGAGCGATTTAAAAACTAAAATATTTGGTTCCGATAATCAAGCGGAAATTGTATGGGAAAATAATCAAGAAGTTAAGCAGCCAACATTAAATAAAGAAGAATTAGCCAAGGATAATATTATTACTGAAAAAATTAATATTAATCAGGCTTCAAGTGATGACTACCAAGAGGCTATAGGCGCAAGCCCGGGGGGAATTATTGAGAGCGGTGATGTAATGATAGTAGAAGATATCCAGGATGATAGTCAAATTAAGATAGCCGATAATAAAACGGTCGTCCCTTTAGTCTCTAAACAAAATATTCCTGAGCAAACATCTAAAATTAATACGCAAGTTATTCCCAGTCAGACCTTAAAAGAGTCGGTGCAAAAGTTAATTTCGGCAGTCAGTATCACAAATTCATCATCAACTATTAGTACGAGCAATAATACTCAATCGAGCGCATCCGTTTCCAAGATTGTTGCAGGGGTAAGAATGGCAACTAACAATTCAACTGGTTTGCCGGGGGCCGTTGTTCAGTCTTCCTTTAATGAGCCTAAAGCAGTAATTAATAAGATATATAGTACCGAGAATAATGATTTTATAGAATTGTATAATCCTACCGATTACGATTTTGATTTAGCAGAAGCAAATTTCAGATTAGAAAAAGCCAAAACGGCTGTAGATCCTAGTTTAATGATGAGAATCGGCAACCCTAGCGACGGCTTATATCCTGGCGGAACAATGATAAAAGCTAAGGGATATTATTTGATTGTGAGAGATGACGCCAATACTTATTATAAAAATAAGGCAGATGCTATTGCGATTAGAAATGAATTTAGTTGGACTGGTTCCGGGTATATTATTTATTTGGGTAAAGATGCTCTTAGTTCTACTGCTGATGAAGATATTATTGACGCGGTTGGATATGGCGAGGCAACTTATTTTCAGGGGTCGGGTCCAGCTTTAAAAATCGAAGATAATTATGTTTTAAATAGGATTAAATCAAGCGGTAATAATAATGAAGATTTTAATCTAATTGTCTCCGATGATCCTAATATTGTCTGGGATGAGACTAACCAGGATAACCAAACTGATAATAATCAAGGTGTGACGGAAACCCCTAATAATGAACAGACTAATAATCAAAATAATTTTCAGTCTTTCATTTTTCCTGAACCGATAGCATCAGAAGGTATAATCGATTTATGGCATTTTTCCGAGTGCTATGGAGAAAATAACTATTCGGTTGGTCGCTTTGATTGCTCTATAGAAATCAAAGATAATTATCCAATTTTTAGCAAAACACTAAGCGCGAATGTTGATTTAAATAAAACAGCTCTCAGTTTCTATTACCGTAATTCGAAGCATTCAACTGCGAGCCCGCGTCTTAATTTAAAACTCAAAAGTGATGGTGGCCAAGAAATGAATATACTTTTAGAGCCTGGGCTTTTTCAATTAGAAGGACTCCCTAACTCTAATTGGCGTTATTGGGGTGCTCCAGTTTTTTCTGATGATAATTGGCATCAGTTTACTTTGGTGGTTAATAAAGATGAAGGATATTGGGCAGCTTATTTTGATAATCAAGAAAAATATAAACAAGCCTTCGTTCAAACTTTGGCAACCAATTTCTCTTCAATTGAACTTAGTGGCGACATGGGCTCGGTTTCCGTTGATGAATTCGCAATCTGGAATCGGCCTTTAACTTTTAGTGAAATCAAAGCGAACTTGGAATTGGCCGCGCCTTTTAGTCCTTTGACAGACAGGGTTGCTCAAATTGCCCCAGAATTAAAATATTTTTGGAATTTTGATGAGGGAAGTGAATTAGTTAATGATAGTGGAGGGATGCAAGCGGTAGATGAGATAAAAAATTTAAAAATTGATTTACCTGAAAATTCTTGGGTTTGGCGCGGCACTAATAATACCGGGATTATTAATAAATGGGGAAATAATTTGGGAGTTGATTTGCCCGCAGCTTTAAAAACTAAAGATATGTCTTTAGCCTTTTGGTGGCGCAGTAATTTTTATCCCAATGAGGGGCGATCTTTAGTGTCTTTAAAGAAGGGGACAAGTAATCAATTGGGGCTATCGCCTGATCAGGTGAGACGCAGTTTTTATTTTAATGGACAAGATGGTATTTTCAGCGAAGGGGGTGGCATAGATTTACCTTATGATGAGCTTTGGCATCATTTTGCTGTAACTTACGACTCTTACCGCTATAGCTTAGATTTTTATATTGATGGCCAGAAAAAAACTTCCCGCCCTTTTGTGTGGGTTAAAGATGGCCAAAATCCTAATAGGCTGGAAATAAATAGTGAGTTAAATAGTGTGGAAATGGACGATTTAGGGATTTGGGAAGGGGCTCTTTCGACCTCCTCCGTCCTCAAAATATATGAAGATAGTAAAATTGCCAATTGAAATTTAAGTCTTGCCTTTTTTGGGCTTTTATTGTAATATTTAGGTGTTATTGGGGTGAGCGGGCGATTACTCTTTTTAGGTTTATCCTAAAAGGGGAGGAAAGTCCGGACTTCGCTAAAGTCTCAATTTTTTGAGATTTAATGATAGTGGGTAACACCCACCGGGTTCATTTGGTTAAAGTCAAATAAATCAAGGGAAAGTGCCACAGAGACTATACTAATCCTGGAATTTTTAACAGGAAAAAAGGTGAAAAGAGGCTAGATGTCTTAGAAATATGGCTACTGGTCTCGCTCTCCGGTGACGGAGATAGCGCGGCAAACCCTATCAGAAGCAAGAGCAAACTTCTATTTGATTTATTAAATAGAAAGAAAAGTGGCTCGCCCGAGTCCGTCAGTAATGGCGGACCTAGATAAATGATCGCTTAGAACAGAATCCGGCTTACAGCTGCCCCGATAACAACTGTTTATAATAAATTTAAATATGAAAAAAACTGAATTATTCTTTTCAACCCTGTTCATCCCGGTTGATTTCGCGATGGTTATTTTAGCCGGAATTTCCGCCTATTATCTCCGTTTTTCGGATTGGACGATAAATGTAAGACCGGTTATCTTTGATTTGCCGTTCTCTGGTTATATGCGATCGTTGGTCGTGATAGCCTTATTATGGATGATTGTCTTTGCTATTTCTGGTCTTTATCAGATTAGAAGCGCTCGTAAACTTGCTCAAGAGCTAAGCAGAATATTTTTAGCCTGTTCTTCAGCCTTAGCCTTAGTCGCAATTATAATATTTTTCCAACGTGAACTTTTTGACTCGCGTTTTATTGTGTTAGTCGGTTTTGTATTCTCAGTTATTTATGTCAGTTTTGCTCATATTTTTATTCGTTGGCTACAGCGAAAACTTTTTGTTTATGGCCTTGGCGTCCATAAAGTTATTTTAGTGGGTAATTCCAAAACTACCGATAATTTGATTGCTGAATTTTCTAGTAATAAACATTCCGGGTATGAGGTTATCAGAAGAGTTAGAGACTTTTCTTTAGAAACCGCTCAAGAAGTTTTAGAATTTATTAAGGATAAAGAAGTCGATGAACTTATTCAGGGTGACCCAAATTTAACCAAAGCAGAAATGTTACGTCTTTATGATTTTGCCAATGATAATCATATTACTTTTCGTTATGTGGCCGATTTGTTAGAAGTAAAAGTTTTAAGAACTGAGGTGGCTGAAATTATTGGTGTTCCCATTATTGAAGTTAAGCGAACAACTTTAGATGGTTGGGGTAAAATATTTAAACGACTTTTTGATATTATTGTTTCCAGTTTATTAATCATTATATTGTCTCCGATTATTGGCTTAACGGCCTTAATAATTGTTATTGATTCTAGAGGACCGATATTTTTTTCTCGCCGTGATGACGATGCTTATTTATACCGTATTGGTGAAGGTGGTAAGCCTTTTAAGTACTTTAAATTTCGCTCCATGATTCCTAATTCAGATAGTATGAGATATAAAGAATTGGCTGATCGGAATGTTAGAGCTGATGGCCCGATGGTTAAAATTAAAGATGACCCTCGTGTCACCCGTTTTGGTAAATTAATTCGTCGTTACTCAATTGATGAATTACCGGAATTATTTTTAGTCTTTATCGGTCGTATGAGTCTCGTTGGTCCACGCCCACATTTGCCAGAAGAGGTTGCTAAATATGAAAACTATCATCGCAAAACCTTAACCATTAAGCCCGGAATAACTGGCTTAGCGCAAGTTTCTGGACGCAGTGATTTATTATTTGAAGAAGAGGCCAAGTTGGATATATATTATATTGAAAACTGGTCTTTGCTGTTTGATTTATCTATTTTGTTTAAAACACCGATGGCTGTTTTTAAACATCGCGAAGTTGAATAATTTATGAAAGTAGCTTTAATACATGACCATTTAGCTCAAGACGGAGGCGCGGAAAAGGTTCTAAAAGTTTTGGCTGATATGTTTACGGACGCCCCAATTTTCACTCTGCTTTACGAAAAGAAGCAGGTTGATAAATATTTTAAAAATAGAAAAATAGAAACTTCTATTATTCAGAAATTACCCGGGGGCATCAAACATTATCAATGGTATTTATTTTTTATGCCGGTAGCGGTAGAATTTTTTGACTTACGTAGTTATGATTTAGTAATATCTGATACTAGTTCTTTTGCCAAAGGAGTCATAACATCACCTAATACTTTGCACATTTGTTATTGCCATACTCCAACCAGATATCTTTGGAGTGATACCCATCAATATATAAATGAACTTAAATATAATAAGTGGTTGAAAAAGATTATTTCTTTAGTTTTAAATAGAATTAGGCTTTGGGATAGGGCCGCGGCTGATAGAGTTGATTTGTTTATTGCTAATTCTAAAACAGTACAAAAAAGAATTACTAAATATTATCGCCGAGAATCTGACTTGATTTATCCTCCAGTTGAAACCGATAAATTTGAAATTAGCGATTTAGCTCAACAAAAGCCCGAAGATAGATACTTTCTTATTGGTTGTCGTTTAGCGCCTTATAAGCGCGTAGATATTGTGATTGAGGCTTTTAAAAATCTTGGCGCTGAATACAAGCTAAAGATTTTTGGTGATGGAGTTGATTTGAAAAGATTAAAAAATATTGCTGGCGAGTCTGTTAATATTGAATTTTTAGGAAGAGTAAGCGAAGAAGAAAAGCCAAAATTATTCTCTCAGGCGCAGGCTTTTATTAATCCTCAAGAAGAGGATTTTGGCATTACTGTTGTGGAATCGATGGCCGCTGGACGCCCGGTGATTGCTTATCGTAAGGGTGGCGCCACCGAAACAGTTATTGAAGGGAAGACGGGGGTTTTCTTTAATGAACAAACCGCTGACGCGATAGCACACACGATTAAAGAATTTAATTCCGCCAGTTTTAATCCGGGAGAAATAAAGGCTTGGGCGGAGAAGTTTTCAGTTAATAACTTTAAGAGTCAAATAACCGAGTTTATTAATAATCATTTGGAAAAATGAAAATTGGAGTAGATGCCAGAGTTTTGATGGATAAAAATTATAGCGGCATATCTGAATATACCGCTAATTTATTATCCGAAATTTTACATCAAGATAATCAGAACAATTATTCTTTATTTTGTAATTCCTTCAAGCATCAAGAAAATCGTTTAAATAACTGGCAAAGAGAGAATAGTAAAATTGTAGGGACGCACTATTCTAATAAATTATTTAATTATATTCTCCAAAAATGTTTTCACTATCCTAAGCTTGATAAGGTTTTGGGGGGTATGGATGTCTTTTTTGCGCCCCATTTTAATTTTTTAAATGTCAGTCGCGAGACAAAACTTGTGGTGACTGTTCACGACCTATCCTTTTTACGTTATCCGGAATTTTTTAGTTGGCGTAAAAATTTTTGGCACGGATCCTTAAGTATAAAAAAATTATTAAACAGAGCCGATAGAATAGTAGCCGTTTCCGAGAATACCAAGCACGACTTAATTGAAGTCCTTAAAATTCCAGCAGAAAAAATAATAGTTATTTATTCTGGAAATAATAAATTGGCTGACGTCGATAATCAAACTAGTTCAAATTTTCTGGTCAAAAAAGAAATAAAATCTGGCTTTATACTATCAGTTGGTAATATAGAGCCGAGAAAAAATATTAGTGGTCTTATTTGTGCTTATGAAGATTTAAGAAACAGGCGACCGGATTTATCCCCCCAACTAGTTCTAGTCGGCGCTAAAGGATGGAAACATAAAAAAATATTTAGAGCTTGGAAAAAATCTCCGTATAAACAGGATATTAAATTTTTGGGTTACGTTAACCAGGTGGAGAAGTCAGCTCTTTATAAGGCGGCGGCTACTTTTGCCTATCCGTCTTTTTACGAAGGGTTTGGGTTCCCGCCGCTTGAGGCGCTAAGCGCTGGTACGCCGGTGGTTTCTTCAAATGTTTCCAGTTTGCCTGAGGTTCTGGGTAGCGCGGCCTTGCTCGTTAACCCCTTTAGAATTCAAGATATTTCTGCAGCTCTGGAGTTAGTTTTAACTGACAAAGAAATACGGACTAGATTAGTAGAAAATGGGAAGGAAAGACTTAAATTGTTTACTTGGGAAAAAACTGCCCAGAGTTATTTAGAATTATTTAAAAAATTAGATGAAGAAAAATAAAGTTTTAGTCGCCATGTCTGGAGGGGTGGACTCTTCGGTAGCGGCCCAATTATTAAAAAACCAGGGATACGACGTGGCTGGAATTTTTTTACATTTTTGGAAAGATGAGTCGGTGGGTGATAAAGCGGAAAATCGTTGCTGTTCTTTAGAGTCAATGATGGATGCAAAAAAGGTGGCCGCTAAAGTCGGTATTCCACTTTATACCTTTGATTTTTCCGCACCATTTAAGAAGGCGGTAGTTGATAATTTTTTAAATGAATATGCGGCCGGCAGAACGCCTAACCCCTGCGTGATTTGTAATAAACAAATTAAAATTGGTCGTTTAATAAAATATGCGACTCGCTTGGGTTATGATTATGTCGCCACAGGCCATTATTTAAATATAAAAAAGGCTGGTCGCGCCTATCAGTTATCAAAGGCTAAAGATAAATTAAAGGATCAGTCTTATTTTCTTTATACCTTTTCTCAAACTGAACTATCGCATTTATTATTTCCTCTGGGCGAATACAAGAAGCCTCAAGTTAGAAAGTTGGCAGCTAAGTTTGGTTTAATGGTGGAGTCAAAAGCCGAGAGTCAGGATATTTGTTTTTTATCTGGGCCGCATAATAATTTCTTGAAGAAATATTTAAAATTAACACCCGGACCAATAAAAATATTGGAAAGCGGAGTAGAAATAGGCAGTCATCAAGGCTTACCCCTTTATACTATTGGTCAGCGCCGCGGGATTGAAATTGGGGGCACGGGACCATATTACGCCGCGAAATTAGATTATCGAAAAAATATTTTGTATGTCGTTAAAAATTGGGATGAAGAAGTATTATACAAAAAAAGTTTGCTTGCTAAAAAAGTAAATTGGTTAGATGGTCAAGCGCCAAAAAAACCCTTTAAATGTGAGGCGGTAATTAGATACGGACATAAACCGGTTAAATGTTTGGTCTCGGTTAAAAATGACCGTGAATATTTAGTGGAATTTAGTAAGCCGCAACGGGCAATTACTTCAGGACAGAGCGTCGTTTTCTATGATAAGCAAAGAGTGCTGGGCGGAGGGATAATAAAATGATATAATTCTTTCCATAATTAAAATTAATTGTTAATAATTATGGCGCAAGAATTACCAGAAGTTTTTAAACGTATTCAAGACAAGAAAAAAGAACAACGGGAGCTAAAAGCGATGTTTAGAGATGCTTTGACAAACAACGGTGAGTATCAGAAAGTCGTGCAAGAACTTGATGATTTAAAAATAAAAAAGAAACAGCTAGAATCCTCAGCTAAAGCTGATTTTAAGGAAGAATTTGATAAATTAGAAGGCTTGAAACTAAATATTGCTGGTGATAATCAGTTATTAAGTGACTTAGCTTTAACGCAATTTGTGAGCGGAGAGTTGGTTAAGTTGGTTGATGAAAATCAGGTAGAATATGAGCCAATATTTACTGTAAAATTTAAAAAATCATAAAAACTACTTAAACAAAAAGACCATTAAAATGGTCTTTTTTTGTGCCGCGAGAGGGACTCGAACCCTCATGAAGTTTCCCCCACACGAGTTTGAGTCGTGCGTGTCTACCAGTTCCACCATCGCGGCTAGAGGGTCTTATTATTAGCGCTTCTATTACGAATGTTAGTATAATAAATTAAACTTCAATTGTCAAAAGGTAAGCTTTGCTATATAATTAATTTATATAAATCCGATTTAATTTATGGGTAAAGTTATTGCAGTTGTGAATCAGAAGGGCGGAGTTGGTAAAACTACCACCGCTGTTAATTTAAGCGCTTATTTGGCTAATCAAGGCAAACAAGTGCTTCTTGTTGATGTTGATCCACAAGCTAATGCCACCTCTGGGTTAGGGATAGATCATCGTAATTTAGAATTCGGGATATATGAGGCCTTGATAGGCGAAAAACCTTTCCACCAAATTATTAAGCGTACGATGCAGTCTGGATTTAAAATTGCTCCCGCTACTTTAGCGCTGGCTGGAGCTGGCATTGATTTAGTAAGTATGGACAATCGTGAATTCCGCTTAGCTAATCTTTTAGAGGACGTTAAAAAAGAATTTGATTATATAATTATAGATGGCCCGCCATCTCTAGGGCTACTAACGGTTAATAGTTTAGTGGCCGCTGACGAAGTGTTGATTCCTATTCAAAGTGAGTATTTTGCCTTAGAAGGGTTGAGCCAACTTTTAGAAACTATTAGTTTGGTGCAAAATAATTTAAAACCAGAATTAGGAATTATGGGCGCGGTTATCACTATGTTTGATAAACGTAATAAATTATCAGAGTCGGTCATGGAAGAATTGTATAAGTATTTTCCGAATCGTATTTTTAGATCAGTAATCCCGAGAACTGTTAGGTTGGCGGAAGCGCCAAGTTATGGACGTTCTATTTTGCAGTACGATCACAAGTCAAAGGGTGGTCGCGCTTATGAAGATTTGGCGCGGGAAATTATAAGCTTAGAAAAATAGATTAAAAATTTTTTAACTTTTATTATATGGCACAAGGATTAGGCCGAGGTCTCGGCTCTCTTATTCCCAAAAAAACAATGACCTATGGTCAAAACCCCTTTCATCCTGATGAAGTTGTCAGTAGCAAGGCGGTTGTTCTTAATGATAATGAAAGAATTTTTAAAGTAAACCCGAATAAGATAGATTTTAATCCTCAACAACCACGAACTTTTTTTTCTGATGGCGCTTTAAATGATTTAGCAGAATCAATCAGAGAGCACGGCATCATTTCTCCACTTATTGCAACCAGGCATGGCGATCGCTTTGAACTTATCGCCGGAGAAAGAAGATTAAGAAGCGCTAAACTCTTAGGATTAGCTGAGGTCCCGGTTATTATCCGTGAAGAAAATGAACAGAAAAAATTAGAGGTTGCCTTAATTGAAAATTTACAAAGAGAAAATTTGAATCCGATGGAAACTGGACGGGCTTATAAAAAATTAATTGATGAATTTAATATTACTCAAGAAGAAGCTGCTAAAAAAATTGGTAAGGCTCGTTCTAGCATTGCCAATGCTTTGCGTTTATTATTATTACCACAAGAAGCACAAAACGCTTTAGCGTCTGGAAAAATCACGGAAGCGCATGCTAAATACATATTAGGTTTGGAGGGAGAAGAAACCCAGCTCAATATGTTAAAAAAGATTTTACGTCATGACTTAACTGTTGCCGAAACTAGCAAGGAAATAAAACGCTTAGGCGGAACCAAGGCTGCTAAAACCAAGGATTATTTTGATAGAGCTAAGGAGGATGAGCTGAGCGAAGTTTTAAGCACTAAAGTTGAAGTTAAAAGACAGGGAAAGGGAGGCAAAATTGTGATTGATTTTTATAGCGAAGAAGAGTTAAATGAAATATTGACCAAAATAAAGAAGTAGCCCTTAATAAAATATACTTAATGTCTTTTGTCCATCTCCACAATCATACTCATTATTCATTACTTGATGGCCTAACTAAGCTAGACGAGATGATTGATTATGCGAAAGCGCAGGGTTCTCCAGCGGTAGCGATTACTGATCATGGTTCTATGTATGGGGTTATTGAATTTTATCAGAAAGCTAAGAAGGCTGGGATTAAGCCAATTATTGGAGTTGAAACATACTTAGCTTCAGGTTCTCGCCATGATAAAAATACTAGGGAAGATGCGCGCAGTAATCATCTTTTATTGTTAGCGAAAAATAATGTTGGTTATAAAAATTTAATAAAATTAGTTTCCGCCGCTCATACCGAGGGGTTTTATTATAAACCGCGGATTGATTGGGAATTATTAACCCAGCATCATGAAGGCCTGATTGCTTCTTCGGCATGTCTCGCTGGGGAAATCCCACGTTTAATTACGTCTGGTAAATTATTAGATGCCGAAAAAAGAATTAAAGAATATAATGACCTTTTTGGTCAAGGTAATTTTTATCTAGAATTGATGGATCATCCAGAAATTCCAGAATTAGAAAAAGTAAATAAAGAATTAATAAAATTATCTAAAAAATTAAATATTCCGCTCATTGCAACTAATGACGTTCATTACTTAAAAAAAGAAGACGCGGAAGCGCAAGATATTTTGCTTTGTTTGCAAAATAAGAAAAAGATTACCGACACCGATAGAATGAAAATGTTAGGTCACGGGGACTACTCCATGCGGTCTAATGCGGAAATGATAGCCGCTTTTAAACATATCCCCGAAGCGATTGAAAACACCTTGAAGATTGCCGAAATGTGTAACGTGGAAATTGAGTTGGGCCAGATTCAGCTACCTCATTTTGAAGTGCCTGAAGGTTATGACGGAAACTCGTATTTAAAAGAGTGGTGCGAAAAGGGAATTTTAAAACGTTATCCTGGAGTGCCGGAGTCTGACTTAAAGGCTGTTCATGAACGTTTAGATTATGAATTATCGGTAATCGACAAGATGGGTTGGCCCTCGTATTTCTTAATTGTGGCTGATTTTATTAATTGGGCTAAGGATAATAAGATAGTTGTCGGACCCGGGAGAGGAAGTGCTGCCGGTTCTTTGGTTTGTTACTTAACGGGCATCACCAATCTTGATCCTTTAGAATATAATTTGCTTTTTGAAAGATTTTTGAATCCCGAAAGAATATCAATGCCCGATATTGATATGGATTTTGCGGATACTCGTCGGGGTGAAGTTTTAAATTATGTTGGCGAAAAATATGGGCAAGACCATGTTGCGCAAATCATAACCTTTGGTACCATGGCGGCCAGAGCGGCGGTGCGTGATGTCGGACGTGTTTTGGATGAACCTTATGAATATTGTGATAAAATTTCCAAAAGTATTCCGATGTTTATGAAGCTTGAAGAAGCTATTAAAACTGTACCGGAGCTAAAAGAGATGTACCAGAATGAAGCGGCCGCTAAACGCATTTTAGATTATGCTAAAAGATTAGAAGGGGTTGCTCGTCATGCCTCAACTCATGCTTGTGGGGTGCTGATTACCAATCAACCTTTAACTGAATACGTCCCAATCCAAAAAGCATCTTCGGCTGATGAAAGCATTATCTCTCAATATTCCTTGCATCCAGTTGAGGATTTAGGATTATTGAAAATGGATTTTCTTGGTCTTAAAAATTTAACAATTATTGAGGCGGCTTTAAAGATTATTAAAAATACTAGAGGCTTGGAAGTTGATATTGATAATATCCCGCTTGACGATGAGGCGGCCTATAAATTATTTCAGGCCGGAGAAACAACTGGAGTTTTTCAATTTGAATCTTCAGGCATGAAAAGATATTTAAGAGAACTAAAACCTACTGTTTTTGAAGATATTATTGCCATGGTCGCCCTATATCGTCCTGGGCCTATGGAATGGATTCCGGACTATATTTCTGGTAAGCATAAAACGAAAAAAATTGCCTATCTTCATCCTAAACTGGAAAATATTTTGAATAATACTTACGGAGTTGCCATTTATCAAGAACAAGTCATGCAAATTGCTCGCGATTTAGCGGGGTTTACTATGGGGCAGGCCGACGTTTTGAGAAGAGCGATGGGTAAAAAGATTGCCTCTTTGATGGCCGAGCAAAAAGAAAAATTTGTTGAAGGTTGTGTTAAAAATGGGGTCTATAAGGAATTAGCCGAAAAAGTCTTTTCTTTTATTGAGCCTTTCGCTGGCTATGGCTTTAATAGGAGCCATGCGGCCTGTTATGCGATGATTGGCTACCAAACCGCTTATCTTAAGGCTCATTGGCCAGTGGAGTTTATGGCGGCTTTACTTACCTCTGACAAGGGCGATACCGATAGAATTGCCATTGAGATTGAAGAATGTCGCAATATGGGCATCAAAATTATGGCGCCCGATGTTAACGAATCTTTTGGCACGTTTACAGTGGTGACCGCTGGGACTAAAGAAAATAAAATCGTGGCGGCAAATGAAAAAGTAGACACTATTCGTTTTGGTCTCAAGGCAATCAAAAATGTCGGAGAACACATAGTTGACGCCCTAATCACAGAGCGTAAAGAAAATGGCGTTTATGAAGATGTTTTTGCTTTATTAGAAAGAGTTACTAATAAAGACTTAAATAAAAAATCTTTAGAGAGCCTTATTAAAAGTGGGGCAATGGATGGTTTTGGCGAACGTGGTTTTTTGTTGGCTAACATGGAGAAATTTTTAAATTTCAATAAAGAAGAAGCGAGAAATAAAGATAGCCTTCAAGCAAGTTTGTTTGGAGAATTAACAACTGAGGAAAAGAGTCGTCCTAATTTATTGTCCGCGCCCGATGCCGCTCAAAATGAAAAATTAGCTTGGGAGAAAGAATTACTTGGGTTATATGTGAGCGAACACCCTTTTAATTTTTTTAAACCATATTTAAAAGGATATGGTATCCCCATTATTAATTTGGGCGGACATAAAAGCGATGACCGGATAATTACCGCCGGGGTGATATCCACTATTAAAAAAATAATAACCAGAAAAGGGGAGTCAATGATTTTTGTTAAAATAGAGGATGCCACCGCTTCTACGGAGTTGCTTATTTTCCCTAGATTGTACAAAGAGACTGTGGAATTATGGGAAGAAGGGAGAACTATTATTATTGACGGCAAGGCCTCAGAAAAAGATAGCGACTTAAAAATTCTAGCTAACAAGGTCTTAATATTAGATTATAATAACCCCCAAAAATCAATTGATGATTTTAAAAAATTAATGATGGAATCTCCGGCACCCAAAAGATCGTATAAACCAGGGGGAGGTAATGGCGGTGGCGTTTTTTATAAAAGTCCGTATTCAGGGCAATCTACCGTTAAGGCTGTAAAAAAATCTGACTCTAAGGTTGCTCCAGGAAAAGAGCAGCTGCCAAGTAATGCCGCTGTTTATTCCACTCCAATCAACCCACTATTACTAGGTTTCTCTAAAGATTTAGTGGCGCATGACTTAAACGAGTTAAAGAGAATTTTTTCTATTTTTCCGGGAGGAGAAGAGGTTTATTTTAGAATAATTGAGGACGAAAAATATAAAATCATTAAAACCGCTTTCAGAGTTTCAAACAATGAAGATTTAAAAAAAGAATTAACAGAAAAATTATCAACCAGTATTAAGATTGGTGGTTAAAATAATTGTTTAGATTTTTATTTCTTGCTATAATGAAGTTAGCTTAAAAAAGTTAAATTATTTTTGTTATAAATTTTTAAATTCTCCTATTTTATTATGCCTAGAATAAAAAAAATTGAATCAGCTTCTCGCCCGACACCGACAATTAAGGATCATAAAACTAAAAAAATAATTAAAAAATCAGAACCAGCTCAAAGGGTTGTTTCCAATAAAAAAATGATTCCTTCTAAAAAAGCAAAGGCAATTATTGTTGACGTGATTGAAGATGAATATGAAGATAAAGATGAGGATGAAATACAGGATAGCGATAATTTCTTTTCCGACGAGTCTTTGGCAAAAAATAATTTTTCTACCATTAAAGGGCTCGATATCCACGAGGTAAATCGAGACGATAATACAGACACTAATATTAAAAATAGCGATATTGAAAATAGCGATATTAAAAATGAAAATTTAGTAGACACGGATATCCAAAAAAAGTTTTTTTCTGGTTTAGCTTCAGAAATGAAGGAAAAAAATAGCATTGATAACAATATTAATAGAGATGGCCAATATTTAAATCATAAACCCGAGGCTAGTCATTCAAAAAAAAGTTTAAATTTATATAGACGTTTAGTTTGGAAGTTTTTAATAATGGTGGGATTTTTAGCCGCCATAGTTTTTTATCTTTTCTTCTCTAAATTAACAATTTTTATTACCCCTCAAGTGGAAGCGATGAGCGATGCCTTATTTTTAAGAGTCGGTGGCGATGTTGCTAGTATAGTGGAGAACGATCCGAGACAGGCAATTGACGGTTCCGTTAACGAATTAGACATAGAGGCGGATAATATTTATCAGTCAAGCGGCGAAAAGATACAGAGCGAAGAGTTAATCGCCAAAGTTATTATCATTAATAACTATAATAAACCACAACCATTAATTGCTACTACCCGGTTACTGGCTGCTGATGGCAAACTTTTTAGATTAAAGGACGCGGTTAACATTCCTGCTGGAGGAAAAGTTGAGGTAGATGTTTATCCTGACAAGGCTTCTTCTGATATGGCTATTCAGCCTACCCATTTTACTATTCCTGGACTTTGGGCGGGGTTACAAGATAAAATTTATGCTGAAAGCAAAGAGGCTTTCACTTACGGACAGAAAATTGATAAGTACATAAAAGCTTCCGATATTCAAGCCGCTACTAAAGATATTGGTGAATTAATATTAAAGAAAGCGCAGGCTACTAAAGCTTTACGTAGCCAAGATAAGGTATTATATCAGGTTTTAGATTCAATTGACGTTAAAACTAGTGCCGAAGTCGGCGACAGCGTTTCCGAGTTTACCGTTACGGCCAAGGCAAAAGTGGTAATGGTTTCATTTTCTGGCGAAGAAGTATCCAAATTAGCCTCGTCAAAACTAAATATTCTAGTTCCTGATGATAAGGAATTAGCAGAATTTAAACCAGAAAATTTAGTATATTCTTTAGATAATTATGACGAAGATACTAAATCGGCAACCGTAAAAGCAACTTTTTCCGGACTCATGATTTTAAAGGGTGATTCTAATATTATTGATAAGTCAAAATTGGTTAATTTAAATGCCCAGCAAATAGATGCTTATTTAAAAAATTATCCCGAGATTGGTAACTACGAATTGTTATTTTCACCATATTTTGTAAAGAGAGCACCGAGACTAGTTGATATGATAGAGATTAAAATAAAACAATAATATAAGCTATGCAAATTAAAAACGCCTCCTAAAAGGCGTTTTTTGTTATAACAATTACAATTTATATTAAAATAATCCTAGAAACTTGCTAGCCGTTTTTTTGTTATTTTTAAGCTTGTTTAAATATATTTTTTCCGCTTCTAGCAGGGATGCATTTTTATGTATCATCGCACTTATAGCTTTAGCTAGTCTTGAAGCCTCTTCAAGTGATCTTTGGTGTAAATTTCGGCCTATTGCTATTCCAGATGTCCCAGCCTCAAGTTGAAGTTTGAGCGTTTCTAAAACTTCCTTGGCGGACTGTTTGCCTCCGCCGACGCAAATTATTTTTGTTTCTCCGGCCGCTTCAATAACTTCTTTAAATTTTTTAGAACTTCCTTTTTGATCTTTAGCTTTGTGCGGATATTTAACTTTAGCAAAGTCAGCATCTAAACAAGCTGTCACCCCAGCGCCGCCAGCAATTGTATGAATATCCTCTTCGTTAATCTTTTTACCTCTCGGGTATGTCCAAATTACAGCAATTAAACCGGCCTGGTGAGCTTGAAAAATAGCTTTAGCGGCCATAGCCAGCATTTTGGCTTCATATTTTCCTCCTAGATAAAGAGTATAGCCAATACCGGCTATTTTTAAGCCACTCTGTTTTTTAAAGGTAAGGATATCCTCAACTTTCCATAATGGTTTGCTGGAATTTTTTTCTTCCCCAGATTCAAGATTTGTTTTTCCGTTAATCTTCACAATATAAGGTAAGTTTTTATATTTTTGGCCATATCTTGAAATCAGTCCTAAATGAGTCGCTAAAACTCCCCCTTCGGAGTTGGCCGCTATTTTAAATAAATGTTCAGGAGCATTATCTTCAGAATTTATTTTAGGACCAAAAAAATCGTCATTCAAATGTTCCATCTTTTGATCACCAGCTATTAAAAAAAGCTTGCCGGTAGCCCTGGTTAATAAGGAAAGGTTTTTTAGATATTCACTTTTCTTTTCTTTTGGAACACTTAAGGGGATTATTATATCTTTCATATATATTTATAAATTATGGCTAATATGCTATTATTAAATTAAAGTAATCAGCCTAAATCGTATAAAGGAATTATATCATATTTATGTTAAAAGATAAAAATCAAAACGACATTGATTTAAAAAATTACCGTGACCCGAGCGGCATTAGTGTTAGGGAGATGAATATTGGTTTGTGGTTTTCGGAAAATCGTAGAAAAATAACGAGATTTTTTACTGTTTTTTTAATTCTTATTTCCGCTTTCTTTTTTATTTATTCTTCTTATGGATATATTATATATTTTATGAGCGGCACTCTTGATAATCAATTAGAAAATCAAGTCATGTCGCCTAGAAATGTAACTTCAGAAATGGTTATTGCGGCGGTTGAAAAATTTAAAAATGAAGATAAAACCGATTTAGCGGTAAGATTAAATAATCCTAATGATAATTTTTCCGCCGAATTTGAATATTGCTTCAAGCAGGGCGATGTTGATTTAAGTTGCGCGCGCTCATTTATTTTGCCCTCCGAAGATACTCATATTCTAGCTATGGCGGTCAGTTCTGATATTGCGATAACTGCGCCCACTTTTGTAGTTAAGGATATTTTTTGGAGTAGGGTTAACCTTCATGAAATACCGGATTGGGCGGCCTACCAATCAGAGAGAATTAATTTTGAAATTACTAATATTAATTTTTTAGGTGCTAATAAGAGCGGCTTATCAGAGAATTTAAAATTAAACAGCTTGTCTTTTGTGGCTACTAATAACAGCGCCTTTAGTTATTATGAGGTCCCTTTTGATATTTTACTTTATTCCGGTTCAAGATTGGTTGGAGTAGAACGCCATACCGCTCAAAATTTTATGTCTAGTGAAGAGCGCGCCATTAAAATAAGTTGGGCGGGCGATTTAGGAACTGTTAGTAGAATTGAAATTACACCTAGAATAAATCTAAATAACAGCGATGTTTATTTAAAATATCAAGGATTAAATAAATAAGGAAATATGTTTAGCCGTCTTAAAGCTCATTTTTATAATTTTGATTGGATAATCATGGCGGCGGTCTCATTATTAGTAGCCTTTGGCTTAATTGAGATTTATAGTGTCGCTCTTGGTAGAGAAAGCCTCGATCTTTTCAATTTTCGCAAACAGATTCTTTTTGTTGTTTTGGGATTTGCTTTACTGATTGGCTTCTCCTTTATTGATTATTATTTTTTGAGAAGTATTAGTAGGTATTTATTTTTCTTGGGCATACTGCTACTTTCTTTAGTCTTAATATTCGGCGAGACTATTCGTGGTACAAAGGGTTGGTTTAATGTCGCTGGTTTTAGTTTGCAGCCAGTCGAGTTTATTAAAATAATTTTAATTCTTTTTTTAGCCAATTATTTTTCTGGTTTAGCAACCAAGGTAAAAACCACTAAACATTTTATTGCTTCCGCTGCCTATACTTTAGTTTTTGTGGGACTGGTTATGTTGCAACCCGATTTCGGTTCCGCTTTAATTCTAAGCGCTATTTGGCTTATTCTGATGATGGCAGCCGATTTTAACCCCAAATACTTCATTGTCATCGGGTTGACTGGAGTCATATTATTTACTTCTGCCTGGTTTTTCTTTTTCAAAGACTATCAAAAGGAGAGAATAATGAATTTTGTTTCACCAACAACTAATTCTTTAGATTCCGGCTATAATATTTCTCAAGCTATTATTGCTATCGGTTCGGGCGGAATTACTGGTAAAGGGGTCGGTTTTGGCTCTCAATCTCAATTAAAATTCTTGCCAGAAGCGCAAAATGACTTCATTTTTGCCGTTATTTCGGAGGAATTAGGATTTTTGGGGGTTAGCTTAGTGCTCTGTTTCTACTTTATTCTATTTTTTCGTTGTTTCACTGTTTTGAAAAAAATTAACAATGATTTCGGCATTTATTTCCTAATTGGGGCTAGTGGCTTGATTTTTATTCAAATGTTTATTAATATTGGTATGAACTTAGGTATTATGCCGGTTGTCGGACTTCCGTTGCCTTTTATTAGTTATGGCGGGAGTTCATTATTATCCCTGATGATAGTTGTCGGTATAATGCAAAATATAATTATTAAATCAAAAACTAGATACTAAAACTATGGAATTAAAATTAGGAGCTAAAAAAAGAGCACAAAGAGAGAAATTAGATAAGGACTCGGTACCAGCCGTTGTTTACGGTAAAGGGATTGAAAGTCAAAGTATCACTTTAAGAAGAGCAGAATTTGAAAAAATATTTTCTACAGCCGGTGAGTCTAATCTTATCAAGCTTGATTTTGGAGACGGAGCAGTTAATGTTCTTGTTAAAGATACCCAAAGAGAGCCAGTTAAAAATTATTTTACTCATGTTGATTTTTATCAAGTTAATATGAAGGAGAAGGTTAATGCTGAAATCCCTTTGCATTTTATTGGTGAATCTAAAGCTGTCAGAGAATTAGGCGGAATGCTTAATAAAGAAATTAATGAAATAGCCGTTGAATGTTTGCCAAGTGACTTGGTTGATCATATCGATATTGATATTTCTAATTTAAACAACTTGGGGGATGAAATATATCTACAAGATATTAAATTACCTAACGGTCTTTCTCTTGTTGCCGAAACCAACAATATTGTGGTTATGGTTATGAAGCCGAAAGAAGAAGAGGAGGAAGTGGCTCCAGTGGTTGAGGCCGCGGCTCCAGTCGTTGCACCAACTCCAGTTGCTGATAAGAAATAAACTTCAGTTTAATTGATATAAAAACTCCGGCTTAATTAGTCGGAGTTTTTTATTTTTACAACCATAAAGCGGTTTTTATTTCTCAAGTCCTTAATTGCTAAAGGCTTAACTTTTGGCCAATATTTTTTGATAATATTTTTAAAACCAATTACTTGTTGGGGGTCTATTTCACATATTAAGAAGAGGGAACTAAATTGTATTTTTTTTAGCCCCGCTACTAAACGTTGATAATATTTTAAACCATCTTTTCCGGCTTCCAGGGCGAGACGGGGTTCGCGACTGATGCTCGGCTCTGATTTTGTTTGTAAAGGGGTTAAATAGGGAAGATTAGCGGTTATAATTAAATCTTTTGCAACGAGCTGATCAGTTCTGAAAGATTTTAATAAATCACTTTTTATAAAGTTTATTTTTTTGGACAACTTATGATATTTACTGTTTTCGGTGGCGATTTTTAAGGCTAGGCTAGATATATCGGAAGCGCAGAAAGTAGCTTTTTTATAAATGATAGGAAATTTATAATTTAAAGTTTTGGCGATTGAGATTATAATAGCGCCCGAACCTGTTCCAATATCAATTATCTCAATTTTGTTATTTTTATTTTTTATTTCTTCAATCACTGTATCAATGATAATCTCTGTCTCGGGGCGAGGAATTAAAACATTTTTATTTACTTTAAAGTTAATACCGTAAAACTCTTTTTCTCCGATAAGATAAGCAATCGGCCAATTTTGTAAACGTTTCTTTTCTAGATTCCTAAGTCTATTAACAGTGCTTGGATTTAATATTTTTAATTGATTAATAATAACAAACTCTCTAGTTTTTTTTAATAAAAAGGCAAGCAAGATTTCCGTTTCTTGGATTGAAAGGGAAGATTGGGCGATTGCTTGTTTAATATTCATTATTTTTCTTCAGTTTTAGAGGCTTTTTTTAAAGACATAACCATTTCATCAATCTCACCATCCATAATACGAGTGATACTGTGCCAAGAAATATTTATTCTGTGGTCAGTAACTCTGTCTTGAGGGAAATTATAAGTTCTTATTTTATCGGAACGGTCGCCGCCACCAACCTGGCTTTTTCTGGTACTTGATTCTTGAGCCATTTTTTCTTCTTCTTGTTTGGCTAAAATTCTAGAACGTAAAACTTGAAGGGCCTTTTCTTTATTTTGATGTTGTGACTTTTGATCTTGGCAGCTGACGGTAATCCCAGTCGGAATATGAAAAACTCTAATAGCGGAGTAAGTAGTATTTACACTTTGTCCGCCAGGGCCACTAGAACAAAATGTATCTATGCGAATATCGGACGCCTTTATTTCAACATCAACTTCCTCTGCTTCCGGTAGCACAACCACAGTTGCCGTTGAGGTATGAACTCGTCCTTGTTTTTCTGTCTCTGGTACCCGCTGGACCCTATGTGTTCCAGCCTCAAACTTTAATAATCCATAAGCCCCTACACCCTTGACGGAGAATATGATTTCTTTATAGCCGCCTATGCCTAGGGTACTAGAATCTATTAACTCCATTTTCCAGCCTTGACGTTCGCAATAACGAGCATACATCCGGAATAAATCACCAGCAAATAAAGCGGCTTCATCTCCTCCAGCTCCAGCCCTGATTTCAATAATGGCATTTTTTTTATCATTTGGGCTCGATGGGTTAATTTCCTCTTCAATTTCGTCTTTAAGTCTAATGGAGATTTCTTCTAAAGCGTCCAATTCATCTTCGGCCATTTTTTTGAACTCGGTCTCATTTTCATTAGCAATTATTTCTTTATTGCCCTTAATATTCTCTAGGGCTTTTTCCAATTCTAAAATCATCGCCATCGCCCTTCTTAGGCTGGCGTGCTCTTGGGAAACCTTTATCAGTGCCTGCTGGTCCTTCATTATTTCCGGGTCTGATAATTTTTTCTCTAATTCTGCAAATTTTTCTTTGACGTTTTCGTACATATTTTTATAAATTTCTATTTTTCTATCAAAAAAGCAATCAGGTATAATTATTTTAGCATAAATACATCAAATAATTAAAGCTGATTGCCGTTTTGTTTTGCTATTTTTTGTTCAAGGTTACTTGAGCAATTTTTTTAATATCTTTAGTTTTTACAACAACTTCTTTTTTGGCTTTTTCCTCGGCTCTTTTTGCTCTCTTGATTTTTTTACCTTTCTTGTCAGCGGCGGGAGTTTTAGCTTGAATTTTAGCTTCAAACTTTTCTACGCGACGAGCGGTATCAACTAATTTTTGCTTCCCAGTATAAAAAGGATGGCAAGCTGAACAAAGTTCAACTTTAATTTCCGGTTCAGTAGAACCAGTAGTGAAAACATTCCCGCAAACGCAAGTTACCTTACAGTCGGCGTAATATTTTGGGTGAATATCGTTTTTCATATAAATAAAAAAAATCTTATTGATTTTTAGTAAAACTTCAACTATTAGTTATTTTTCTTTTATGGTATTATTATGCTATCATAACTTTTAAATTTAATCAATAGTCTGATATAATAGACACATCTTTAGAGAAGAACTTCCGAATTATGACCAAAATACATAATATTGCTAAAAATACCTCGTATTTGACGATTGCTCTAGTTTTGCAAAAAGTCATATCTTTTTCTTACTTTACCCTCTTGGCTAGATATTTAGGGCCGGCAGACTTGGGCAAATATTATTTTGCTATCTCTTTTACTACAATTTTTGCTATTTTTATTGATCTTGGCTTTGCTAATGTCTTAATTAGAGAAATTGCCAAAAATCAATCTAAGGCTAGTCATTTTCTGGGTAATGTTCTCGGTTTAAAATTACCGCTAGCTGCCGTTTCTTTAGCGGCGGTTTTTATTTTAATTAACCTTTTCCATTACGATCCTTTGATAAAAAATCTAGTTTATATTTCTTCAATCTCAATGGTCTTAGATTCATTTACTTGGACTTTTTTTGCGGTTATAAGAGGCTTTCATAATTTGAAATATGAGAGCATTTCCTCTATTGTCTTTCAGATTATTGTCTTATTTGTCGGTTATGGCGCCTTGCTGATGGGCGGTGGGCTTATCCCGGCAATGGCGGCCCTAGCTTTAGCGAGTATATATAACTTTATTTATTCTTGGTCCGTGCTTTCTCGAAAGCTGAAAATAGCGGTAAAAATAATTTATGATAAACCCGTTATTAGAGAAATAATCAAAATAAGTTTACCATTTGCAATTTATGCCATTTTTCAACGTCTGTATACTTATTTAGATTCAGTTTTACTCGCTTTTTTTGCCGGTAACGAACAGGTCGGATTATATCAAGTCGCTTTTAAAATTATCTTTGCTTTACAATTTTTGCCAATGGCGTTTACAGCCTCGCTTTATCCAGCCATGAGTTCTTACTGGCAAAATAATAAGGAACAGCTAGTTATTTCTTTTGAAAGAGCGATTAATTATTTAACAATAATTTCTTGGCCAATAATTATTGGCGCCGTTTTATTAGCTGATAAAGTAGTTTTACTTTTTAAGTCAGGATATGGCGGGGCCGTATTGCCTTTACAAATATCCATCGTTTCTTTATTTTTTATATTTGTTAATTTTCCTATCGGCTCATTATTGAATGCTTGTGATAGACAAAGAAAAAATACTATTAATATGGGGATTGTTACGGTTGTTAGTATTGTTTTAAATATTCTACTTATTCCTCGCTTTCAGGCAGTTGGTGCTAGTGTCACTGTTTTATTAACTAACTTGTTAATGTTTGTTTTAGGGATAGTAACGGTTGGTAAAATAATAGATTATAAACCTAAGAAAAATATTATTATTTTAGCTAAGTCTTTATTTGCGGCTTTAACAATGGGAACGGCTATATATTTCGGTAAGCAATACTTTAGTATTTTATTTCTTGTTCCTTTGGGCTGTCTAATTTATTTTTATGTCTTATATTTGATAGGCGGCTTTAAGAAAAACGATATCGCCAGCGTCTTAAAATCTTTTAAACTATGAAAACGTTACTGATAACAATTGAATACCCACCGTTTAGGGGCGGGGTGGCTAATTATTATTTTAATTTAAGTAAGTATTGGCCTTTGGCAGAAAAGATAGATGTTTTGCATGATGAAAAAAATGAATTAATCTCTAAAAATTGCTTTTGGCCTTGGCGAAAAACGATTTCAACTTTGTTGAAGCAAATGAAGTTGCCGGGATTTGATTATCTTTTAGTTGGGCAAATATTACCTCTGGGCACAGCGGCCTATTTAACAACTTGGCTCAAACCTTTTTCCTATGCGATTATTCTGCACGGTCTTGACTTTGCGCTGGCCACTTCGTCTTTTAGAAAAAGAATGATGACTAAATTAATTTTAGGACGAGCTGATAAAATTATTTGTGCTAATTCTAGAGTGGCTAGAATGGTTTCGGAATTTAATAACAAATTAGATTATAAAACGATCGTGATTAATCCAGGCATAGAGCCAATTATTGCTCAGCCCGCTCAACAGCGGATAGATGAATTAAAGGCGGAATATGGACTAAATGGTTACACTACTTTTTTAAGTATTGGGCGATTAACTTTGAGAAAAGGGGTTGATTCAGTTATTAAAGCGTTGAGTGGAGACGATTTGGTGGGCCAAAGAATTAAATATTTTGTCATTGGAAAAGGGAAGGAAGAGGGTCGCTTACAATCTTTAGCCTCGGTTTCTCCGTTTAGTAGCTCTATTAATTTTTTGGGCGAGTTATCAGAATCAGAAAAATGGGCCTGGCTACATGCTTGTGATGTTTTTATTATGCCGGCTAGAGAAATTGGTATGGATTTTGAAGGATTTGGAATTGTGTATTTGGAAGCTAATTTGGCGGGCAAGGCGGTTATTGCTGGTGATTCTGGTGGTGTTAGGGATGCAGTTGAAAATAATGAAAATGGAATTTTGGTTAATCCTGATAATATTGAAGAAATAAGACAGGCAATTTGTAATTTAGCACATGATAAAAACCTGTGTGCTAAATTAGGCGAAAACGGCAGGCAAAGAGCGGTTAAAAATTTTAATTGGGAAAAGCAAGCTAAGGAAGTATGTGAAGCTATAAAACGATAACTATGATTTCTATTATTATACCTCTATACAATAGAGAGAAAACAATCACTAAAACTTTGGCAAGTTTACAAAAACAAACCTATCAAAATTTTGAGGTTATTATTGTTAATGATGGCTCAACTGATAATTCAGAAAAAACGGTAGCTAAATATTTACAAGCTACTCAGGCCAATATTTCTTATCTTTTTATAAATCAAAAGAATCAAGGCGCTCCGGCCGCTAGGAATCGTGGCTTTAAAGAATCAAAAGGAGAATTTGTTTTATTCTGTGATGCCGATGCTATTCTTGCCCCTCAAGCGCTGGAAGTCATGGTTAATAATTTAAGTAATCACCTAGAGGCTAGTTATGTTTACTCATCGTTTAATTGGGGAAAAAAACTATTTAAATTGGATGAATTTAATCCGGAAAAATTAAAGAAAATGCCATACATCCATTCAATGTCATTAATTAGAAAGGTGAGTTTCCCGAGTTCTGGATGGGATGAAAGTATTAAAAAATTTCAAGATTGGGATTTGTGGTTAACCATGCTCGAGGAGGGGAAAAATGGTCTTTGGGTCCCCGAAGTTTTGTTTACAATCCTTCCTGGTGGCACTATTAGTTCTTGGCTTCCAGCTTTCGCTTATAAGTTATTCCCATTTTTACCAGCCGTAAAAAAATATAAAATGGGAATGAAAATAATAAAACAAAAACATGGTTTATAAAAAATCTTGGCCTTTAGCTTTTTTAATCTCTTTCATTTTAATACTGATGATTTTGATTTTTGCTTTAAGTAAACAAAAAGATCAAGTTAATTTTGCTTATGTCCAAGCAAATGATAAAATGTATCAAGTTGAGGTTGTCTCTTCTGGTCGCGATTTATATAAAGGCTTAAGCAACCGGGAGAGTGTTTGTTTTGATTGTGGGATGTTGTTTTCTTTTTCGGACCTGGCTCAGCGCAATTTTGTAATGAGGGACATGATGTTTCCGCTAGATATAATTTTTCTTAACGACAATCAAGTTATTAATATTTATAAAAATTTAGAACCCGAAGGGAATAGTCCAAAAAATATCTACAGCAGCTTAATGCCGGCTAATTACGTGCTCGAGCTTAATGCCGGCCAAGCAGATTTAATTAATTTGCAGATTGGCGATAAGGTGAAAATTTTAAAGAAATGAATAAGCCAAACATAAAAAAAATTATAATTATTTTAGGAATCTTTTTAGGCTTAGAAATCTTTTCATTTTTAGGGTTTAGCTTTCCTTTTCTAAATCAAATCATCTTTTTTCTATTAGCCGCTTCGGTATTAGCATTATCCCTTTATAAATTAGAATATGGGTTATTGTTTGTCTTAGCTGAATTAATTATTGGTTCTAAGGGTTATTTATTTTATTTTCCGCTTGAGTCTGGGCTCATTTCTATTCGGGTAGTGGCCTGGTCCATCTTGATGTTAGTTTTTGCCGGTAATTTTATAAAACAATTATTTAGCTCTAATTCAAAGTCGGAATATTTAGAAAAAATTAGAAAATTTGTTTTTTTAAAACAATATTTAATTTTAGGAGCATTTATTTTAATCGGGCTTATCTCTGGCTTTGTTTATAAAAATAGTCTGAGTGATATCTTATTAGATTTTAATGCCTGGATTTATTTCTTAATATTACTTCCAGCCCTGGTCGTTGATTTCAAAAAGGAAAATATAAAAAATATATTTATTGCTGGCGCTATTTGGATAAGTTTAAAAACCTTAATCCTGTTAGCAATTTTTTCTAATAACTTTAGTTTCGCCCCTGCGGTATATGGTTGGCTGCGAAAAACTTTAGTCGGAGAAATGACTAACGCTAGTGGTTGGAAGAGAGTATTTATTCAATCGCAAATATTTTCGGTAATCGCTTATTTTTTTATTTTATTTGAAACTTTAAAGTTTGAGAATCTTAGAGAATGGTTCAGTAGAAAAAATATCATTTATGTAATTTTGGCTGGTTTATTTTTTAGCACTTTACTTATTAGTTTATCGCGTAGTTTTTGGGCCGGGTTCGCCGTTGCTACCATAACTGGCATAATATTCATTTTTAAACGCTATTCGCTTAGAAGGGCTATTCTGGCTATATCTTGGCTACTTGTAAGCGCACTCCTAGCAATAATTATGATATTTGCCGCCACGCCACTATTAGCTGGGAATTTACAGAATCAGATTTTAAATCGTCTTGGTAATAATGAGGAGGCAGCCCTGGTTTCTCGCTGGACATTACTTCCGGAATTAATTAAGGAAATAAAAGTGAATCCTATCTTAGGACAAGGCTTCGGCTCAACTTTAACTTATATTTCTAGTGACCCTAGGATTTTGGAAAAAGATTCAAGTGGTAAATATACCACCTATGCTTTTGAATGGGGGTATCTAGATATGTGGCTTAAAATAGGAGTTCTTGGCGTCTTGGCTTATCTTTGGCTCCTCTACAGCCTTATAAGGTCAAGCATTAAAATTGGATTAAAAGGGGAGGGACCGCTATACTTAGGAATCATGAGTGGTATAATCTTTTTAGCAATCGTCCACGTCTTTACCCCATACTTAAATCACCCGCTGGGCATTGGTTTTATTATTATAAGCTCTTGTCTAATTCAAAAAGATAGAGTATATTAAACATAATTAATTTTAATAATTAAAAATTATGAATGACCAGATAATATCACAAGAAGGATATGATAAAATTACGGAAGAATTAAATTATTTAACTACTGTAAAAAGAAGAGAAATTGCTGAAAGAATTGAAAGAGCTAAGGACCTTGGAGATTTAAGTGAAAATGCTGAATATAGCGAAGCTAAAGATGCCCAAGCCCTAAATGAAGGCCGGGTTTTAGAGCTAACTAATATTTTAAAAAATGTGACCGTTGTCGAGTCTGGTGGTTCAAAGGATGAGGTTGTCATGGGGTCAAAGGTAACTGTTGCGAGCGATGGAAAGGAAAAGCAATATGTGATTGTTAGTTTTAATGAAGCCGATCCTTTAAACGGAAAAATTTCCAACGAATCTCCCCTCGGAGTCGCCTTTTTACATCACCATAAGGGGGAGCAGGTTGAAGTGGAAACTCCTCGCGGTTTAGTAAAATATAAAATCATTAAGATAGATTAACTAAAAAAGTATGCTGGCTTCTAACACTATCGCTTCTTCGGAGACGGGGGGTAAATTAAGCGAGAGAGAGGAACGTCTCAAAAAGCTTAACGATTTAAAAGAAAAAGGTTATATCACATATCCAGCAAAGACTGTTCGTGATTTTTTGATAGCTGAAGTTTTGCATGATTTTGTTAAGCTAGAAGAAAATATTAAGAGTTTAAATGTTGCGGGACGATTAAGAAGTATTAGAAGTCATGGAAATTTAACTTTTGTGAATTTAGAAGATGCTAGCGGAAACATTCAAATTGCTTTATCAAAGAAAGAGCTGGGCGACGCTAGTTATAAAGATTTTATAAAACTAATTGATAACGGAGACTTCATTCAAGTAAATGGTATTTGCTTTACAACCCATAAAGGTGAAAATAGTATAATGGCAAAAAGTTGGGGACTTTTAACGAAGGCGCTCAGGCCTATTCCTGATGCTTGGTTTGGCTTAAAAGATGATGAGGACAGATATCGTAAAAGGTATCTTGATTTATTACTTAATCCGGAAACAAAGGAAGTTTTCTATAAAAGAGCTAAATTTTGGGAAGTTACTCGTGACTTTATGAAGCAACGAGGATTTTTTGAAGTGGAAACGCCGACGTTAGAAACAACCACTGGAGGGGCAGAGGCCAATCCTTTTAAAACTCACCACGATGACTATGATTTGGATGTATATTTAAGAATATCCGTCGGCGAGCTTTGGCAAAAAAGATTAATGGCGGCTGGATATGAAAAAACTTTTGAGATTGGACGCGTATATCGCAACGAAGGTTCTAGCCCTGACCATCTTCAAGAGTTTACCAACTTGGAATTTTATATGGCTTATGCGGACTATGAAATAGGCATGAAAATTGCTCAAGACTTGTATCAAGAAATTGCCGTCAAAGTTTTTGGTAAAACAAAGTTTACTACTAAGGGGTTTGAATATGATTTAGCGGGGGAGTGGCCAAAAATAGATTATCAAACTGAAGTTTTGCGCCAAACTGGAATAGATGTTTTGCATGCGACCGAAGCAGAAATGAAGAATAAGCTAGAGAAATTAAAGGTAAAATACGAAGGAGATAATCGGGAACGTTTAATGGATACTCTGTGGAAATATTGTCGCAAGAGTATTGCTGGCCCAGTTTTTTTAATTAATCATCCGAAATTAGTTTCTCCACTGGCTAAGGCTAAAATTGATAATCCGGACTTAACAGAACGTTTTCAAATTATTATTGCTGGTAGTGAAATTGGAAATGGTTTTTCTGAATTAAATGACCCAGTTGATCAATATAATAGATTCTCCTTACAACAAAAATTAATAGACCGCGGAGATAAGGAGGCGATGATGCCTGACTGGGAGTTTGTGGAAATGCTTGAATACGGGATGCCACCAACTTGTGGCTTTGGATTTGGGGAAAGATTATTTGCGTTCTTGATGGATAAACCGATTAGAGAAACTACTTTATTCCCGCTGATGCGACCAAAAATTGAGGAAGAAAATATTAAATAATATGCGTCTTTGGAGCTTATCACCAGAATATTTAGACAGGCAGGGGCTATTAGCCGTTTGGCGAGAAGCTCTTTTAGTTAAAAAAGTTTTAGAGGGAAACACCAAGGGTTACAGAAATCATCCTCAGCTTGAGCGATTCAAGAGTCAAAATAAACCCCTTGATTATATTAATTATTATTTAGCAGGAATTTATCAAGAGGCGCTAGCTCGTGGCTATAAGTTTGATAAGGCTAAATTTACGCCCTTGAAAAAAGAATTAAAAAACATTAAAGTAAATCTTGGTCAGATAGAGTATGAGTTCACTCATTTATTAAAGAAATTAGAAATTAGAGATAAGAAACGTTTTCAAAAAATAAAAGATTTAATTAAGCTTGAAACGCATTCTTTATTTAAAGTTGTTGAAGGCCAGATTGAAACCTGGGAAAAAAATAGCAATAAATAAAATACATTCGGGGATCGTCTAACGGTAGGACTCCAGGTTCTGGTCCTGGCTATTGGGGTTCGAATCCCTATCCCCGAGCATCGTTGAACTAACAGGTTGTAAAAGGCCTGTTTTTTCATAATCTTCGCCAAAAATTAAAGGTTCGAAAGTGGAATTTATACGAGGCATCCATTCTGCTAAAAATTCACCCCCTAAAGTGTGTTTAACCTTTATTTTATCGGCAT
>JBBQHF010000006.1:0-51257 GCA_038323715.1 Patescibacteria group bacterium
GTTGGTGAGGTAATAGCTCACCAAGGCTACGACGGGTATGGGGTGCGAGAGCATGACCCCACTCACTGGGACTGAGACACTGCCCAGACTCCTACGGGAGGCTGCAGTCAAGAATCTTCCTCAATGGGCGAAAGCCTGAAGGAGCGACGCCGCGTGCACGAAGAAGCTTTTCGGAGTGTAAAGTGCTTTTATCAGTGACAAAACAATGATGGTAACTGATGAATAAGGGGCTGCTAACCTCGTGCCAGCAGCAGCGGTAATACGAGGGCCCCAAGCGTTATCCGGATTTATTGGGCGTAAAGCGTCCGTAGGTGGTTTATCGCATCTTCTGTTAAATCTCGGGGCTCAACCTCGAGTCAGCGGGAGAGATGGATAAACTAGAGACTGGAAGAGGCAAACGGAATTGCTGGTGTAGGGGTTAAATCCATTAATATCAGCAAGAACATCAAATGCGAAGGCAGTTTGCTAGGACAGTTCTGACACTCAGTGGACGAAAGCGTGGGGAGCGAATGGGATTAGATACCCCAGTAGTCCACGCCGTAAACGATGGATACTAAGCATTGGAAGTATCGACCCTTTCAGTGCTGTTAATTTAAGGTAACCCGTTAAGTATCCCGCCTGGGGAGTACGGCCGCAAGGCTAAAACTCAAAGGAATAGACGGGGACCCGCACAAGCGGTGGAGCATGTGGTTTAATTCGACGGTAAGCGAGGAACCTCACCAAGGCTTGACATCTAGCTGCAAGGTCTGGAAACAGACTCGCCTTCGAGGGTGCTAGACAGATGCTGCATGGTTGTCGTCAGCTCGTGTCGTGAGATGTACCGTTAAGTCGGGAAACGAGCGCAACCCTGATCCTATGTTTTATATGTCATAGGAGACTGCCCGTTTTAAATGGGAGGAAGGTGGGATGACGTCAAATCAGCATGGTTCTTACGCCTTGGGCAACACACGTGCTACAATGGAAGGTACAGAGGGATGCCAAACCGCGAGGTGGAGCCAATCCCTAAAAACCTTTCTCAGTTCGGATTGGAGGCTGCAATTCGCCTCCATGAAGTTGGAATCGCTAGTAATCGTGGATCAGCTATGCCACGGTGAATACGTTCTCGGGTCTTGTACTCACCGCCCGTCACGTCAAGGGAGTTGGTAGTGCCCGAAGGCTCACTTTTGTGGGACGAAGGCAAGACTGATGACAGGGACGAAGTCGTAACAAGGCATCCGTAGCGGAAGCTGTGGATGGATCACCTCCTTTCTAGGGAGATATTTCTTCTTTTCCACGTGGAAAGAAGAGATGGTCGCCTCTAACTTTAGTGTTAGAGTGGTTATCATCTACTTCGGTAGGTAGTAACAAAGCCGAATTGGTGCCAATTAGACTCACAATTCATTACATGATTATAGAAAAACCGTTTTAGACGGTTTTTTTGTTGTCATATTGACAAATGTTATATAATGTTATATAAATAAGAATCGTACTTTGAAATATTAACACTAAAAATAACGACAAAATGAAAGGACAACTACCACCGACCGGAAAAATGATTTTAGAAAGCGAGGAATCTCAATGGCGAATGTTAGTTCGTGGCTTAATCAACGAACTTATAACATCGGCAATAATCGAAAGGCCAGGAGAAACAAAAGTAAGAATCCGTTTAATTATAACGGAAATTATGGCCCCAGAAAACAAACTAGAGAAAACTCGCTGCGTCACATTATCTAATTTACAGCAAGAAATGGCTAACGGTTTATCTCGTATTTCCGAATACGTGGTTAACTTAACAGAAAGTAATAAATGGATTTTTATCGGCCGAATAGAAGGCGAAGAAAAAAAACCAATTATTATTGCTTACTATCCAGTATTACAAATGACAGTGTACTCCCAAAAATTAGCCGGAGAAAGCGTGAACAATTTTTCACCATTTACAAGTTTAAATTAGTTAACAATTGCGTTAACTAAAATAGAGCGACCACCAAGGCCGCTCTTTTTTTTAGTAAAAATATTTTAGTCTTCAAAAATTAACCTCTTTTTTTAATTATTTCAACCAACCCGGTTGTGGCATCAATTCTAACAACATCCCCACTCTTTAAAAAAGCAGTGGCATTCTTTATCCCAATAATACAAGGCTTTTTCAGCTCTCGGGCCACAATCGCGGCGTGGCAAGAAATACCACCCTCTTCAGTTATAAACGCCCCAGCTCTACTCATTAATGGCAGAAATTCCGGCCGCGTCATTGAGGTTAGTAAGATGTCACCCTTTCTAAAATTTTTAGCTTCACGGCGCGCATCTAAAATAACTTTTATTTTTCCTTGATAAATCCCGGGGCTAGCGGGGATGCCAGATAAAATATTTTTTTCTTCTGTCTGATTTAATTTAGCAATTTGTTGCCATAATTTATCACCCACATCGTTGTATCCCGGAGTAAACATAAGACCTAAACGTCTATGATTCTTTTCGTATTTTTTAGCTCTAGTAAGATACTCCCGTCTATTATCCAAAATTAATTCCTTAACTTCATCAATCGTTAACCATCTCAAATCCTTGTACTTAAGCTTGCTTTCTAAGCACACTGCTTTTAACCAAGTGTCTAATAAATCGACTGCCAAAAGTAATAATTTCTTTTTATCATCTCTAAATGTGGCCGACTGTTTAGCCAATTTTATCAAATGACTATAATCTTTGGATGGTTTAATTTTAATCAACTTACTGGATTGGTTGTGCTTAGCTGACTTCAATTCCTGTAAATAGTTTCTTAACCATTTTTCAGTAATTATATATGGACCTCTATAAGTATTTTGCAGCCAAGAAAAATTTTGCTTAAACTTATCTAGAACTACTTCAAAATCTTTATGTTTTTTATCAAGCTCTAATAAATAAAAACCAGCCTCACTCATAAAAGAATGCTGGTTATTTGTTATTTTACTAGTAATAAATTGAAAGTCTTGCGGCTGTTTAATGCTTAATTCTAATAGGAATTTATCAAACGGATAATCAAAAGAAAAAAGAAGATTGGCAACACGGGACAACGCAACTTGAGTATCAGTCCACCATCTTTCTAAGGCAATATTTTTAGATTTTCGTGCCTTTTCACATTTCTTAATCGCTAATTTTAATTCCTGATGCAACTTACTTAATTCTGTTAAATAATCATCATTTCCAATTAGCGCCTCTTTAATAATTCCACGACCAACTTTTGATATCTTCCCGCTCTGTTTAAAAGCGATTAAATTGCCGTTATCAAAATTATTCAAAAAATCACCCCAATAAACATTGTACTTACTAGTTGGCTTAATTGTAGAAGCTAAAACATAAACAGAGGTAAAAAAGGGATAAGCTTGGTATTGCCATTTATAGGCCTGAGACCAATTTTCCTTAATGTTGTGCTCTGGTTTTTTCATATATTAAGAAATCCCAATCGCCTTCTTAATTTCGGCCAACTTTTTACTAGCAATGACCTCGGCCCTTTTCTGACCATTAGTTAATATTTTTTGAACCGCTTTATCAGAAATCTTATTATATTTTTTTTGAAAATCAGTTAAAAACTTAACCACCACATCCGCTAAGTCTTTTTTAAATTCACCATAGCCCTTGCCCCGATAATCTTTCACTAAACGATGAATTTCACGAGTTCCTAATTGAGCATAGATAGTTAAAAGATTAGAGAGCGCTGGTTTTTCTTCTGGGTCGTATTCAATTTCTGTCCCCGAATCAGTTACCGCGCGCATTATTTTTTTTCTTGCTACTTCTATATCATCCAGCAAGGCAATGCTGTTATTTTGATTAACATCACTTTTACTCATCTTCTTGGTGGCATCAAGTAAAGACATAACCCGTGCTCCTTCTTGTTTAATCACTGCTTGAGGGACAATAAAAACTTCTCCAAATTCATTATTAAAACGTTTAGCAATATCGCGGGCTAATTCCACATGTTGTTTTTGGTCTTCACCCACGGGCACAATTTCCGTATCATACAACAAAATATCAGCCGCCATTAAAACGGGGTAATCATATAGCCCAACTGAAACCGATTCTTGATTCTTGCCGGCCTTATCTTTAAATTGAGTCATCTTATTTAAATCAGCAATATGCGCACCATAACAATTTAAAATCCAGGCTAATTCGGTATGAGCCGAAACGGCCGATTGTTGAAAAATAATGGCTTCTTTGGGATTTACACCAGCTGCTAAATAAATTTTTGTAATTTCAATAATACGACGGCGAAGTTCTTCGGGGTTCTGTTTAATAGTAATCGCATGATAATCAACGACTGAAAATATACAATTATATTTATCCTGCATTTTTACCCACTGAGAAATCGCCCCAATATAATTACCGATATTTAAGTTACCGCTCGGTTGAATACCGGAAAAAATTGTCTTTTTAGCCGCCTCCTTAATTTCTTTTTTAATTTCCATATATTTATTATTATATTTTTATATTACTGTAAAAATTGAGCAAAAGCAATAAAAAACCCCGATTCACGAACCGGGGTAGGCAATCCATTTAATCATTAACTGATTATGGATTTGGGAAGAAAGGACAAAAAAGTAAGAAAGCGCAACTAGCCTAACTGGGATTGAACCAATAAACAGCCATTTCCTCTGTTATTTACTAGCTAAAGTAACTAGGTTTCGCAAAGACCAGCTCGTAACAATGGATCTCTGTAACTATATTACACGTTTCTTACTTAACTCTCGTGCGAGAAGTAAATAAATTCGAGAGCAATTACCTACATCATAACACGCTTACTGGTTTTGCCAAACTTGTTCTATTTAAGCATAAAATAACCAACAAAAAATTTGCTTGAAATATTCACCCTTTATGATAATATAAGAGCAGGTTTGAACATAGGCCTTTTTTTGTTATTACGGGCTGTAGTATAATGGTAGTACGCGTGCATGGGGTGCATGTAGCCCCGGTCCGATTCCGGGCAGCCCGACCTTTATTCTATGCTAACTTTAGGGCTTGTAGCTCATCTGGTAGAGCGCTGCATTCGCATTGCAGAGGTAAGGGGTTCGAGTCCCCTCAAGTCCACATAATCCCAAGAACTATCGGGCACCCAGGTAGCCCGAACAAAAAATTTTATTAATTATGATAGATTTTAAGAAAAAAATGGAAGAGACAGAAAAACAAGAGGCTCAAGAAAATGGCCCAGAAGAAATATTAGATATAGTTAAGAGTAAGAAAAAAAAGAAATTAACAACATACATAATCGCAATTGTAGTTATTGGTTTAATTTTTTCCGGTCAAGTAATTATGTCTAGTCAAAGCACCTCCAACTGGTTTAATGAACAAGGCTTTTTTGGTAAACTCAAGCATCTAGTTCCTAGTGTTGATAAACAATTAAAGGGTGAGGAAAATGACAGAATTAATATTTTACTTTTAGGCATGGGGGGGGAAGGACATGACGGTGGATATTTAGCCGATACTATCATGTTGGTTAGTTTAAAACCTTCAACTAAAGAAGTTTCTTTAATTTCTATCCCGCGCGACATGCAAGTTCCGTTAGCAGAAGCTGGCTGGAGAAAGATTAATAATATTAATGCTTTTGCAGAAGCGAAAGAACCAGGTAGTGGTGGACCGACAACAATAACCTCTTTGAGTAAACTATTTGATATAAATATTGATTATTATATACGGGCTGATTTTGTTGGTTTTAAAAATGTAATTGATGAAATCGGCGGCATCGAAGTAGATGTCGAAAATACCTTAGATGATTATGCTTATCCAATTTTAGGTCAAGAAGATAATCCTAATTATTACGCTCGTTATGAACATCTTCATATTGAAAAAGGTTTACAAAAAATGAACGGATCAACTGCTCTTAAATATGCACGTAGCCGACACGGGGTAAATGGAGAGGGCTCTGATTTTGCTAGAGCTAAGAGACAGCAATTAATTTTAGCGGCCGTTAAAGACAAATTAATTTCCAAGCAAATATTATTAAATCCAGTTACTGTAGGAAAATTAATTAACCAATTCAGCCTTCACGTTTCCACTAATTTTGATATCTGGGAAATGTTAAAACTTTGGGATATGTTTAAGGGCTTAGATAAAAATCAAATTATCAGTAAAGTATTAAGTGATGCTCCTGATGGATTATTAACCTCCACAATTAGCAGCGAAGGTGCCTATATTCTTGTTCCGGTAACTGGTAATTTTTCTCAAATTAAAAATTTAATCAGAGACATCTTTAATAACGGACAAGCAACTCCATTAGAAAAAGTAGAAGAAATCCCCGCCATTACCAAAAAGGCAAGTGTCACTGTCAAAAACGGCACCTGGGTTAGTGGTTTAGCGGGTGAAACCTCAAACAAACTTGGACAATTAGGGTTTTCTATATATGAAACTAGTAATGCCCCGGTGAGAGATTACACCGATACAATATTTTTTGATCTTACTTATGGTCAAAAAAATGAAGCTTTAGACACAATCAAGAAGGCCACTGGCGCCACCCAAAGTTTTGAATTGCCCGACTGGGTAAAAGAATATAAAAACCAAACTAGCACTGCTGACTTCCTTATAATTTTAGGAACTGATTCTAATAACGCTAACTAATATGGAAGAAAAACAAAAGGAGCTGCCGCTCGTAGTTATCTGTGGGCGCACTAATGTAGGTAAATCAACTTTATTCAATTGTTTAACCGAAAAAAATCAGGCGCTCGTGTCTGACGTTGCGGGGACAACAAGAGACAGCAACCTTGGACTAGTAGAGTGGTCCAATAGCGCTTTTGAATTAGTTGATACGGCTGGTCTTTTAGATTGGAAATATTTAACTTCCAAAAAAATAGATGGGGAAAGCATAGATGATAAAACTCAAAAGCAAGCTAAAAGATATCTGGACAAGGCTAATTTAATTTTGTTTGTAGTTGATGCGAAAGTTGGCCTATTACCAGAAGACAGGGAGTTGGCTAAGGCGATAAATCAACTCGGTAAATATAAAAGCAAAATATTACTCATTGCCAACAAGGTAGATAATTTTAAAAACGCTTCCGAGGCTGCTCAATTTAATAAACTGGGGCTAGGAGAGCCAACAACTGTTTCGGCGGCAAGTGGTATGGGGACTGGAGATTTACTAGATGTAATTATTGACTTGATAGACAAGAAGCGAGAATTTAAAAAACCGGTTGATGATAACCCGGAAGACCAAATTAATGTTTGTATTATTGGCAAGCCTAACGTTGGCAAATCATCTCTTTTGAATGCAATTTTAGGATATGAAAGAGTAATCGTTAGCCCGATTGCTCATACCACTCGAGAGCCTCAACACACCGAGATTGTCTATCAAGAACAAACTATAAAATTAGTTGATACGGCTGGAATTTCTAAACAAGGAACAAAAACTAAAGGCTTAGAAAAACCCGGAATTTTGAAGTCACTTAAATCTCTTGATAAAGCAGAAATCGCTTTGTTAGTTTTTGATATGAGCGAACCATTAACCCATCAAGATGCTAAAATTATTCAAGAAATAGTAGATAGACAAAAAAGTCTTATTTTTATTGCCAACAAATGGGACCAAGTTGAAGAACGAAATACTAAAAAATGGACCGAGATTATATATGACAAAATGCCATTCGCTACCTGGGTCCCTATTCAATTTATTTCAGCTAAAACTGGGGAAAAAGTAAATAAAATTTTAGATTTGATTTTACAAATAAACGAACAAAGAAGATTAACATTAAGTGAATCTCAATCTGATAAGTTTCTAAAACATGTAGTTAAAATTCATAAACCGGCTAAGGGGAAAGGTACGAAAGCTCCAAGAATTTATGAATTTAAACAAATAAAAAGCAACCCACCTTGTTTCATTTTAAGGATTGGTCCTAATGACGACTTACATTTTTCTTATGTTAGATTTGTAGAAAATCGTTTACGAGAAAAGTATGGTTTAACCGGGACGCCAGTTAGTATAACCGTGACGAAACACCGCAAATCACATACCACTTATCAAGAACCAAAAAGAACAGAAGATGATTAAAAAAATATTAATTATATGAAAATCGTCGTCGGGCTGGGTAACCCTGGAGATAAATACAAAAATACTCGTCATAACGCGGGCTGGCTTTTTCTTGATAATATAATTGGAGACGTGACTTGGCAAACTAGTAAAAAGTTTAATGCTCTAATATTTGAAAAAGATGATATTGTTTTTGTAAAACCCTTAACCTTCATGAATAATTCAGGCCAAAGTGTTCGAAAAATCATGGATTATTATGGCTTAATCCCCAAAAAATTAGGACTATTTAATAAAAAGGATGAGGATTTAAACGAATCATTAACTGTTATTCAGGATGACATAGATATAGACTTAGGGGTGGACAAAATTGCTACTAATTCTAGTAGTGCTGGGCATCGCGGGATTGATTCCATTATTACTCACTTAAAAACTAAAAAATTTAAAAGAGTTAGATTAGGAATTAAGAATGAGTTACTAAGAAAAGTTATCCCGACAGAAAAATTTGTTTTACAATCATTTGATAAAGCTGAACTAGAAACATTAAAGAAAATCAGCGCTCGCTACCGAATCTCCGATTTATAATACAGTGTAGTTACCAGGGCTATAAACACATAGTAACAATTTACAATCCCGCTAATAATTTAGCGGGGTTTTATTTTGTCTTTTTTATAATGTAAAAAACAACAAAACTATAATTTCATGAAAAACGATGATCGCGCTGTAAATATTTTAAAATTAACAGCCTTCGCGCCATTTGGACCAAAAAGAATAACCCTAATAGAAAAAAGGTTTTCTAATTTAGAAGATGTCTTTACGGCTAATAAAAAATTATTATTGAAAACTGGCATTTCTGAAAAAATAATGGATGACTTTATTGCCTGGAGAAAAACTTTTAACATTGCTAGTGTTTTACAATTACTAGAAAAAGAAAAAATTTCTTTTATTGACTGGCATAGCCCGCTATACTCGAAACTATTGCTAGAAATATATGATCCACCACCAATTCTATTTTACCAAGGCAATATAGATATATTAAATCATGGCGAACATTACCTCGCGGTAGTAGGCACCAGAAATAATACCGCTTACGGAGCTAAAGTAATCAGCGAACTAATCCCCCAACTTAAAAAACATAATTTTGTTATCATTAGCGGTCTCGCTATCGGCATTGATACCCTGGCTCATCAAGCGATATTAAATGCAGCAGGCTTAACTGTCGCCGTATTAGGTTCAGGTTTATGCGACCATCGAATATACCCTAAAAATAATCGCACTCTTATAAAAGATATTATAAAAAATAATGGGCTAATTATTTCGGAATTTTTCCCCGATGTTAACGCGCAAAAACATAACTTCCCCAGGCGTAATAGAATAATTTCCGGATTATCTGAGGCGGTTTTAGTAGTCGAAGCGCAAGAGAAATCTGGGTCCCTAATAACGTCGCGCTGTGCCCTAGAACAAAATAGAGATGTTTTAACAATACCGGGCAATATCTTTGCGGCTAATTCAAAAGGAACGAATTTACTAATTAAATCCGGGGCCAAGGTTATTACTGATACCGAAGATATTATAGAAAATTTCAAAATAGAAATTAATTTAACTGAATCTGTAAGTAAAGAAGTAAGAAAAAACCTGTCTCAAACAAATAACCCAACCGAAGAGACTATTTACCAACTTATTCGCCAAGCCGATATGCGCTGCGAAACAATAACTAGCAATGAAATAGCAAAAAAAACAGAACTTGACACCTCCGAGATAAATAGTACACTAAGTATATTAGAGATAAATGGAGCAATTAAGAATACTGATGGATATTTAACGCCAATCCTCTAATCTTAAATAAAATTCTTGAAATTATGAATTTAATCATTGTTGAGTCGCCAACCAAGGCTAAAACTATAAGTAAATTTTTGGGCAACAAATATAAAGTTGAATCTTCTTTTGGTCATATAAGAGATCTTCCGGGGAGAGAGCTCGGGGTTGATTTGGAAAATAATTTTGAACCAAAATATGTAATCCCAGCAAAAGCAAAAAAAACAGTTACTAATTTAAAATCTTTTGCGGCTAAGGCTGATGAAGTTATTTTAGCGTCTGATGAAGACCGCGAGGGAGAAGCGATTGCTTGGCATTTAGCTCAAGCCTTAAAATTAAACGCAACTCAGACTAAGAGAATTGTTTTTCATGAAATAACCAAGGATGCCATTTTAGAAGCCTTAAATCATCCACGCCAAATAGATTTAAATATGGTGGATGCTCAACAAGCCAGAAGAGTTCTTGACCGTTTAGTGGGCTATAAGCTATCACCATTTCTTTGGAAGAAGGTCGCTAAAGGGTTGTCTGCTGGCAGAGTCCAGAGCGTAGCTACTAGAATTATTATTGAACGCGAAAAAGAAATAAATAATTTTAAACAGGAAGACTATTGGACTATTAGCGCCGATTTAGATACTCAGAAAAAGGAACAATTTAGAGCCGACTTATTAAAAATTGAAGGGAAATCTTTTGATAAATTATCTCTAAAAGAAGACCGGGCGACTGAAATAAAACAAATATTAGAAAGCGCCACTTATACAGTAAAAAAAGTAGAGAAAAAAACCGTTAAAAAATCGGCCTCAGCTCCTTTTACAACCTCAACTCTCCAACAAGGGGCTAATCGCCATTTAGGCTATAGCGCCAAACAAACAATGATGGTCGCGCAAAAATTATATGAAAAAGGGTTTATAACTTACATGAGAACCGACTCTTTAAACCTTTCGCCAAAATTTTTAGGTGATGCCAAAGATTGGATTATTACTAATTTAGGCAAAGAATACCATGGCGGGGAGCGAGTATTCAAAAATAAAAGTAAAAATGCTCAAGAGGCGCATGAGGCTATTCGCCCTACCGAAGCCGCATTATCACCAGAAGACCTTAAAGATAAATTGGATAATACTGAAAATAGATTATATAAATTAATTTGGCAAAGAGCGGTCGCTAGCCAAATGACCTCAGCTAATTTAGATGCAACCGTGATTGATATTGAAGCTAAAAATAAAGATACTGAATTTATTTTGCGTGTTAACGGGCAGATTATATCTTTTGATGGTTATTTAAAGGTTTGGCCAGAGCAAACAAAAGAACAAACTTTACCAAACATTCAAGAAAACGACCAACTAAATCTCCAACAAATTTTATCAGAAAAACACAGCACTAATCCGCCGGCCAGATATTCCGATGCTGGCTTGGTCAAGGAATTAGAAAAACATGGGATTGGTAGACCTTCCACCTACGCACCGACCATTGCCACTATAATCGCCAGAAACTATGTTGAAAGAGATGAGGGCAAGAGACTTAAACCAACAGCAATTGCTTTTGTGGTTACAGAATTATTGATAAAACATTTCCCCAACATCGTTGATTACAAATTTACCGCCCAAATGGAAGATAATTTAGACTTAATTGCTAATGGCGAAAAAAAATGGCAACCAATTATCGGTGATTTCTATTCAGAATTTAGTCAAAATTTAGAAAATAAATATAAAGAAATTAATAAAAGTGATATTATGCCAGAAGAAAAATCAGAAGAAATTTGTGATAAGTGTGGAGCAAAAATGATTATTAAAACTGGAAGATATGGCAAGTTTTTAGCTTGTAGTGCTTTTCCAGAATGTAAAAACATTAAAAAAATGAGCGGGCAAGGAGAATCTACTCCCGATAAACCAGTTGACCCAAAAGTATTAGAATTGGAAAAGAAATATGAGGGCGAGGTATGTGATAAGTGTGGATCTCCGATGAAGGTGAGAGTCGGAAAATATGGACCATTTCTAGCCTGCAGCGCCTATCCTAAATGTAAAAATATCAAAAATATAGGAACCGAAACCGGGAAAGAAGTAGAATGCCCAATTTGTCACGAAGGAAAAATAGTCAAAAAATTTAGCAAACGTGGAGCATTTTATGCTTGTAGCAATTACCCAAAATGTAAAAATGCCTATCAAGGAGAACCAACCGGCAAAGATTGCCCAAAATGTGGAGCCCTAATGATTGCCAACGCTAGTGGGAAAGCAAAGTGTAGTAACAAAGATTGTAAATAGAAAACTTCTCAAATAAACAACAAAAAAGAGCCTCTGTTAAGAGACTCTTTTTTTATATTCAACAAGTTTATTTTGTCTTGTTAGTTTTTGTGTCTGATTTTGATTCTTTTCTTGACCAATCTTTATTTCTAGCAAAAGCCATCGCTTGCTTAGCCACTTCAGCTAAAACCACCATATACGCCGAGCTGCTTTTCACCTTTTCTCTTACCAGCGAAATTACTTCCTCTGCCTTAGAGACCCCCAATTCAACCTGTTTAATCAATTTATGTATTCTTTGAGCGCTAGATATAAAATAGTACAGTGATAGAGATAGGAAAAAAGTTAAAATAGCAATTGCTAAAGCTAAGACTAAATTTAAAACATCAGCTGAAGTAGAAAACATATTTTTATTATATTGATAAGTTAAAAGTTCCTTAATTTGGCTTCAAATCTAGAAGCCATATAATCAATCAACCCAGTTTGGATAGCGTCTACTTCAATAGAAGTAAGCGTTTTTTCTTCTGATTGATAATAAAGATGCAATGCTAAACTTTTTTCTCCTGACGAAAGTTTATCGCCAGTATAAATATCAAATAATTCAACTGATTTTATAATTGGATTAAAATTAAGCATTTCCCTCTTAAAATCATTATACAATATTTCCTCCGAAACAACAAAGGCCAAGTCTCTAATCACTGGTGGATATTTTGCAGCTTCTTGAAATCGCAAAGAAGGTAAACTTAAAATTATTTTAGATAGAATATTTATATTAATTTCCACCAAGCCAGTAGTCATCTTAATATTGGTTTTATTTTTTGCGTCCTCGTTTAGTACTCCAATAATACCAATTTCTTTCCCAAAAATAGAAATGGTCGCCGTTAATTTTTTATTAGACCAACCAGGAATATTTTCAAAACTAGAATATGAAACTTCTTCTTGGCCAATAAATGCTCTTAAAAAATTAGAAGCAATGCTTTTTATTTGTAAAAAAATATCTTTACTATTAGAAGCAATAGCGATACTTAATCTTTTTTCTTGATATGGTAAAGTAAGTTCGCTATCATTATCCTTCTTAAAATCTCCCGGAGCATTAAAAAATACGCCACCTAATTCAAAGAATCCTAATTCATCATCTTTAAATTGATTATTCTTTATATTACTAACCAATCCGGGAATGAGTGATTGTCTTAACATGCTGTGAATTTCAGATAAAGGATTAGCTAATTTAAGATGATTAAAAAAATCAATATTAAGCTTTTTCAACTGTTCTTCTCCAACAAATGAATAATTAGAAACTTCATTTAAATTGAATCTAAGGGCAAGAACGTCCTTCATCTTTCTCTCCAACATTCTTTCTTGATTTATTTCTGGAGCAATGAGTTTTTCTATGGGCAAAGCAGAAACAATATTATCATAACCATAAATACGTAGTATTTCCTCGGCCAAATCTTCCTGACCATTAACATCCTTGGTTGCCCGCCAGGAAGGGATGGTCACTTCGAGCTGATCTTTGTGCTTTGTTAACTTGAATCCCAGCCTAGTTAATATATTTACTACCTGGTCCCTTGGTATTTCCTGCCCGATTTTAGCAAACAGCCAATCATAACTTAAATTTATCTTTTTAGCTTCAGACTCCTTCTCTCCGGAGTCAAATAAATCACTAGCTATCTTTATATCCGGACAAACTGTTTTTAAAATAGATATAAAACGAAACAAAGCATCTTCTGTTAAATTTAAATCTAATGATTTTTCAAAACGCGTCGATGCTTCTGTTCTTAAACCTAATTTTTGTGAGGTTTTTCTAATAATAGCATCTTTAAAATTAGCCGATTCTAAAATAATGGACGTTGTGTTAACGCTCACTTCGCTATTTTTGCCACCCATAACACCAGCGATGGCGATTGATTGGCGACCGTCAGTAATAACCAGGTCGCTATTTTCTAATTTTCTCTCTTTGCCGTCTAAGGTTTCCATGGACTCTTGCTTAGCTAAGCGCACAACTATCTTTTTAACATTAGCAGCATCAAACGCGTGCATGGGCTGACCACAATCAAACATGACGTAATTAGTTATATCAACAATATTATTAATTGGTCTTTGATTTATTGCCACCAGTCTTTCTTTTAACCAATCAGGAGATTCGACAATTTTTATATTATCAATTTTAATTGCCATATACCTAGGGCAGGCTTCTTTATTTTCTATAACAACATCAAGTTTATTATTTTTAGAGTTAACTAGTTCTATCTTTTCACCAATTATTTTTTCATATGGCTTTAGATTGGCGTCAAAAATAACACCCAGCTCACGCGCGAGACCGTAGTGACTTAATAAATCTGGTCTATTGGATAATGACTTATTATCAACTTCAAAAATTATATCATTCAATTTTAGATAATTAACAAAAGGCTCTCCAATTTTAGCTTTTTTCCCTAAAACCATGATACCATCGTGATCTTTTCCAAGACCGAGTTCATCCTCAGCACAAATCATGCCTTCAGACATTTCGCCTCTTATCTCGCTGGCCTTTATCTCTAAACCACCAGGCAAAATAGCGCCCACAAGAGCAACGGCAACTAATTGCCCATCAGCAACGTTAGGCGCCCCACAGACAATATTAAGTTTTTTGTCCCGAACATCAACCAGCACCAACCGTAAACGATCGGCATTGGGATGTTTTTTAACTTCTAAAACTTTACCGACAACGACTTTATTAAATTTATCCGACTGATCTTCCCACCCCTCAACTTCCACCGTATGGGCTGTTAACTTATCAGCAATTTCATTAGGTGAAATTTTCGGAGATATTTTAATAAAATCTTTTAGCCAATTATAAGAAATATACATAAATTTAAAACTGTTCAAGAAATTTTAAGTCGCCGCTATTAAATAAACGGACATCGGTAACTCCATATTTAAGCATCGCTAAACGGGTTAAGCCAAAACCAAAAGCGAGTCCAGAATACTCTTCAGGATCAATTCCTCCGGCACGTAAAACGTCGGGATGAATTAAACCAGCGCCAACAATTTCCAGCCAACCAGTATTTTTACAAACTCTACATCCCTGGCCCTCGCATAGAAAACAAGTATATTCACCATTGTTCCCTGGCTCAACAAAAGGATAAAACTTTGGCCTCATTCTCAACTTAGTATTAGGGCCAAATAATTTTTTTCCAACTAACTCTAAAATACTTTTTAAATTTGCAAAGTTTATTTTTTTATCGATAATAATACCTTCTAGCTGATAGAATGTATGCTCATGTCTAGCATCAGTAGCTTCATTTCTAAAACAACGACCAGGTATAATGGCCTTAAGCGGGGCACCTAGTTTTTTCATGGTTCTTATCTGCACTGGAGAGGTGTGGGTTCTCATTACCATGTCGAAATCTCCATCTTTATTTTTAGAATCAATATAAAAGGTATCTTGCATATCACGCGCCGGATGAAGTGGTGGTATGTTTAGAGCGGTGAAGTTAAAGTAATCACTTTCTAACTCTGGCCCATCAGCAATAATAAAACCCAAAGAAGTAAATAAGTCTTCCATTTCTCTTTGAATAATTGTTATTGGATGAAGGTGTCCTTGTCTTAATTTGTCTCCTGGCAAAGTCACATCAACAAAGGTTTTGCTATCTGGTTTAACGCCGATAGTTTTTTTTGCCTCTTCAAAACTCTGCTCTAATTCTTTCTTAATATTATTAGCCAGCTCGCCAAACTCCTTTCTTAGCTCAACGCTCAGATCTTTTAAATTTCTAAGCACAGAGCTTAATTCGCCTTTGCGAGAAAAATATTGTAGCTCTATCTCCCGTAAAGACTCGGAATCTTTAGCTTGGCTCAATTTTTCTAAAAATTCTTCTTTTAATTTTTGTAATTTATTTTTCATATTATTAACGACTCTTGTTATAGCTGATAAGGAATAGTTCTAAAATTGAAAAGATGAGGATTAAAAGTAATAGATTCAACCAATTGAATAAATTACTAGCTTTTAAAAATAAGGCAACCACAAAAAATAGAGAAAATAAAAATGATTGTCTAAATGAAATTTTTACCAAGTTAAATACTAGCTCTTTTTTTAAAACAACAAATCTCAATAAAAATCCCATGATTGTTGCAAAGCCGCTTAAAGCTAAAAATAGAGAAAGATAAAAAAGCAAAAAGCCAATCCAATTTGTCGCCGACGGATCTATCATATTGGCTACGAAAAAAAATATTCCACTACAAATAGCCGTTAAAACAGACATTACAAACAAATAGTTTTTTAAAGTCATAGATTAGATATTGTATTATTTATTTTTTCTAACTCACTTTTATAATTTAATAGTTTTTCATTCTCAGCCGCCACAATTTTTTCAGGGGCGCGACTAACAAATTCTGAATTTGCCAATTTTTGCTCTTGCAAAGAAACGAGCCTAATTAGATTATCCCTCTCTCTAGTAAGTCTCTCTAGCTCTTTCTCTTTATCTATGGCCCCCAATAAATAAATCTCCACGCCGCCAACAATAATAGAAATTGCGTCAACAATTTTGTCACCAGATTCATAAATTTCCGTTGACTCTATTCCGGTTTTGAGATTTCTGATTATTGCTTGATTGTCTAATAAAATCTGAGTAGACTTATGACCGTAAATAATAGCCTGTAATTTTTTAGCAGGCTCTATTTTATTTAAACTACGAGCATTCCTAATGGCCACAATAATATCCTGAATGATTTTAAACTCTTGTTCGTTTTCTAATTCTAAATAATTTTTTAGTGAATCTAATTGAGGCCAAGCTTCAACCATCAGTAAGCTGCTATTAAAGCTAGACCAAATCTTTTCCGTAACAAACGGCGCAAACGGATGCCAAATTATTAATAATTTTCTTAAAATAAAAATCAAAATTTCCGACTTATCTTTTTCTACCTTAGCTATTTCTAAATACCAGTCCGCTAATTTATTCCAAGTAAATTCATCGAGCGCGTCAGCCGCAAAAGCAAAATTAAATTCATCCAAATTTTTACTTACATTTTTAATTGTTTCCGTTAACGAATTTAAAATCCACTTATCGGCCAGTGACTTTGGTTCTGGTGCTTGATTTATAGAATCTTTTTCGACACTCGCAATCGCGTCTGAAGATGACAAAATAAATCTAGCAATATTCCATAATTTATTAACAAAATTTCTCTTAGCCTCAACCTTATCTTCATTAAATTTTAAATCACTGCCAGTAGTTAGCCCAGTTAAAATGGCTAAACGAACCGCATCAGTCCCAAATTTTTCAATCATCTCTAGTGGGTCAACTCCATTGCCTTTAGATTTAGACATTTTTTTACCTTCTTTATCTAAAACCATCCCATGCAAATAAACCTGGGAAAAAGGAACTTCGTTAAGAGCAAAAATAGACATCATTATCATACGTGAAACCCACAAAGTAATAATTTCATACCCTGTTTCTAAAACTTGGGTAGGGTGAAATTTAGCTAAATCATTAATTTTCTGACCATCAATATAATTGTGTGGCCAGCCTAAAGTTGAAAAAGTCCACATTCCAGAAGAAAACCAAGTATCTAGTGTGTCCTGATCCTGTTGCCAGCCTTCACCAACTGGAGCCTCTAACCCGCAATGGGTTTCTTCGCCTTTATGCCAAACAGGAATTTGATGACCAAACCAGATTTGGCGCGAAATACACCAGTCGTGAAGATTAGTCATCCAATCAATATATCGCTTTTGATATCTTTCTGGAGTAAATTTTATTTCATTACTGACAGCAACCTCTAGTGCTCTTTCTTTTAAAGATTTATCGCCGAGTCTCTTTATTTTTTTATCTACGCTAATAAACCATTGCTCTGAGGGCAAAGGTTCAATTACTGAATCACAACGGTAACATCTAGCTGAATTATGAACATAATCCTCATCAATATGATCAATTAGTCCTAATGCCTGCATATCTACCACAATCGCTTCTCTAGCCTCAGCGGTTGTTAGTCCTGCGTATTTTCCGCAGTTTTCCATCATTCTGCCCTCCTCGTTAATAATCTTTTTGCCGGGCAAATTATGTCTAGCGGCTATTTCACTGTCTATAAAACTATGGGAGGGGGTTACTTTAATGACCCCAGAGCCAAAATCCATTTCAACCGCTTTATCGGCCACAACTTTTACCTTAAACTTACCCAAAACACCATCAATATCTAATTCTTGACCAATAAAGTGTTGGTAGCGGCTATCATCGGGATGTACGGCCACCGCCGTATCGCCTAATTTAGTTTCTGGTCTAGAGGTGGCTAATACAAAAGGACCATATTTTAACCAATAAAGCTTGGACTTTTCTTCTTTATATTCTACTTCATCATCAGCTAAAGTGGAGTGACACCGAGGGCACCAATTAACCATTCTTTCCCCGCGATAAATAACCCCTTCATTATACATGTCTACAAACATGCGCTTAACCGCCAATTGACGCTCATCATCAAATGTGAAGGCTAGCCGAGACCAATCTAAAGAAGCCCCCATTTTTCTAGTTTGGGTTAAAATTTCACTTTGAGTTTGTTTTAAAAATTTCCAAATCTCTTCTAATAATTTTTCTCTCCCTAAATCATGCCTAGTTTTACCCTGTTCCTTAAATATTTTCTTCTCAACGGCATTTTGAGTAGCAATCGCGGCATGATCGGTTCCTGGTAGCCAAAGCGTTCTAAAGCCTTTTAGGCGCTTATACCGTATCATTAAATCTTCTATAGCCAACATTGCTGAGTGTCCCATGTGCAATTTTGCTGTAATATTAGGGGGCGGAAGGATAATTGTATAACTTTCAGCATCTTCGGCCACGTTTAAATTATCCGGATTAAAAAACCCTGATTTTTCCCATTTTTCATAAATAGCATCTTCATTTTCCGAGGGGTTATATATTTTGTCTAATTCAGTATTCATAGTTTAAAATTACCAAAAAAATAGGCTTAAGTCAATTGAAAATAAGCTTGACTGACAGCATAAATCATTATATATTTATTAATCGGCCCTAACTCCAGGTCCCTTTCTTAAAAAACCCTATGTTAACAGTAGAACAACAAATTTTTAACCAAATTGAAAAAGCACAAAATATACTGATAGTCTTTCCTGTTGATTGGGACGGCGATTCAGTGTCTGCCGCTTTAACTCTTTTTACATACCTAAAACAACAAAATAAAAATATTGAGATTGTAAGCTCTGCCCCCAATAAGGATGTAACCGCTTTATCTTTTTTGCCAAATTTTTTAGAAATAAAAAATAATCTAGAACATCTCAGGCGATTTATTGTGTCTTTAGATATTAGTAAAACAAAAGTTAGTCAGATTAAGTATGTTGTAGAGGACAATCAATTAAATTTTATTGTTTCCCCGCAGGATGGCTGGTTTGAACCAAGTGATGTCAGCTCTAAGGCGGGAGAGTTTAGATATGACTTAATAATAATAATTGGAGCTAATGATTTTGAATCACTGGGTAATGTTTATGACCAAAACGTTGAGTTCTTTTATAAAACACCCATTATAAATATTTCCCAGCAAGCAGCTAATGAAGAGTTTGGTCAAATCAATCTTATCAATTTAAATTGTGTTGCCGTTTCGGAAATTATCTACAATCTTATAAAATTAGATAAAAAAAATAAAATAGACGAAAATCTGGCCACCGGATTACTCGCTGGTATTATTATAAAAACTAGAAATTTTAAAACGGGCAACTTAACACCAGAAACTCTAATGACGACTTCGGAATTAATTGGGCTCGGCGCCAGAAGAGATGAAATCATTAACCGACTATACAGATCTCGAAATCTCAGCGACCTAAAGTTGTGGGGAAAGGTATTAAATAATCTGCGTTTGGAAAATGACAACGAGCTCGCGTGGTCTTATTTAGCAAAATCAGACATCCAAGATATAAATGTTAATGAGCATAAGCTTGGTGACATGGTTGATGAGTTAATGTCTAATTTACCAGACACTAAAATCATCATTGTTCTAGTTGAAGATAAAATAGATAATACAAAGTTATTTGCTTTTTCCTTAAAAAACACCAACATTATTGAGTTATTTAAGATATATAAGCCAGAGGGGACCCTCAAAACTATATCAGCAAATATTAAATTAGATTTAAATACCGCCACAACAGAAGTAATAAAAGAAACAAAAATAAAACTTGATAAATTAAAATGATAATGATATAAAGTAAACTAACCACCAACTTCATATTGCGCCTATAGCTCAGGTGGTTAGAGCACCGCTCTTATAAAGCGGGGGTCGATGGTTCAAGTCCATCTAGGCGCACCGAGGGCTCGTAGCTCAGTTGGTTAGAGCGCTACGTTGACATCGTAGAGGTCTGCAGTTCGAGTCTGCACGAGCCCACCCCTAAAAACCGTCTGACTGAAGACGGTTTTTATTTTACGCTTTTAAATTGCCTAGCATTTACATTTCATTAAAAAATTGTTAAATTTAAGGTAGAATAAATAAAAATATGTTTTTCAAAAATAATCAAAAAGAACAACCAGTGGTTCAGGAAGATGAACCATCTATCAGTGAGTGGTTAGAAACAGAGGAAAAGGAAATTGAGGGCCAATTAGCAGTTGATGTATTTTATGATGGACCAAAAATAATTATCAAATCTACTATTGCGGGAGCCCAACCAGAAAATATAAAAATTTCTCTACATAACGATTTATTAATTATTAAAGGGAGGCGAGATGCCGCGGAAAATATTGCCGAAGAAAATTATCTTTTTCGGGAATGTCATTGGGGGCCATTTTCTCGCTCAATTATTTTACCCGCAGAAGTTGACAGTAAACACGTTGAAGCAGAAATAGAGAATGGGGTACTTACGATTACTCTTATTAAATCTGAAAGCGAAAAGATAGAAATAAAAGTGAAAGATTAATTTTTTATTATGCCTAAAAATAAAAAGGCTATTTTAATTGTTTCGGCGTCGGCAACTTTTATATTGTTGGCCGTTTTTTTAATTAGTTATTTATATTTTATTAATAATTATGAAGACAAATTACTTCCTAAAACAAAAATAGGAAGTTTAGATTTGAGTAATCAGACTCATTCGGAAACAACCGCGATAATAAATAATGAAGTCAAAAAAATAATAGACGAAGGAATAAACTTTGAATACAATGGAAAAATTATAAACTTTCCCTTAAAGGCGGAGCTTCTAAGTGCTGATATCCCTGATATAAATTTAAAATATGCCGATGCAATTACTTATAACAATCAGCAAACAGAAGCAGCGTTATTCAACAAAAAAGGTAATGAATTTTTTAAATATTTATTTGATATTATTGCCTTTAAACATACTTATAATAATCGGGTAGCCTATTTTTCTTACTCTCCCGAAATCATCCAGGAATGGTTAGTTAACAATTTTTCTGAACTAGAAATTCCACCGGAATCAGCTTATTTTTCTCTAGAAAATAATAATAGTACAAAAAAAATTATAAATAACCAAGAAAAAATTGGCAAAGAAATTGACACCGATGTTATACTGGCTGAATTAGAAAATAATTTAAGTCACTTAAATAATCACAACATAATTATAAAAACAAAATCAAAATATCCAGAAATTAAGCAGTCCGATTTAGAACCTTTAAGAACAAAGGTAGAAAGTATTATAGATTTCGGGGATTTGACGGTTTATTTTAATAATCCAAAGACTAAAAATCGCACTGTTTGGAAAATATTAAATAAAAATTTAATAACTTGGATTAGTGCTGAAAAAAATAATGGAAAAATAGAATTATCTTTCAATGAGAATAAAATACATGATTATCTAGAAAAAAATATTGCCATTGATGTTGATAAGGAAGTTGTTCTTCCAAGATTTGAAATGAAAAATGGAAAAGTTTCCAGTTGGCAGGCGGGGGTTAATGGCCAAGCGCTTGATTTAGAAAAAAGTGCCAATTATATTAAGAACCAGCTATTAGAAACAAAGAATGAAATTGAATTAACAATTAATGAAATTAGCGCTGATGATTTTAATGCAGACGAAACCTTTAAGATTAAGGAACTACTTGGAACTGGACATTCTAATTTTTCTGGCTCGCCTTCAAATAGAATTCATAATATAAATACTGGGGCTAATTCGGCTAACGGCATCCTAATTAAACCAGATGAGGAATTTTCCTTAGTCAAAACATTAGGAGCAATTGATGCTTCTTCCGGATATTTAACCGAACTAGTAATCAAGGGAAATAAAACTATTCCTGAATATGGTGGCGGTTTATGCCAAATTGCCACGACTTTATTTAGAGCAGCTTTATCGTCAGGACTACCCATTACCGCCAGAAGAAATCATTCTTATCGGGTAAGTTATTATGAACCAGCAGGAACAGACGCGGCCGTTTATGATCCTTGGCCAGATATTAAATTTTTAAATGATACCAAAAATTATATTCTTATCCAGTCTAAAATAGAAGGAAATGATATTTATTTTGAATTTTGGGGGACAAGTGACGGTCGCATTGCTACCACAACCACACCCACGATATATAATATTGTAAAACCCGCCTCAACCAAATTAATTGAAAGTGATAATTTAAAACCTGGAGAAAAAAAATGTACAGAGAGAGCCCATAATGGAGCTGACGCCTATTTTGATTATACCGTTATCTATCCAGAGGGTTCAACTACTACACCAAGACAAGAGGTGCGATTTAATTCTCATTATGTTCCCTGGCAAGAAGTATGTTTAGTTGGTAAAGCGGCGCCACAACCACAAACTCCACCAATCACTGCCACCTCAACTACAGCCAATTAAAAATAATAAAAAAACAACCCATAAGAAGGTTGTTTTTTTATTATTCTTTGATGAAGTTATTATTTAACAATTTGGCCTTCAATCGGAGCCCCAGCAACCGGAGTGTGGTTTTTAAAGGTTAGATATTGTTGTAGAGCGGTTAAGGCGGTGATAATAAACCAATATAAAGTCAAACCTCCAGGCAGAGATATTCCAATAAAAACAGTGACAGCTGGCATAATAAACAACATTTGTTTATTCATGATTGCCATCATATTTTCATCTTTAGCTCCCGGACTAACCACCGCTGGCTTTTTAGTAATCATCATTTTAGCTTGTAAAAACTGAGCAGCTCCAGCTAAAACCGCTAAATAAATATTTGGTTTTGCTAAATCAATAAAACCTAAGGAAATAGTATTAATAATTTCTGGTTTGTGGATGAAGGAATAAACTAAATCTAAATTATTAGAAAGCCCGTCACGAAACACCTTATAAACAGCCCACAGAAAAGGCAGCTGAATTAACAGTGGTAAACAGGAAGAAAAAGGATTAACCTTATTTTCTTTATAAAGATCCATGGTTGCTTTACTTAAGCCAGCCTTATCATCTTTATATTGTGCTTTCAAAGCATCTATTTTTGGTTGAAGGTCTTGTAAAGATTTTTGGGATTTAATTGCCGTACGGCCTAAAGGCCAAAAAACCAATTTAATAACAACGGTTAACAATATAATTGCCACCCCAAAATCGTTAAATGGAATTATATTATATAAAAAAACTAAAAGATTTAAAATTGGTTGATAAAAAATAGCTGTAAAAATGTTGGCCATAGATTTTTAGATTACAAGAATTTAATTATTATTTAACTGGGTCATACCCCCCCTTATTCCAGGGATTGCACCTAATAACGCGGTGGCTAGCCATAAAACCCCCCTTTATGACACCGTATTTCATTATAGCCTCTTTACTATACTGTGAGCAACTTGGAGTAAAACGACAAAAACCATAAGGATAAAATATCTTCAGCAACCCATGGTCAAAAGAGATTGTTTTTTGATAAATATTAATCAGTCCTACTGCTAAATATTTACTAAAATTAGATAAAATTTTCATATTTTAGTCTATTTTTTATAGGCTTTTATTTTTTTGAAGCCACTTTTTAGAGCTTCTTCTATTTCTTCTCTTTTCTTGTTTAATATAAGAGGAAGAACTATAAAAATAAAGTCTTTATCATCCTTTAAGTCAACCAAGCTATCTTTGATTATTTCTCGGAGTTGACGTCTAATTCTGTTTCTTTCTACCGCTTTTTTGCTAACCTTAGTATTAATTAAGATGCCGAAACGACTATTTTCGCCATGGTTATCTACCATTTTAATACCAATGATTTTACTATAAAAAGATTGGCCGGTCTTAAAAGCCCGGTCAAATTCTTTGTTTAATCTTATTCTGTTTTTTTGTTTTAGCATGAATATGCTTGAAACGCTTTATTTAGAAAGGGTTGTTCTTCCTTTATCCCGGCGCCTTTTTAAAACATCTCGTCCGCCTTTCGTTTCCATTCTGCTAATAAATCCGTGCTTTTTACTGGCGCGCTTCTTATTTGGTTGGTAGGTTCTCTTTGGCATAGTATTAATTTATCTTTTATTGTTTTAACAACATAACACTTTTATTTGTAAGAGTCAATTAGTGTTTTATCTCGTAAAAAGACTTTATACACTTTTTATTAACATATCCTTAACATGTGTCGTCCTTGTGATAAAGCAGTTTATCTAATATAATTAAATAAATAAAACATTATTATAAAGTTCCCTTGATACTAGGGTGCTAATTCCAAATCATTATGAATAATGAACAAGTCTGGCAGGCCGTTTTAGGGGAAATTGAAATAAGTCTTTCTAGAGCTAATTTTGTTACCTGGTTTAAGGATACTTTTATATCTTCTTTTGAAAATGGAATGATGATAGTTTGTGTTCCTAATGCTTTTGTGAAGAAGTGGTTGGAAGAAAAATATCATAAAAATATTTTAAGCGCTTTAAAAAATGTCACCAAACAAGACGTAACTGAAGTTATTTATAAAATAGAACTTAAAAAACACAACGCCTCTTTCCAAATTAACTCAAATGAAGATGTTAATAAAAATAATTCAGAGTCTATCATCCCTTTGGTTTCAGAAAAGCCAACCTATCAAAACAATAATCAAACTTCATCAAATATTAATCGTTTCGGTTTAAACCCAAAATATCTTTTTGAAAATTTTGTTGTCGGTAAAGCAAATGAATTAGCACACGCTGCTTGTTTAGCGGTCACCAACAATCTAGGCAAAGCTTATAACCCATTATTTATCTATGGTGGTGTTGGGCTAGGGAAGACCCATCTTCTTCAGGCTATTGGAAATGAAGTAGCCAAAAGAACTGATAAAATTTTATATACCACTAGTGAAAAATTTACCAATAATTATATCCAAGCGGTCACCGGGGGAAAAGCTAAAGAATTTAAAAATTTATACCGCAATGTTGATTTACTTTTAATTGATGATATTCAGTTTATGGGTGGTAAAGATGGCACTCAAGAAGAATTTTTTCATACATTTAATGAACTACAACAAAACGACAAACAAATTATCATGACCTCTGATCGTCCCCCAAAGTCTATTCCGGCGATTGAAAAAAGGCTTATCTCTAGATTTGAATCTGGAATGGTGGCTGATGTTGGCAAGCCTGACATGGAAACAAAAGTAGTAATATTAGAAAAAAAAGCACTAGAAAAGGGTTTTACTTTAGACAAGGAAATTTTAATGTATGTGGCTGAACATGTTCAAAATAATATTAGAGAGCTAGAGGGTGCCTTGAATAAAATAATTGCTTTTCACCAATTAAAAGGGATTGACCCCACAATAAAAAGTGTTAAGGAGGTGTTAGGTGATTTTATATCCAACATTCAATCAAGATCAATGTCCCCTAAAGATATTATAGAAGCTGTATGTAAATTCTATGGCGTTACTATTAAAGATGTCATTGGTAATAGCCGAAAAAAAGAGGTTGTTTGGCCTAGACAAATTGCTATATATATAATAAGAGAGGAATTAAATACCTCTTACCCAACTATTGGTAATGAGCTTGGAGGAAGAGACCATACCACCGCGATGCACGCTTACAATAAAATTTTTCATGAAGTTAAAGATAAGGGAAATGAAAAAATAAAACAAGAAATAGAATCCGTCAAACAACTTTTCCACCAAAATTATTAATTTCTGTGCATTAGTCTGTTAACAATTAAACCTTACCCTCTTAATTACTTTTGATAAGTTGTGAATAAAAACACCACCTCACGACTTACCCACAAACAACGAAAAATAACACACCCCCACTACATAGACTTATTAACAGTAAAAGCACAAAAATTACCAATCAAATCGCCAATATTTCAAATTATAGCAAGTTATCCACTCCCTTATTATTACTATTAATAATATATTATATATATTAATAATATAATAAGAGACATATAAAAATATGAAATTTATTTGTTTACAGGAAAATTTAAAAAGAGGATTAAGTATAGTGGGACACGCTACAACTAAAAATGTTAATCTCCCAATTCTAAATAACATACTAATAAAAGTTGAATCTGGTAATATAGAGTTTATTAGTACAAATCTTGAAATTGGGATTAAACACCAATTAAGAGGTAAGGTAGAATCAGATGGAGAGTTTACAGTTGACGCTAAACTTATTTCAGAATATGTAAATCTCTTAAGTGGTGGCGAGAAAGTAAAAATTGAAGAGAAAGATAATGAATTAAGAGTTGAGTCTGGAAGTTATAAAACAAAAATCAAAGGCGAATCAGCTAAAGATTTTCCACTAATACCAACAATATCAGAAGAAAATCAGTATGTTTTCAAGATTGATGATTTAAAAAAAGCTTTAAATAGTGTAGTTTTTGCAGTTTCTAATAGTGAAAATAGAGTTGAATTAACGGGTGTTTTATTTAATTTTAGTGATAATACTTTAAGCCTAGCGGCGACAGATAGTTATCGGTTAGCCGAAAAAGAAATAAAAATAAAAAACAATCCCAACAACCAAGAACAAAAAGTGATTGTCCCTGCAAAAACAATTCAGGAATTATTAAGAATCCTTAATAATATAGATTTTGATGATGAAGCTGAAAATACTGATCAAATAAAAATTAATATTTCTGATAATCAGATTTTATTTACATTTGATTCGGTTAGTCTAATATCCCGGGTTATTAACGGTCGTTACCCAGACTATAAACAAATAATTCCTAATAAGAGTCAGACGGATGTTGTTGTTGGTAGACAGGAGTTAACTAGAGCTGTTAAAGCGGCTTCACTTTTTTCTAAATCTGGTATTAATGACACCACTTTATTATTTTCTAAAAATAAAATTATAGTTTCCGCTTTTTCTGGGGCGAGCGGGGAGAGTCAGGCGGAAATAGGGGCAGAGGTAAGTGGCATTGATAATGAAATTACGATTAATTATCGATATTTATTGGATGGACTTAATAATATTGGTAGTGATCAGGTAGTTTTGAAGTTGATAAACAATACAACTCCTTGTGTTTTAAAGTCACAAGAAGATGATGGTTATTTATATATCGTAATGCCTATTAGACAATAAATAATAATTTGATAAATAAAAAATAAGCCTTTTAAATGGGCTTATTTTTTTATTTCTACTATTTATTTAGAAAAATTTACTTTTATATTTTCACTATTTTTTGTATTACCACTCCAGGTTTTAATTTCGCCATATAAAGTATATTCCCCGGGGCTTATAGGCTCTTTCCAATAAACCTCAATATTACTACCAGTTATTGTATTAATATTGGCAATATTTTCTATCTTCTGTGTTTGTTCATCTTTAACAAAAACGGTTAAGCGTGAAACATCCTGATAACCAGTCACATTAAAATTAACTCTCATGGGGAAATCAATCGAATTAATTGTGGTGCCATTTAAAGGTGAGGTGATTGTTATTGAATAATTATTTTTTGTTACCTGATTATTTGTTAATTTCAAATTAAAATTAACACTACTTTCTGTACAATTATCAACATCATCGCAAGCCCTAACAGTTAAAGAATGATAACCATTTTGTAGGTCTGGTAATAATTCTTTTAGGTAACCACTGCTATCATATTTTGTTTTCCAAAGGCTACCATTAATATAATAATCAAATCTAGCAACGCCTCTTGGGGCGGAGGCGGAGGCATTAATAGTTATTTCTTTTGTAGTAATCTCATCGTTATTGGTTGGTTGATTAATTAAAATAACTGGTTTATTTTCATCTTTATGTAGCTCATTATAATCTTTTAACAACAAAGAAGAGCTCGCGTGTTTCTCGGACCACCTAATCACTGAACTCTCCCAGTTAGAAAATTGAGAGTCTTGAGTTGGGTCCTTAGGATTAGGGCCGAGGGGATTATTTTTATCTACATAAAATAAAATTGAATGCGCCTCTGGTACAGAAATTTCCGAAACTAATTCTAATGGAGTGAAGGCGGTTGCTGGTTGGCCAGTTGTGGTATCAATTTTTACTAATTGTGAAGGTATTTGTCCGTCTAAAATTGCCTTACCAGCCTTGTAATCATCTGGCCCTTTAAAATTCTCAATTGGAGTGTCACCAAGTACTTGTGACATATAAGCATTCCAAATTGGAGCCGCCACAACACTGCCGTCAGCCGCCCCCTTCATTTTATCGTTATTGCTGTTACCAACCCAAACACCAGTTACTAAAGATGGCGTGTAGCCAATAGTCCAGGCATCATGATAATCATTTGTTGTTCCTGTCTTAGCGGCGACTGGTCTATTACCTAAAGTTAAATTATTTTTTGCACCAAAAATAAATGAGCGCGCTGAATTATCTGATAAAATACTGTTAATCATTCTAGCAATTTGTGAATCTAAAACCTTTTTTTCTTCAGGTTTATACTCTTCAATAATTTTGCCATTTTTATCTTCTATTTTTAAGATGCTAACCACGGGGCTCATTTGTCCATCTCTAGCAAAAGCACTAAAAGCGTTGACATGTTCTATCATTTTTACCTCAGCGCCACCAAGAACTAAAGCTAAACCAAACCTATCCCTTTGGGTTAATGAGGTGTAACCCATTTTCTCAGCCAAATCAATCACATTATTTATTCCGGCTAAGTACAAAGCTTTGACAGCGGGAATATTTAAAGAACCAGCTAGTGCTTTTCTAACACTAACCGGGCCCCTCTCTCCAAGATCATAATTTCTAGGTTCGTATGGATTTGAAGGATCATTAGAGAAATTAGTATTTACATCGTATAAAATAGTGTCAGGTGAAAACCCCTTAGTAAATAAAGCAGCATAAACTATTGGTTTTATTGATGAACCTGGTTGTCTAAGCCTGGTGGTAATATTTACTTGACCGTCTATTGTGTCATCAAAATAATCTCTTGAACCAACCATTGCTAATATTTGACCGGTTTTAGGATCAATAGAAACTAAAGCAGCATTATTAGCATTATATTTTTCTTGATATTTTTCTGTTTTTTCCTTTATAACCTCTTCGGCTATATTTTGTTTGTACAAATCTAAGGTGGTATATATTTTTAATCCTTCTTGTTCTACCATTTTTTCTCCATATTTGTCCGCTAAAATATCCTTAATATACATTACAAAATGGGGAGCAGTTATGTTTGTCTCTGGCGCCATAAATTTTATTTCTTCATTTTTGGCAGCAATTTCTTGTTCTTCAGAGATATGTCCCTGCTCTTTCATTAATGTTAAAACATAATCCTTTCTACCTAACAGTAAATCCTTGTTCGGTCCATACGGTGAGTACCTGCTAGGAGCTTGTGTGAGGGCCGCTAAGAGAGCGGCTTCTGCTAGGCTGATATCTTTAGCATGTTTGTTAAAATATTTCTGGCTAGCGGCTTCTATGCCGTAAGCGTTAGAGCCGTAAGGAATCTCATTTAGATACATTTGTAAAATTTCATCTTTGGAAAATTTTTGTTCAAGCCTATAAGCTAAAACAATTTCTTTTATTTTTCTGGTCAACTTTTTTTCTGGAGTTAAGACGGCATTTTTAATAAATTGTTGAGTTAAGGTAGAGCCTCCAGCAGTTTGTCCATATAAAACATTAGTGATTGCCGTTCTGATCATTGCTAAAATACTAAATCCACCATGGTTATAAAAATTTTTATCCTCAATGGCGATTGGCGCCCATTTTACATAATCAGGTAAATCACTTAAAGAAATTAAAGTTCTTTTTTGATCACCATGAATTTCATATAGAATATTTTCTCCAGTCCTATCATATATTTTTGTGCTTTGAGCAACCTCACGTTCTATCAGTTGATTTGGGTTTGGTATGTCTCGAGAAATCCAGGCAACATAGATAACTACTAGAAAAAAAAGAATAACGCCTAAACCAAGAAGTTTAACTAACAGTCTTTTTTTCCAGGACTTATTATTTTTATTATTTTTACGGCGTCCTTGGCCAGAGTTACTAACTACTACTTGATTTTTCCAAGTATCACTCCGATGAGCATTGAGTTGTGGAATTGGCATATATCTTTATTTTTTATTATTATAGTATTATTATCCTTTTTATAGTATGATTTTGTCAAATTTTGTTTTATAATATATTTATTATGATAAATATTAATAGTTTAGAAAATAAAAAAATTAAAGAAATAGTTAGACTTAGAAAAGCTAATATTAGAAAAGAGTCTGGCTTGTTTTTAATTGATGGCAAACGAGAAATAAGCGCCGCCTTAGAAGCGGGCATTAAGATTGAAGAAATATTTTATTGTCCCGACTTTAGTCCAGATGATAGTGGACTTTTGGAAGGTATTTCTTATGAAAGCCAAGTTGTTGTTTCTAAATCTGTTTTTCAGAAAATGGCATATAAAGAAAATCCAGACGGATTTCTAGCAACCGCAAAAAGTATCAATACCAGTTTAGATAAAATAAAATTAAGTAAAAATCCTTTAATTGTTATTTTAGAATCCGTTGAAAAACCCGGTAATTTGGGAGCGATTATTAGAACTGCTTATGCGGCCGGCGTTGATGCTATAATAATTAATGATAATCAAACTGATATATTTAATCCTAACGTTATCAGGGCTAGTGAGGGGCTTATTTTTAATACTCAGATAGCTTCGGCTAGTATTGAGGCCACAATTAATTGGTTAAAAAGTAATCATATTAAAAGTTTTGCAGCGGCCACATCCGCTAGTTCTGATTATTTAAAATCAGATATGTCGGGCCCAACAGCTATTGTTTTGGGGTCAGAGGCTAATGGATTGAGCGATAAATGGCTTAAGGTGGTAAATAAGAAAATACTTATTTCTATGAAAAAAGGAATAGATTCCCTTAATGTTTCAGTTTCAGCGGCGATAATTATTTTTGAAGCAGTTAGACAAAGGAATATTAGTTAAAAATTGGCAGTTTGACAATGACAGCTAATTCTATTATTATAAGACAAGATTAGATATATGCGCCCGTAGTTCAATGGATAGAACACCAGCCTTCTAAGCTGGTTATGAGGGTTCGATTCCCCCCGGGCGTACGTTTTGAGAAAAACAAGCATGGTGCCTATGGTGTAGTGGTAACACGCCAGGTTGTGGTCCTGTTATTGTGGGTTCGATTCCCACTAGGCACCCTATAAATAAAAAGAGCAGATATTATCTGCTCTTTTTGTTTAGGTAGTAGAGGAATCGAACAGGTTGGAAGCGAAATATGAGTTGAGGCGGAAGCCGAAACGAGTAATTGAGTGTCGGACAAATATCCGGGGGATATTTGGACGCCAACCCAGGACAAGTGAGCTTTTTGCATTATGGCAAAAAGCGAGCGCGCTTTCCCGATAGGCACCCCATTTGGAAAAGACGAGCTTAAAGGCTCATTTTTTTATTTACTTTTTAACTAAACCAAGGTAAACTTATTGTATAATTATCATATTATTTTTAGTTATGAAAAAATTAATATTTATTGCAATTATTCCATTATTTTTAATTATCTCTGGTATTGTTTTTGCTGCCGAAGGTATAAAATATGATTTTGATGATGTTGAGGTTAAATATGCCGCCGAATTTACAGCCAAACCTATAAGTGTTGATTCTGATAATTGGATAGCCCAGATTGCAGGAGGCATTGATAAGCCTATAACTATTCTTTATGGAATTGTTAATCTTAAAAAAAATGGGGAAACTCAAATGTCTGAAGAATTTATTAAAGTTAGCGGTCAGGGTGGTTCAGAAAGATTTCTGATAAATAGCGCCACTTACGATTATTACGAAGGAACGAGTAATTATTCGGAGATAAAATCATTTTTTTGGTCCGCTAAAAAATTAGTAGATAACAGTGTTATTAAAGATTTTACGTTACCAATTAGATCGGTTAGTTTATATAGGAAATTTGATGTATCCCAACAAATAAGTAATATAGTATTATCATTTTCTAATAATGGACAGGAAGCTACTAGTGAATTTTCGTCTTCAATCCCCTCTAAAAATTTATATGAGGCAGATATTACCACATTAAATCAATCTGGTGCCACAACCGCAACAATCTCTAATTAAATTTATGAATAAAATAATTATTATCATTATCGGGGTGGTGCTTATTGGAGGAATAGTGTTCGCTTTCAAAAATCTTTATAGCCCATTAGTAGTGGCCCCAGAATTAACATCCACGGTCAACACTGAAAAAACAACGCCTTCTCAGACTCAGGTTAGCTCAACTTCAACCACAAGTATGGTTAAGCCAGTAGACATTTCAATAAATATTCTTGATCGAATCGAAATAGCTATTCGAGCAAAGCTTCAAAAATAGAAACACCACGGCATTCCTTGTTGTTACTTATTTTGATTACAAAATATTTATAATTTATACTTCAAAATCAAAACTCTTCTGAAAAATATCTAGCTCTATAGCTATGTTTTCCCAATCAAAAGTTCTGAACGCATCACATAGTGGACCCTATAATAAAAAAGAATAGATTTTATCTATTCTTTTTTATTATGGCTGGAACAGCCAGGGAATCGAACAGGTTGGAAGCGAAATATGAGTTGAGGCGGAAGCCGAAACGAGTAATTGAGTGTCGGACAAATATCCGGGGGATATTTGGACGCCAACCCAGGACAAGTGAGCTTTTTGCATTATGGCAAAAAGTGAGCGCGATGATTTCTGAGTAGCCACCCATAAAAAAGAGCACATAATGTGTACTCTTTTTTGTTTGCTTTGTGTATTTTTGAGACTTTATTTTTTTTCTTTATATTTTACCTCCCAAGTTAGGCCTGTTTTTATACCAGATATTGCTGGTAATAGATGATTAAGGACCTGCTCAGCTGTCATCCGAAATTTATTACCTTTGGCAGAAATTTTAACCCAACCATCCTGGTCGCGAAAATATTTTTCAGTGAAATTTTTAGTGCCTATTGATATTATGTAGCTGTCATTTGTTAATTTCATATTTTAAATTATATCACGGAGGGTTTTATATCGTCGAGGGCAGTGAGTTTATGGTCTCGGGATGATGTGATACATAAGATCTTATAATTAGATTTTAATTATTTTTTAGATTTTTAAGCGCTTAGACCATATTACTAAAGCGCTTAACATTTCACTAATTTTGTTTTTTGTATAATCGTCAATTAAATTGCCCTCGATATCAAATTTTTCCTGGATAGCCCCAACCATTACCTCGGGACGATTTAAGGGGTGCATGTCTAAAGCAACTAAAATTTGACGTAAATGATATTGCATACGAGCGGTAGCGATATTACCCGTTGAACCACCCATAATCGCCGCTAGTTTGCCCTTAAAACTATTATCACCATATGGCCTTGACCCCCAATCAATGGCATTTTTCAAAACGCCAGATATAGAATAATTATATTCTGGGCCTACAAACAAAACAGCATCCGCCGCTTTAATTTTGTTTTTAAATTCTTGAACCGCGGCCGGTAAATTAATTTCAAAATCTTGATTAAAAAGCGGCAGCTGCCCAATTTCTGAAATTTCCAATTCAATTTCGGCTGGCGCTAACGCAACCGCGGCTTGCAATAAACCGGTATTAAATGAGTCTTTACGTAAACTACCAGAGATACCAACAACTTTAATTTTATTATTTTCTATCATATTATTCTGGTTAAGCATTATTAATACAAAGATTATACTCTTTTTTACAGTAATTTACGAGTCCTTAGACTCGTTTTTCTTTGGACCGAGACCTTGATTACATCTTCAAAAAATTATATAATAAAATACCCATGATATTAGAATAATAATAATTTGAATTTATTCTAATCATTTATATTTGTTGTTTATGAATAAAAAATCTATCAAAATATTTGGCCTAGCCTTGATCATTATAGTCACACTAGTAATGTTAATTGTTTTTTATGTAGATTTTTTCATAAGAATTAAGATATTATCGTATCGGCTAGTTATAATATTTCTCACTCTGATATTATTATCAAATTTAAGTGCTAAAATTTTAGTAAATTATTTTAAACATAACTAAAAACATATGTTTAAAAAATTTTTAATTTATTTTTCTTTATATGTAGTAACGCTTTGGATTATTATATCTGTTTTTTTGTTGACGCCATCTGATAGCGAAAACTTTCCCGTTATTAGATTAATTATTATTTCTTTTGCCTCCGTTCTTTTGATAAAATATTTTGTCTACATGATAATCAGCCCGTGGCATGACGTTTTTGTGGCCTGGTCAGAATATAAAAATAGAAAAATATATAATTATAAAACATATAGACCCAGAGTAACTGTTTTAGTCCCGGCCTGGAATGAAGAAAGTGGGATTATTACAACGCTTCAGTCGCTGATAAATAGTTCTTATAAAAAATTAGAAATAATAGTGATTGATAATGCTTCAACGGATGATACTGCGGTTAATGTTGTTAGTTTTATTAAAAAATATAAAAAATTAGAAAAGTTTTATGGAGAAAACATTAAAATTATTTATACCAGAGAGGACCAAAAAGGCAAAGGATATGCTCTTAATAAAGGCATCGCGATGGCTACTGGAGAAATTATAGTATCTATTGATGCTGATTGTTTTGTTCCTAAAGAAACTATACAAAATTTTGTTAATTATTTTAAAGACGACAAGGTAATGGCGGCCGTGGGCAATGTTAAAATAGGCAACACTAAATCTATTATTGAAGTTATTCAATATTTAGAGTTTCTATTTTCATTTTATTTTAAAAAATGTGATTCCTTGTTGGGTTCTATTTATATAATTGGTGGCGCTGCTGGAGCGTTTAGAAGAAAAATTTTTGATGACATTGGTGGTTATAGTGTTACTAATATAACAGAAGACATTAATTTATCTTTTAGAATACAACACGAGGGCCTGAAGATAATTTATGCGGAGCAAGCGATTGTTTATACAGAAGGAGCCACTGATTTTACGGGCTTGATTCAACAAAGATTGAGGTGGAAAAAGGGTAGATTAGAAACATTTTTAGAATATCGCAAGATGTTTTTTAGTAAAGATAAAAATCATAAAAAAGTTTTATCTTGGTTTGTTTTGCCGCTTGCGGTATTTGGGGATATGCAATTATTTTTAGAATTATTTTTTATATTATTTGTCTATATTTATTCTTATCTGACAAAAGATTATTCCTCATTTATTTCTGGAATTATTGTGGTTAGTTCCATGTTCGCGGTGCAGATATTATTTGATGTGAGTGAAAAAAGAAAAAAAAGGTTATTTTTATTAGCGCCTATTGGCTGGCTATTGCTTTATGCTAGTACTTTTGTAGAATTTAGAGCTTTAATAAAATCATTGTGGGGCTATATTAAGAAGGAGGAAGTAGTTTGGCAGCAGTGGAATCGTAAAGGAGTTTTCTCTCAGTTCACTCAAAATAAAACAATCCCGGTCGCCACGGTTACTAAAAAAAATAGAGATTAACACATATGTTTAAAGTACGGCTAATATTAAAGAATCGTTTAATGCTAGTTAGTGTTTTGGCTCTCGTCTTATTTGCTAGCTACTTTTTGTTTAGTCATAATAAAAAAATAAAAAATGCAGTTAATAATAATTACTCAGGGGTTGGATCCGCGCCAATTCAAAACGATAGTCAGCTGGTGGATATTAATATCGCGGTGCCTGACAACACTCAGGCCACAAATAGTGCCAATATCATAGTGCAAAATATTATACAACCGGAAACAACCACCTTGAGAATAGGGAAAATTCCAGTTGTTATTTCGGAATTAAAAAATACAACCACTACTAACAAAATAACCATTGTTCAATTACCAAGCGAGGTTATGGCTTGGGTTTATCCTGGTAATCCGACCTGCGCAGCAAAGAGGGAATACTCAGACGGCAGAAGGATTACTATTCTTAAACCAGAATACTTTAATATTGATGAAAACGGCCAATTAATATTGCTGACGGAAAAAAACAATGGCTGTAATGGTTATTCATTGTCTAATGTTGCGGATTTAAAAAAATATTCAACGCAACAGTATGTCACTATCTCGTCTTCTTATGCGGTTAGCATGAATTTATTTTTAGATAATAGTTTGGATGATTCAAATAATATTGACACCCTAGTTTCTTTTGTAGTTGATAATAATTTAACTGGTTTAGAAATAGATTTTGAAGATTTTGGTGGATGGGATAAGGAAGTTTATGATAAATACAAAAAATTCTTATTAAAATTAGGAACCGCCTTACATGAAAAAAAGAAAAAACTTATGATAGATGGCCCGGCCACATCTAACGTGGTTGAAGATGCTTGGTATGTTTGGCGTTATTCAGATTTTAATAATTTACCGGTAGATAAAATAGTTGTTATGGCCTATGACTATCAGTATGATCAAGGTGCTGGGCAGCCCGTATCACCGATAGCTTGGATTAAAAATACTATTAATTGGACACTTAAAAAAATTGATGATAAGTCAAAGCTTTCTTTAGGAATACCATCGTATGGTTATAAAGGAAGTGTTGGTGCTCATAAATTTTCTCTTTTAACTTATGAACAGATTAAGAAAGAGCCGGGTTTTGATACCGCGACACGAGACCCAGAATCGTTTGAAATGACTTGGAGTAATGGTAATAATATTTATTTCTATCAAGATGCTGAAAGTATGTCTAAAAAATTACAAACCATTCAAGCTGCCGGCATAAAATCTGTTTCAGTTTGGCACCTGGGCGGCAATTTGTGGTTTAATAATTAATAAACTTTTACTATTAATGCTATAATGAAGTTAGAACTTTAAAAAAATAGTAATGAAACAGATTATTGGAAAAAGTGTTGGCAGGGTTTGGTTATTTATTTTAGCCATACTAGCAATTTACATTTTTAAAATTCGTAACCAAGTTAAGGTTATTGGACGAAAAAATCTCCCTAAAAATAATGGAATACTATATGTCTCAAATCACCACACGTTAATTGATTCTTTATTAATTGGGATTAGTGTGTCGTCAATTTTTGATGTATTTTTCCATTATGATCGCATTCCTTGGAATGCTCCCGATTACGACAATTTTTTTAAGCATCCGATTGGACGGCAATTAATTCATTTATCAAAATGTGTGCCCGTTCATCGTCATACTGCTAAATTGGAAGTAATAAACAGGGATATCAACAATTTCTGCGAAACCCTAAAATATAGTAATTTAGTTTTATTTTTTGAGGGGACTAGAACAAGAAATGGGCAAATAAGCGACTGTAAGTATGGGGTGGCAAAAACAATATCTCGAGTGAATCCTAATTATGTTGTCCCGATTTATTTACATGGAGTGCAGCCCATTATGCCAATAAAATCTGGTTTTAATTTTACTAAAATCTACGGTGGCCATAAAGGGCTATTGTTTATTGGCAAACCTATCATTTTTAGTGATTTAAGCGATGAAGAGATGATTAAAAATGAAGTAAAGAGTGCTGTTTTAGAATTACAAAAGCAGCAAGAAAAAATGAAAAAATAATTTATTGTAAAAAGGGCGTAACAATTGTTGCGCCTTTTTCATATTAAGGCTGAGTTAGGCAAAAATGGCTATAAATGGTAAAATTTAGATTAAGAAATAAAATATAAAAATTTATTATGGCAATTGATAAAGATAATTTTAAAATCGCTTATTTCAGCATGGAAATAGCTTTGGAGAGTGATATTAAAACCTATTCTGGGGGGCTGGGTATTTTAGCTGGTGACCTTTTGCGCTCAGCGGCTGATTTGAGATTTCACATGGTCGGCATAACGCTTTTGAATGATAAGGGATATTTTGATCAAAAAATAAATAACAATGGCAAGCAGGCGGAATTTCCTACCGCTAATTATAATTTTGCTAATTTAAAAAAATTAAAAGAGACAATTTCTATTAAGATAGGGCGAGACAAAGTTAAAATTGGCGCTTGGCAGTATACTATTAAAAACACAAATGGATTTGAAATTCCGGTTTATTTGTTGGACACAAATTTCCCTGATAATGATATGGTATATCGTCAGTTAACTGGAAAACTTTATGGCGGGGATAAAGAATATCGGTTGTTGCAGGAAATAGTTTTAGGCCGAGGCGGTTGGCAGTTTTTAAAAAAGCTCGGTTATAATATTGATAAATTTCATATTAATGAAGGGCATGGAAGCTTAGTGGCCATTAGTCAATTTTTAAATTCTAATAAAAAAAGTATAACCGCTAAATTAAAAGAGACTAGAGAAAAATGCATTTTTACTACACATACTCCAGTAAAAACAGCCAACGACGCCTTTCCTCTTAACTTATTTTTGAAATATCAGCCTGATTTTCCTTTACATATTAAAGAATTACAGGATGAGCGCGGGGTGAATATGACGATGATTGGTCTTTATTTTAGTGCATATATAAATGGGGTAGCACTTAGCCACGGCGAAGTTTCTAGCCATTTATTTCCAGGGTATCCCATTCATTCAATTACTAATGGAGTTCACTCACAAACATGGACATCTCCCGAGTTTCAAATTTTATTTGATAAACATATTCCTCATTGGAGAAAATCTAGTTTATCTTTGCGTAATGCTTTTATAATCCCGACTGAGGAAATTTGGGAAGCGCACCAACTTGCTAAAGAAAAATTAATAAAATTAATTAAAGACAAAACCGGAGAGGATTTTAATAAAAATGTTTTTACCATTGGTTTCGCTCGTCGTTTTACGGCCTATAAAAGACCAGCGCTTTTGTTGAGTGATATGAAGCGCTTATTAAAAGTTCAGAAGAGGGCGGGCAAGATACAAATAGTATATGGAGGTAAGGCGCATCCAGCTGATGAAGGCGGAAAAGCAATCGTCGCTCTAGTTAATAAAATTAGTCAAGAATATAGAAATAAAATTAAAATAGTATTTTTGGAGGGTTATGAAATGGACATGGCTAAAGTTATGGTGGCCGGTGTAGATCTCTGGGTTAATACGCCGCTACCACCGAATGAAGCATCTGGCACTAGTGGTATGAAAGCCGCTCACAATGGCGTGCCACAGCTTAGTTCTTTTGATGGTTGGTGGCAAGAGGGGTATATTAGGGGAAAAACAGGCTGGACCATCAGAGGAGAAAAAATTTCCGGTTCTGGGAGCGTGGACGAAAAGGATGCTGCCAGTTTATATAATCTATTAGAAACGGAAATTATCCCGATGTATTACAAGGATAGAATATATTGGAAAAAGGTAATGAGATTTGTTATTGGGGTGAATGCTTCGTTTTTTAATACTGAAAGGGTTATTAGAGAATATGCCCAAGATGCTTATTTATAAATAATATGAAAAAAATATTTTTGTTTATAACCTTTTTAGTGAGCATCGGAATTATTTTTTATTTCTGGTTTTTGCGCTCAGGTAGCTTGCTAAACACTGGCCAAACTGGTTTATTTATTGCTCTGGGAAGATTAGCCGGTTTATTAGCAGTTTATTTTGTTTTGTGGCAATTAATTTTAGTGGGGCGCGTTAAGTTTTTGGAAAAAATTTTTGGCCTAGATAAATTGTTCATAGTCCATCATTTTAATGGCTTGTTGGCCTGGATTCTTATTTGTCTTCACCCCATATTTATTATTATTGGTTATAAAATGGCCAACGATAATAGTCTTTGGTCTCAGATTTTAGAATTTTTATTTAACTGGGATGAATTGTTAACTGCCTTTTTAGCGATTATGATTTTTATTGTGGTCATTGGGGTTTCTACGACAATAATTAAGAAAAGAATGAAATATGAAACCTGGTATGTTATTCATATCCTGGTTTATTTAGCAATTATTTTAGCTTTTAGCCACCAATTAGAGTATGGGTATACCTTGCAGAATAAAATATTTTTTGTTTATTGGTACTTATTGTATTGGGCCGCCTTTGGACTATTGGTCTTTTATAGATTTGTTAAGCCGGTTAAATTATTTTTAAAACATAGATTCTATGTTTCTAAAATAGAGCAGGAATGCGAAAATGTTTTATCGGTTTATATTTCTGGGAACAGGCTGGCTGAATTCAATTTTTTAGGCGGGCAATTTGCTATATTTAGGTTCTTGGATTCCAAACTTGCTTTAGAGGGACACCCTTTTTCTTTCTCTCAAGCTAAAAATGGTGATGATATTAGAATATCAATCAAAAGTCTTGGTGATTTTACATCTTCCTTATCTAGTAAGCTCAAAGTTGGAACTAAGGTTGTAATTGATGGCCCTCATGGAATATTCACAAACAAAAGAACTGCTAATAATAAAATTGCTTTATTGGCTGGTGGGGTAGGAATTACTCCAATTAGAGCAATCGCTGAAAGTGCTCAAGATAAAGATACAATTATCTTATATTCCGCTGTTTGTGTTAATGATTTTATTTTTAAAAAAGAATTTGATTCATTTAAGAGCGCTTCTACCACTCATTTCGTAAATGGACAAGCCAAGGATTGGAACGGCGAAAAAGGACGAATTGATGAAGAAAAAATAAAAAGATTAGTACCTGATTATTTGGAAAGGAGTTTTTATGTTTGTGGTCCACCGCTATTTCTTAAGAATATTATTAAGACCTTAAAAGATTTAGGTGTTCCAAAAAAGAATATTTATTTTGAAAAATTTTCTCTAAGCTAGTTTAATTAATAAAATTAATAAATTAACTATAAATCATATGCCAAAAAAAACAAACGCCAAGACAAATACAAAAACTAACGAAAAAACTAATACCAAGAAAACCTTTAATGAACAATTTAAAGTTTCTGGTGAAGAAATTTTAGATAGGGTTAAAAAGTTAATCAAAGAAGGGAACGTTCGTCGAATTATTATTAAGAACGAGAAGGGCAAAACGCTGATGGAAATCCCGGTTACTTTTGCTGTTGTTGGTGCTTTTTTTGCGCCGATGCTCGCGGCTATTGGCGCTTTAGCGGCCCTACTAACCAAAGCCACAATTGAAGTAGAGAGAAAATAGTAAATTGTTAAACAAAAAAAGAGGCTCATTATTGAGCCCCTTTTTTTGTTTTATTGTTAAGCAATTATTTTTAAGATTTCAGCTGTTTTTTCTTGCATTTTTTCTGTGGTGACGGCTTCTAGATTTAGTCTCACTTTCTCTTCGGTATTAGAGCCTCTGACATTAAACCAAAAATCTGGATAAGTAACGCTAATGCCATCCAATTTAGTAATTTGGCCATCAGAAAAAGCTTCTTCAATCTTTTTAAATACTACTTCCTTATCTTTAACCTCGCTATTGATTTCACCCGAGGCAAAGTATTTATTATATGGCTCTATATATTCAGAGACAGCTTGGTTGATTGAAGAAAATTCAGTTAAGAGCTTCATTATCATAATGCTCGGATATTCAAAACAACCAAATTCAGTGTTTAAATAGAAGTGCCCAGAAGATTCTCCTGCAAAATAAATATTTTCTTTTATCATTTGTTCTTTAATGAGCGAGTGTCCAACTCTGGTGATAATTGCCTCTCCTCCGTTATCAGTTATTAAGTCTACTGTAATTTTTCCCGGTCTAACATCATAACCTATTTTTGCGCCCGGTTTATCTTGTAAAAAAATTTTAGCCAATAGCCCCCTGATTATCGCCGGATTAATTGTCTTTCCTTTATTGTCCACAAAAAATATTCTATCACCGTCACCATCTGTAGAAATTCCTAAATCAGCTTTGTTAGTTAAAATAGATTTTTTTAATTGTTCTAAATTTTCTTCTTTTAGGGGGTCAGCCTCATGGGCGGGAAAGGAGCCGTCTAATTTAAAGTTAAGTGGAATTAATTTAATTGGTAATTTTTCTGACAGTTTTTGTAGATAAGTTGCTCCCATGCTGTTGGCGGCATCGGCCACAATGGTTAGCGGTTTAATTTTTGTTATATCTATTCGACTTAAAGAATAATTTATCTCTTCATCCAAAACGCCAGATAATTCTATCACCGCCCCTTTTGTTTTGGAGGGAAGAAATTTATTTTCTATGATTTTTTCTTTAATAAAATCGATGCCAGTTTCACCACTAACAGGAAGTCCCATTTTTCTGACTAATTTAAAGCCATTCCATTCTTTTGGATTATGCGAAGCGGAAATCATTATTCCGCCGTCATATTTATATTTCCCCACTGTAAAATAAAAAGTTGGCGTTGAAACAGTCCCGACATCAACCACGTTTGCCCCACCATCCACCAATCCTCTAATCAAATTAATTTTGAGTAGTGGGGAAGATAAGCGCATGTCACAACCAACCGTGATTGTTAAACTCTTGTTCGGGTCGTAATCGGGGTCGTTTTTTCTCAGTTCAATAAAAGCTAGTCCTAATAAATAGGCTAACTCGTTATCAAAGTCTTCTCCGTATATACCACGAATGTCGTAGGCTTTAAATATTTTCGGATTTATTGGTAGCATAATGTAAAATACTTCCTAACCCGAGCCAAATAGCTAATAAGCTGATAATCCAGCCGACGATGGGAAGTGAATATAATAAAGAAAGAATAATCGTTCCTAATAATAGAGACCAAAACAAATGAGCTTGTATTTTTTTTGCTAAATCTTTTATTAATAGTTCTCCTAATAAGATTGCGGCCACGGCTTTAGCAATAATCATGCCGGCCAACAACAAGCCCCCTAAAGCGATTGCTAGCGGTATGCCAATAATAGATAGAGCCAAGAGAATTGCTAATGGCGGGATTGTTAATAAAGTAATTGCTCCAATTAATATAATTTTTCCTGGCCTTTGTTTAATATTTAAGACAATTTTTTTAGTTTGTTGCGGGAGTATAAACACAAAAATCAATCCAATCACCATAATTGAAAGGATGGAAAATAGTCTTCCCCAGGCCCAGGTGGTGGCATTATTTTTTTCTTTTACAACCGGAATTTGATAATTAATTTGACCAGCAATATCAGCCCCTTCTGTTATATTGGCTTTATTTTGGGCAGTATAATTTAAATCCCCATTAATAATAGCCTCTTTTGCGATTATTATATTTTGCGACTGCGACTCATTATATATTTTTATAATTACATTTTTACCAACTTTACCCGATATAATAGAATCTCGGCCATAAACATTTAAACTACCATTTATAACACCCTTAACTTGAGAGCTTGAAGCTCCAATTAAAGCGTCCCAACCTATTCTAGCCCCATCACCAACTACGACGTCAGAGCCAAAAGCATTTAAATTTCTGGCGATGACATTGTTAATTATGATTGAATTACCGACCACGCGAACATTTCCGCCGACATCTCCGGCTATATTTATATTTTGGGCAGCGACAATGATATCTCCTTCAACCCGACCGTTAACGGTAATTGATCGAGCCGCAGCTATTAAATCGCCAGTAATCACCCCGTCAACAGTAATGGTGTCGCCGACCGCAAACAAATTGCCAGATACCACATCGCTCTTAGATATGAAAACAGCCTGACTTGCATTAGTCCCGGCAGCTTTTAAAGCGGCAATTGGGAAAGCGATAATTATTAAAAATATTAATATTTTGAGTAGTTTCTTTTTCATAGCAATCCTTGTTAAAATTAAAAAAATATTGTATTGTTAATTAGATTATACGATAATTATACTATAAAAAAATGCCAGAAGCAATAAAAAAATTAATCTTAGAAAATATAGGGAATATTAAAAATAGGGACAAACTTGAGGATATTAAGCGTTCTTTGTGTAAAGAATTTAAAATTGATTCTATTCTTAATTCTGATATTTTAAAGCAATATCGTGAATTTTTGGAAAAAGGTTTGGTTGAAAAATCGGAGTCATTTGAAACGCTTCTTAGAAAAAGATCTATTCGTACTTTGTCTGGAATTGCCCCAGTAGCGGTTTTAACAAAATCATATCCTTGCCCTGGCACTTGTGCTTATTGCCCCAGAGAAAAAGATGTGCCCGTTAGCTATTTAGCTAATGAACCAGCAGTTATGAGAGCAATTCGTTGCCAATACGACCCCTATAAACAGGTAGTTTTCCGTCTAAAAGCTTTAGAAAATAATGGGCATGAACCAGAAAAAATAGAAATTATTGTTATCGGCGGGACCTGGAGCTATTTGCCTATAAAATATAAATATTGGTATATCGCTAATTGTTTTAGGGCGGCTAATGATTATAATCGTTTAAAAAAAAATAAACTCTCAAGCACAAAAAAGACTGATAGTTTTAAGGCTAATATTAAATCTTTTTATAAACAAAATCTTAGCTTAAGCGCCTTGAAAGATGCTTTAACCCTGGAACAAAAGAAAAATGAATCGGCTAAATATAGAATTATTGGCTTAACTTTAGAAACCAGACCGGATTATATTAATGCGACAGAACTAATAGAGATGAGAACATTTGGTTGTACTAGGGTTGAAATGGGGGTGCAAGCAGTAGATGACAAAATTTTAAAAATAAATAAACGCGGGCACGGAATTAAAGAAATAGCCGATGCTACTAAACTGCTAAAAGAATATGGTTTTAAGGTAACTTATCATATAATGCCTGCGCTACCGGGGTCCACCTCTCAAAAAGATTTTATAATGTTTAAAAAATTATTTATTGATGAACGCTTTCAGCCTGATCAAATCAAATTTTACCCCACAGTAGTTACCCAGGGGAGTTTATTGTATAAGTGGTACAAACAAGGGAAGTATAAACCATATTCCGATAAAGTCCTGCAGGCCTTAATTGTTAAATGTAAAGAAATAGTTCCGACATATGTTCGTATTATTAGATTAATTCGTGACATTCCCGGGGAGTCCATTATCGCTGGCAATAAAATTACCAATTTAAGGCAAGTGATGCAACAACGGGGGGTAAAATGTAAATGTATTCGTTGTCGAGAGGTTAAGGATGGCAAGATTGTTGACCCTAAAATAAACGTGATTGAGTATTCAGCATCCGGGGGCAAGGAATATTTTATTAGCGCTGATAGTCAGGATGCTAAAGTTTTGTATGGATTTTGTCGTTTAAGACTAGATAACAATAGTCCGATTGCCCCCGCGCTTATTAGAGAATTACATGTCTATGGTAAATTAGTTTCTGTTGGCGGTGATAAAAAGGTTCAACACAGCGGCTTAGGTAAACAACTTTTAGCTCATGCTGAAGATATTATTAAAGCTCATCAAATATCAAAAGTAGCGATTATTTCTGGCGTTGGTGTTCGGGGATATTATAAGAAAAGGGGTTATAAATTGAAATCAAGCTATATGACCAAGACGCTTAAAGGCTAAACACTTTTATTTTGACAAAATAGAGTTCCAGAGATAATATAAAGTCAGATAATAATCAAAAAAATATGCAATACGACCATCTAAAAAATCAAGACGAGCCAGTTTTCGAGATTATAGAGCGGGAAGAAAAACGTCAAAATGAAGAGATTGAATTAATCGCTTCCGAAAATTACGTTTCCCCGGCAGTTTTAGAAGCGATGGCGACTGTCTTAACCAATAAATATAGCGAAGGTTATCCTGGCCATCGTTATTATGGTGGTAATTATATTATTGATGACATTGAGAATTTAGCGATTGAAAGAGTTAAAAAATTATTTGATGCTGAGCATGTAAATGTGCAACCTTTATCTGGGTCTCCGGCAAATGCTGCTGTTTATATGGCCTTTTTAAATCCCGGAGATAAAGTTTTAGGCTTGAAACTGGATCATGGCGGACATTTATCTCATGGCCATAAGGTCAATTTTTCTGGACGTTTATATAATTTTGTTCAATATGGCGTTAATTCAGAAACTGGCATTATTGATATGGATGAGGTTAGAGAAATTGCTTTAAGAGAAAAACCAAAAATGATAGTCGCTGGTTTTAGCGCCTACTCTAGGGAAATTGATTGGCAAAAATTTAAAGATATTGCTGACGAAATTGGGGCTTATACTTTTGCCGACATTGCTCACATCGCTGGGTTAATCGCGGGCAAACAATTAAAGAATCCAGTGCCAATTTTTGATGTTGTATCTACCACCACGCACAAAACTTTACGTGGCCCAAGAGGGGCAATTATAATGTGTAAAGAAAAATATGCCAAGCAAATTAATAGCGCTGTTTTTCCGGGAATGCAGGGCGGTCCGCATGATCATATTACTGCCGCTAAAGCAGTTGCCTTTGGCGAAGCCTTGAAACCTGAATTTATAGAATATTCCGCTCAAATTATTAAGAACGCTCAAGCGATGGCCGCGGAATTTATTAAGCTAGGCTATAGAATAGTTTCCGGTGGTACTGATAATCATTTAATGGTAGTTGATTTATCAAATAAAAACACAGTTGGGAAAGAAGCGGAAAAGGTTTGGGAAAAAATTGGGATTTCTGTATCTCGCTCCACGATTCCTAATGATCCTAATCCACCGATGAATCCATCGGGCGTGAGAATTGGGACCCCAGCCATAACAACTAGAGGAATGAAAGAAGGTGAGATGAGACAACTCGTTTCTTATATGGATGAAGCACTTATAAATAAAGAAGATGAGCAAAAATTATCCGAAATAAAAGAGGCAATTAAAAAAATGTGTGAACAATTTCCGATTCCCACAAAATAAAAATAATGTATGGTACAAAATATAGACGGGAAAAAAATTGCTGAGAGAATTAAGGATGAAGTTGCTCTCTCAATTCATAAAATTAATGGACCAAGGCCTAACTTGGCCATTATTTTAGTTGGAGAAAGAGAGGATTCTAAAATTTACGTTAATTTAAAACAGAAGGAGGGAAAAAGAATTGGCGTGGATACTCATCTTTATCATTTAGATGCTGATGTTTCTGAAAAAGAATTATTTGATGTAATTAATTTTTTAAACAAAGATATTTTGATTGATGGAATTTTGATTCAGCTGCCTTTGCCGCCAAAATTTAATGCTGATAAAATTATTGCTGCGTTGGACCCCTTTAAAGATGTAGACGGCTTCCATCCTAATCATCCAAATTATTTAGTATCCCCAGTTTTAGCTTCCGTGTCTGCTTGTTTAGAAGAAATTAAGATGTCGGGTGATAAAAAAACGGCTTGTATCCTTTATAATTCTGATATATTTGGCAGAGGATTAGAAGACGTAGCAAAAAAACAAGGATTTATAATTTGTGAAAAAGATAAAATAGGAGAAGCGGATTTGATTGTGACAGCGCTCGGAGAACCGAATAAAATAAAAAAAGAAATGGTAAAAGAGGGGGTCGTTGTTATTGATATCGGGATTTCTAAAGTTGGTGATAAAGTTTATGGTGATGCTGATTATGAAGATTTAAAAAATAAAGCTTCTTATATAACCCCTGTTCCTGGAGGAATAGGGCCGATGACTATCGCCTTTTTATTCCAAAATGTTTTAGAGATTTTTTTGCGTCGTTTGGAGTTTGAAAAATAAAAAATCACCTTCGGTTAAAAAGATGATTTAAGATGTTATGATGAGATTTTATTCTACATCATTTTTGGGAGATTCTTCTCCGCGATGCCACCATTTTTCGGCGGCTTCAGGATTGATTCCCCAAATGCCAGCGCCGAGAAGTAGAATGCCGACAGCCATAAAGGAAAATGATCCAATATCCCGAGGGTCAATAATCATTAGATAAATTCCGCCCCAAATAAAGATGACGGATAAAAATGTTATCCCGATTAGTCGGAGAATTAATTCGCCGCGACCCAATGGGGATGTTCTGAAAAAAATAATTAAATTTTTCATTTTGACTTTATTTTTTGGTTTTTAATTAAAGAACGAAGCATTAATGAATATATTATATCACTTTTAATCAATTTTGTCAATGCCACATAGAAAGCAACAATTATTAGAGCTTTTAAAGATTCATTTTGGATATGAGTCTTTTAGGCCGGGGCAAGAAAAAGCGATTGATAATATTTTACAAGGCAAAGATACTTTGGTCGTTTTGCCGACCGGAGGAGGAAAATCTTTAATTTTTCAATTACCAGCCCTTATTTTAGAAGGAATTACAATTGTTATTTCTCCGCTAATTGCCCTAATGAAAGATCAGGTTGATTCCCTTGATAAGGTTGGTATTCCGGCAACTTTTATTAACTCTTCTATTTCGCCTGAGGAAACAGGTAGTCGTTTAGAAAAAGTTAAATCGGGATTTTTCAAAATAGTTTATATTGCTCCTGAACGTTTTTATAATCAGAAATTTTTAGAAGAGCTCAAGCAGATTAAAGTTTCTTTATTTGCTGTTGATGAGGCTCATTGTGTTAGCCAATGGGGGCATGATTTCCGTCCTAGCTATCTGCGACTGAGAGATGCAATTAGATTTGTTGGCAAGCCGCCAGTTGTTGCTTTAACGGCAACGGCTACGCCTGAGGTTAGAGATGATATTGCTTATCAGCTTAATTTAAAAGATGTGGACACGGTTATCACGGGATTTGCGCGACCTAATTTACAGATGGCGGTTATTCCATCTCAAAATGGGCAGAAGTTGGAACATATTTTAAATTTTTTAATTACCAATCCAGAAATAGGTTCAGGAATTATTTATGCCGGAACAAGGTCCAAAACGGATGAAATTATGGAGCTGCTGATGGATAACGATATCAAGGCAGTCGCTTATCATGCGGGAATGGATTCTAGTAGTCGCGATTGGGTGCAAGAACAATTTATGAGTGGCATGGCCAAAGTTGTCGTGGCGACTAATGCTTTTGGCTTAGGAATTAACAAAAAAGATATTCGTTTTGTTATTCATCATGATTTACCAGGAACGGTAGAGGCTTATTATCAAGAGGCGGGGAGAGCCGGGCGTGATGGCTTGCCAAGTTTCTGCTTATTATTTTACCACCAACAAGATAGATATTTACGGGAATTTTTTATTAAAGGGGATAATCCCGAGCCACGAATGATTATTGAAATTTATGATTTTATTTTACGCCGCGCCGAATTAGAAGTAGATACCAATGCTTCAATTTTGGTTACTTATGCTGAAATCAGTCAGAATTTATCGGAAAGCGTCCCTGAAATGGCCATTGGCACCGCTCTTAAAATTTTAGAAAAGGAAGGCTATATTTCTCGCCCTAATGAAAAAACTTCTAGCTCATTCTTAAAAGCTAATAAACCCTTAGCAGAAATTGATGCCTCAATCAGTAAAAGGTCTAAATCTCAAAAAGAAATTTGGGAAAAATTAGCCGTTAAATACGCCACAGAACTAGAGACTGGGTGGGAGTTCTCGCCCGAAGAGGTTTCGGTTGTTTTAAAAGTTAAGAAAGACTCACTTATTAGGGCCGTGAAGAAACTAGCCGAAAAGGACTTAGTAGAATATAAACCGCCGTTTAGAGGAACGGAAATTAAGGTTCTAAAAATCGTGGAACCAGAAGATATGAATTTAGATTTTAAGGCTTTAAAAGATAAGGCGGCTCGTGCTTATGAAAAACTAAATGAAATGGAGGCTTATGTTTATCACACTGGTTGTCGTCAAGAGTATATCTTAAATTATTTTGGCGATATGAAGGCTGAACCCTGTGGAAAGTGCGATAGTTGTTCTCGTGCTCAAAAAATTAAAAACACCAATTTTCCTAAACATGAATATTTAATTAGTGAATAATGAATAGTAAACTTATTCAAAATTTGTTGGCCTTATCGCAAAATAGCTATAATCTAATTGCGACTAATTTTGACGCGACCAGAAAAAAAGAAATTTGGCCGATGATTAGAGAGGTTGCGGCCGCTGTTAAATCTGATGAGCGAGTTTTAGATGCTGGTTGTGGGAATGGTAGACTATTAGAAGTTTTTGCTGATAGAAAAATAGATTATTTAGGAATAGATAGTAGTCTGGAACTTATCAAGCTAGCAAAGAAAAATTATCCGCAAGCTAAATTTTTGGTAGCAGAGTTAATTAATTTGTCAGTAGCTGATTTAGAAAAATTTGGCGGCAAAAAATTTAATTACGTTTTTTGTTTAGCGGTTTTACAGCACATCCCTAGTCATGAGTTACGGACTAAAGTTTTAAAATCCTTGCGTGAATTTCTTTTGCCAAACGGGGAACTCATAATTAGTAATTGGAACCTTTGGCACAGCGCACATCGTAGATTAATTTTTAAACAAGCGCTTAAAAAATTGTTAGGGACTAATAAAATGGATTTTGGGGATATTGTTTTTCCTTGGAAAAAACAAAATGGAGAGATTGTGAGCGATAGATATTATCACGCCTTTTCTAAACAAGAATTACTCCGAGTCGCCAAGGACGCTGGGTTTTCAGAGATTGTGTACAAAAAGGATAAATATAATTATTGGTTAATTCTAAGGCAATAATATCCTTTAATCTCTAGTAGATTAATCGCTTATTTTTGCGCTAGCCAGCGAGCATTCCAATCCCACCCTCTCCGCATTGAATCAAAATCGCTTTTATTTTCGATTTTAGAGAGCACATTATATGGCTGTTTAAATGAAATATTAGCGATTTTTTTATTCTCAACACTAGCGTTCCAAAGTAGGTCAATTAGCGTTTCTCGTTGTTTTTCAGGAAGAGAGCTTAAAAACTCTTTTTTCATTTGTTTTGGCTCTAAAAAGAAGTTTTTTATCCGTTCCAAAGTAGAATTATCTTGGCTGGATTTTTTAGTTTCTAACTCTTCTATACTCTTCTTAATATCAACGACCTCATTTTGAATTATCGTCTTTTTTGCTTCATAGTCAGAGACTTCTATTGTTTTGTCGAGATACACATCAAGTAAAGCATTCTTGCGCTCATCAAGCTTTCTAAGCCTGCTATGCAGGCTCAAGATAGACTCCTCTAAATAAGAAAGAGTGTTTTTACTTTCAGCCAACTTTGCCTTGTAGACGAGGTTTACTATCTTATCGCCAAAGACAAGATTATCAAAAACAGAATCGTTTAACTCTTTAGATAAACTATCCTCAGTTAAGTAGGCTTTATGCTCATCACATCCGCCTTTGCCATTAGTACAGTAATAATAAATTAATCTTCCTTTCTTTTTAGTAGCTGTTAACTGACATCCGCATTTAGCGCATTTAAGTATACCCCGAAAGGCAAAAGCAATGGTTTGCTTTTTAATATTTGCTTTTTGCTTGGCGACTTCTCGGACATTATTAAATAATTGTTGAGTGATTATTGGCTCATGATTACCAAGATATTTTTCTTCTCCTCTTTCCATTATTCCACAGTAGAAAGATTCTCCAAGTATTTTATGAAT
>JBBQHF010000007.1:0-41673 GCA_038323715.1 Patescibacteria group bacterium
TCATATTTTGTTGATCCATCAAAACAAACAAAAACACCAAAGGAATTTTTCGATTTACAATTTGGGCAGTCCTTATAAGGTTCTGTAATTAAATCCTTTCTTGATATTGTTTTTTTTATTAATTATTAAATTTTTTTTATCTTTGTCCATGCAACATTTTTTATATTTTTTTTTACTCCCGCATGGACATTGATCATTTCTTCCTATCTTTATCATATATATAAGTATAGCTCTTTATCAATAATTTTACAGAATAAAATTATTATCATTAAACTTTACCAAAAAGCCCCGTAAATACGAGGCTCTTGGGTCTATCCGATACTAAATTGTGTTGGCGGAGAGGGAGGGATTCGAACCCTCGGTACCCTTTCAGGCACGACAGTTTTCAAGACTGTTCTATTCAACCGCTCTAGCACCTCTCCTGTTTACATTAATCTTAAATATAACTACTTGTTATTTTACTGATTTACCAAAAAAATGCAACTATGTTATAATTTAAAGGTAATAATTAACATAAACAATATGCCTATTATAAATTGGACAAAGGATTTCTCAGTCGGAGTCAAGGAGTTTGATGAGCAACATCAACAATTAATGACTATAATGAATGAGCTTTTTAACCTATACACGGCCAAAAAGTTTAAAGATGTGGACGTTAATCCCATCTTTAAGGAATTAAATGATTATGCTGATATGCATTTCAGCACTGAAGAACATTATTTTGATTTATATAATTATCCTAAAAAAGCCGAGCATATAGCGATGCACGAAGCCCACAGGCAAAAAATGAAACAATTAAAAGAAGAGTATGATAAGGATAATAGTGAAAAAACTTTATTTGCTATTCAAAACTTTCTTAATGAGTGGTGGATTTGGCACATCAATAACGTTGATAAAGAATATACCGAATATTTTAACTCCAACGGTTTAAAATAAATTGAATTTAAAAAGACCCAACTTAACCTAGCTGGGTCTTTTCTATTTTACAATTATTTATTATAAATTTACAAAAAATGGTTTATACATATCGTCCTGAATATCAATTTTTAATTCATTGCGATTAACTCTATCACAAAATTCAATCGGAGCTTGATTAATAATCGCTAGTGGTTGGCACTCACTTCCTTCCCCCATCGTCAAAACAGCCGCCGCGGCTAAACTATCCGCCATATCAACTCGAGAAAATTTAAACTTACGACCATAAATATCTTTCTGCCCAATATAATCTTTTATCCCCTTAAAACCAACGTAGCCTAGGGCAACACCAGTGATTCCGGACCGCAAAGGCATAGTACGACTATCAGTAATTAATATTCCAAGGCTTTTCAATTTATAGTGAGCCATTAATTTTTTGCGCAGAATACTTGCAGACTTAAAACTATCTTTTGGTAAAAGAATGAACCTCCCGTCAGCATTAGACTCATCAATCCCCGCAGAAGCCATAAGCATCCCGTCCTTAACAGTCAGCCAAACATATTTTGTGGGCAGTGCCCATTCACTTTCAGATTTTATTAAATCTTCTTTATTAACCGAGCCGTCATTAATGACAGTATTTTTTTCAGCTAAGGCGACAATTTTTGAAGTCACAACAATAACTGATTTTTCAGGAATCTTTTTTATATATCGCTTAATAAAAATAAACAAATCTTCTCCCTCCTGAAAAACTTTAGTTTTAATTGGTTTAACAAACATATTATAAGAATTAATTTTTTTCTCTTAACAAATATATTCCGATATAAGATAACGGCGTATACAACGCTCCCATCGCAACCTTATAAAGCCACCAAGAAATAATAATGCTAGTCATCATCTTAAAAGAATAAACCCCAGAAAAAGCGATAACCATAAAAACAACCGAATCAAAAAACTGCGACCATAAATTAGACAACAAAGATCGTAACCAAAATGCTTTGACACCCATTTTTTCTCTAAAAAAGAAAAACGATAAAACGTCTTGATACTCAGCAATAATAAAAGCGGCCAAAGAGGCAAAGGCCATACGAGCAGAGACGCCAAAAATTTGATTATAACCAAACTTGGCCCATTCCCCGTCCGGAGACCAAGGGAGAGCTAAAGATAAAAATGAATAGGCAATAAAAATTGCCGTACTTATGAATCCAGCGTAAACAAAATATTTTGCAATTTGACGACCATAAACTTCCCCAATAACATCGGTCATTAAAAAAACCACCGGAAAAGAAAAGACCGCTACCGACAAATGCGAGCCAAATAAAAATGGCATCATTTTCAAACCAAGAGTGTTCGCCGCAAACAGCGAAGCTAAATATAACGTAAGCGCAATTAATAATTTTCTAAACGAACGCTCGGATAATTGAATCATCTTGTTCAAGTTAATAATCTTAATTGACCTGTTAACAAAAACCCGCCTAAACAGGCGGGAATAAATCATTGGCGGAGAAGCGGGGATTCGAACCCCGGATAGGAGTTAGACTCCTATAACAGGTTAGCAACCTGCCGCTTTCAGCCGCTCAGCCACCTCTCCAAGTATTTTTATTTTTATGGTATAATCACTATATAAAATATCAAAACCATTGTCAAACAAAAATATGGCAGAAAATAATTTAAAATCTTTAAAATGGCAAGTTCCAGAATACCACGCTCCCGAAAGGAGCAAAAGCTGGTACATAATCGCTTTAATATTCATTGTAATTTGCTTATTTTTGAGCTTTTTTACCGTTAACTCTTGGAAAGTGGAGTTTTTAGGGTATAACTCTAATTTCCTATTTGCCCTGATTTTGATTATGGCGGCCATCATCACCATCTTTAATGAGAGCAGGCCGCCGATGATAGTTGATATTGAACTTGGCCCTGAAGGAATTAAAACTGGTTCTAAATTCTATGACTATGATGAAATTAAACATTTCTCGGTTATCTACAAGCCAAAACAAAGTGTAAAGAGCATGTATTTAGAATTTAAGAATTCTATTCGCCCCCGACTCGCTATCCCTTTACGCCGCATGGATGCCCTTACCGTTCGTAATTATTTAGTACGTTATTTAGATGAAGATTTAGAACGCACCGACGCGCCCCTATCCGAACAGTTGACGAAACTATTCAAATTATAATAAGATAGTAATCGTTCTTGGTTAGTCCAAGAAAATGCTTCTGTCGTTCAACGGATAGGACGCAAGATTGCGGATCTTGCAATCCAGGTTCGATTCCTGGCGGAAGCACCGATGCAAATTAATTTTAATGATTAATTTATCCTCAAAAATAGCCGATCTTTCGCGAGTAGGAAAAGTTGGCGTTAAACTCCTAAAAAAGCTTGGTCTGGAGAATATCCAAGACCTGCTTTTTTATTTGCCCTTTCGTTATGACGACTTTAGTCAACTAACAAAAATTGCAGAACTAGTTGCTGGTGAAAATGTTAATATCAAGGGCGAGGTGCAACTTATTCAAAACAAGCGTAGCTTTAAAAGAAAATTAAATATAACCGAAGCCTTAATTAGCGATGACACTGATTCTATAAAAATTATTTGGTTCAACCAACCTTTTCTCGTTAAGAATATTAAGCCGGGTGATTTTATTTCTTTAGCCGGTAAAGTTTCAGAGAGCCAAGGGCAATTAACAATGGTTTCCCCACAATATGAAAAAGCATATTCGGAGAATTTAGTGCATACTCAAGGATTAATCTCTAACTATCATTTAACCGAAGGGCTAACTCAAAAACAACTGCGTTATTTTATTAAACAAATTGTTCACTTATCAGCATTAGTTTCTGAATGGCTGCCAGAAAAAACAATTAAAAAGTTTTCCCTTCTTCCCTTAACAGCTGCTCTTCAAAAAATTCATTTTCCTAAAAGTATAAAAGATATAGACAGCGCTAGAAAGCGATTGGCTTTTTCGGAATTATTTTTACGTCAACTCAAATCACAAATGATTAAGAGAGAGTTGAGCGCCCAAAAAGCGATAAAAATAATCTTTCAAAAAGAAACAACCCAGGAATTTGTGGCCTCTCTTCCCTTTACTTTAACTGATGACCAAAAAAAAGCGGCTTGGGAAATACTCCGAGATTTAGAAAAGCCCCGCCCAATGAGCAGATTAATAGAGGGTGATGTTGGTAGCGGCAAAACCATTGTCGCTTTAATGGCGATGCTCAATGTCGCTAAAAATAAAAAACGCTCAGCCCTCATGGCCCCAACCGAAATTCTCGCCGAGCAACATTTTCGTTCAATCAGCAAACTCCTAGAAAAACAAAATATTACGGTTGAGCTTATGACTGGCGCCAAAAAAAGTAAAACTTTAGGCCAAGCCGATATTATTATTGGAACACACGCCCTCATTCAAAAAAACGTTAATATCCAAGATTTAGCGCTGGCAATCGTTGATGAACAACATCGTTTTGGCGTTAATCAAAGGCAAAAAATAACTGATTTCAATAAAAAGGATGATTCCGTCCCCCATTTTTTATCAATGACCGCGACCCCTATCCCTCGTTCTCTCGCTCTAGCAATTTACGGTGATTTAGATTTATCCATTATTAAAGAATTGCCGAAAAATAGAAAAAAAATAATTACTAAACTCGTAAAAGAGAAAGGAAGAAATAAAGCTTATGATTTTATTCGGGAACAAATAAAATCCGGGCGCCAAGCTTTTATAATTTGTCCCTTAATAGACGAGTCGGATGTATTAGAAACTAAATCGGTAAAAACTGAATACGAAAGATTATCTAAAGAAATTTTTCCAGACTTAAAAATTGGATTACTCCACGGTAAAATGAAATCAGCCGATAAAGATTTGGCGATGCAGGATTTTTTAAACAAAAAAATTGATATTCTGGTTTCAACGTCAGTAATTGAAGTCGGCGTTGACGTTGCTAACGCTTCCGTAATCGTTATTGAAGGCGCGGAACGTTTTGGGCTTGCTCAGCTTCATCAATTTAGAGGACGGGTCGGGCGCAGTGAATATCAATCATATTGTTTATTATTTCCTTCTCATGAAAATATCAGTAATCAAAAAACCATTGATAGATTAGAAGCCATGGAAAAATATAGCGATGGTTTTATGCTCGCGAAAATGGATTTAAAATTAAGAGGCGCCGGAGAAACCTACGGCAACATTCAAAGCGGATTTCCAGAATTACAAATTGCCTCCTTATTTGATTATGAGATAATAAAAAAGTCCTCAGAAGAGGCAGAAGAAATAATTAAAACCGATCCCGACCTAAAACTTCATCCTCTGATTAAAGAAAAATTAGGCGAATGGGAAAAAAAGATTCATTTAGAATAACAAGCTAATCAAAATAATACTTTGCTAAAATACATTAGCTAAAATAATATTTTTACGCTCAGGATAATTTCTGGGGCAAAAACTCATTTTATTCGTTTTTGTTCTACGAAATTATATTCGCTTAAAATACTATTTTAGCTAATAAAAATAAAAAAGCATCTTTTTTTAGAAGATGCTTTTTTTAAGACACTTGGTGGTCTTAAATATTAATTGTTTCATTTCTTGAAAACACGCGATTTATTTCTTTTTGCCACCCCATATAGATGAGAGTAGCGACTGCAATCGCGGCGGAGATAAACCCAATAGCTGGATGAGTCTTCAGAAAGGAAAGACACGCAGGAAAGGTATCTCCCAAACCGCGATTTTCACCAATCGCGATTACGAAACTGAAAGTCATGTAAGCCCAAAACATGATGTTAAGGACTAAAACAATTCCCATACCAATAACGAAAATTTCTACAAATTTCTTCATGATGTTTTATTTTTTGGTTTTCAAATTAATATTTCAAAGATCTAAGAGTATTATAGCACGTTTATAGACTATTGTCAATATCTAGCAAATGTGTTGTTTGTGCTGGTATAAATAAGATTTTTATAGGCTAATATTAAATATACTTGACATTTAGTATGTAATGTAGTATCATACCCTTATCTTAAATAGTCCTTTTTTATTAACAAAAAAAATCTCAAAAAATGAGTAAAAAAAAGAGCATTACCGCTATCGCTCCGGGCATTAAATCCTGGAAAAAAGAATTTGGTTCAGTAGAAAATTTCCGCTCAGAAGATGAAGGAAAAAACGTAATTGTTGATTTTTACAACCTGAGGAATAAAACCCAGGACCCCAGAAAAATTAATCTCGCATTAATTGCGTTTCCTAATCATAAGGCCCAAACAGCGGCCGACATGCTAAGAGATGAAATAATCGCGGAATTCAATCCGCAAGATTAATTCCTGAGTCGAAACGATTCACAATACAAAAACGAGCCCTAAAAAAGCTCGTTTTTTTCTTTGCTATTTATTTCAAAGTCTAACTAATATATTCTATTAAGTCGTCTAAATTTTTTATCTTTATTAAATTTAATTTAATTCCTTTAACTTCAACGTTGGGAATAAGCGCCGATTTAAAGCCTAATCTCTCTGCCTCTTTTAATCTTTCTTCTAGGCGAAAAATATTTCTGACTTCCCCGCCCAAGCCAACTTCTCCCAAAACCACCGTATCGCGCGGGAATGTTTTATTTAAATTAGAAGAAATTATCGCCGCCACCGCTGCCAAATCTAAAGCGGGGTCGGAAATTCTTAATCCTCCAGCGACATTCAAAATAATATCCTGAGTTAACAAATTTATTTTTGTCCGTTTAGAAATTACGGCACTCAACACCTGTAAACGATTTAAATCAAATCCGCTCGCCTTTCTTTGCGGATAACCAAACGCCGTCCTAGAGACAAGCGCTTGTAAATCAATCAAAAATGGTCGCGTCCCCTCAATCACACAGCCCAAGACTGAGCCGGAAATGTCCCCCGAACCAGTTTCAATAAAAACCGCGCCAGGATTTTTTACCTCTTTAAAACCAGCGCTGGTCATTTCCAAAACTCCCAATTCATTAACAGAACCAAAACGATTCTTAGTTGAACGCAGTAATGAATAATTATGACTAGTTTCCGCCTCTAGAGATAAAACCGTATCAACAATATGTTCTAATGACTTAGGGCCAGCAATTTGCCCGTCCTTAGTTATGTGCCCAATTAACATCACGGCAATATCATTAGCTTTAGCTAATTCTAAAAATTTAACCGCCGTCGCTCTTATCTGGCTTATCCCCCCGGCCTCAGAAAGGACCTGGCTGGAATAAACTGTTTGAATTGAATCAACTATCAAAATATCCGGCTTAACAGCCTTAGTGGCCGCAATTATCTGTTCCACGTTAGTTTCAGAGATAAATTTTAAATTATCTAAATTACAATTCAATCTATCTAAACGGTTTTTAACTTGAGCCGCCGACTCTTCGCCGCTAGCATAAATAACCGAAAGTTTAGAAACAGAAGACCCAGCTATTTGGGCGACTAAAGTAGATTTTCCTATTCCTGGCTCACCACTTAAAAGCACCAAAGAGCCCGGGACCAGCCCGCCGCCTAAAACTCTATCAATCTCCTCTAAACCCGTTTTAAGACGCTTAAGAGAGCCGGTCTTGATTTCACGTAAATCTAAAATCTTAGCCGCTCCCATTTTTTTAGCTTCTTCCGCTTTTTCACGATGAGAATCAAACAGTTGTTCGCTTAAAGTTCCCCAGGAACCGCACTCTAAACAACGTCCGCTCCATTTAGGAGATTGGGCGTCGCAATTAGAACAGGTAAAGATAGTTTTTATTTGGTTTGCCATATAATTAAAATAGCTGCTTCTTAATAAACTCCCGCTAAAAAATTAATCCGACTTAAAGGCCGGATTAAAGTTTGTTATTTTTATTGCCAATAAGCTTTATCAACCAGCCAATCACCGTTTATTTTTTTCAGGGTAATCTCTACACTTTGATTATAGGAATTTTCTGAATTATCTTGACCCATGCTTTCTTGACGTTGGGTGGTTACCACAATCTTAGCAGTCCCCGCCTTTTCATTATATTCCGTTGCTTTGCCCGTAATCGCCGTAGTCGTAATCCCGTAATAGGCATCACCATCTTTAACTGCCGCTTTTAACTCGGCGACATAGCCTTTAGCCCAATCGCGCATATTCTGAGTCATAAATATTTCCAAATCGGAAAAATTACTATAATTAGAATAGTTAGAATATGAACCTAAACGAGCAGCAAAAGCATTGGCCATTTTCACAACGTCTGATTCATTAGTAACATGAGGCGCTTCTTGGCTAAGGTCGTATTGAATATTATTTTGCGGTTTGTCTCCCGGGGTTGTAGTTGGGTCACCCTCAGTGTTAGGCAATTGGCCAATAATAATATTATTATTTTCTGGTGGCGTCACTACTGGCGTATTATCACCCGCCAAAAAACCAAAATAAATAATTAAGCCTAAAATAACTAAGCCTAAAATGACGATTACGATTCCCATTCTTTTGCGATTGGTTTGCATATAATTAATATATAAAAATTCTAAGCGTTAACCGCTTCTTGCTCTTGACTCTCATCAAATTCTTTTTTAGCCTCTTCTAATTCTAACAGCTGACGTGGGTCAGAAGTAATTAATTGATCTTCGGTGTATGAAGCAACAACTTTCATCGCTACATGTTTATTGCCAGCAAAAAATATTCCTTCTCCAATCCCACATTCCAATAATAAATATCTTTCTCCTTCAGTTAAAATAAAAGTTTTTTGAATTAAATCTATCGCCGCTGGAGATTGTTTAAGTAAAATCTGTAAAGAAGAATTGTTTACAATTGCCTGCCCATAAGGTGAGGTCAAGAAGTCATTTACATCCTGAGTAATGGTGGTAACCCCCAAATAATATTTACGACAACGCTTAACAAGGGCAAAAATAAATTTGGCGCTATCTTCATGTTGCATCATCCACCAAGCCTCATCAATAACTAAAATTCTTTTTTTCATTTCACTCCTAACCACATTCCAAATATAATTAACAACCGTATAAATAGCAATCGGACGAAGTTCGTCCTCTAAATCACGCACTGAGAAACAAACTAATTGGTTATTCATTTCCACGTTAGTTGGAGAATTAAGTAAACCAGCAAAAGTCCCTTCGGTGTATTTTCTTAAACGTAGGGCCAACTCATTTCCGCCTTCCATCCCATCTAAAACTTGCTCTAAATCAGACATTGTTGGCGGTTCTATTTTTGATAAATCAGAATCCGAGGTAATATCTTTCTTAGCATAAGTTTCTAAAAGTGCGCGGTCAACAATGGAATCTTCATCATAATTTAAAGTCCCTAACATTAAACGGACCAAGCCTTTTAAAGTAATGACGGCGCTTCTAATAATATCTTTTGGTCTAGCTTCACCACCGACTGAACGGGGCAAATCAAAAGGATTAATTTTATTTTCACTAGACAAAGAAATATTAATGTAAGTTCCGCCGACTGCTTCCGCTAAATGTTTATACTCATATTCTGGGTCAATTACAATTACGTCAGTCCCCAACATTAAAGAGCGTAAAATTTCTAGTTTAATAGCATAACTCTTACCAGCACCAGAGGTCGCAAACACCACCGAATTAGCATTTTGCAAACTAAATCTATCAAACAAAATTAAACTATTATTATGGCGATTAATGCCATATAAAATCCCTCTATCGCTAGTGAGTTCACTTGAAATAAATGGGAAAGATGAAGCGGCCGGAGACGAATTCATATTAAAAGCAATATATAATTCATCATTGCACAAAGGTAAAGTGGAATTAAATCCTTGCTCTGCTTGATAATAGACCCGTCTAGAGTAGACTAAACGAGAACCAAAAATATCTTCAACCTGATCGGACATTCTATCTAAATCTTCAAGGCTTTCAGCATATAAAGTAATGTACAACGCAAATTGAAAAAACTTCTCTGTTCCCTGAGTCAGCGCATCACGCAAATATTCAATATCACGTAAAGCGGTTTCACGAAGCGGATCACGAGCGGCGCCTTTTTCAGCATCAGAAATAATTTGCGCTTCCAAGGTTCCAACTTTATTTTTTAATTGTTTTAAAATGATAGCACTGGACACTGGATAAAAAAACATTGAAATATCAAAAGTGAAATTCAAGTTAATAATCGGGGCAAACCAACCAACAGAAATATAACGAGGGTAAGTAATTACAAAAATGGTGCGCAAAAATTTATCGCCCAAACAAAGATTATTAGCTTGGACCTTTAAACTGGCTGGGGCAATAATATCTTTAACAGATAAGACCCCACGTCTAAAGGCCTTCTCTTCTTCAATAACTTCCCTGGTCAAGGCCGGGTCAGATTCAATTTCCGGTTCAGTCGATTTAGGACTAAAGGCAATTGGAGTATTGAGAGTTATTTTATTTGGGTCTTCTTGTTGATTAAAATTTATCATATTAACTTTGGCTATCTCCCATTTTTATTTTTTCTAAATCGACTAATTGCTGATTTTTAGAAGTTTCCGGATTATAGGTTTTGTAATAAAGTTCAATTAAGCTTTGAGTATCGAGCCGAGCAGTAGCAACCCCCATTGACTCTAATCCTCCCATAACACTATCAAGTCTTCTGTCTAACATCTCCTGATAGCGATTAAAGGTCTTTTCCTTTAGTTTGATAATAGTTGCCGGGCGCAAAGCTTCTTTCATTAAACTAAAGAAACCTTTTTGCTTATCAGATAACGGGTCATAAGGCACAACCACAAAGAACCGCTTACTCATAATTTTCCCTAAAGAAGTTAGCTCTTTAATATACTCTATATAATCCGCGGTTTGTAATTTTAATAATTTATTTGTTTGCTCCTTCTCTTTATCCTTTAAATACTCTAAATAATTATCAATATCCAATTCGCGCGACTGGACAACAATCTGTAGAGTAAAGCGCAAATTGTTTAAAAATCTAACATAGGAGCCGATAACCGCATTTTGCTCGTCTTCACTTTTAAGGGCAAAATTAATACTGGAAACTAAAATAACGGCGCGTAAAGTTCCATCCTTCATCACAACCGTTCCATCCTTAATTTCAGCAATATCAAGAAACTCCTGAGTGGAAACGTTTATTTTATTGCCCGCCATTTTATTAGCCATAAAAAATTATTTATTCTCCTTTATATTTTCCCTTGGTATCAACAACCAAGGCCACTTCCGCCAAACGAGATTTTTTATAATATTCTTTTGGTTCTACTTTAGTTTTTGGCATCGGCTCAATATCAATATTTCTTTCTTTATTAACTATCGTAACGTCATTATGCCAAACCCTAGTATTGGGGCGGCGAAAAGTTTGCGTAGCATTCAAAAGGAAGAAATGAAATGGTCGGCCATTTACTTTTACAAAGGCAAATAGAATCGCCAGAATAAAAATGACAACCGTAATCGTTACAAAAAGCGCAAAATCAAATAAACGATAACTAATCCCGATAACTACGGCCGCAATTAAAAAAATAACAAATTGACGGGTAGTAACGGGACCAATAATTTTGCTTTCAACGTCTATAAATTGTGGAACGGTAAATTGTTGCATACCAGCTTAAAAAATCAACTTACTATTTAAATTCATAATTGCCTCAATCTCATCCAGACTTAATCCCTCCCGGCCCTTTTTATCTCTCTCAATGATTGCCTCTTTTAGGGGCAAATTCATAGAAACCGCCTCTTGAACCATTTTTAAATATAAACGACTAACAGGGCTTTTTCGCCAAGCGCCAATTCCGGCAATCATTTTTTCGTATCCGTCTCTTTCTAAAAGTTTTATTTTATTAAACACTTTAGTCGTTATCTCTTCTGGACTTTTTCCTAAACGTCTAAAATTAACTAAATCTAGAAATTGTAATTCCTCTAAAGGCCCCATTACTTTAGGGACCGGTCTAACATCGTGCATCACTGGTCGCCCATTATCGGAAACGCGGGTATTATTTGAGAATATTCTTGTCTGTTCTTTAGTTACTTCTTTATTTTTTGTGATTTCTGGAGTCACAACCGGCGGCAACGGAGCATCAGCCTGAATAGGTGCAATTTTTACGGTACCATTTGGAGCAGGAATTATTTTTACCTGCTTACCCGCAACTGGCTTAGTGTCAGCAAATAATTTTTTTAATAAACCATTATTTTCCGGTTTATGAACAATGGCCGAATTCTTAATTTCAGGCTTAGCAATTGGCGCAGGATTAATAATTGGCGCTGGAATTTTAGCAAGCGCCAAAGCCTCTTCAGTATCTGGAGCAGCAATTCTTTTTGTCTCGCCTGATGCTAAAGCTCGCTTCAAATCATATTCAACAACTGGCTTTCCCATTCCGCCTCCCATAATCACGTTCTTAGCAGATAGCCCTTCTGAGCTAGTAACAATATTTTCCAAACGAGGAGAAACAATGGGCGCAGAAACAGGCGCGCCAGAATTTATCTCTCCGGTATATTTAATTTTTTGACTATCACAAACTTTTAAAACTCTATCTACCTCCGGCTGCGTTAAACTAAGACCACCGCTAGCAATATCTTTAGCTAATGATGCTTTGGTATCTATCTTACTGCGTACGCCCCTGAGATATGTCGCCAATATTTTTTTCATGCGCTCTATTAAAAAATCACTAGGCATTGCCATGCCCGCCTCCTTAATAATCACGCTTATATCTTTAGCTAAATCCAAAGTACGAAGTTCGGCCGAAAGTCCAACATAATCGGACACCGAGGAAAAGATTTTTTCTTTAAGCTCTTGAGTAATTCTTTGTGCCTGTTCTTGATCTAAATTAAATTCAGAAATAAAAATTGCCGGCAAATCCTTAATGGCCAATGTCTTAATCATTACCTTCATCACCACCATTGCCAAATCAACCCGATATCGGCTCTCAATTTCGCCCAAAGATGACATAGCGGCTTGAGAAGAAACTTTGTCTCTTAAGTCTTTAGGCAAACTGTTAAATTGTTGCAAATAGTCAAACATTATTCAAGAAAAAACAAGAAAAATAAACAGAAGATATATAATCCTTCTGTTTATTATTTTAACATATTTTGACTAAAATTGAAAAGGCGAATACTACAATAAAATGCCTAAAAAATTTATAAAGTCGTGATGGGCCGGCTTTGAGTGATATAAAACTTTCCCTTTTCATACGCCCACTCAATATCACAAGGAAATTTATAGTGTTTTTCAATCGCCAAACAGATATGAGCCAGCTCAATTATCTGTTTTCCGGTTAATTTTTGCTTCACTTGTTGAGATTTTAAAACCGGAACCCATTTAACCCCCTTCTTCAAACATTTAACTATTTTTCGGCTCTGTTCGGCGATGTTTAAATCAATTAAAGACATGTCTCTTTTGCTAATAACATAGGAATCGGGCGTCACTGAGCCAGAAACTATTGCTTCTCCCAAACCATAACCCGCCTCTATAATGAGTTGGTTTCTATCTTGAGTAACGGGGTGAACAGTAAAAGCAATCCCGGAAATTTCGGAATCCACCATTTTTTGGACAACCACGGCGACGCTAACTTTAGTTTTAAGCATTTTCTTTTCATGGCGATAAAAAATAGCGCGCGGGGTAAATAAACTAGACCAACACTGCTTAACATTATTAAGCAATGTCTTGTCGGTTGTATTTAGATAAGTTTCCAGTTCTCCGGCCCAAGAAGCGGCCGAAGAATCTTCAGCGGTTGCGCTCGAACGAACAGCCACAAAGGGACTTTTTAATTTTTTAAATTCCGCGCTAATGTCTTTGGCTAAGTCTATCGGCATTTTGGCCCCGGCTATCAAAGCGCGAATGCGAGACGAGGCGCCATCAACCGAATTAATATCTTTGTAATTAACTTTTTTAAGTTGAGCGTCTAATTCCTGGGTTAAATCTGTCTCTTCCAAAAACCTATCAAAAGCTTCGGCTAAAATTACAAAACCAGGAGGAACTTTGAGCCCCGCTTGAGTCATTTCTCCCAAAGAAGCTCCTTTGCCGCCGGCAATGGCCGCATCTTTTTTGCCAATTTTTACAAAAGGTTTAATCAACATAAAATTTTTCATAATTACTTTTATATCTTAACAAAAATAAAATATTTTCTCAATTAATATTAACCAATAATATCAACCTTTCCGTGCGTAGCATCAACATCAATAATAAATCCGTCTTTAATAATTTTAGTGGCAATTTTTGTGCCAACTACACAAGGGATGCCTAGCTCTCGAGAAATAATCGCCGCATGACAAGTGATTCCGCCGACGTCAGTCACAATCGCTGAAGCTTTCTTAATCGCTGGAACTAAATCAGGCGTGGTAGCAATGGAAATTAAAATATCCCCCTGTTTCATTTTGGCCATGTCGCTCGCAACATTAATTACCTTCGCCGCTCCACGCGCTCTACCAGGTGAGGCGCAATCACCAGCCAAAAATTTTACATCAACAATTTCTTCTTTAATAATATTTAATTTTTCAACATACTCCTTCGCCTTTGTGCCTGTTAAGAATAAGTCGTTTTTTAATTTATCACTAGAATAATAAATACTAAAATTATAACGCTCATTCAAAATCTCTGCCGATACTTTCCCTCCTCTTAAAAATTGTAATAATTCTTCGGGATTTAAATAACGAACTTGGCGCAAAGATAAATAATGTCTCCTAGAGACTTCTCTATATAAATTTTCTAAAACAGCTAGGGCATTAAACATCGCGTCTTTGCGAGCGCCCTTGGTAAAAACGAGACTGCGAGCAAATTTAAACACCGCTAGATGCTCGGAGTCAATCTTTAATGTTTTCTCGAGCTCATGTTGGCGCTTCTCTGTTTTTAATCTATTATCTTCGCCATCTTTAAGAGCTTTTTCGGGATTTATATTTTGTCTTATTAAACTACTTAAAATATCAATAAAATATTCTCGACTCCAATTGGGGCCAACCATACCGTAGCCCAAGAAGCCAAAATCGTCAGCATGTTTTTTTAATTGAAGGGCAATTTTCTTATCAACTTTGTTAATCTCCTCAGCAATAATGCGCGATTCCGTAAAACTAAAGTATTTCTTTAAAGTCGGGTCAGAAATAATTGCTTCTAAAATAATTAGTAAATCTTTGTACTCTTCCGCTGATTTTGACGGTTGGAGCGGAGTTGTCAACACGGAAAAAGTATCGCCCAGAGAAAGTCCGGCTGCTTTGACCTTATCATTTAAATAACCCATCAGGTACTTAGAAAAAGTTCCGTCGCCAAAATCTAAAACAGTTTGAGGAATATGTAAAAGATGCAAATCAGTATAAACTTTAAAAAACTTTTCAAAAACATCCGCCAGGTCTGAATCCGATAATGCTTTTAAGTTTGTTTTTTTCAATTTTGCCGATGCTTGATAAAGATTGCTAGCTCTAGAATCCAAATCATTAATATAATTTTCACGCCACTTCGCGTCAATCTTAACGCGCTGAAAAATCTCCTCACTTAAAGCATAAAAATCTTTTTTAGAGGCCAGAAGCTGACAAAAATTATTTTGAAAGATAGCCACTAAAGTCCCAAGACTATTTGTAAAGCCATACAAACTACTAAATTCATGTGCCATCTTCTGATTCCAGGCAGGAGAAGTAAACAAAGGATAATAATTTGGCATTTCTTCTAAACAAAAAATTTCCTCTTCACTATTCTCCTTGATATATTTACTAAAGATAGATTGCAGGTCGTGAAAAAATTTATTTTCCTGATTTACAAAAAAATACTTCTTCCCTTTTATATTTTCCGATATTAGAAATTGTCCCTTCACAAGGTTCAATAATTCTTTGTGCACATTGGCCTGATCTAAACTCAAAAGATTTACAACCTCGCGTGCGTAGTACTTCTTATTTTTATTTTGAAAAAACAAAGATAAAATATCCAGTCGCGCCTGAGAACTAATTAAATAATTTAACATATGTTTATATAATTATTATTTTAGATATTATATAAATATATTGTCTAATTGTCAATATTATGTTGTAAAAAATACAATATTATAGTGTTCAGTAATTAACCTGTAATTAAGCACGAGAAACAAGCTTAACAACCCCTTTATCAGCGTCTACCTCCACTATATCACCATCATGCAGGACTTTAGTGGCGATTTTAGTGGCGATAACACAGGGTTTACGCATTTCTCGAGCAACAATCGCCGCATGACTCGTAACCCCTCCCTGGTCAGTTACAAAGGCCGCCGCCTTCTTCATAGCTGGCACTAAATCTGGCTGAGTAGAAATAGAAACTAAAATATCGCCCTCTTTCATCTTTACCATATCGCTAATCACATTTACGATTCTAACAGTTCCCTTCGCCTGTCCGCGACAACCACATTGCCCCTTAAGTTCTGAGACTTCTAAATTCTGAGTTTTCTGAATATATTTTTCCGCAATCTTTGTTGCTTCCTGACCGCTAAAATATAATTCCGTATCCTTAGCCGTATAGTAAACACAAAATTCAACTCTACTTTTAATTTCCGCCTTATCAATAATGTTATCAAAAAGAGCGGCTTTAATTTCCGAAGATTTCATAAAACGTAATTCTTTTAACTTTAAACCAACCCGATCGGCAATTTCTTCTAAAATAAAAGTTGTTTTATAAAGAGCAAAGAGTTGAGCGTAACGGCGATAAATTTTAGTAACCATAAAATCGCCCCAAGCTGAATAAAAACGTTCGGTATCTTTTGCTAAATTTAATTTTTTAATTAAAGTGGCTCGCTCTGCCAAGGTTTTAATAAAATGACTCTCTTGTTCCTGAAACGAGGCCGCTAAATTAGCATCACCATTTACTAAACGCACCAATTCTTTAAGGTAATGCTCAAAATCATAAACGCCCTGCTCTTCTGTATAAATAAATTTAGTATAAAAATACTGATGATAGTGAGTTTCTAGGCGCCCCATAATCTCCGGTGCAATTTTTTCTTTTAATTCGCGGACCACTTCAGAAAACTTGTTTTCATACTCTTCGCTGTGAGTATAAAGACCAAAAAATTTAACATCTTCTTCTTTAAATTTACGAAATAACTCTTTAAAAATGGCCATTTGGTCAGAATTATTCTGAACCATGATTCCAATCTGAGTTAAATTATCCTGTTCTTCTTTTAGAAGCGATGCCTTGTCTGGTTGGGTGAGCAAAGCTAAAGATTCTTCAATGTCATCATCCTTAACGCCCAAATTTTTAAGAATTTCTTTACCGCAATTAGTTAAATTGTCGCCGAACATATCAGAAGCAACGGGGACCCAACCATAACGATAATAATCCAGATGAACATCTTCGTGATTTTGATAATATTTCCAAAGCGCTTCTTTACTTAATTTTTCTAAACCACTTTCCGGAATTTCACTAACAATTTTATTTAGCTTATCAGAGTAAAGTCTAATCTTAGAATTTATTTCTTCCATGAAATCAATATCTCCCAAAAATTTACTAACCAAATGCTCTCCAACTTCATGGGCATCTTGCTTGTCAAAATAAAACAAAAGATTATAACCACGGTAGACGCCAGTCATTTGTTTATAAGCCCTACCACCAGGATTAGCAAAACCATTAGTAAAACAATAAAACGGAATCGCCATGAACCAAGGGCTAATATTAATTATTTCTTCCGCTAACAACCAGTCGTGTTTAAATTTATTTTCTAAATCTTGATTGCCGCGTTTAGAAATTAAAGATTTAAGTTCCGCTAAAGCATTATAATCTGGATTCAATGAATAATATTTTTTCTTGCCCGACATTTTCTGTTCAACCACACCCTCCCCCATTAACCCAATGAGTTCACGTGAGACATTAGCGCTATTTTTACCTAAAATACTAGAAATTTCCCCCAAATAAAGCTTTTGGCCATCGTTATTTATCAGAAGCTCTAAGATTTCATAGGCAGTCTGCGATTTAAAGAGATTTTTCATACTTTTTGTTTAATAAACAATATTTATAGTCTAATAAGCAAATAATAGCTTAAAGCCTGAAAAAAGTCAATATCCCAATATTAATAACCCACACTATTGACAAAAACTTATTAATGTTATATAATTTAGCAGTTGAACATTAAAATTATTAAATAGGCAAAAGCCATAAAACTCTGGTCCCGTAGTTAACGGGGTTAATTTATCTTGAAAAATCTTATCTTAATAAGACACGGAAAAAAAGACGGCGAAAACATCGCTACCGCGCAATTGAAAGAGCTGGAGGAAAATGGAATCCCTTGGCTGAATGAAATTATCAAGGGGGAAAAAGTCGTTATTCATCTAGGGTCTTCCCTGGATAGAACGGCCCAAACCGTGAAAGCTTTCCATAGATATGCGTCTTCAAAAGAATTATATTCATTTGAGGGACATATTTCTCCAGGCCCAAGAATGGGCAATGATGAAATGTTTACCGCTTTCCTGAGGGATTCTCCGGCTAAACGCGAATTTAACCAATCAAAAAACTGGTTTACCGCGTTTGAAAAACATGACCCTGACTTCATCAAAAAAATTCAAAACGACATGTTAAATGCCGTGAGAGAATATTTTGAGAATCTGAGAAACGGCGGAACCATTTTAATGGTGGGCCATACCCCTCTAATTGAATGGCTAGCATTCGCATGTGACCCCAACCGAAGAATAGACCGCAATATTCAATTAAAAGAATTGACCGGATTTATTTTTACTGAGGACAATGGCCAAATTTCGGTCACTGGGAAAATTGGATTTTGAAAAAAACACCAACACCAAAAAAAATTAAAAATGAAAGTAACCACTGTGCTGCATTTTGATAAAGCTTCTGGCTTTATCAACTCTGAATCGCCCGAACTAGCCGCTAACCCCAGCTTATCGCTTAAAGGTTTTGAACAAGCGCTAGACATTGCCCCCAAAGTTAAGGCCTACGGACCTTTTGAGGGGATGTTTACCTCTCGTTTAGCTCGTGCGCTGGACACTGCGTCCGTGCTTTCCCTCTACCTGGAGATGGACTTTCAAACTATGTTTGAATTTGGCCAATTCGGAAATAAAGAAGGCGACAAGATTGTTATGTATCCGGGGTTTGAAGCATATTCTTATATCGGATGGCAAAACAGTGCTTTGTCTGGATTAGAATACTTAGAACTAACTGGCTACGACAACGTCTTAATTATCAGTCACAGACCGATAATCGGCGCTCTTTATGCCTACGCACAAGACATAGTCAACGAAACCGGAATTAAATCTGTTGTAAACAACGGATTAAATAACCAATGCATATTTCGCTTTGAATATGTCGCCGGTGTTTTGAAGTCAATTTAAAAAACTTCTAAACACCACAAATCCCGATGAGCCAAAAACTTATCGGGATTTTTTTATTTTAGGCCCTTAACTTGTCGGCAACATTCATTGAAGTTTTAACCGCGTCCTCAAAAGCATTACGACGTCTGATTATTTTATCAACTATTTCCCGACTTAATTCTATTTCTTGAGGGCCTTTAGCGTCTTGATAGTTCATAATCATAGACTGCTCTTGTCCCTTATTAAAAATATGAATATTTATGCCTTTGGTTTCTGCCCAACCATTTTTTAAAGAAGAAATAAATTCTTCACGCGCCGGGGCGCCTAATTTTTCTTTAATTACTTCAGACACAAAACACTCGGCGACTGTTTGGTGGGTTACTAAATAACGTTCAAGATGATCGGTGAATTCTGCTCCATCTTTTTCTTTATTTAAAGCTAGGCGATGAAAGTTATCTCCCACTATTTCATAACGCTTAACTAATTCTGCGATATTTCCCGCTTGACGCAAATAAGTTGTAGAAACTGGATCGCCTTTTTTAATAGCCAGCGCATCACTCTCATTTAGCAACCACTCCGCATAACGCCCGGCATTAAAAGCGGCCATGCCCTCATCATAAATTGGCCCATCTAAATTAAATCCTAAGCGTTCATCACGATATAATTTTTTTCCTACTTTAAGCTCCTCAGCAATCTTTTTTTCCATTTCTTCCAAGCTATCATTAACACCGAGCTGATCCTCATTAGCGCCCATAACTAACATCGCGGTTTCGGCCGTTCTATCCATAGGACTAGCGCCAGCGACTGAAACATTAATATCAGGATTTAATCCCGCCCCTTTTTCATGCGCTAATTCCCGTCCTTCAGGAGTAAGTAATAATTCAGAATTTGGACGACTAGGGTCATTCTCTTTTTTACTATGACGCATGATATTAAGATTGACCTCGGTCTGCAAAACCTCAAAATTTTCGGCTTTTTTTTCTACAGGCTTAATATTTTCAGGGCCCGATTTAAACATGTTAAACATAAATTTATATTTTATTTTCTCTTAATTATTTTTACAATTCCATAATTTGCGTCCACCTCTATTAAATCGCCATCATAAATAACTTTGGTAGCAATTTTAGTCCCTATGACACAAGGCTTTTTTAACTCACGCGCAATAATTGCCGCATGACAAGTTAGACCGCCCTCATTAGTAACGAAGGCCGCCGCTTTTTTCATCGCCTGTAAAAAATCGGGCGAAGTCATATAGGTTACTAAAATATCGCCCTTCTGGACCTTAGAAACCTCTTTGACGCTTAAGACAATTTTAGCGATGCCGGAAACTTTTCCCATTTGTGCAATAGAGCCCTTAATTTCAATAACTGAATTATCAATTTCTTGTTTAGAAAATATTTTTTCATCACTAATATAAACTTGCCCCTCATAGTCAACACAAGAAATATCATTAGAATATCTTTTCGGTTTACCGGCGATTAAACTTTTAAAATCATAATACCTGAGGCTATTAAAACTGATACCATATTTTGCTATGGCTGACTTTAAAATTGGTCTGGAAATAAATATTAATTCATAGAAAACATCGGTACGTCTAGTCCTTAAATAAACTAATTCTTGTGCCTCTTTATAAAGTTTAATTAATGGTTTTGGTATTTCCGGATAAATATGAGGTGTATGTTTTTTAAGCTGCGCCTTGTGTTCGGCCAGTTCATTAAGACTATAAGGGCGAGAAAAGCCATCCCGCGCTCTCATCCACCCATATTTTTTTCTAATCTCTGGCAATTTAACGCCAGCGCGCATTTCCTCTTCCATTATTTCCAAGATATTCTTTTTTTGAGGATAAGAAGCATCACCAATATATTTATCTAAATCTGATTTAATATATTTCTTAGTTTTATCTTTTAATTTCTGCCAAATAACATGCTCAAGCATATGAGCTGACCAAATATAGGCCCCCGCTTTATGAAAAATGTCATCTAAGATAACTAATTTATTTTTATTACTTATTTTATTATCATGCACTAGGCTGGTTATTTGCATTAAACTTTTCTGATGAAAAACTTCTAGCGAATCGCTTATCTCACTTATTTGATGAGTTTTAAGCCAATTTTTTAATTCAACTCCAGCCTCATCAAACACCTCATCCGACAAGTACCACATCCCATTAGTAAAAACGAAGGCTTTAAGTTCCCATCCAGATAAGCCAATTTTTTTAAAATACTTTTTAGAAGCCGAGCCAACGAAAAGCGACATCATAAAAGCATAAAAGTTTCTCTTAAGCCATGGTTCCCATTTATACTTCAAGGCCTTTGCTAATATTTTTTTATCCCTGGCATTCATATTATTTTCTCTTAATTATCCTTCCTAAAAAAACTTGATTTATATTTTTCGGGGTGGTACGGGGTCAGTCTTTTTATTTCACAAAAAAAGCGCTCTGAAGCAATAAGCTCTTCTAGCGCTTTTAAGTCTACTTGTTGATCATAACCAAGACAGATAATATCTGGTCGCAACTCCCTAATCAACTCCCATCTGTCTATTTCATTTCCTAAAATAACTTTTCCCAGTATTCCTAAATCTTTAATCGCATCCTCAACTTTTTGGCGTCTTATTTCCTCATTTTCAACTGGCATTCTTCCCTTGCCCCTTACAACATTTTTATCGCGCGCAACCACGACTAGAAGCTCATCCCCAAAAACTCCCGCCTGAGCCAAATAAGAAACGTGACCGGGGTGCAAAGTATCAAAAGTTCCAAACGCCATCACACGCATAAGCAAAATATTTAATTTGTTATTCTAACTTATTTTATAGCTGCTTTCAGGGCGGCAATTTTATCAGTTTTTTCCCAAGCAAATCCACTGCGACCAAAATGACCATAAGCGGCCGTCTTTAGAAATACTGGTTTTTTTAAATCAAGAATATCAATAATCGCTTTTGGACGAAAATCAAAAACTTTTTCAACAGCTGCTAATATTTTAGTATCAGAAAATTTATTTGTCCCAAAAGTATCAATATAAATTCCGACTGGCTTAGCAACTCCAATCGCATAAGCCACTTGTAATTCACATTTATCGGCTAATCCGGCGGCAACAATATTTTTAGCTACGTAGCGCGCCATGTAAGCCCCAGAGCGATCAACCTTAGAAGCATCTTTACCAGAAAAACAACCGCCACCGTGACGGGCATAGCCACCATAAGTATCAACAATAATTTTACGTCCCGTTAAACCAGTATCAGCGCCCGGTCCACCAAAAGTAAAGGCGCCGGTAGAATTAATAAAGACCTTAGTTTTTTTATCTAATAATTTTCCTAAAATAGGAGCAATCACTTCTTTCAAAATATCAGCCCGAACTTTAGCTAATTTAATTTTAGCGCTATGACAAGCGGCAATCACAACCGTTTCAACGCGCACTGCCTGGCCGTCATGATATTCAACCGTCACTTGTGACTTTCCGTCTGGTTTTAAATAAGGCAGAATTTTCTTATGACGAACTTCCGCTAAACGAGCCGCTAATTTATGAGCGAGAACAATTGGCAGTGGCATCAATTCTTTGGTTTCAGTCGTGGCATAACCATACATTAAACCTTGGTCACCGGCTCCCTGTTCTTTATGTTCTCCGCTACCAACATCAACCCCTTGGGCAATCTCCTGACTCTGTTCGTGAAGGGCAGATACAATTCCAACACTATCACAATCAAATCCAGATTCCGCATCACTATATCCGATTCGCTTTAAAGTACGACGAACAATCTCGTCAACTTTGACATATTCATTTGTTCTTGCTTCCCCACCAACGACAACTAAACCGTTAGTAACAAAACACTCAACCGCAGCATGACTCTCAGGGTCATGGCTTAACATCTCATCTAAAATGCCATCACTTATCTGATCGCAAACTTTATCAGGATGTCCTTCGGTGACTGACTCTGAAGTAATTAATTTTATATCCATATTATTAAGTTCCCATTTCCCAACCGGACAAATAAGCCGCTTGTTCTTTGGTTAATTTATCAATCGTAATTCCTAATGATTTTAATTTTAAACTGGCCACCCTTTTTTCAATCGCTTCTGAAACATTGTGAACTTTAACATCTAATTTCTTTTTAGAAGTAGCCACGTGCTCCGCCGCTAAGGCTTGAGTCGCAAAACTCATATCCATCACACTCGCTGGGTGACCTTCGGCCGCCGCTAAATTTACTAATCTCCCTTCAGCTAATAAATAAATTCGTTTCTTGCCAATTATATATTCATCAACCTGCGGTCTAACTTTTAAATTTACTTTTGTCGCTAATTTCTTCAGAGCCGGGATATCAATTTCCACATCAAAATGTCCGGAATTACAAATTATCGCGCCGCTTTTCATATTTTTAAAATGGGTAGCGTTAACAACGTGCATATCGCCAGTAATCGTACAAAAAATATCACCAATCTTGGACGCCTCATCCATTGTCATCACCTGGAAGCCATCCATCGCTGCCTCTAGTGCTTTTATCTCATCAACTTCGGTCACAATCACTTTAGCCCCCATGCCTCTTGCTCTCATAGCAAATCCTTTTCCACACCAACCGTATCCAGCAACGACTGCATTCTTTCCGGCAATTAGAGCATCGGTGGCCCTAATTATTCCGTCCAAAGTTGACTGCCCAGTACCATAACGATTATCAAATAAATTTTTTGTTTTGGCATCGTTAACGGCAATGACTGGTAACTTTAATTTTCCGTGAGCCGCTAAAGCGCGCAAACGAATTACGCCAGTAGTTGTTTCTTCCATGCTCCCTAAAATGTTTTTTATACTTGCTGGGTATTTATTATGAAGCAAAGAAATTAAATCAGCCCCATCATCCATGGTGATATTGGGTTCGTTCTTTAGAGCCTGATTTAAATGTTCATAATAAGTTTTATTATCTTCACCTCTAACCGCTAAAACTTTTATGCCATGATTTTTGACGAGTGTCGCCGCAATATCATCTTGAGTAGAAAGTGGATTAGAAGCCACTAAAGTAATATCGGCTCCGCCCGCTTTTAAAGTTAACATTAAATTAGCGGTTTCAGCGGTAACATGCATACAAGCAGAAATACGTTTTCCTGCAAAAGGTTTAGTGCGCACAAAATCAGCTTTAATAATATTTAAAACTGGCATATCTTGCCCCGCCCACTTTAAACGTTTTTCGCCTTCAGCGGCTAATCTTATATCTTGAATGTGACTACTCATAAAGTTATTTTTTCTTTAAAATTTTTATAATATCTCTGTTGTAAATTAGTAGTTGTAAAATTATGTGTTTGGGTCCCATATTTCTCTACCGTATAAACGGCAACGGTGGCAGCTAACTGCCCACAAGTCTTTAGATTATAACCCAATAATAGCCCTTTCATCAAGCCCGCGCGATAAGCATCACCCGCTCCGGTAGGATCAGAAGAATTAAGGGGTTTAGCTGATTTTATTATTAATTTATGTCCATTTTGATAAATATCTGAACCCCGACTACCTTTAGTAACTATCAGGGCGCTAACTAACTTACTCAAACTTCGTAAATCCATTTTTAAAGTTTTAACAATATAATCTATTTCGTTATCATTACCGATTAAGATATGAGCGCCAGTAATAACTTGTTTTAATTCATCTATGGAAAAAGCACGGACAACTTGACCGGGGTCAAAAATAAAAGGAATGCACTTTGCGCTATAAGTAGCAGCATATTTTAACATCAGCCTAGGATTATCTGGAGCGATAATAGCTAGTTTGATATTATATTTTTTATGCGCTGCTTTTACGGCGTGACTTACATAACTCAAAGCAATCGGGCAAGGATAAAAAGCCGAAATTTGATTATCATTTTTATCAGTTATAATATGGGCGGTTGCTGTCGGAGATTTTTTATTTTCTCCTAAGAATTGCAAATTAAGCCCATTCTTCAACAGCCAATTTTTATATGGCAAAAAATCAAAACCAACCGCCCCGAAGACGATTGGCTTTTCTTTTAAAAGAGAAAGATTGTAAGCGATGTTTCCAGCCGTGCCTCCAAAACTAGTTTTAAGATTATTAACAACGAGGCTTAAATTTAATTGATGGGCTTGGTGCTGGTTGCCGGTTGCAATATGGTCCGAAAAAAGTCCCGGCAAATCCATTATTTTATCAAAGGCAATAGAACCGGAAACCGCTATTTGCAGTTGTTTATCTTTTAGCATCTTTTCTGGCGCTGGCTTTTTTAAGACGTAGTATTTCTTGACTAATAGCTTTATATTCCAAACTTGAGGGCGAATAACTATTTAAAATTTCTTCAAGTTCAGTAGTACGAGGGACTATTGGTTTTTGAGCTGGCTCAGATAAAATAGAATTGACAGTTTCTTGGGTCACAGAGGGTTCCACTGAAGTTGCAACTGGAGCTAATGTTGAATCTACCTTCAGATTACTTTTAGCGTCTCCTAAAACATCAGAAATATTTTTATTATTATCATTCTCTTCTACTTTAACGTCAATTGGTTTAAGTATTTCCACATTGCCGCGATGAAAAATTACAGGAGCACCATCTATATTCATCATAACCGAGTTTTCATATCCTTCTTTTTCGGTTGAGGATAGATTTAAATTCTCATACAAATCTAAAAGCGACTTAACTTTATCTTTATCAGAATCCGCTAAACTCTTTAGACTTTTACCATTCGTTAGATATTCTGCTTTTTTTAACTTATCAAATTTATCTAAACCCAAATTCACCACAAAATCTTTTATCCATTCAGAGACATACTTTGGATTCCCGTCCTGACTAGAAGACGTTAAGATATTATTACACTGCTCTAGAGCCGTTTTTAATTTTTGTTTTAAATCATCACGGGCGTCCACATCTTCCATGGCGATTAGTTCGGTTTCAATCTTTTCCCACAGATTAAATCCCGAAATTTCAAACGCTAAATTTGCATAATCTTTTAGCAATTCCGGATACTCTCCAGTCTCAAAAAAATTTAAAGCTAGAAATTTTAACTTTATTAAATAATCTTGATAAATGTTATAGCTGCGAGAATCATCATGCTTAATATTGGTACGCTGAAGCCAATCCTCAACCAAATTATAGCACTCAAAAGCTTCGTTAAAAGCCTGGTTATTAATAACGTATTTTATTTCATCTTTTAGCAAATTGAAATCTAATTTTTCCATATAAAATTTAAGTTACACTACACTCTTAATCGCTTTCATCGGATTAGAAACATCGGAATTTTTAGCTTTTTTAGCAACATCTTCAATAACTTTAGCTGTTAAAACAGCACCGTTTTTTCTTAAAGTTTCTAGATTTTTAGGATTGGCAGCGATAAACATGATACTGTTAACATTACCCGTTTTCTCCATTTCTCCCGCATACTGAGAATCCTTGGAAGCAAAAAGTTTAATTGTAGATTTACTGATTTCCCAATTATCTGCACTGTGAGGCACACCACTTTTATATGAACCATTGGCTAAACGATTACCATCTCTAACATAAGCTTGAACTTGAACCTTAGCTTTCTCAGAAAATATGGCCGCCTCTTGCTCATCTTGGGTTGATACTTGCCATTGTCCAGCTTTATCCATAGACATCGTCCCAAAAGCTTCGTAATGTTTAACAGACTTAGCAATTTCTCCGACATCAGCCACTGTTCCACGAGCATCTTGCTGCGACATGCCGCCCTCTTTCTCTAAAAATTCAGACATACCGACCATGCCTTCATACCCAGTCCCCAGTTTTAAATCTCTATGCAAATCATTATAATTTCCTTGTTTAGCTAATTTTTTATAAGTAGCCATCATCAAACCCTTATCCTGTGACTCAACTGCTTCATGAAAAATACTAACCAATTGATCAGAGTTATTAATATTAGCGAGTTTTTTGGAAGCCTCGCCTTCAATTTTGGCGTTAACAGAAGCTCTGGAAGTTTGTATTTCTGATAATTTATTTTTTTGTAATACCTTGGTAAGCTTGGCAATCTCCTTGCCAATATCTTTAGAGGCTTCTTGTTTTTCAGCTATCGTTTGTGCATTATCAACTATCTTGTCATTCTTTTCTTGAATATTATTAACAACGGTCGCCTTGCTAATTTTGTCATTAATCTCATCTTTCTGCCCTTGCTTTTTAGCAATATTAGCATCAATCTTACTAACATCATCCCGTTTTTGAGCCAATTGTTTTTCTTCCGCCTCGGTAATAGAAAAATTCTTTTCCTTTTTCTCTAAATCTTTGTAGCTTGCATCCTTAACAATCGCATCTTTGTCACTAGATAAAGCCGCTAAGCCAGCATCAATATTCTTAACATTTTGTTGCATGCCGTACTTTTCATTTTTAGTAATGACGTCCGTATTTTGAAGATTCTCAATTTCATCATTAAGTACCCCTTGGGCCTCTGATTTTGTTTTAATATCTGCCGTCGCCTTATTTCTGACATTACGAGAACCCTTAAAGAATTTGCCATCAACAATATTTTGCCAACCAACATCTCCAGTGGAAAGCAAGGCCGCCTTTCTTCCAACCCAAGTTTTTCCTTCTTCAGCGCCCTTTAAAGCATTATCGTAGATTCTAGTTTTTCTTAAAGCACGATTACCGGCAACTTGCTCTTTATATCTCTTATAACCATCGGCAACATTTAAATCTACTCCCATTTTTTCACTAGCAATATCACGTAAATCGCCCGCTTGTCTACCAATCCATCTAGCACTAGCCGCCCCCGCACCAAGCGCCATCATATTTCCCTTACTGGATATCTTCCCAGCAACTCCCGCAGCCGCACCGCCAATTTCTTGAGCGATTTTCATACCACCCAAAAGCATAGCAATGGCAATAATAAATTTAACCATTAAGTCGGATGTTCCATATTTACATTCGCCATCTGTACCGACATCACAAGTAATATCTTTTCCTTTAAATCCGTCCACTACATCATATTTCCCAGAATCTTGAAAACTAACAAGTGAGGTAAATGAAAGCCAAATAAAAAAAGCTAAGACTGGCCCCACAATTAAATTTTTAATAAATTCGCTCCACCACTGTGAAGAATATTTAGCGCCTCCAGGAAAAGCGGAAAGCAAATAAGCAAATGGAGACAAAACAACATAAACCCAAATCATCACAATGCGCATAATTAACATGCCCACCATGGCCGCAACGGTTGTTAGCGCAATAATAACGTAAATAACCGATAAGACATAAGCAGACGCGACAGACCAGCCACCGACTTCTTTAATCCCATCTAAACTTTGCCATTTTGTGATTCCCAGCATTTCCACCATGCTTCCACCGGCAACATCTTTAAAAGCATTAACAAAAGTTAACATGATAACTTGAGACAAATCAATCAATAATCCGCAAATAGTTTTAGAAAAATTAATCAGAATGGCCATCAAAATTAATTTCGGTAACCACTTCTTATAACTATAACTTTCTATTCTTAAAATTGTTGCAAACGCAATCACTAAAAGAATAATAACAAAAAACATATTAGCGACATCTCTCGCTATCACCCAACCATTAACTACTGCCGCCGATTTAATAAAACTATTATACTGAGCAACATAAATTAAAACTGACATCAAAATTGTGAGTATCCAGCCTAAAACAGAGGCAATCCCCTGAGCAATACCCCCAATTAACCAAGTTACCCAACCAGTCCCAGAACCATCAGCGGCTAGAGCGACCGATTGCGGTAATAAAAATATAGCAGCTGCGGTTGCAATAATGACCAACAGCAACGTGCCTGATTTTTTATTTAACTTAATTATTTTTTTGATTTTCATATTTAATTTATCAGCTTGAAATTAAACTTTCAATCGCGTTAGCAGTAACATCCCAAATGAACCCGAATGCTAAACCAAGGGCTTTCATCGGATTTTCAAATACCTGTAATAAAGCAGCGATGGTCGCAATAATAGCCATGATAGCTAATAAAAGGACTAAATCTAAAACAACCAAAACCATACTCTCTCCTATATTAGCACATCCATTAACTTTTTCCGTCATTTTACTGCCGGCCTTACCCAGCACAGCTTCTTTAGCCGGGTTTGGTCCACCAAATTTGCCATCCAACCATTCATCCCCCAGCTTACAAAATAAATTTTTACCCAAAACTAATCTTAAAAAAACATGTATATTAATCCAAATTAAGGTTAAGCCCCAACTCGGAATAAGATTTATCCAAGCATCTTGTAAAAGTTTACTGGTTCCCTTACGCATCGGGGCCGCCGCTTTCGCCGCTAGTCCACCGCCCTTCTTTTCCTCCTCTTCTTCTTTTTTAGCATTTTCTCTTTTCTGAGCAATAGTCGCTTCTCTTAAAGTTTGCGGATCTTCTGGCGCACCCGCTGCGCTTTCAGGACCTTGGCGTTTTGCCTCATTTAATGCTCCTGCTTTTTCTGAGCTATTTTTACTAGCTCCAGCATTTAGCAAACGACTGTCAAATTGTTCATTAAACCCATCGGGCGAAGCTGATGTCATCTTATTCTTAGCCATAAGCAAAGCTAGTTGCTGGTATTATCCCAATTATCCCAAATCTTGATTTTTATCTTAGCACTCATAGCGCCGTACGCCTTATCATAATAATGATAGAAAACGTGTGGATTATTAGTATCTGGTTTATGGTCTTGTCCGGTAATTGCTTGGGCATTAGGTAAAACGCCACCATCGCCCCAATCAATATAAATCATCTTAAGCGGCTGTTGCTCTGGATCAACCGTCGTATTAAATTCAAGACTATAAATACCACTAGACTTAACTTGCATCCCCGTATTTTGTCCAGATAACTTTAAGACCGGGTTAGTAACGGTAGGAACGCTAACTTGGCCAGGAACATTCCAGCCTTGAGAATCAGGGATATAAGCTCCAGCCGAATATTTAAAGGTGCCATATGACTGCAAGAAAATATTTTTCAACACACCGCTAGCAGAAAAACTATTAGTTGAGTTCCACAAAGGACGACAAACTCCAAAGCCACCATCAGAACAAGTTTTCTTGTTTACATATTCAGCATCATTATCACCGATAGAGTAAGTGATTACGCAACTGCTTGGAGTTGAGCATGTAGCCTTGTAATTCTTTGGCAAGAATAAACACATAACGTTCGGGTTATCACTACAGTAGCCAACATTCATACAAGAAGTGCCTGAGCAATCATAAGGGCGACCGCCAAAAACAATTGCCTTATCTTTAATATAATATTGATTCTGTAAATAAACCGGGCCGCTATTGAGTAAATCGTATTCTTCATCAAAAACTGAGGCGCCAAATGGCACACCATTTCTCTGGCGACCATATAATTTAAGATTCCCAACACCAACCCCAGGAGTATTCTCAAAAAATGGCGGGGTATTAAACGCCCATTTTGGATCAGAAGTTATTCCAGTTCTAACTGCCCAGGCCTTGTTATCACCATTACCGGATACTACTTGAGCAAAATTATTACACGTAAAATTGAAAACCTTATCCCTATCACCAGAGTTGGCTGACAAATATTGCAAACCTTGTTCATCAACTGCGGGATGAGAATTATCAAAAACTCTAATCGGTGGGTCAGCATTCGTGCCTTCATTTATTGGTTCACATTGCCCCGCCGCCTCATCATCACAACGAGACGGTGGCTGAGTAACAAAGACCGTTCCGTTACTATAGGTTCCGCTAATTCTAAACCAAGCGGCAGCATAAAACTGAGTAGTATCACAACCCTCGCTATTCTCTAATGAACTAGCATGAGGCAAAGCGACCGCCGCGTTAGTCCAAGGGCCAACTCCAAACAAGAAGTTTGGGGATTTCTCATCAGGTACGCAATAAACAAATTCATTATTCCAGCTCTGTTTATCATTAACTAAAACAGCGTTATAATTTACCGCATCGCCACAATATTGTGCAGCATAATCCTTGACTAAACCACCACACCAATCAGAATTTACGTTAGTAAGCCCGCCAGTTCCAGTATGATCTTCACAATTGGGGTCATAAGGAAGAAGCGGGTCAGTACTGCTTGGATTGATACTACAAGGAGTTTGAGACCCCGCCACAACCCAATTGGCATTTTTGTCCTGAGTATTAAATATTAATTTAGTAACTGCTTTTTTAGCAAATAAAACACTAGCATCAACGTTAGTACAATAGCTTAAACTAGTCGGACCTGAATAACCTAAACTCTGACTGCCTAAAACAGAGGAGCTTACTCTATCGGCCGGATACCAAGTAACGCAAACAGTCGGATTATTTTTATCATACTGCAAACAATAACCTTCTAAACCATCCTTAATAACATTCTTATTCTGGTTCTTACAACTTAAGCTGCCAACGGTTGGATATAAACGACACTCACGCGCGACAAACTGATTATCACTTATTTGTAGTACCGGCTCAATATTAATATCATCAAAATATACTTCTCCCGCCTTGGAATTATCGCTAGAGCGCAAATATATTCTTACTTGAACCGTCCCTCCAAATCCATTACCAGAATTAAATTTATTAATTTGTCTTGACCAACCGTTAGGACTAGAAACCGTAAACTCTTTTTGGGTTGCTACCCCCTTAACCTCAATCATGACTTTAGCTGGCGTGCCAGCATTCTTAGTGTTCAACAAGAAGTTCAAATAATAATCTTGGTTTGGTGATAAATTTATCCAGGCGCCTTCTGCTTGAGGAGAAACACTATAAGCGGCTGGGACTCTTAAATAACTCTTACCCGAAGATGGATAATCCGCCTTACCTTTTGACTTATCTGGTTCGCGGATAATTAAATACTTCACAACATTGCCATCAAAAGTACAGGTTTTATCAGCATCAGTAGTGATACGGGCACATGATAAAGAAGGAATTAACTCTTCAAAATCATAATGAGCCTCGCTATTTAAACCAACCTCTTTCATATTACCAATATTATATTGGCCCAAGAAAGAATAACCAGTCGCATTATCAAATTTAGGTGTGCCTGGAGAAGCCACAAAATTATTACATTCTCCGCCATCATCTAAACTATTACATTGTTTTAAAGAATAACAAATCTCTGAATTAGTAGCGGGGTCAATGGCGTAGGTGACACAATCTAACCACCCAGCGCAAACTCTGTCCGGTCTTACTTTGATTAATTGATTGGCGACGCAAGAACCCGCAACTTTAGAATCACATTTAACTGGGGCGGACTTTTCTGGGCTGGCGTAAGAATCAAAAGCGCCGCTCAAATTAGAATAGCCACTGGCTCCAGTAATTATTCTTTCATTAAATAATATACAACCATTTGCAAAATCGACGACGCCATTACAGCTGCCTTTGTCTAATTGACTTGATAACTGATATTCAACCACTAGTTCTCTAACTTCGGGCTTGGTGCCAGCAAAGGTAACCGAATAATTTTCTAAAGAATTGAAAATGGCATTTTTTACGCTCCCGCCAACGGTGATATTTTTAGTTGTGGTTCCAAAAGTATTATCAATCATAAACGGTCTAACGTCACCAATAAAATTTAAAGTGGCATTAGAGGCAACCCCAGTAGCATTAACCGCGGCCGCTAGCACATAAAGCTTATTACGCTTTAAAGCAATCGTACTCGTACCCGTACTAACTAAATCGGGATTAAACTTACTGACCGGGTCAATATATTCACGACAACTTGAAAATTTAGCATCACACAAACCAGCTTCTTTACTTGGGACAGGAACGCGATTACCATCGCCACCAAAACCGATAGTTTCTAAATAAGAAACATCACACGGATAATCATTATTATCAATAATACAAGATTTGCCATTACAAGTATTATCGCTCGCACAAATGGCGGCCGTTTTTTCGGTGCCGGCTATTTTACCATCCGAGTTAGCGTCGCAACGTTTAACAGCCATCTTATACCAAGCCTTCTGCCCATTGCTTTGAATAGTGTTATTGCGATAGACACAAACATTGTCCCCTGGATCACGGAAATAACTTAAACCGCCATTGTCAGAATTTTTCCATTCCTCACAACCAAGACCATCGGCCCCACAAATTATTGTGTCATATGTATTAGGATTATTCTTTTTGAAAACATCGGACCAAAGAATATTTCCACCAGTCTGTTTGCCTTGCCCGAGCATACTACAACCTAAGTCAGCACTGTTACATTGTTTTGATTGGTCATAAACAAGATACAAGGCACTATCGCCTTCCACCTTAACACAATCTACTTCATCAACATCACATTTACCATTTTTATTAGCATCCCCCCAGATTCCCTCGCCATAAGGACTATAGTTTTGGGTACTGATAACTTGTTCACATCCGACTGAGGCCTGATCACAAAGACTGGAAAACGATCGTAAGTTATGAGCAACTCCCGCTCTATCAGCATAAGCCGTACAACCTAAATTATAGTCGCCACCCTGGTAGACATGATAATTATCATAATAACAAATGTCCGGTATTTTACTTGTCTTTTGCATCAAATAATAACGGTCGGTAATTTCGGTTAAGACAAAATTATCAAGATAAAAATCATCATTACCGGTAATGGCTAAAATTTCTTCCGGAATAATATTATGATTTAAATTATCAAGATTCACTGAGTAAACTTGCCAAGCACCGCCACCGGCAATTTTAATTGGAACGGCGCCATTGAATTCAGCTTTTTCTTTAGTATCTTTATTATAGAAATAAAACTTAACCTCAGCTCCTCTAGGAGAACTGGCTAAGAACTTGATGCTATAAGAATTTCCACTTTTAACCGAACCACCAACATTTAACTGTGCAGCGATATTGTCACCCGCCATTATTTTCTTTATTAGCGGCATGCTCTTGGCTAAATTATGGCTTTGGCTACCAATTTCTGAACAATTATTAACACTATTATTGTAGAATAAGGAATGCCCATCTTTATTATTAGAAATCGGGGCTAAGCTTATACCCCCAGTACAATTTGAAGTCCAAATTGAAGATGGGGTCTCAAAATTATAAGAAGCAGCCAAACGAACATTGTTTCCCTCATTACCATTATATTCACGGCAACCATTTTCACTAGCACTACAAGTCTTACCTTCTCCTGGAATTCCTTGATAGACACAAGCTTTTTGAGTTGTGCTCCAAGTTCCTCCATTAATACAAACTACGCAAGCACCCTCATTAGTGTCCCAGTTTTTATCAGGTCCTGTACATGCCCCTTGAGCAACACGGACATCATAATTCTTTTCAGTAATACGATAAGCGCGACAAGAATCGGAGCAAGTAATTAATCTGGAATTTAAATGATAGAAGATTTCTCCATTAGTGCCATATAATTCCTGACAGTCAGGATTATAGTTAACGCTATCTATCGGAGCATTGTAGATATCGGCGTTACACAGCAGGCTATCGTTAGAAACAACAGACGGAGCGCCGTTAACCTCTTTTTGTAAACTATATAATCTTAATTGGTAACCGCTAACCGTTCCCTCCCAAGCGTAGAAACTTCCACAAGTGGCTTGGCTTGGCTTAACGCAGTGTTTTAAAGCAGAATAATATTCTTTGTTTTCTCCGCCTGAACTTAAATCATCAAGATTAGTAAACTCGTTACAACCAGCTGCCTCAGAACTACAAGTAGCCGCTGTACTTGGAATCATATTCTCGGCTTGAGGAGAATTAAAATAAGTTTCACGCGCTACATAAACATCATATCCTAGACACTGACTTGAACAATAATCCGTACTTGATGTTTTAGCGGGGATAGCAAATTTATTTTTAGTTGAGGTATATAATTCACAACCAACTTCGTTCTGTCCGCACTTCTTAGCATAATTAGAACATTTTGCCGGAGCATCATTTTTTAATTTATAATTAGAATCAGAACCATCGCCAACATAACAAGCACTTTCTAAATATTGAGGCAATAATTTTTGATAAACTTTTTTAGCAGAATAAGCGGTGTAGCCAGTATCCCAATCGGCCATTTCAAATTTAATATTTTTAACATACATCAGCGCTTGCCCACCATTGCCATAGGCAATAATACTAAATTTAGGCTGGCTAAAGTCATTACCCGCTTTTCTAGTGACACTAATATGAGTCCAGGAACCAGCAATCGTCGTGTCATAAAATGTCCCTGTTAATTCTTCACCAATAACCGCTCTAACCTTACTGCCAGTCGTCAAATATACATCAGCACTTAAGGTATAAGCTTGACCAGCAACTAATTCTAAATTGTCAGGCAATAAAGAGTTGTTATAATCGGAAACAACTTGCACATTGCCGCCAGAGACAGACAATTTTAAAGCTTTGCCCACCATTCCTCCGGGCTCAACGGCCGAATTAACGATGTAGGCCTGAGTTGCTCCCGTAGAAGAGATTGGCCAATCATTTAAGAAAGCACCAGTTGATGAAGCGCCAACATTATCATTTACAAAATCAGAATTCATGACTAAATTAGCTCCCCAAGTTGGTTTTATTCTAACAAACTCAGAACAACCCTCATCTTTAGAGGAACAATCTTTAGCATTTTGATTTAAATATATTTGTCTAGAACCATTCCAAACCGCCACTCCATTTAAAGTGTCATAAGAGCCTGAATAAGAATACTGCTTACAGCCGGCATTACTTTGATTACAGGTTCCATAATCTAAGGTATTTTCTAAATAAGCTATTTTCTGACCGGAAGTAGGTTTAATAAAAGATTGGCAAGTATTACTAATTGGCTCACAAGTATCACTATTAAAACTCCAGGTACGCTTTTCTTCATTACAATAACCGTAAGAATCGCATGTCCCATTTTTATTTTCCCTAATGCAAGTTTGAGCATCAGCACAATAATTTTCGGCCCTAACTACTGAAACTTCACTAGCAATATAGGGATTACCGAAACTAGCTTTTTGAGCAGGAGTAATATTAGTACTAAGAATTCTAGAACTAACCCCCTCTTTTTTACAATAACCAAGAGGAGCTTTCAAAACCCAATTGGGGTCAACTAATCCAGTGCACCAGGCTTGATCTTGAGCATCAAATTCAGCACTAAATTCAGCATAATCATCGTAAGGATCAAAACAAGACATCATGTCCATTAAAGTCGCACTCTTAGCTTTATATTTGGTGGGATCCTGATTGGCTAAATTTTGAAAGTTGTTTAGTTTTTCAAAAGCTAATTCCCAATTGACTGGTAAAATACGGTGTGTTCTTAAAATAGAAATATTTCTATAAGAATAGCTGTTAGTACCTTGACCATCTAAATCAAACCGCCAACTACCGTGCAGATAACCTTCTTGTATTGCCTCTGCGACCGTCTTTTGCTCAGCAATGGCCTGCATAAATTTACTATCAATGACACAATCAGTAGGACCAGGGTTGTTTTTATCTGTGCAAACTGCCAACTCTGACAAAACGTCATATTTTCCAGAATCAAAGGTAGATTGGATTAATTTGGTAGTAATTGCCTTCAAAGGTATCTCCCCCCCACCAGTAGTCGGGTCACCTTCTCCGCTGCCGCTAGAAACATCCGCAGTCGCCGGATTTTTACTTCCAATCTTCTGCATTAACGTATTAAAAGAAGTAATTGCTAATTGACTTAAGAACATGTTAGCAGCATCTACAAAAGCATCTCCGGTATATTTACCGAAGTTACTAGCATACTTTTCATATTCTCCTTCTACTTGTAACTGTGCTTGATTAGGGAGAGAAATTGCTTTCCCGTCAATTTTTATTGGGTCTAGCCAACCACCCTTACCTAATAAGGTAGTCTTAGCAACTGCCTCTCCTTGAATTTTTTTATTACTCATGTCGGTACTCGCCGACCAGTAAATTCCCAAATCATTAGATTCTGGCTGTAAAATATTAGACATCTTTTCCAAAAACTGAGGATCCTGAAAATCTTTATATTTAGCAGCCGCATCCCCCCAATTTTCAATCATTTTAGAAGCCGTACAATTAGGGCTACCGGGATTTTGCATTTGAGATAAGCCTAAACCAATTTTAAGCTTGGCCTCCAAAGAAGATGGCTGGCAAAAATTAAAAGTTAGACCAGAAGAACTACTCTTAGCCGCTTTAACATCACAAGACTGCCATTTATCCATGCATTTTGTATCGCACGAGGCATCATCGGCAACCATGCCATCACTTGACTTACAATTATCTACGCAAGTTTGATGCTCTCTTTCGCACTGCTCCGGTGAATTACTGTTAGATAAGTTAGAAGCAAAATTTTCTAAAAAAGTCCCCGCGGCCTCATCTCCAACTTGAGTCATATAATCACCCCAACCCTGAGTAACAAATAATGGTTTTTGCCCTTCTTTACCAGACCCGACCCAATTGGCGGTATCATAGGCCATTTTATTGAGAGCGGTTCTGAGTGTTTGCTGAAAAGCGAGAGACCCGCCTTTTTGCCAAAGCTTTTTTGCGGTTTCCGTAACCTTATCCCAAATCAACTTAGGGATATCGGTCACCGCCATTTGCGCTTTAACTGGTCTTATCGGAGCCAAGACGGCTGAAGACAGAAGAATAAAAAACAGCAAAAAAATTACAATTTTCTTGCTCGAGTAGAGATGCTTCTTCTTTTGGGGGAAAGAAGACTTCATTTTGTTATTCATTTTATTTATTTAAAACTTCCTGATAGCTCTTTAAAAGATCTTCGTCACTTATCTTATCCAGGGTTTCCTTATCTGCTCCACTCTCTAAAAGTATCTTTCTCAAAGTGGGAGCATCAACTTGCCCGGCTAAAGTATTTTGTAAATCGGTTTCGCTTGTTTGGCTAGAAATAGTAATTGCTCCTAAACCATCTGTTCCAGCAACCGTTGAAGAACTAGTCGTGCTTAAATTATCAACACCAACGCTAGCACTAAAATCGATTTCGCCTGAGCAAATTTTACCAATAGCGCAATTAGGGTCAGTCCCATTATTAACTTCTTCACCATCAGAAATACCATCACTATCGGTATCTGGCAGATAACGAGAAGTATGATAAACATTGGCTTCATCATAATCAGACAAGCCATCTTTATCAGTATCAATATTCATTAAATCAAAAGAAGCGACCGTACTTGGCAATTTTCCGTTCTTAGGATTAAACGGCCCGACTACCCTTTCTCTAAATTGCAAAGCACCAAAAAATATAATACCAACGCCAAGAACAGACAATGCAATAACGGCCGTCTTTTGTGGCTGAGGCATATTTTTAAAACCGTAATCTGAAGAATCTTTATTTAAATTATGGTTTGATGGCATAAAAGAAATCACCTCATTTTTAAAACGATAAAGTTGATTTTATTATACCATAAACGAACTTAAGTCCGCAAATAATTTATGCCAATCTTCCAAGCTTAAATCCTCGGCTCTAGTTTTAAAATTTAAATTATTTTTTTCCAAAGTATGCGCAATAACTTTTGGGTCAATTCTAAGCCCGCCAGCTAAATTATTTTTTAACATTTTACGTTTGGCACTGAATCCGGCCTTAACTAAACGAAAAAATATTTTGTCTTTTTCTTGACTATACTCCCCCTCCCTTAATCTAATTTTAATGACCGCGCTATCAACTTTAGGCTCTGGCCAAAAATTACCAGCCAACACATATCTCACAATTTCAGCTTCAGCATAATACTGGATAGAAATTGCCAGTAAGCTCATCTCTGAGGCCTGAGCGACTATGCGCTCAGCTACTTCTTTCTGCAACATCAAAACCATTAATCCCGGTTTATGTACCCCCGATAAAGCAATGCGCAAGAACATTGAAGTTATGTTGTAAGGCAAATTCGCCACTACCTTATATTTATCCTTAAACTCGGCACCAAAATTGAATTTTAAAATATCTTCATTAATCACAGTAACTTTTTTATCATCGCGCGCTTCAAATCCGACCGTTAAATAATCGGCTAGTTGATCATCAAGCTCCACGGCTAAAACTCGTTTAGCTTTTTCCGCTAAACGAACAGTTAAAAACCCGAGACCAGGGCCAACCTCTAAAACCTCATCACTAAAATCCACTTCAGCCGCTTTGACAATATCGTCGTATATTTTTTCATTAATTAAAAAGTTCTGGCCTTTAGAACGAGATGGCTTGATGTCAAAAATCTGACATATCTCTCTAGTTTTTTTTAATAAATCCTCCATATCTATATTATGAACAGCCAGTCAATTATAAGGCTGCGGTTATTTATTTAACAACAATGTTAAGTAATTTTCCTGGTACAAATATTTTCTTTACTACCTCCTGATTATCAAGCCATTTCTTGACATTATCATTTTGGGAAGCAAGCGCAAAGGCTTCGTCGGCATTAATCTCTGCCGCAACTTCTAAAGAGGCTCTTAATTTCCCGTTGACCTGAATAACTAAATTAATATTTTCGTCTTTAATTAAATCTTTGTCATATTGGGGCCACAGAGAAACAAAAATACTTTCCTGGTTACCCGATTGCTCCCAAATTTCTTCCGCTAAATGGGGAGCAAAAGGCGCTAAAATCTTAATGAAATCTAAAAAATCTGATTGAGTAATCGGCGAAGCATTTTCTTTGATTCTATAATCATAAATAGCGTTAGCTAAAATCATCATGGCTGACACAGCCGTATTCAAATGGAAAGACTCGATATCCTCGGTTACTTTCTTAATGGTTTTATGAAGTAAAGAAATTATTTTTTTGTTCTCTTGATAATTTTTTACTTCCGCAAAAGATAATATTTTTTCTAAAAATTTTCTGGCTCCAATAACACCACTGGTATTCCAGCTACAGGCCTGTTCAAAGGGCCCCATAAACATTTCGTAAACCCTCATCGAGTCAGCCCCTGACGCATGAACAACATCATCAGGATTAACAACATTCCCCCAACGTTTGCTCATTTTTCTGCCATCTTCTCCCATTATTAAGCCGACGTTTTTTAATTTAGTAAACGGCTCATCATGGCTAACCGCTCCGATATCAAATAAAAATTTATGCCAAAAACGAGCATAGATAAGATGGCGCGTAGCGTGTTCAGCGCCACCGACATAGAAATCAACCGGTGACCAATATTTTTCCAAGTTAGAATCAACTAGTGCTTTATCATTTTTAGGATCTATATAACGTAAATAATACCAGCAGGAACCGGCCCATTGAGGCATAGTATTTGTTTCACGTTTTGCCTCGCCCCCACATTTAGGACACTTAGTATTTACCCAATCAGAAATCGAGGCTAGAGGGGATTCGCCAGTGCCTGTCGGTTCGTAGCTCTCAACATCTGGCAGCTTAAGCGGCAATTCTTCCTCGGGGACAGCCACAACGCCACATTTTTCACAATGAATAAGCGGTATTGGCTCGCCCCAATAACGTTGACGCGAGAAAACCCAATCCTTCAAACGATAATTAATTTTCCGCTTTCCTAATTTATTTTCTTCTAACCAATTAGTCATTATTCGGCGTGCTTCGCCAGACGCTAGGCCATCAAATTCTCCAGAATTAAATAAAGTTCCATCATCGGTAAAAGCAGCCTTCCCTTCAAAAGGAATTTGACCATTGATAGAGACAACCGACTTAATCCTTAACCCAAATTTTTTCGCAAATTCGTAATCTCTTTCATCGTGAGCGGGCACAGCCATAACCGCGCCAGTTCCATATGAATTCAAAACATAATCAGCAATAAAAACTTCGACTTCTTCACCATTAAAAGGATTGATTGCTTTAATCCCTTTTAATTTTACCCCCGTCTTTTCTTTACTAGCGCTTGTTCTTTCAATTTCGGTAATATTTTTTAAAGACGTAATATAAGACTCTACTTCAGCCCAATTTTCTATCTTATCTTTAAGACTGGCAACCAATGTATTTTCAGGAGCAATAACTAAATAAGTACAACCTAATATAGTATCAATTCTAGTAGTAAAAACGGTTACTTTTTCTTTCGTATCCGCCAGGTTAAATACTGCTTCAGCGCCTTCGCTTCTCCCTATCCAATTTCTTTGCATCTCTTTAATTGATTCCTCCCAATCAACTAATTTATCCAAGTCATTAAGCAAACGGTCAGCATACTCGGTAATTTTTAAAACCCATTGGCGGATTGGCTTTTGCTCAACTTCACTACCACAACGCTCGCATTTACCATCTTCCAAATCTTCATTAGCTAAACCTGTTTTACAAGATGGGCACCAATTAATCGGCTCATTTGATTCAAAGGCTAAACCTTTTTCCCACATCTTTAAAAATATCCATTGCGTCCATTTATAATAATTGGGGTCAGTCGTGTTTACCTCCCGGCTCCAGTCATAAGAAAATCCTAATATTTCCAATTGATTCTTAAAATGAGCGATGCTTTCGGCAACTGATATCTTAGGATTAACTTTATTTTTAAGCGCATAATTTTCGGCCGGCAAACCAAAAGCATCAAAACCCATCGGGTGCAAAACATTATACCCTTGCATTTTTCTCATACGAGCTAAAATATCTGTCGCAATATAACCTTTAGGATGCCCCACGTGTAAGCCTGCCCCTGATGGATAAGGAAACATATCCAAAATATAGTATTTTGGTTTATCAGCATCTTGTCCGGTTAAATATAAATTATTAACCCGCCAATTATTTTGCCATTTTTTTTCTATTTCTTGATGATTGTACATATAAAGATTTAGTTAATCTCCAATATCACTGGAGCATGGTCAGAACCAAGCTGTTTATCTAAAATATCGGCTTTTTTTAAGTATTTCTTAAGTTTATCGGATACACAAAAATAGTCAATCCGCCAACCAATATTGCGAATTCTAGCCGCCGAACG
>JBBQHF010000008.1:0-34561 GCA_038323715.1 Patescibacteria group bacterium
GGCGCTTGTTTTAGACCATCGCCGCAATAAGTATTAACATTTAAAACAAAACTTTTAGTATTTTCGGTTCCATATTCATTTACTGCCTTAATTTTAATTTCTTGATTAACTTTAGCAACAGTTGTCGTCCCGGTTAAATAAATATTTTCTGGATGCTCTATGTCAGCAACAACAGCTAAGCCAACCGGTAAAGTATTTAAACTAGAATAAGTTAAAGTATGATTGCCTTGTTTAGTAGAGCCAAGTAGACAATTATATGACGCCCCCGTTCTTGACTGAGTTGAACAATTAAAATCCATTAACGGTTTATCAACTTTAATATTGATACTAAAATTATTAGCCGCTTTACCATCTACAACTAAGCTATAAGTTGTGCTGGCGTCCTCTAAAAACTTGGTAGAGGTTGAGATTACCCCACTATAAGTTACCTTTAAACGATTAACGCCATCTGCAGTTTCTGTTTTTATGATGTTAGGCATTCGTAAAATATCTGGACCACCGCTAACGGAATAACTTGGCTTGCCCGTGCTACCAGCAACATATAACGTATAGCTGAATGGATAAATAGGGTCTAAATTATAAACATAATTATCCGCTTGAGCGAAAGAAGACGCTGGAATTATTTCTATGTTAGTTGTCGTGGAAGTGCTTAAGCCTTTATTGTCAGCTACTGTTAACTTAATGGCATACGTACCCGCGTCTCCCGCCTTATCGGCGAATATTTTTTTCTGGTTTGCGTCGCTGGTGCCTTTTATTATTGGAGGAGCGCCAAGCCAATTAGGCCAATTAGTAGTAACTGGCTCCATCGTCCAAGTCAAAGGGTCTTTCTCCGCATCCATCGCTTTTACAAAACCATTATATTCTCTACCCGTCCAACCCTTGAGTTGCATTTCAATAATTTTTGGTGCGGTATTAGAAACATTTCCGGATGCCAAAATTCCAGTGGCGGTAACACATTCACTAGAATTAGGATCGTTGGGAGAGAAATGATAACCTAAATTAGAATTAAAGCTATCACGACTCTCTAAAACAGCGCAAAGATTATATTCTGAACCAGCATCATTAGTCCCGTAAACTAAAGCGTAACTATCCTTTGGTAATTGCAAAGACGCAGAAGCGGCCTCATAAACAAATTTTTTATTATCTTTATCCCAGCAGGTTTTAGAATCGAAATCGGGGCAGAGACCAAGTCTATTAATTGGGTCAGTCATCCCCTGCTTAATCGCCAAGGCCGGCATTAAAACTTCATTCCAACTTGGCCAAAGAGAAGTTGTTTTACCCGGTAAATAAGTTCCCGCCGATAACAAAGGATAAGTGCCATTAACTGTCCGATACTTTGCTAGCGCCTCACGCATTTCTTCTAATTTACCGATTCTTTTAGAATCACGAACGACTTTAGCCTTTAAACTATCACAGAAAAAATTAGCGGGACAATCAGAATCCACAACACAATTTTTTACTTCTTTTAAGGCGCAGGCGCCAGTAATTGTGGAACAACTTTGAGTTGAAGGGCATTCTGAGTCTTTTTCACATTTAACAGCCGCGATTGAACAAGTTGATTCTTCTTTTGGCAAGTTGTCATTAAATTTCCAATGAGAAACAATTTGTCCTAAAATATCAACCGTCTTAACATTAGGGTCTTGGTTATAAGAAATTAAATAAATATTGGTATAAATAGTCTTGGATGAAATATCAACATTAGCGGCATTTACATAAACCGTGCGACCATCTCTTAACGCTTCATACCCGTCGACAGTTAAAGCTTGAGGGGACCCCTTGAAGCCTTGACTCTCGTACCAACGATAAATACTAAAATGATTATAGTTAGGAACAACACGAACACCAATAGCGTCGTCTGTTTGCCTATCTATAATTTGGTTGGGGTTAGTTTGAGCTGACGCAGTTTTTATCAAATAAATTGATAAAAAGCTGAGCGCAAAAAACAGCGTAAACCTAATCAGGCTTTTGTTCTTTCTCATAAATTTTATTTTTAATCTCTAGTCAATTATAAAAAATTATTTTGCAAAAATTTTCTCTTCCGATTTAGCACTTTCATTATTATATTTATCAAGTGCCGTAATGGCAAAATAATTATTTCCTAAAGTTAACTTTGATTTATTTAATATCAAAGAAAAACCACCACTGGCAGAATCAAAGGATTCGCCATAAAGCCCTGACTTAGTACCACGATACAATCTATAAAAAACAGTATCATCGCTATTTAACTTCCAAGTAAATTTAATAGTGGAGGCATCATTACTCACAACATTAAACTCAGACGGCACCGTAGGTGCTGTCGCATCGGTTGGAGTAATCGCTCTTTCATTGCTTAGTGTGCTCTCTATTCTATCAGTGGATAAAACAGAAACTCTAAAGGTGTAGGCCTGACCATTTTTTAAACTATTTATATCGGCGTGACAGAGATATTCACTTCCAGAGAGAGAACAAGAAGTAACATCTTGTTTTATTTCTTTAGACATACTCATCGCCTTGCCGCTCTCGCCATAATATATTTTATAAGAGAGTGGTAACAAATTTGAAGTCTTCCATTGCAAAGTTATGGCGCCACCGGTTTTTTTATCTATAGCATTAGTTATCTCAGCATCTTGAACATTTTCTTGACCAAAGAAAAATAATTCTTTTAAGACGTTCCAAATACAAATGCCATCAGGAGAACCGTCGCCATTGCGGTCCGCACCACAGACTGCGTTTTGAGATGAACAAGCAGAGTTGTCAGAACTACAAGCTAAAATAGGGCTTTGGCCCCTAATGACCGACTGGTCAATAACTGGTAAATCATCAAACGTCCCCGGTTTCCCAGCATCGCGACAATAATAAAATTTATAATTAAAATTAGAACACGCCCCAATCGCTCCATCACAATTATCGAACCAAGGAGACCAAGTCCCATCTATTTTAATAGGTGGCCAAGGATTATCACAAATCAATACATAAATATTACTTTTACCGACAAAATTATCACCGGCGGAAAAATAATTATGACAATTACTGGAACAAGTAGCATCAGAACAAACGCAACCAGGGTCGATAGACGAAGAAGAGTTTAAGAATCTATCCATACTAACCGTTGCCGACAATTCTGTTTCGGCATCAACCATATCGGACTTTGCTGAAATCAAAACCTTATTGACCCCTAAATTTGTAGCGGTGCCGATAGAGGCTACAGACGGGTCACTAAGACCAAACTTCCATTCCCAGAAATAGCCAGTAACCGGTTGAACAATTTGTTTGTCAGAACTGTAGGCGGTAGCGGTAAATACTTTATCTTTATCTTTTTTAGTATCAAATGTTTTATTATTAGCATCAGCATCGTTTTCATCTAAATCATTATCTATTGTTTTAAATAAATATGAATAAGGAGAAATCTTTACGTAGCTAACGGCACAAATACCACTATTCTCTGCTTTATCGGATAGAGTTTTAAATTGTAAAATATGAGAATTCTTATAAGATTTTCCATTAAATGTTAGAAGTTCTCCTTCCTTGGCGGCTCCACCTTGATCTAATCCTAAACCATTAAAACCAACCCCAGCTAAATTAATTATACCTGATTTACTATTTAAATCTTGGTCACCTTTAATTACTAAGAAATATTTTGCGCCTGGAGCTAATAACTTTTTAGGAGCAAATCTAAGGACTGTCGTTGAGCCAAAATATTCTCCGGAAGTGTTCCCCGGAAAAGTACAATATAATTTATTAGGGTCTGGTTCATCAGCTAAGGCGCTATTATTAAATGAGCCAAACATTTTTGCAACCGAAACTTTAACACGATCAAATATTCTCGCAAACCAATTGTGATGAGCAATGACAAAGCCGGCTCCATCTTGATAAGTAAAAGTTCCATTAGGACATTCTCCATTACCATAAGCTCTTTCTTCTAACAACAAGGTATTAGCATTAAAAGAACTCACGTCCATAGTTTGATCAAAAGTAATTTCCATCATTGAGTTACGACAAACATTAGTCGTCCCTCCTTGAGGCAAAGAATCAATTACGCTAGGCCTAACTGAACAACAAGAATCTAACCCGCAGCCCACAGTTGCCGGCGTGTCAGCCGAACAATCAGAGTCGCTTGTGCAACCGCAGCATAAAGCCTTCCCAGTATTAGGATCTGTTTCGGTACTACCGGAACAAGTTTGAGCACTGCCATCAAAGCAGCAAGTGCCTGAGGCTAAACATTCGTCTTTATTTCCATTTAATAATGCGCAGGCGTCTGTAGGAACACTACAGCCATCAGCACAAGCAAAAGGGTCTTTATATTTTCCTAACTTCATCGGCGTCGAAGACGCACATAAAAGAGGGTCTCCGATTGGCGGAGTGGAGGTATTAAAACAGCTATAGTAACCGCAGTAACCAAAATCTGGGTTGGCGGAATCGCCAGTTATTTCTGTTCCTAGCCCGCCCCGACAAGCATCATCTTCTGGCGCCGCCGTCTTTTTAGCATCAAAACAACAAGCCGAACTATGGTCAGAGCATGATTCTAAACTTTCTAAACCACTACAATCTGTACAAACCCCGCCCGGATTTTCATTGCTGATGCTACAGTATTGTCCACTGTGACCAGTACAATTACAGGCAGCATCATGTTCAGCGGCAGTGGTCCCAACCCCGGCACACCCGGAGCACATACCAAAACCCGCGCCGTCGTCACTACTGTCTTGTCCACAAGTACCAGCACACTTTAAAGGAGCGCAACAATCTTGAGCGCTATTATCTATACGACAACAACAATCGCAACTGGCCTTATCAATCACAACACAAGTATCAGGCTTAGTTATATCTAAATTATTTTCACAAACAGAGCCGGCGGGACAGATAGTTTTAGAGACGCAGCTCCCCTGATTACCTATTTTTTCGCAAGTAAAATCTGATCCACAAACGCTGCATGACGAAGATTCATCAATACAAATATCGCCGACACCTTTAGTCCAGCCAGTAGGACAAGATACTCCTACTTTAGCCTCCCATTTTCCGGCACTATTACAACTAAGTGGCAGTTCAGTACTTTTCCCACCGATATCAAATGTTTGATTTTGCGGTAAACTGCAATTTCCAGCTGATCCGCTTTTAATACATTTATTTAAAGAAGAATCATAATTACATAAGCCAGCTCCTAACCCACAACCGATAACAGAATCACAAGAAAAATCACAAGTAGCGACCGTCCTTTTAGTCCCGCCGCCATATGGAGAGCAGACACCTGGGACATTTGGGCAAAAAGCTCCCACTTGGCAACTACCAAAGTAGGCCGCTAAAGTCCCGCAACTTTCACTAGAGTCAGGGTCAGGATTAGAAAATCCAGTACTAAAATCCCACTCAAATACTGAAGTCGGGATATCCGTTAAACATTCAGATAGCGTAGCAACACATCTGCCTTTTTTATAAGTATTTGAAGGACAACAAACTTGGCCAGGACACTCAGCATCGGTAACGCAGGCAGCAACTTCAAAGTTTAAAGAATTCCCCCATTCGCCATTTTTCACGACTTTAACTGGACCAGTTAAAGAATTAGCAGGGACTTCAACCGCTAAAACATCCGCATCCTTATCTTTTTTAATAATGCCATAAACTTGATTATCAGGATTAAATTGAACGGCACCATCTCTATTCACTTGGCCAAAATACTCACCATATAATTTTACGGGGGTGGCAACCGCTCCTTGCTTTGGCTCAAGTTTACATAAACTTGTTTTCAGAGATATCGTATCGTCAACTTTAAAAATGTTAGGATTTACTTTTTCGCTATCAATAACCTTATCGCCTAAAGATATTCTAATTAAATAATTTCCATTATCTATAACCTCAGGAACTTTAACTATTATCTGAGTATCGCTCCAAACTGAGCTCGCACAGACCGCTGGGAAAATATAAGATGCCTCGGTGTCGCCAAAATATACATGAGAATTTCCTCGAACATTACCGAAGCTACTGCCGGTAATAGTGACATATTGACCAGACGTCCCTTGAGTAGGAGAAAATGAGGCAATGAAAGGACCATCGTTAGGATTATTTTCTTTAACAAATCTCAAATAATTACTTTTTTCTTGGTTGCCATCAATATTGTTAATAACAAAACTGCCTGATACTCCAGAGCGAATATTTGGAGTAGCCGCTTTCCCCGATAAACCACTAGGATGACTAAAATCAGAATCAAAACCCTGAACGTTAGTTTGATAATTCCCGAAATAAGCGCGACCAGAATATAAATTAATTCCCTGGTAAGAAACAGAGGAATTTAATTGGCCTTTGTCAGGGCTAATTAAACATAGTCCGGGTCGGGCAATGCTATTAGAAACAAAGTCTATAATTTTTGGTCCATAATCGTTATCAGTGGTGTCTTCCGAACCATCTTGGCTAATGACTTTCAAGGCTCCGGAAGAAGCGCCATTTGGAACGGCCACAATAATTTGGTTATCTTGCCAGAAGTTAACACAAACCGGATTTATTTCTGAAGGATTGCGACCATTTTTTGCTGAACCACCGGTAAATACTACCCTACTAGTTGAGCTTGAATATTCACCAAAGTTCTTGCCATAAATGGTCACAAAATTATTAGCGGCGCCATTAGGAGTAACTTGGTCGCAAGAAGTAGTACAATCAGAATCTTGAACACAAGCTTTATTTGGATTATCTTGACAAAATCCTCCGGCCGGACTGACCTCAGTAATTACTGGAGGGCCAAAACAAGTACAGGTATTAGTATCACAAGCTAAAAATTGAGCACATAAATTATTATCAGCATCACAAGTAGGAGTACTGGCATCTCCGTCACAAGCCACGCCAGCTTCACCCTTAGGCTGACAGGTACAACTATCAGAACAGTAATCTTCGGGCGCACAAATATCATCTGTGGCCTGACAACCAGGATTAGAACTACCATCGCAACTGGTTGGGTTATTACAACCACTGCCGATACAACTACAATCGTAACCGATACAGCCGCTCCAAGCACCATCAACACAAACTTTAGTTCCGCTGCTATCACAACCGCAGGCAATACTTTCTCCGGATAAACAGTCGTTTCCATTTGTCCCGCTGACCGCTCCACTTAATTTATTTATTAAGAATGTGGCCAACAACCAAGAAGACAATATTATCACCAAACCAATAACCGCTCCCGTTAATAATTTTTTTGCTTTAGAAACTTTTTCTTCCTCACCAGCTGAAGTCATCCACAAAAAACCCGCATAAATTATTAAACCGAGTGCAATAACCCCCAAAAATCCTAAAGCCAAATTCACAATCCGAGCAGCAATCGTGCGCGGATCACCCGTTGCTAAAGAGCCGCTCAAACCATTGTTTACGGCAGCCGTACCGAAATCTTGAGCAAAGGCAAATTTAAAAACTAAAACCCCGACTAATATTATTAGAATGGATAACAAATTTTTAGCAATTTTTTTATTCACAAATTTTAATATTATAATCTAATTCAAAAAATCTTAATTACAATTACCATCCAATAAAGCGCTGGTGGCAACTCCAAAACAACAGGAAGGGCTTTCTGGGGTTGCTTCACAATTCGGCCCAATACTAGGCTTAAAGCAATTTTGGAAAATATCTTTTACACCAGAGCCTACTTGAGCATTATAGGTAATAGATTCTAAAAAGGGAGAATGATTTATTTTAGCAACGGTAATATCTGCTACACCATCTAATGGATTGACGTCCTTACTTTCATTGCTAACCCAATAGCCAATTGGGGAGGGTTCGGATGTTCTTAAATTTATAAATCTGTGCTCAACGGTATTATTTCCAACAGTCACTACCTGACCGCCAGAGCTGAGGGTTGATGACATCATTAAATTATTAAAAGTAATTTCGATTGGTTCAGTTAAATTAATATCGCCCTGACTATTGTTTGGGGTAATAGAAGTTATTTTTGGTGGGGTAGATTCAATTTTATCATTTATAAAGAAAGAAAATTTATAACTATCTTTTCTATCAGTATTGCTAGAAAAATTTTCATTAAAAAAGTTTATTGGTCCATCGGCAACTTTATCTCTATTACCATCCAAAGAATTTAAGGCCGTATCAATCACGCCATCTAAAATTAAAGGATTAGCACTAGGATAATTTCTTTGATTAGTATCCTGACAAGTCTTATAGCCAAGAACGCCTAGAGAGCAAGTCCTAAAAGGGGCCAAAGCAACACAGTCCTGGTCGCTACCACAAACCCTTAAATTAGAAGCGTTTAATTCAACCGCTAAATTACTGTTTGGTGGCAAACAATACATTTTTTCCCCGCAGCCATTAATGCCACACTCATTATCGGAAATAAATTCGACATTTCTATAGCCACCACTCACCACAAAGCGTCCATTAACATAATCGCCGCGACAAATATTTCCTTCACATTTGTAAGAGCGACAATCAGAATTAGCATTACAACTAGAGCCATTTACTAAACTAGTAGAAGAAGCATTAATAACTTTGATATAATTAGAAACTTCGCTCGCTGTTCCCGAAAGAGTCAAGGGATTGATTGCCTCATTAAAACTAACTCTAATAATTGAGTTCATGGGACTATCTTTTTTGCCCCCCACTATATTATTAACTTGTAAATCTGAGCCGCCAGAAAAAGAGGTTAAATGAAGAGCGTTATTATTGCTCGTTGTAAGCGCCAATTTATTTCCAGAGCTTCCGGCAACCTTAGCAACTAAAAGCACCTTGTTTCCCAATAAAGAAACATCGATATCATAATTTCCGCTTAATTTGGCTCTAATATTTGATGCTTGAACGTTTAAATCACAATTACCAGAACTAACCAGTATTTTATTATTTTCATCAGTGTCAGAAAATAAATAGACCGCTTGACCAACGGTCAAAGTATCGGCTATTTGTTCTGGAATAATTGTTATGTCCCAAGAGTCTCCCTCTTTATTACTGCTGGCATCGAGGGTTAAGTAGTCTTTAAAAACAATCTTACTTTGCTCATCAAAATCAGCAACACCCAATAAAGTATTGTTACTACTATTAAATAACTGACCCTTAGTAGGGGCTCCGCTAGGGACAACCACTTTAAATTTAGTAATTGCTCCATGATAATCTAAAGATGCTGTGGCGTCCGGAGTAACACTCACAACGCTAGCAGCAGTAAAAATTTTTGGACAACTACTGACAAAAATTTCAGCATTAGCATTCTTTGCCGAAGTGCTGACACCTATTGTATCTTGAATATTGTCTGGCTGAGGATAAATTAAACCGGCCAACACCTGAGGAGGAGTTAAATCTAATTTGGTACTAACTTCAAAGCCCCACTGTAATAAATTTTGACTACAGGTTGTAAACATTGACGATCCGTCTGCTTTTTTTAAATCACTAGTAACTTTAATATCGTAGTTCGTATTTGAATCTTGAGAGCCTAAATAGCTCAGTGGCGTTAAAACAATGGTTTTTTTATCACTAGAAATAGAGACGGAAACGTCAGCGACGTTAGAGTTAGGTGTAGGGCAAGAAGCGGTGCAAGCATCACCCAAATCACTTTTAAAAATTCTGACAGTTTTTGGATTAAGAAGAGCACAAGAAGCATTATCACAAGCACAGGCACTACCGCCGGAATTAACACAAACAGAATTCAGATTAATCTCTTCTTTAAAGGTCATAATAATCGAGGCATTTCTTGCAACATCTCTTTGATTATTTTCTGGATAAACAGATTCCACCGTGCAGGCCCCCATTGCTCCAAAACCAGAGCTCGTTAAATTGTGGACAGTCTCTCCTGGCTGACTGTTATTAGTTCCGGAAATTGTTCCGGTTAATTTCGTAAGGAGGAAAGTGGTTATGGCCCAAGCTGACAAAGTAATCACTAAACCGATTACCGCATTTTTTAAAATCTTTTTAGCCTGACTAACTTTTTCTTCTTCTCCGCCAGAGGTCATCCAAATAAACCCCGCATAAATAATTAATCCCAAAATAATGACTCCGAGGAAACTAAGAACTATCTGAATAATGCGACCAACCAAGACTCTAGGGTCACCTTGAGCTAAGGCAATTGTATTGTTTACGGCGTTAACGCCAAAATCCTGAGCCAACGCAAAACTCGCCGGCAATAGCCCGGAAAGTAATAACGAAAAACCGAGGATTAATTTATTTTTTTTCAGCATTTTGAAAATAAAAAGCTTTTAAATTGATCCCATTACTGATATAATTTACGATAGCTTTATTATAACATAAAGCAAAACAAATAAAAACATTTTCATGACCATAGAAAGGATAATAAAAAAATTTTCCGACAACAATCCCGGAGTGGACACAAGCACCCTAGAAAGGGCTTTTCTTTTTGCTGATGCTGCTCACGCCGGGCAGATGAGAAAAAATGGAGAACAATATATTCAACACCCCCTTCACACCGCCTATATTCTAGCTGAAATAAGGGCTGATTTGCCGACCGTCGTCGCTGGGATATTACATGACGTTCCTGAAGATACAGAAAGAACCTTAGAGGAGGTAGAATTAGAATTTGGCGAAGAGATTGCTTCTCTAGTTAAAGGTGTGACTAAACTAAGCACTATTAAATATCGAGGCATAGAAAGATACCGAGAAAATTTGAAAAAAATGTTCTTGGCAATGACCAGCGATTTAAGAGTTATTTTTATTAAATTTTGTGACCGCTTAAATAATTTACGCACCCTTGATAGCTTGCCACCAGAAAAAAAACGTCGCATCGCTGAAGAAACTTTAGAAATTTATGTTCCAATTGCTGGCTTGCTGGGGATAGGTCGTTTAAAATGGCAAATGGAAGATATTTGTTTTAAATATTTATATCCCGATAAATTCAACGAGCTGGAGTATGAATATGAAGTTGAAAAAAAAGTAGAAAGACAAAGATTTTTCCAAAAAGTAAAAGGAATATTGGTACCAAAATTAGAAGAAGCTGGTCTTAAATATGAAATTGAGGCTCGGTTCAAGCATTTATATAGTATATTCAAAAAAATGCAGGAAAAAGATCGTAAATTTAATGAAATATACGATGTTTTTGCTCTGAGAATAGTAGTTGAGACCATAGATGATTGTTATAAAGTGCTGGGGATAATTCACACTTTATGGCGACCAAAATCAAATCGCTTCAAGGATTATATTGCTGTCCCCAAACCTAACGGATATCGTTCCCTGCACACCACAATTTTTGGGCCCGAAGGCAAGCCGACCGAGTTTCAAATTAGAACCAGGGAAATGCACGAAGAATCAATCTATGGAATCGCCGCTCATTGGTATTACAAATCAAAAAGTAATCACAACGGATACGAGCAGCCAAAATGGGTTAATGAAATAATTGATATTCAAAAAGAAATTACTAACACTTCCGAATTTGTCAAAAACATTAAACTAGATATTTTTCGCGATCGCATCTTCGTCTTTTCCCCTCGAGGAGACGTTTTTGAATTACCCGAAAAATCTACCCCAATTGATTTCGCCTATGCCGTGCACGGTAATATCGGAAACAAAGCCGCTGGTGTTATTATTAATGATAAATTAGGCAAATTAGACCAAGAGTTGAAAAACGGGGATTTAGTAGAAATTATAGTAGAAAAAAATCGCCAACATCCCAATAAAGATTGGTTAAAATTTGTAAAAACTAAGCGGGCGCGCGATCAAATAAAAGCTCATGCCAAAAAATCAACTCTTGATAAAATGAAGCGTTTTATTCCGGGAATCAATAAATAACAATCCTAAACTAGCAAAAACAAAAACGTCTCTGTTTAAGAGACGTTTTTATATGTGTATCCAATCAATATAAACCAAATCAATTATCTTCTAGTAGTTTCCGGAAGTTTTCCGGTCTTTCTTAAAAATTCATTTTTCTTTCTCAAAGTCAAGCCGGTTAAAGCCCGCTTTTTATCAAGACGTTTTGTCTGTTTTGGTTCCAAATGTTTTTTGGATCTAGCTTTTTCAAGACGTTTACTGTTTTTTAAGCCTTTTTTAAACTTTCGTAAAAAACTCTCAAAACTTTCGCCTGGTTTTCTTTTAAAATCCGCCATAAAATCCACCTTCCTTTCTATTATTAACTTTTTTTTCTGGTTTATCTTTTTTCTCTAAACGCTCTTTAACCTTTTTATAAACTAGGGTCTCCTGAGCGCCAGAGTCCATATCACGCATTAATATCGTTCCATCCATTATCTCTTTTTTACCTAATATTAAACTTGTTTTTGCCTTCATAGCGACAGCTTCTTCAAGCTGTAATTTTAGACTATCAGAAGCAAAAGCTTGTCTAACATTATAACCGAGCTTTCTTAACTCTTCAAATAATTGAAGAGCTTTTAATTTAGCCTGGTCTCCTAGTTGAGCAATAAATACTATATCCTCTTCTATCTTATTTGTCAAAGCCTGTTTATCCTTAACTTTAGCGAGTGTTCGCTCAATTCCAATCGCGATTCCGGCAGCCGGAGTGGAAACTCCGCCCAAGCTTTCTATCAAACTATCATACCTGCCACCACCAGCCAAAGCTAAACGACCAACCGTTCCATCGTCATTAACTGGCCAAAATTCAAACACAATATCATTGTAGTAATTTAAACCCCTAACTAAATACGGATTAAAATTATAACTGATATTTAACTCATCTAAGAATTCTAGAGTCTTAGTTAAATATTCACGACTTTCGTTAGATAAAAAATCGGCAATCTGAGGTGCTTCTTCTCTGAGCTGTATGCACTGCTCCTCTTTACAATCTAAAAGACTTAAACAATTTTTTCCTAAACTCAATTTACAGGCATTACATAATTTAGACCTTCTGCCTCTTTCTTTATAAAAATTTAAGAGCTTATTACAATAATCCTTACGGCACTCGGCGTCGCCCAAACTATTTATTTGGACTTGAACCTTAACGGCCATTTCTTCAAAAAAATTGTTAGCCACGGTAATCAGCAAAGCTTCGGCCATCGGTCTTTTTTCTCCAATTAGCTCAAGATTAAATTGGGTTGATTCTCTATATCTTCCGCTTTGTAGTTTTTCGCGACGAAATACTGGGCCTAAAGAAAATAAACGCGCCAATTTTGATTCGCCTTCAACTAAGTTTTCCAAATAAGCCCTAAGAATTCCTTGGGTTATTTCAGGACGTAAGGTCATTTTTTCACCTTTTTCACCTTCAACTGAATAAACTTCCTTATCATTGTTACGACGGGTAGATTTTTTATATAAATCAAAACTTTCTAAAATAGGGGTTTTAATTGGTAAAAAGCTATAAACTTTTGCCAAATGGCTAGCTTTCTCGGCAGCGAAATCAAAACAAACTTGCTCTAAGCCTACAAAATCTTTCATGCCCAGTAAACGGCCCGGGATTTTATCATTTCTCTTCTCCGTTTTAATAACCGCTGACTCTGGCGCTCCTTTTTTTCTTCTAGGCATAAGTGTAAATTTATTTTTAATATTGTGGCCAATAGTTATGATTAAAAACTGTGATTTTTTCTAATGGCCATCCTCTAAATAAAACTTTTCCAGTTAAGAAAGTTTTATCAACTGGGCCAAAGACCCGAGAATCCTTAGAGGCATTTCTATTGTCTCCCAAAACAAAATACTCATTATCAGAAACTTTTACTTTGGCGCCGCTATTATCAATAGTTTCTAAATCAGCCGGCAAATAACTTTCATTTAAAGTCATGCCGTCAGGATTGTTATCGTTAAAAATAATCACCTTGCCATCTTTGATTTGAACTTCTTCGCCCGGCAAAGCAATTATCCGTTTTATATAATATTCCTGAGGATTTTTGGGATAGCGAAACACAACAACCTGGCCTCTTTCTGGGGATGCAAAACGATAACTTATTTCATCAACAATTAAATATTCATGGTCATGGAAATTTGGCTCCATTGACGCCCCTTTAACATAGAATGGTTGAATTAAAAAATATCTTACCGGCAAGATTATCGCCAGTGAGATACTAACCACCTTAACTATTTCCCAAACAAACAAAAAAAACTTACGCATAAAAATATTTTATTCTTAACTGTTATATCCTTAAATTGAGTGAGAATTAATCCTAATAATAATCAAGGAATCAGCTTTAACTTTATCAAAAAATTAAAAAAAAATCAAATCTAGATAAAGTCTCTTAATTTATAAACATGGCGTCACCATAACTAAAAAAACGATATCTCTGAGCCACTGCTTCTTGATACGTGCGCTCTAAATTTTTCTTCCCGCCCAGGGCGGAAACGAGCATCATTAGCGTAGAGGCTGGCAAGTGAAAATTGGTAATTAAAGCATCAATTACTTTAAATTTATAACCAGGATAAATAAAGATGTCTGTCCAAAAAGATAAGGTTTTATGAGACAACGCTTGATTTGATAATAGCCCTAGCCCCGCGGCTGATTCCAAGGCACGACAACTAGTTGTCCCAACAGCGATAACGCGGCCACCATTTTTTTTAGCCTCCATAATTCTTCGCCTAGTCTTGGTACTAATTTCTACAAACTCGCTATGCATTTTATGCTCTTTAATATTTTCCGTTTTCACGGGAGCAAAGGTTCCGAGGCCGACATGAAGGGTGATAAATTCTATTTTAACTCCGCTAGCTTTGATTTTATTAATTAGTTGTTTAGTAAAATGTAGGCCGGCAGTCGGCGCCGCCGCCGAGCCAATTTTATTTTTATCAGCAAATACTGTTTGATAATTATTTTTATCCGTTGCTAAATTTTTATTTCTTTTTATATAAGGAGGCAACGGGACCTGTCCAATTTTATTAATTTCTGTAAAAAATTTATTATCTTTTAAATTAAATTTTACCAGCCAAGTGCCATCCTGATTATTTTTTATAATTTCCGCATTTAAGCGTGGTGAAAGCACTATGCACAAACCTTCTTTGACACGGCCGCCAATCAAACATTCCCAAACATCTCTTGCTTCTTTTTTATGTAAAAAAATTTCTACTTGGCCACCGGTGTTTTCTTTGGCGCCAATCAGACGTGCGGGGAATACTTTAGAATTATTAAGCACTAACAAATCACCTGGTCGCAAATAATTAATAATTTCATAAAATTGCCGGTGGGTCATAGCACCAGTTTTTTTATCTAAAACTAAAAGCCGCGAATGATCTCGCGGTCGCGCTGGTTTTTGAGCAATAAGTTCTGGCGGTAGATGATAAAAAAAATCCGAAGTTTTTAAAGGCATATCTAAAGAAGCTTGTCGGGACTAAGCACTTTAACCCCCAAATGTTCATATCCTAACGCGGTAATAATTCGGCCGCGCGGGGATCTATCTAAAAATCCTAGTTGCATAAGATATGGCTCATACATATTTTCAATCGTATCAGCTTCTTCGCCAGTAGCCGCCGCTAAAGTATTGAGTCCCACTGGTCCGCCTTTAAATTTATGAGCAATAATTTCTAAAATACGTCTATCAATTAAATCAAGCCCAAGGCTATCTACTTCCAACATGGCCATCGCTTCCAAACAATTAGCAAAAGAAATTTTCCCATCACTTTTTACCTCACAATAGTCTCTAACCCTTTTCAACAAACGGTTAGCGATACGCGGGGTACGACGACTACGGTTAGCAATTTCTTTTTTAGATGCTTCGTCTATTTCAATATTTAAAATTCGGGCACTACGAGAAATTATTTTCTCAATATCGTCAGTTTCGTAAAAATTTAAATGATGAGTGACCCCAAAACGGTCTCTTAAGGGAGCTGATAATAAACTAGCTAAAGTTGTCGCTCCAATAATGGTGAACTTGGGCAAATCAAGTCTCAAGGTTCTAGCGCTCGGCCCCTTACCCATTACAATATCAAGGGCGTAATCCTCCATGGCCGGATATAATATTTCTTCAACTGTTTTATTGAGTCTATGTATTTCATCAATAAATAAAATATCGCCTTCTTCTAAATTAGTCAGAATCGCCGCTAAATCACCACTTTTTTCTATAACTGGTCCAGAAGTCACTCTAATATTAGCTCCGATTTCATTAGCAATTACATGAGCCAAGGTCGTCTTTCCTAATCCCGGAGCGCCATAAAGCAAAATGTGCTCTATCGGCTCCTGGCGCTTTTTAGCGGCCATAATGGTTATCTCCAAATTCTGTTTTACTTTTTCTTGACCAATATATTCCGTTAAAAATTTAGGACGCAAAGATAGGTCAAGCATATCTTCTCCTTTTTTTCCCGTCGGACTAATTAATCTTTCGTCTGATAATATCATATGATTATAGTCTAACTAAACCTGTCTAAATTCGCAAATGGTATTAAAATCGCAAAAACTACACATCGGAGAGGGAGTAGGGGTGAAGTCGCGTTGTTTTATAGAGGCAATTTCTTCAATAACCCCTGATTTTAACTTTTCTATATCTTTAGTGCTCGCAACAAAAGACATTTTTTCACCGTTCTCTAAATAATAGTAACTTAACTTACTAACTTTTTCTCTCAAAAATTCTTCTAAAAATATCTGATACAAAATTAACTGTCTTTTATCTTTGAATTCTAATTTTTCTTTTTGTTTTCCAGTTTTATAATCAACCACTTCCAAACTACCATCAGCCAGACGATCAACCCTATCAATAGTCCCCTTGATAACGTCGCCTCCTATTCTGAAGGAAAACTTTTTTTCTAAAAATAAAATATCACGAGGAGGATTAGCCTTATAATCAACAATGAAAGATTTTAAAGCTTGGCTGCCTTTTTGTTTATAAGATTCCCGCTCTTCTTTATTCTTATAACCATCCTTTTGCCAAAATTCTTGATATAAATCCATTAATCGTTCCTCAGTAATTACATCCTTCTTAATTTTTACTTTTGAGTCAGCAAATAAACTTTCTTGAAACTTTTTAGTTTCGCTTAAGGCTGGTAGCAAAAAATTATATAAAGTATTATGCAAGACACGACCAAAAATCAAAGACGCTTTATCTGAAGAAGCTGGAATTTTTAAAATAAAGGCAAATTTATATTGCAGAGGGCAGGTAGCAAAGGCCGCTAATTGAGAAAAAGAAAATTTTTCTGGCAAAGGATATATAATATCCCGGCTCTTTTCTGCCGCAAGTGATATTTCGCGGTTATTCAAATTATGAATTTCTTTCAAAAACTCATTTTTATTACTTAAGGGCGTATCGTCTATATTATCATCAATGCCCATTTCTGCTATGAACCTTGAGGGCTTCTTTGTTCTAACGCCGCCGTAGTCTTTAGCGCTAGTTAAATATAGCTCCTCTTTAGCTCTGGTGGCCGCGACATAAAATAAACGGCGCTCTTCCTCTAAATGAGCATTGGGGTTAATCGTAATTTTTTCTTTTATTAAAGCTTCGGGAATAGAAATTTTTTCACTCCTAGAAATTGTAGGAAATTTTTTATCAACCAAATTAACGATAAAAACATATTTAAATTCCAAGCCTTTGGCACCGTGAACAGTCGTAATTTTTACCGTTTCGCTATCAGCAAAGTCTAACTTTAAAGCTCCAGTTTCCCCGGCTTCCAGCTCTAAATTAATAGCTTCTAAAAAATCTTTTAATTTCAAATCAGGATTATTATCTTCTAAACTTTTCATCTTCTGATAAAACTGGTTAAGATAAGAAAATAATTCTAAATCCCGGTCTCTATCCATCTTTTCTAATAAACCAGAGTCATAAGCAAAATGCAAGAATATTTTAGTAGTCCTGTTGTTAGCCACGAGCAAGGAGTGTTGCTCAATTAACTTAAGCAGTTTGGTAATATTTTGCACACTTTCAGGGCTAACCGCGGTAATAAACTTTACATTTTTTAAAGCTTCATATAAAGACCATACTTTACGAGCAGCCATTTTGTTAATAGAAACTAAATCCAAATGTGAAACCTTAAACGCTTCCATATTTAAAACTCTAAACAGGGCTGATGATTCATGATAATTATCCAATAAGCGCAAATAGGCTAAAACATCCAAAATAAGAGGCTTATAATATAGCCCGCGCCAAGACATAAACTGATTAGGAATACCGAGTCTTCCTAATTCCTTAACATAAGCATCGGCCGTATCATTAGCTCTAATTAAGATTGCAAAATCCGACCAACTAATATCCTCACCTTGAGAGATTTTATCTTCGTATATTGTTTTAATAGTTTGGCCAACGAAACTAAACTCCTCATCATGAGTAGGAAAATTTAAAAACCTAACCGCCGGTATTTTAGTAGATTTTTTATTAACTGCACCTTTAGCAATTAATTTTTTATTAATTTTTAATTTAATTTCAAGGCGATTAGGATTATTGTGGTTGATAAAATCATAAGCCCGGTCCAATATTTCCTGCCGCGAGCGATAATTTTCCAAAAGGATTATCTCTTTAGCATTGGGATAGTCTTCTTTAAATTGCATTATATTAGAAATGGAAGCCCCACGAAATTTATAAATAGCTTGGTCGTCGTCGCCCACAACCAAAAGATTATTTTTCGGGGCAACTAATATTTTCACCAATTGATACTGCGCTAAATTTGTATCTTGAAATTCATCAACCATCACATATTTAAACTTCTGGCGATAATACTTTAAAATATTGGGTCTTTCTTGAAAAAGTCTAATTGTCTGAACAATTAAATCGCCAAAGTCAAAAAAATTATTTTCCAGTAATATCTTGTTATATGTAGAATATGCGCCGGCCAATTCTTTAACTCTTTCAATTTCCATTTTATCTTCTTCATCCTCGCTTATACTTTCAGCATATTTAACATAATCTTCAGCTTTGATGTTTTCATCCTTAAGGCGAGAAAAATGTTTTAATAACTCGGAAATAAATTTAGTTGGATTACCTAGTGGTCGATAATAATCTAAATTAAAAAGTTGTAAATTTTTTTTAATCAGCACCCATTGATCAGTGGAGGACAATAATTTAAAACTAGGGTTAAGACCAATTTCTAAAGCATGGTCACGCAAAATTCTCTCACAGAATCCGTGAAAAGTATTAATCCAAAGATCAACATAACCATAAGGTAAAATTTTATCCGCCCGCTCCTCCATTTCTCCGGCCGCTTTTTCCGTAAAAGTTAGTAAAAGTATTTCTTCAGTTGATACTTTTTTAGTAGCAATTAAGCTTGCTAAACGATTTATCAAAACAGTAGTTTTTCCCGTTCCTGCGCCAGCGACAATTAAGAGTGGCCCCTCTAGATGGGTAACCGCGGCCTTTTGAGCACTATTAAGTTTTTCTAATATTTCTGACATATAATTTTATCTTAACGTAAAATTTCCATCCTTTGATTTTTAATTTGTTCTTTTGCCTCGGTGCCTAACTGCGACCAAGAAATAAATTTATCTAGAAATTTAAATTTTAAATCTTTGGTCATTAAATTTGGAACTGATTTAGCCGACTGAAGCGGAAATAAAAATATGTTTGTTCTATTATTACTAAAATCTAAACCCACGCCTAAACCCTCTTGGGTATCGGTAGAAAAATATTGATCAAAAACTAAGTTGCCAAGCGAATAGAAAATTGGTTTACCTTTATATATTTCCATCCCTTGAACGACATGTGGATGATGACCAATAATGACATCAGCACCAGAGTCTATTAAGGCCCTACCTATCAGTTGTTGATGCTTGTTAAACTGATGCTCATATTCTGTACCCCAATGGATATTGATGATTACTAAATCTGAATCAAGTTTGGCATTTTCAACTAATTTCTGCGCCGCCCCTAAATCAAAATCATTATATACCATTGATAACCCAATCAGGGCAACCTTATCTTCGGCAATCTCTATGTCCTCCCTGGAATACTCATCAATCTGAGCATCAGGCGCTCCGCTATGATATATTTTCAAATCATCTAAATTTTTTCTAGTTTCCGATACCCCCTTCTGCCCCTGATCGCTGAAATGATTATTAGCAGAAGTAAAGTAATTGAAACCATAATCTTTTAATTCTGCGATTCTGCCTGGAGAAAAAGCAAAATCATATGAATATGTTGGAGCGTAATGCTCTCCGTTGTTTGTTACTGCGCCTTCTAAATTAGCGCCTATAATATCTATACCCGAAAAAAATCTCTTTTCTTCTCCAGCTAAGCCGTCTAATAAATAACCAATCTTCTTTCCAGCCAATCTATCCCCAACGCTCCTATCAATCATTAAATCTCCAAAAAATAAAAAATTACTTGAAGATTTTTTCGTTTCACTGCCTTTTTTAAAATAGAAAAAATTATGGCTGGTTGTCGGCGCGTCTTCTTGTTTTGTTAATCGCCCAGAATTTGTAGAACGCACTAATTCTGCTTGTTTCGCCCCCATCTTTTCTAGGTAGCTCTCCAAAACCAACAAAGATAAAGGAGAGTCAACCTCAGACTTAATAGTTTCTTTAAAATCAAAAGATTCAATCGCATTAATACTTTTTAAATCATGGAAATCAGCCGTTAAAGTTGTTTGATAATGAGAAAAATCAACTGAAGCTAAAACTAAAGTTTTTTCCAAATTAACGTTAGCCACTAAAAATTTAGCCAAAGTTTCCGCTTCTTCCCCGGAAGAGCCACTCTTGATTATAAAAGGAATGATTTTTGCCTGAGGAAAACGTTGTTTTATAAAAGGAACAATGCTGGAAATTGAGTGCTCTCTTGCAAATGGCTCCTCTTCGGAAATAAAATTATATTTTTTAGCCGCTTCAACTAATTTATTATCAACTGACGCTCTGCCAAATGGGGTTTCCCAATCAGCGGCAGAAAATAGAATATTTTTGTTGCCGGCATCAAAATGATTAGGACCAATAATCACCACTGTCTCATAACACTCCCCTGGTAAACCCTGAAAAAATTCTGTAATAAAATCTTTAACTAAAAGATGATGCGGAATAATGCCTCCATAAATTCTCTCTGAATCTTTTTGGCATTCATTGCTTGTTAAAGGTATTTCTTCATAAGAATCCCGGCTTGAGGAGGGGGTATTATGCACAATCGCATTATTTACCTCCTTTTCCTGCAAAAAATTATCTCTGTTAGACAAAAAAATTAACCAAACGGCTTGCATAACCACCAAAAAAACTAAACTAATAACTAATAATTTTGTCTTTCGGTCTAATTCCATAAATATTATTTATGAAGCGCTCCGCCCCATTCCACCACTGTAAAACCGCGGCGTACCGGAGTTTTTAAAATTTGGGCGGTAACTCTTATTGGTCTTTCTAATGGAGTGTAATCCATAAAAACTCTAATAACAGTCTCGGGCTTAGGATTAATATTTAAAGGCGCAAGCTTATCAAATTCAACTTGGGGGACAAAAGTAACAAAATAATAAGGGGTCTCGGTCATTTTTGGCGCCCAAAACTCAACAAATTCATCTATTTCCCGACCGACTAATCCTTGTTTGGCTAATTTTTCACGCAAGAATTTTTCTACATTAGAAGACTCTATCACAAACCCTTCCTGAGGTTGACTGTAACCGAGCGCGTATCCCTCCCAAAATAAATAAGGATAACTTTTATTATCGCCATAATTATAAATATCGCCACTTGGGGTAGCTTTTACGTTCCAACCATTTCCGTAGGCTGGTTCAGTTTTAGTAAACCCACCAGCGGGGCTAACTTGAACATTAACATCAGTAGTTTTTTCAGGATATAAATAAATTACCGGCTTCCCGCATTCAACGGCCTGCTGATAACGAGAATCTTTAAACTCCCAAAAACGCCCCAAAGCATCTTTCCAAAAAATAACAGGGTGGCCAGACAAAAAGTTGGAATATGATACTTTCTCCTTATACTCCTGGGTCTCGGTGTTATACCCTGGGAAATATTGGTCATATAATGTTTGCAAAAAAGGTGTTTCTTGATCTTTCAGAGTAAAATTTATATCTTTAAGTTCATAAAAAATAGCACCATTAGCTGTCCCTAAAACTTTTAGGTCACTATCTTTAACATCGGCAAATTCTGGTGAACCGCAGCCCCCTCCGCGTAAAATGTATTCTTGCTTAACAGTATCTCCTTTCGCCGTAGTAATGGGGATATTAAATTGATAAACGTAGCTTTTATTATCAAGCCCACCGTTTGGTAAAAAATCTAAATAAAGGAGGTAATCAAAAAATGTATTATCCGCGCCCTTCACTTCAAACGTTGATCCTTTCAGCCCGCCGCCACTAAAATACACTAAGCTACCATCCTGACCACGAAACGCCTCTTTATTATCGGCACCAAGAGCATTGAGAGATTGCCCAATAAAAATAAGCTTATTTGAGGTATTGGGAATAATAATTTCTTGAGCCGGTTCTAAATTTTTTATCAAAGATTTTTCGTCAACAGAGACATCTGTTCCAAAAGCTTTTTCTCCCGCCCAGAAATCCCAGCCCCCACTAGACTGCCCGGCTAAAATTATGAATTTACCATTTAATAAAACACCACGAACAACGGAGTCGCCCATCTCGCTAATAATCGCCATCACCAAATCTCCACCAGCGTATTTACCAGTCGCTATTGTCCCGGACCGAAAAAATTTACCCAACTCAGGATTTTTAGATTCATATTCGGAGTTATTAATAATTATCGGCTCCATTTTATTTAACCAATTTATTTGTAACTCTTCGCCACCTGGCTCAATAACCAAGGGAATCTGATCAATGCTTGAATTATCAATCGAAGTGCCCGTTGCCACGTTTTCAACGATTGGCTCGTTATCTTTCAATATATCAATCTTAACTTCTTTGTCTCCATGTTTACTATTCTGCTTAATCAGAAAATATGCCGCCGTCGCTAAATTAGTAACAATAAAAAATGCAATCAGGGCTAAAAGAATTTTTTTGTTCATCTTATTAAAATTAAAACTTAAAAATATTTTTAAATGCATCATCTTTAACGCGTCCAATAACGGCTAGATTCAAACCTTTATCAACAAAAATTTTCTTGGCTGTTTTCTGTAAATCAGCCGGAGTAATAGATTTAATTTTTTTCATAAAATCAGCCGGAGTAATTATTTTTTCTCTTAAAACTGCTTGTTTAGCATACCAATTAGCCAAATTGTCAGTTGACTCCATTTGCAACAATAATCTTCCCTGCAACATATCCTTCGCCCTATTTAATTCTTTACTTGGGATAAGCTCAGTTCTTAAACGGCGATATTCATCCAATATAATTTCAACCGCTTTATTTGTTTTAGCCGTTGGCACGCCCGCCTGAGTTACTAAATAGCCGGAGTCAGAATAAAATTCAGCATCAGTCTTAACATAATAGGCTAAACCATTTCTTTCGCGCAAATTAATAAATAAACGCGAGCTCATAGCGCCCCCTAAAATAATTGCTAAAAGTTTAGCGTTAAATTCCTCGGCATGATTAAGCGGAAAAGTTCTAACTGCCAAAGATAAGTTGGCCTGATCAATATCCTTAAAGACTGTCTTAATTTTCGGGCTGCTTTGATTGGTCATTAATTTTATTTGTTTTTTCCAATTATTTTTCTTTAGGGCTTTCAAAATTTCTTTAGCTTTTTTAACATCTTTCTCTTTCAGGCCACCAACCATAATTAAACAAGCGCTGTTAGCACCATATTGCGCCTCTAAATAAGAAATAAAATCCTGCCGAGTAAAATTTTGGATATTTTCTTTAGTCCCAACGGTTTCCCAACCAGCTGGGGTGTCGCCATACAAACAGGCCTCTAGAACATCCTCAATATGCATCATTGGATTTTCCTGATACATATTAAGCTCTTCAATTATTACTCCTTTTTCCCTTTGGATTTCTTCTTCGGCCATTTTAGAGTTTAAAATCATATCTCCCAAGATTTCTAAGGCTTGCCCCAATTTACTTTCGGCCGCCTTAACCCAATAACCAGTGTATTCTTTGGAAGTAAAAGCGTTGAATTCGCAACCCAAAGAATCAAGCTCACTCGCTAACGCTAAAGTATTGGGATATTTTACGGTCCCTTTAAAAAATAAATGCTCTAAAAAGTGCGAAATACCATTATTTTGACGATTTTCATAACGGGAGCCGGTATTAAATATGAGTAAAGCGGTCGCTGTTTTTGCCCCCGGCAAGTTTACGGTTATAATAGGCGCTTTATTTGACAAAATTAATTTTTTATATTTATTCATACGTTATAAGGATTATTTGTATTATCTTATTTTAAATTTAGCACAAATCTGATATAATTTAAAGCGTACAAGTAGTAATAATCTTAATTAATTTCTAGCAATATGAGCTATAAAATCAGCGATAAAAACACCATTTTAAACCATGGTAAATTATACAAGATTACCAGAGTCAAAGATTTACCAGATGAAGAAAAACCGCGAGAAAAAATGTTAGAAAACGGACCCGGAGCGCTGAGTTCTGCGGAATTATTGGCGATAGTTTTGAGTGTCGGAACTAAAAAGGAAGATGTACTAGCCATGTCATCCAGATTACTGCGTGAATACGGAGAAAAAGGGATTGCCTATCAAAAAAATCCAACTATCATAGAAAAAGATTTAAAAATTCCATTAGTAAAAGCTTGCCAAATTGTTGCCTGCTTTGAGTTAGGCAGGAGGTTCTATCAAAAAAAGCCTGGCGGTTCAATTACCATTAGAACGGCAAAACAAGCTTTTGAATATCTAAAAGATATGGGCTCTTTAAACAAAGAACAATTTAGAGGCCTATACTTAAACTCCCATTACCAATTAATACACGATGAAGTAATTTCTATAGGCACAATCGACTCTACTATCGTACAGCCACGAGAAGTTTTTCGTCCGGCCTTAGAACATTCAGCGGCCGCCATAATAGTTGCTCATAACCATCCTTCTGGCGTTTTAAAAACAACGCGTGCTGATGCTGAAATTACTGATAAATTGATAGAGGCTGGGAAAATATTAGATATTGAATTGCTAGACCATCTTATAATTGGGAAAAATAAATTCTCCAGCATAATCTAAAACCAGTCATAAATGACCAGAAAATATAAAATTAAAAAACTTTTTTGGCTTGTTAAGGATGAGGCGAGTACTCGTTTTCACGTAGAACAAGACGATTATTTTGGCACTATTGCGACTATCCTGAGCCTACTTAAACAAAAGCTCCAAAAAAATCCGACAGATAATCCGGATTTTCAAGAGACCTTAAAAAGATTAGAAGAAGATTTGTTGTGGCTACAAAAAAATTATCAAATTAAGCCAAGGATAAGAAAGAAAAACAAAATTCCGAAGGGTAAAGAAAAAAGCCAATGATCAATCATCATAATTATGGTCATAGCCACTACAATCGCTAACGAAAACTGCTGTCGACGTTTATCTAAAAGTAAAAATCCCAAAAATAAAATTAGAGAGACAAAAGCAAAAAATCCACTTTCAGCAAAAACTAATAAAAATACATTATGGACCGGCTGATAATTAGTCAGCCCTGTTTTTTTATTATCTAATTTTAATTGTTGTAAATAATTTCCAATCCCCGCTCCAAAAAATGGGCGCTTCTGTATCATCTCGGTAGCCTGTAAAATTGATTGGGTTCTTTCCGAAAGAGAAACCTGTTCCAGCTTTGTTTCCGCTTTAAACCTGGTGTCTACCAGCTCATGGTAGGGGACGGCCGCTAAAATTAATAAAACTACAGAGAAAAAAATAAGAGCAAAAAAACGACCGGCCACAAAGCGATCTTCCTTTTTAACTAATGTTATTGCCAAAATAATCATTCCCACAATATATGCCAACCAAGCGGCGCGAGAAAAAGTAAAAAATAAAGCAATTAAAGCAAAGAAATAACTAAAAAATAATAGAATCAACCCCCAAATCTGAATCTGATAATTAATTATTTTTTTACGAGCTAATAAAAATGCTGATAAGAGTAAAGCAAAAACTAAAACCCCGCCGAAAATATTAGGATGGTCAAATCCGCCATAAGCTCTCAGCCAGCGTCCCGAAATAGTCCCAATAACTGAAGACCCTGCCGCCTGCGCATCGTGTTGCGCTAACCCTAAGTATTTAAAGGCAAACGAGTTCTGACTTAAAAATTGATAAATACCTAGAATAGAATGAAAAAAAATGCTACTTAAAAATACGTAAATTATTCTGGTTCTATTTAAACAACTTTCTTCGTAAGCACCGCGGTTTATGCCTTCTTTAACAAGATAAAACAAACCCAAGCCACCCAGGAGAACAAGATAATGGTATAAAGACAATAATTTATCGGGAGCAAAGAAGAAGGAAATCAAAACAAATAATTCCAAACCACCCAAATAATACCAAATTTTTGGCGTAGTTTGATTTGTCTCTTTGACCCCTAGCTTGAAAATAAAAAAACAGATAAGTGCTAATAACAAAATTAATTGGCTGACATAAAGGCTTATTTCATTCAAATTATTATCAGCCCCACGCAGAATTAATTTAGTTTGCCAAGGCAAAATAAAAACAAATACCAATAAAAATACTTCAGTTAATTTTTTGAACAATTTCATCTATTTTTAAATTATATTTTTCAGCAAAGTAACGACGACGATCCTTTAAGTATAATTTTAACACATTATCAGAAATTAGCACTCCCTCCGAACCAACCATAGCCTCCCGTAGAGCCGGCGACATAATTTTTAATTGAATACTTTTAGCAATTTTTTCTAAGATATTATTGCTTTTATATTTTCTCGGCGTCAAAGCATTATCATTATCCAGTGTTATCCTATTGGCTGCTAAAAATTGCTGATAAGTATTATCTTTGTCGTAAATAGGCATTAAGCCTCTTAACCAATAATGAAAATATGGGTCTGGGATAGGTAGAGACAAATCAGACACGTCTAGATGGTCTTCAGAAATATAAAAACTTAAACAAATCTTATCCTGTTTTTTCCTAGCAGTTGGGCGGCTATTTAATAATTTAGCGAACCCCGCACAAAATAAACGACTTAACCAAATACGATTTTTGGAAGTGATAATAAAAAAATCTATATCACCTTCTTCTCTTAAATTATGATCACCGATAAAATTAGCGACGGCAATCATTTTAACGGCCGGCAAAAATGAAAAAAAGCGACTAAACTTCTTAGCAATCTTTATTTTTTTAACTGAATAATTATAACGCTTCTGCCTTATTTCAATATTTTTTTCTCTGCCGGGTAAAAAATAAAAACCATTTCTTTCATAAACCACCCGCTGCTCACCAATTAACGCTCCTACAATATTATAGACTTCTGATAGTGATATTTTTTTATCAATAAAACGCCAAATCTCATTAGCGTTAGGAGAATAATCGAACAAATCCAAAAAAACAATTGGGCCTAAAACCAATTTAATTAATTCTAATTTATTATTTATTTCGTTAGGCATTCTTTGGTCTATCTATTTTTAGAACCTCTATTTTATCTTCACCGCCGGTTATTTTCATTACATCTTTATCCATTTTTTTAAATTCAGAAGAAGCATTATTGTAATGATTAACGGTAGTTGACAAACTTGTCCCTAATTTTTTTAAAAAATCATCGTAAGCCAACATGTGTTTTCCTAATTTTTCAATATTAATTTTTATTTCTTTCGCTTTATCTTCAATCTGCATTGCTTTTAAGCCCTGAAGGACTGTCTGTAAATAAGCCAAGAATGAGGTCGGAGAAACAATAATAACCTTCTTATCGCGAAAGGCATATTCAATTAAATCCCTGGTGTTAACCTTAACTGCGCCGACTTTGTTAACTAGTAAATCATAATAAATAGCCTCGGAGGGAATAAACATAAATGCAAACTCCATCGTTCCCCTTTCCGGCAAAACATATTTTGCTGTTTCATCAATACGGTTTTTTAAATCTTGCTTAAATTGCTGTTCCATCTTTTCTCGAGATTCCTTATCAGTAGCGTTCAAAATTCGTTCATAGTTTTCTAAAGAAAATTTAGCATCAACCGGAATTATTTTATCTTTTACAAAAACAACGGCATCAACAATCAAATCTTTACCAGTTTTGTCATCCTTGCCCATTTTGTACTGCATCTCATAGGCGCCTGGCGGTAAAACATTTTTTAAAGTTTCTTCAAGAAAATATTCTCCCAGAACCCCACGTTGTTTTGGATTCTTTAAAATATCTTGCAAACTTTGCAATTGAGCCGAAAAATTAACCACCTGTTTATTGGTTTCATCTAACTTAGTTAGTTTTTCGGTAACATCAGCAATGAGTTTAGCCGATTGATTGGTTATACTTTGCACAATCTTACTAGTTTGGCCAAACTGTTCTTGATTGGCACGGTGGGTTTCGGATAATTTTTTATCAAGCTCCACGCGTAATTCCGTATTTTGCTGTGATAGCTGAGTTAATTTCTCTGATTGTTGGGCCATGCGCTCCATCACTGGCAACATTTTATCCGCCCCCTCCTCTTTCTTTTTTAACAATAAAAAAATAACCGTTCCTAAGCCACCTAAAATAATAACAGACAATAAAATAGACCAATTATCCATAAAAATAAACATTAATAATTACTAGCTATATTATATAACTTTTAGAGTAATTTTGGCATATTGACAATTAAAGAAAAAATAGCATAATGGAGATATTAGTTCCTTTAATTTAACTGCTAGTACTAACCGCTCGTAAAGAGCACAAAAAACTTTTGCCATGAGAAAAAAAATAAAAGTATTTTTTTTGATAATACTTGAAATAATTTTAAGTATTGTGACATATTTAGGAATAATTCTCGGCAGCATCACTACAGTAGTTACTCCCTATTATGCATTTACCCGGCAAGTCAACCCTGTCATTCTTTGCATAATCGGAATTTTTGTAAGCATGCTGATGATTTATCTTGGAGATAGTAGTTATACAGTTGCTCGCAGAATAAAAGCTATTCAGAACGGCAACTTGCTCGCAATCTGAGGTAGTAAGAAAATGTTACAAAAAAACCGGATTAAAAACCCGGTTTTCTATTATCTAAAATATTGTTTAGTTAAACTATTATTTTTTGTCTTTCAACAAATCTCTTATTTCCATCAATAATTTTTGATCTTCGGTTGGGCTAGGTGCGAGTTTTTCTTCTTTTTCCTCTTCTTTAACTAAACGATTCTTTATTTTACCGATAAGCTTAACCATAAAGAATATGGAGACGGCAATAATCAAAAAATCAAAGATGTTTTGAATAAAAATACCAACATTCATAATTATGGCCGGAGAGGGCGCTATCCCTTTGGCGCCAACAGTAGCGCCTTTAAGAACAATTTTCAAATTGGTAAAATTCAAGCCACCAACAATTACCCCAATTGCAGGCATCACTATATCAGCCACTAAAGAAGAAACTATCTTTCCGAATGCGCCACCAATAATAACCGCGACTGCCAAGTCTACGACATTTCCCTTAACCGCAAATTGTTGAAATTCTTTTAAATATTTTTTCATACAGTATATAAATAACTAGCTTAAGTTAATAACTTATTAAATTAAACCCAAGTTACTCCGGCAACATTATCGCTATCGGCTTTAAAACGCATGATACGAACACCTTGGGTGTCGCGTCCTAAAACGCTAACCGACTTAAATGGCGTGCGAATTACCTGCCCTTTTTCCGAAATGATAATTAAATCTTTACCTTCCATGCTATCAGCATTAACTAAAAAAGCATTAGTTATCATCCCCGTCTTATCAGTTACCTTAGCAGTCTTAATACCACTTCCGCCTCTGCCTTGAATTTTATAAGCTCCGAGTTCGGTTCTCTTGCCATAACCGTGAGCCATAATAGTCAGAATTTGATAATTTCGTTTTCTCTCTTTGTCAGTTTTTGCTATTCCCATCCCAATTAAACTATCGGTCTTATGTAATCTAATGCCGATTACACCAGCCGCCCCGCGGCCCATGTCGCGTACATCCGTTTCTTTGAATCTAATTGCTTGTCCATGAGAAGTAATAAGCTGAATATGGTCAGCGCCAGAGGTAGGTTTAACCCAAATTAATTTATCATCATCCTTTATCTTAATAGCAATTAAGCCACTACGTCTAACATTTTTAAAGGCTTCAAGCTCAACTTTTTTGACCAATCCTTTTTCGGTAGCAAAGAAAAGATATTTACTAAACACCGCTTTATCCAAAGGCAAAATTGAAGAAACCTGCTCGCCTCCTATTAATTGTAAAAAATTTACAACCGGAGTTCCTTTGGCAATCCGAGAAGATTGAGGAATTTCGTAAACTTTTAATTGAAAGGCCCTTCCTTTAGTGGTAAAGAATAAAATATCATTATGAGTTTGACTGGTAAACATAAATTCAACCGTATCTTCCTCTTTAGTCGTTAGCCCCATGACGCCTTTACCGCCTCGAGCCTGAACTTTAAAAGTATCCGGTTCCAGTCTTTTAATATAGCCATCGCGAGTCATCATCACAACCGTCTCCTCATTAGGAACTAAATCTTCCATGCTAAATTCACCAACAGCATGAGGCACAACAGCGGTCCTTCTCTCGTCACCATATTTATCAGCTAAGACCTTTAACTCATCACTAACAATTGCTTTTATTTTAGTCGGAGACTTTAAAATACTTTCTAGTTCTTTAATTAATTTTTGTTTTTCTTTTAATTCTGTTTCAACTCTTAACTGCTCAAGGTTCGCTAAATTTTGCAAACGCATTTCCAAAATTGCCACCGCTTGTCTTTCAGAAAGTTTGAATTTTTTTATTAAATTTACTTTGGCAATTTCTTTATCCTTAGAGGCCTTGATTGTTTTGATTACCTCATCAATATTCTTTAAAGCAATCATTAACCCCTCTAAAATATGGGCTCTATCCTTCGCCTTATCTAAGTCAAATTGAGTACGACGCGTAACTATTTCTTGACGGTGTTTAATATACTCTTCCAAAATCATTTTTAACGTTAAAACTTTCGGCTGAATGCCATCAACAAGCGCCAACATGTTAAAATGGAAGGTGGTTTGGAGCGAGGTATGTTTGTACAAAGCATTTAAAATTTTCTTAGGATAAGAATCTTTCTTAAGTTCAATTACGATTCTAACACCATCTTTATCAGACTCATCCCTCAAAGCTCTTATTCCTTCAACTTTTTTATCTTTTACTAAATCGGCAATTTTTTCTACTAAATCAGCCTTATTAACTTGGTAAGGGATTTCGGAAACAATAATTTGGAAACCGCCGCCTTTCATTTCCTCAATATCAGCCTTACCTCTTAAAACTACGCCGCCTTTTCCAGTAGCATAGGCATTTAAAATATCTTGTTTGTCATAAATAATACCTCCGGTTGGAAAATCTGGCCCTTTTACAAATTGGGCTAAGTCTTCAATGCTGGCATCGGGATTAACAATTAAATGTTCAATCGCGTCGGCTAATTCTCTTAGATTATGAGGAGGGATATTAGTTGCCATCCCAACCGCAATCCCCATGGTTCCATTTAAAAGTAGGTTTGGTAATTTAGCAGGCAAAACTCTTGGCTCCTTATGGCTACCATCAAAATTTGGAATAAAATCTACGGTATTTTTTTCAATATCAAATAACATTTCCTCAGAAATGTATGATAATTTGGCCTCCGTATAACGCATCGCCGCCGCATTATCTCCATCCATAGAACCAAAGTTTCCTTGACCACGAACAAGCGGATAACGCATCGCAAAATCTTGAGCCATTCTAACCATTGAATCGTAAACAGCAGAATCTCCGTGAGGATGGTATTTACCTAAAACTTCACCGACGACAGTCGCTGATTTTCTAAATTTTACATTTGCTTTTAAACCAACGCTCCACATCGCATATAAAATACGACGATGAACTGGTTTTAAACCGTCTCTAACGTCTGGAAGAGCACGCGAAACTATAACGCTCATCGCGTAATCAAGATAAGATTTACTCATTTCATCGGTAATCGGCTGCTCCTCAACTAAACCATACGCAGTTTGTTTTCTAACGTTGGAATTATCGGATGCGACCTCAATGTTGTCATCTTCAATTTTCTCTATCGGTTCAATATCTTGTTTTGGCATATATTAATCTAATAAGCAATTTGTGTAATTCCCTCACAGCCAGGTGGAACTTGACAAGGTCTAGACTCGCCAATTGTTGGCATACAATTTATATAAGAAGGGCAAGAATTTTTATTTAATAAAGAATCGTCTGGAGGCAAAATTATATAATCAGTTGAAGTAGCGGTTGTGGTCGCAGTAGAAGAAGCTGTTAAAATTGACTCAGAAGATGTGGGAGCAGTGGATGTGGTATACTTTTCTGTTTCTTGTAAAACGTCCTCCAACAAACCATCAGCATTTTTTACTAAGGTGCTTTTATCATTCTCTAAATTACTCAATCGCTCTTCCACTCCTCCAAGTGATTTACCAATTTCCTGCTTAAGGTCCTCCCACTTAGCCGTCTCGGAGTCATTCTGACTTTTTATTTTATTTGTTTCCCAAACTTTCTGAAAATTAAAAAACCAAAAAAGAACAATCAGGGCAGCAATCGCGCCCACAGAAACTTTCATCAAAAAAATTTTTTTACCCCGCTGTTCTTCCATATATATTTTATTCTTTTATCCCATCCAAATTTACATCGTATAAAACTTGTTCAACCACGAGACGATATTTCAATAATTCATTTTCATTAAACCAAAGCTTAATCTCTCTTTCCGCCTCTTCTGCTTGATCGGAACAATGAATTAAATTTCTAACCGCTCTTTCGTCAAAATTAGCCAACTCAAAAGAATCAATCGTAAAATCACCACGAATAGTACCGCCGTCAGAAGTTAGAGGCTCAGTTGAACCAACTAATTTTTTTACAATCCCAACAGCCTGATTTCCTTCCCAAACCATGGGCACAACCGGGCCACAAGTCATAAATTTAACTAAAGCGCCAATAATATCACGACCATACTCAATCGCCTCTTTATCAACCGGCATCCCGGCTGTTTTTCTATTTTCAACAGTCATGGTTCCTTTTTTCAAAAACCACTCATCGTCTTTATTGTAATGCTTCCAACACTGATCCGCCTCGGCCATAGTCACCTTAAGCGCCACTAACTTTAATCCCGTATTTTCAATTCTTTTAATTATCTCTCCCATTAGCCCACGTTGTACGGCGTCCGGCTTTAGAATAACTAAGGTTCTTTCTTTCTTTGGGTTAATCATAACTTTTTTCTTTAAATACTTAATATTACCAGTTCCATATCTTCACTAGGAAGATCTTTTTTGGAAATTTTTAATTTTTCTTCATACGTTGGTTGTAACCCCAACTCTTTTACAAATTTATCAACTGAATCAATATCCATTTTTAAATCTGGAGTTTTATAATGCATCGGGATAACTATCCGAGGTTCAATTTGTGAAATTACTTCAACCGCACCCTTAGCATCTAAGGTATATTTCCCGCCAACTGGAACTAACAGAATATCGGTGCCCACTAATTTTTCTAATTGCGCACTATCAAGCGGTCCTCCCAAATCACCGAGATGAACGATAGAAACATCATCAACCTCAAAACGATATATAATATTTCCGCCCCTTTCTTCTCCCTTCTTGTCGTCATGATAAGAGTCAATGCCTTCAACTAAAACATCTTTAAAATCAAATTCTCCGGCGCAATCAATCAAAAAAGGCTCTCCTCTTAGTGCGGGGGCGTTGTTATGGTCGTCATGATTATGAGAAATAGTAACTATATCTGCTTCAAAATTAGGCACCTTTAAGCCAATGTTTTTTCCAAAGGGGTCGGTCACCACAGTGACTCCATCAGGTCCAATTTTATCCTGAATTTTAAAACAAGAATGCCCCTGCCAAGTTATAATCATATAGATATTAAACAATAAAAACGGGCTATTTACCCTAAAATCATTATAACAAAGGCTAATGGTTCGGTCAACCTCAGTAAAAAATATCTGCCTTAAAATATAGGCTAATTATGGACTGATTATTTAAATAAAAAAAAGCTTACCTGGTTAGGATAAGCTTCTACACGTTTTGACTTTTTGTCATTTTTTTTAGCGCCCGCTAGCGCCCATGATGATATTATCACCAGAGACATTAACTTCGTCAGAGGTTTTTTTGCCTCTCATAGTTAGCGAGTTTCTTTGATCGTCAACTAAGAATAGAATATAGGCACGCGTAGGCATACCATTAGTCATAAACTCAATTGACCAGATGTTCCAGCCTTTATAGAGCTCGGCTTTTTTTGGTTTACCAGGAGAAAAAACCTCTCCTTTTTGCTTTCCGTCTCTAACAACGAAATTTGTTGGAAATTCAGAACGAATAACCTTGTTAATAACGTCGCCAGAGTTAGCCATGTTCAGATCCTCGGCTTTAATCTCCAGTTCTGTCTGTCCCTCAGTTATCAGCCCATAAAAAATTCCCCAATTAACAGTCTGCAAATTGGCAGAATCCTTAGAATACATCATAACGGGAAAATCAATTGGCCCAATTAACAGAGACTTCTTGATACTGGAAGTCTGTCCAACGTCAAGCGATAAGCCATTTAATTGTCCAGTTGGAATAAAAATCTTCTGGTCAATCCCGTTTTTAGGCACGACTTCAACCGAAGGGCCAACAAAACTGCTCATAGATCTGGAAGCTGGGGGAGGGGTGTAAGATTCCGTTTTTGAGGCGGGTTTTGAGATTTTTTCAGTGGCCACCGTTTCTGCTTTAGTGCTAGATGAGGCAACACCAGGGCTACCTTTAAAATCTTTTACCAATACTTGCCCATTAACTACGACCTGTTCCATTTCTATTGGACCGTTCTTAGTAACCCCCTCATAATAATAGAGGGTAAAGGTAGCTGTTTTGTTAGAAACATTTACC
>JBBQHF010000009.1:0-33995 GCA_038323715.1 Patescibacteria group bacterium
AATGATTATTATACAAATCTTATCTAATTATAAATGGCAAAAATCATTCTAGGGATAGACCCTGGTATTGCGGATACGGGGTATGGAGTGGTCAAAGAGGGGAGCGGAAAACTTTTATGTCTTTGCTATGGGACAATTAAAACTAAGCCAACTGACGACTTGATTACTCGTCTTGATATTTTGCATCGTGAGCTAGATAAAATAATTAAAAAATATCAACCAGGACTAGCCTCGATTGAGCAATTATTTTTTAATAAGAATGTTAGAACCGCACTTATAGTTGGACAGGCTAGAGGAGTCGTGCTATTAACCTTAAAACAGAACAATATTCCTATTTGTGAATTTACCCCTTCTCAAATTAAACAGGCAGTCTCTGCTTACGGGAAGGCTAACAAAAAACAAATTCAAAAGATGGTTAAATTAATTTTGGGCTTGGAAGAAATCCCTCAGCCGGATGATGCCGCCGATGCTTTAGCGGCGGCTATTTGTGCCTTAAATTCAAAATTATGCTTAAAAACAAAAAATTAAAAATAGTCCACATCGCTGCTGAAGTTGCGCCTTTTTTTAAAACTGGAGGGCTGGGCGATGTGGTTCGTAGTTTGCCCAAGGCTTTAAAGCGTTTGGGACACGATGTCATAATTATTACTCCTCTGTATGGGCGTTTGATTGACACACAAGCTAGAGGATTAAAAATAATTTTTAAAGATGTTAACTTAATCCTCAACAGCCAAGAAAGTATTAAGGTTAATTATTGGCAAGGATTTTTAATGGAAGATTTGCCAGTTTATTTTGTTGAGTGTAAAAAGTTTTTTTCTAAACAAAAAAAAATTTATGGGTCAGACCGAGAAAACGCTCGTTTCCTCGTTTTTAATGTTGCCTCGTTAAAGTTATTATCACTTTTAAAATTTCAGGCTGACATTATTCATTGTCATGATTGGCAAACGGGTCTTATTCCATATTATTTAAAAACTGATTTTCGTTATTCTAAAACTTTAAAGAAGGCTAAGTCGGTATTTACTATTCATAATTTAATATTCCAATTAGGCCATAATTGGTGGGAAATAGCTCCGGAAAATAAAGATTATGGTCGGGGGCGGATTCCACATATTGAAGACCCTAATATCGAGAACATAAATTTTGCGAAACGCGCGATTATGTCAGCGGATATTATTAATACGGTGAGCGAGCAATATCGTAAAGAAATAATGACTAAAAAGTTTGGTCAGGACTTGCATCGAATTTTAAAAAATCGCTCTAAAAAGTTGTTAGGGATTATCAATGGAATTGATTATAATACTTATAATCCTGAAAAGGACCAGGGTCTTCATCAGGTGTATTCCGCTGTTAACATCAACGCCAAAGAGAGCAACAAAATATATTTGCAGAAAAAAATTGGCCTTCCAGTTAACGCTAAAATTCCAATTTTGTGTACGACTTCGCGGGTAACTTTTCAGAAAGGTTTTAATTTGATTTTAAAGATTATGGAGTTATTGTTGAAACTTGATATTCAACTTATCTTTTTGGGAGATGGTAGCAAAGAATATATTAAACCAATTCAAAAAATCCAACGTAAGTTCCCTAAAAAAATAATTTGGTTACCGTTTGATCAAAACTTGGAAACGATGGTCTATGCTGCTAGTGATTTATTTCTATTGCCATCTAATCATGAGCCGTGTGGGATTAATCAATTAATTGCTATGCGTTATGGCTGCATTCCAGTTGTTAGAGAAATAGGCGGCTTGTACGATACGGTTGATAATTTTAACCCGACCTCTAGACAGGGAACTGGTTTTACTTTTAAGTCCGAAGATGCCAATATTTTTTATGGCACTATTATTCGTGCTTTAGAAAATTACAAGTATAAGGCAGTCTGGAAAAAATTAGTAAAACGGGTGATGCAACAATCAAATAGCTGGGAAATTCCTGCCAAGAAATACGTTGAGCTTTATCTTCAAGTGTTAAAAAAATAATTCTATGAAATGGATAAATTTTTTACATCTTTATCAACCAGCCAATATTGATTCCTATAGCATTAAACAAGCCTTGGATAAAAGCTATTATCGTCTTTTGCGTTTAATGGAGGAAAATAAAGGCCTAAGCATGACTTGGAATATTTCTGGATGTTTATTAGAGAGAATTGAATCTGAAAAAGAATTTAATTTTATTAAGCGCTTAATTCCCTTAGTAAAATCTGGTCGTTTGGAATTAACAGGCTCGGCTGCTTATCATGGTTTTTTGCCACTTTTGCCGGAAGCAGAAGTGATTAGACAAATAAAATCTAATAAAATAATTTTAAAAAAATATTTTGGTCAAGATTTTCAACCGACTGGATTTTTTTTGCCGGAAATGGCCTATTCTCCCGCGATAGCCAAGCTTGTTAGAAAAGAAGGTTATAAATGGATAATATTGGATGAAATCGCTTATGATGGTGGTCATCATCGTCCTGATTTTAACAAATTTTATATAGATAAAAACAGTAATTTAAAAGTTGTATTTCGGGATCGTATTTTTTCTGGGGCTTATCCCCCGGATAAAATAAAAGCAGAGGCAAAAGAGTCAACATCAAATTTGGAAACGATTATTACTGCGACCGATGCTGAACTCTATGGCCTAAGGCATGAGGACCCGACAGCGGAATTAGAACAATCAGTTAAAATTAAAAATTTAAAAACAGAGACTATTTCTGATTTTATAAACCAAACTAATCCGTCTTTAGATAAAATTCAAAAAATTGCCATTCAATCTTGTTCCTGGGAGTCTACCGCACTTGAGCTTAAAAAAAATACTCCGTTTATCTTATGGCAAGATAAAAAAAATAAGATTCAGACTAATCTGTGGAAGCTAAGTAACTTAGCGCTATCTTTACACGACAAATACCAGAAAGATAAAAACCAGGAGGTATATTATTGGCACTTAGTTAGAGGAATAGCTAGTTGTACTTTTTGGTGGGCCAGTGCTCATGATTTTTCTAAAATATTTGGTCCTTATGCCTGGGACCCTGATAGTATAGAGCGCGGGCTTGAAGATCTAATTCGTTCTATAAGATCCCTAAATAATCCTAATACAAAAAAATATAAACTACAGGCGGAAAAGTATTATTTGAAAATCAAACAGCTTATCTGGGAGGAACACTGGAATAAGCATTGGTCTAAAATAGTTTAACTTTCCTACTAAAAATATGAATAAGATTTTGCAATTGTTTGATGAGGAATATGTGTTGTCTATGTTTCGTCGCAAGTTATTACCGCTGTATCCAACATTTTCTAATATAGACCAGATTACAATTAAGCCTTACAAGAGAATGGTGTGGGAGACAACTTATCATGTGGTTATTGGTTTTGATGTTTATTTTTCTAACCCCGGCGAAGAAGCCGTAAAAATTTTAGTGGTTTGTTCGGCTCATAGCAATGAATCAAGGGATAATGTTTTTGGGGCCATGAAGTATCTCTGGGATAATAATTTTCAGCAAGATGATATTGATATCCCACATCCATTATTTTATTCAGAATATTTTCGCGGGACATTTTATCGAGGAATCCACGGTGAAAATTTACTTTATTATATAAAGGAAAAACAATATGATGAAATCCGCCGGCTATTGCCACTGACGGCGGAGCTTTTCGCTCGTTTACATAAAATGCCCGCCGACAAAGCTGTTAATTTCAATCCTATTAATTCTAGGATTAAAACAGTTGTCCCTGGCGTTGAAATTATCCTGAAAGAAATGTCGGTTCGTTATGAAGGAAAATTCGATGAGCCTTTAAAAAAAATGTATGATTATTTTATCTCTCAGGAAGAAGAATTGTTCGCATCAGAATCGGAACGCAATTTAATACATGGCGATGCTCATACTGAAAATATAATAAAAACTGGTGATGACCGAATAGGCTTGATTGATTTTACTGATTTCTGTGTAGGTCATTTTACGCGCGATGTCGGAACATTTTTACAGCAGCTAGAGTACAAGATGATTCTTAAAAACAATGACCATGCTCTCGCTGATGAGTTTAAAGATATTTTTTTATCAACATATTTATCGGCTGCTGGCTTGAAAATGACGCCTTTGTTGGAGGAGAGAATTAGATTATATTACAATTGGACTGCGATTAGAACTTCGGTATTTTTATTTTTAAAACACGAGTGCGATCCTAAGCGCGCGGAGATTGTTTTGAACCAAGTTAAGAAAAATTTAGAAATTGCATAAATGAAAGTAAGTAACAAAGCAAAATTAAATATTGCTCATATTCATGTTTGGGATAAGAAAAATAAGGGCGATCACGCCATTGTAATTGCTGTACAAGAAATTTTACAGGCTAATTTTCCTGGAGCGGCTATTACTAATTTTCCCGTTGAAGTTTTGAAAAGTAATGATAAGAAACAATTAGTCAAATTGAATAAAGCCGATTTCATTATTATCGGTGGCGGCGGAATTTTTTATTCTTATTTTTTGCCGTTTAATATTGAGATGATAAATAATATTTCTAAGCCAATATTTCTATTTGGTCTTGGGTACATAAAAGAGGTGGATGCGCCTTTATGGGCCGCGGAAAAAACTAATAGCGTCGTTGCTTTAGTAAAAAAGGCTACCGGGGTTGGGGTTAGAGACCTAAATACAAAAAGATTTTTAATTGCTAATGGTATTAGCACTGCAAAAATAAAAATTGTTGGCGACCCCGCAGTTTTTTTATTAGAAAAGAAACCAACCGCCGCTGCAATAAAGAAACTAAATCTTGGTAATCGTAAATTTAAAGTAGGTTTTAATTTAAATTATTCCGGTTGGTTAGGATTTGGCAAATGGCGTGCTGACATTTTAAAAGCTTATCAGGAAACAGCTCAATATTTAAAGACGGAATTAGGAGCGGAAGTTTATTATCTTAAACATCATCCGGGTGAAGACAACATATATCCAGAATTAAAAATAGATAATTTAAAGCTGGTGGATTTGAAACCAAATGAACAAAAGTATGTCTACGGAAAATTAGATTTAATCGTGGGGATGATGTTGCATGTTGGCGTGATGTCTTATGGAGCGCTAACTCCAGAAATAAGTGTCGCTTATGATATTAGAAATTATGGTTTTGCGGAATTTATTGGCAGGCCAGAACTAGTGGTTGATTTAAATAAACTTCAAAACGGAGAACTGTTAAGGCGAGTAAAAATGGTAGTTAGTAAGAGAGATTTTTATAAAAAAGATTTCAAGGAAACGAAAAATAAAATTAATGATAGCATAATTAAGTTTATTCAATTTATTAAAAATAACTTAAACTAAAAAATATGATTTCTGCTGGTGGGAATGAAAATGGAAAAAGTAAAATATCTGGGTTATTACCTATTATGGCTGCTTTTTTTGGTAACGCCGTAGTTTGTGTAGCTAAATTTGCGGGGTTTATTTTAACGGGATCAGGGGCGATGTTTTCTGAAGCGGTTCACAGTTTTGCTGATACTGCCAACCAATCCCTCTTAATTATTGGTGTTAAAAAAACTAAAAAACAACCGAATAGCTTATTTCCTTACGGTTACGGACGAGAGAGATTTATTTGGGCCTTAATCTCTGCTTGTGGAATCTTTTTCATTGGCGCCGGGGTTACTATGTATCACGGAATCGCTGCTTTAATAGAAAAACCAGAGGTCCAGTATAGCGTTTGGAATCTTTATATTCTTTTAGCGGCCTTTATAATTGAATCATTTACTCTCTGGCTGGCTGTTAAAGATGTCAAAAAACATTTTCCTAATGATAAATGGGGAGTTATTTTTGAAAAAGCAGACCCCACTACTTTAGCGGTTATTTATGAAGATGGGTTGGCTGTAATTGGTGTTTTGTTAGCGAGTATGAGTATCATTTTAACTAGAATAACCGGGCAAATATTTTGGGATGCTATTGGTTCTATCGCCATTGGTCTCTCTTTGGGGATTGCAGCCATTGTTTTGATTGCTAAAAATAGAAGTTATCTGATTACTAAAGCTATCCCGCTGGCAGCCAAGGATGCCGTTTTAGAAATTTTAAATAGTGACCCCACAATTGAAAAAGTTTTAGATTTCAAGTCTGCCGTTTTGGATGTTGATAAATATCTTATCAAATGTGATGTAGAATTTAATGCCTCGGCCATGATGACCGAGTTTAATCAATATCATTTTTTAGAAAATGAATATGAAGATGTCAAAGAAAGTTATGAAAACTTTTTAAAGTTTTCGGTTGATTATATGGATAGAGTTCCTCGTTTAGTTGGGCGAAAAATTGATGACTTAGAAAAGAAGATTAGAGCTAAAGTTCCAGAAGCAATATTTATTGATATGGAAATTAATTGAAGAAATTCACTAAAATTAAGCGTTTGCGCCCTCTTTTAAATTCTGTGCTATAATTTAAACATATTCAGGCCTTTTTTGGCCTAATTAATTAGATTTACTAATATGGGGAGAAAAAAGAAGAATCATAACCCAATGGACTATATTTCCTTGCCTGATTTTGAGTTAGATGAAAAGGCCAAAAGAAGTATCATTATTGTTATGCTTTTAGTTTTAGGGCTTATTAGTTTTCTGGGGCTTCTAGATTTATCCGGCCATTTTGGACAGTTTGTTTCTACAACTTTAACGTTAGGCTTTGGATACGGTCGTTGGCTGGTCCCATTTATCTTATTATATTGGGCCTTTATTTTAATACGCCGTGCTAAAAAATCTCTAAAGTTTACGGATTATTTAGGTTTAGGGTTGCTTTTTATTTCTTATCAAACCTTATTTCATTTTTTTCTTGAACCAAACAATTGGCTTGTTTCTGTTGAGGAGGGAATTGGCGGTGGTTATGTTGGCTACTATTTGAGTAAAGCTTTTATTTATTTGGTTGGTTTTTGGGGCGGAGTGATTGTTTTAATTGCTAGTTTACTTATTTCTTTGGTTTTAGTCTTTAATACATCTCTGGAACGTATTGTTGGTCGAGAGAGCTTGCTTGCTAAAATATTTAAACCATTTATATTATTTTTTAAAGAACTCTTTTCTAAATCAGAGGATGGGGACGCGGTGACAGAAGATGATTCTCGTGAAGGTTTGATTGAATCAGCCAGAGAAGAAGTTTTAAGCGCTTGGCAAAAAAGAGATGTTGTTGCTCTCCTAGCCGAAGAAGAAGCGCGAGCGGAAGAAGAGGATATGAAAGAAGAGCTTTCACTAGCTGCTAAAAATAAAGGGAAAAAACAAATACAGGAAAAAATAACCTGGCCTAAAAATTCTATCAAGATAGATTTGCCAGTTGAACTATTAAATAATAAATTTACGAAGGCTATTGGCGGCGATACGGAATTAAATTTACAAAAAATTCATAATACTTTAAATAAGTTCGGGATTGAAGTTGAAATGGGAGAGACCAAAGTCGGTCCGACGGTAACCCAATATACTTTTAGACCAGCAGAGGGAGTTAAACTTTCTCGGATTACTACTTTAAGTAATGATTTGTCATTAGCTTTAGCTGCTCATCCGATTAGAATTGAGGCCCCTATTCCAGGTAAGTCATTGGTCGGCATTGAGGTTCCTAACCGCGCTAAAGCCATCGTTGGTTTAAGAGAAATTTTAGAGGATGAAGCCTTTAAGGCTAGAAAAAATAATTTATATATTGCTTTAGGGAAAGATGTTGCTGGGACTTCTTGGCTTTATGATTTAACAAGAATGCCTCATTTATTGGTAGCCGGGGCGACTAATTCCGGAAAATCTGTTTGTTTAAATGCCATTATTGTTAGTTTGTTATATCAAAATAATCCTGACGATTTACGTTTTATTATGGTTGACCCGAAAAGAGTTGAGCTTCCAGTTTATAATGGCATCCCCCATTTATTAACGCCTGTTATTACGGAAGTTTCCAAAACTATCAATTCTTTAAAATGGTGTTTGAATGAAATGGATAGACGCTATGATTTATTAAATAAGGCTGGCAAAAAAAATATTCAATCTTATAATTTGACTGCCAAAGATAAAATTCCTTACATTGTTTATATCATTGATGAGTTGGCTGATTTCATGATGACCGCCGGCAAGGAAATGGAGGCGGCTATTATTCGTTTAGCGCAAATGTCTCGTGCTATTGGTATCCATCTTATTCTGGCTACTCAAAGACCGAGCGTTGATGTTATCACCGGGCTCATCAAAGCGAATATCCCAACTCGGATTGCTTTTTCCGTGGCGTCTTTAGTAGATTCTAAAACCATTTTAGATTCATCGGGAGCGGAGAAATTATTAGGTCAAGGGGATATGCTTTTCTCAACCGCAGAATTATCTAAACCAAAGCGTATTCAAGGCGCGTATTTGAGTGACGATGAAATTAACGATGTTGTAAATTATATTAAAGAGAAGAGTGGCGCCGCTGAATATCTTGAAGGTATTACTGAGCGACAGAAAGTGGGTGGTGTGGCTGGCGTGGGAATGGATGGTAATCATGGCGATGAAGATGAGTTATTTGAAGAAGCCAAAGAGATAATTGTCAAAGCTGGTAAAGCTTCAACCTCAATGTTGCAAAGGAGACTGTCAATCGGATATGGTCGGGCGGCTAAAATTTTGGACATGCTTGAAGAGTCAGGGATTATCGGTCCGTCTAATGGTTCTAAACCACGTGAAGTAATGATTAGCAGAGAGCAATATGAAGAAGACAGCGGTTTAAGCGGAATCCCAATTCATAATCGGGCTGAGACTAAGGCTCCAGATAATTATTTTGGTGCGGCTGATTCTGAAACTGAGTCCGAAGAAGATGAGGGTGATGATGGTGTCTTAGATTTTGGATCTGAAGAGCTTAGTTTAACCGATGCAGAAGAGGAAGCGGTTATTGAAGATGAAGATGAAATTTTAGAAGAGATAAGAGAAAATAATGATGGCCAGTTAAAGCCGGCAGCTCCACAAAAGTCATCTTTTCCTTCTAATGATGATGAAGAATTTTTCGCGAAATAAAATAATCTAAAAAATATGAATAAATTTGAAAATCTATTTAATGGTAATGACAAAAAATCTGATAGCTTAGATAAGAATCCGGAGTCCTTACTTTCTCCTCAAAGACAAATTGAAAATTTGAGAGCTAATATGAAATTAGTCTCAGAAAAACTAGTTAAATTAAGATCGGAAATGAGCCAAATTACGGAGGATGATTTTAAGTCACCTCAAGGCTATGTGGTTGAAAAGAATTTTGAAATTGAGGACGCGGAGCACGAGCTCGAAATACTTACCCAGAGAGTAGCTAATATTGAGGCCATGTCTAAGAATTATAATGAACTGGCTGATAATTTAAATTCGCCAGCTTCTAAAAATTAATTATGATAAGTTTCATAAAAAAAATAATTCCGAAACAGATATTCATTGCGTTTCAGCCCGCTTATCATTTTCTGTTGAGCTTCTTTTCGGCTTTGTTGTTTTGGTTTCCTAGTCGTAAGTTAATAATTATTGGCGTAACGGGAACGGCGGGGAAAACATCAACTGTTTATTTGATAGCTAAAATGTTAGCTAAGGCGGGATATAAAACAGGCTTTACTTCAACCACAATATTTTCCGATGGCAACAAGGAATGGTTGAATGATAAAAAAATGACCATGCCTGGGAGAATTTTTATCCAGCAACTGATAAGCAAAATGGTAAAAAATAATTGCCGTTATGCCATTATTGAAACAACTTCTGAAGGCATCAAACAGTTCAGACATCGCTTTATAAATTACGATGTGGTTGTATTTACTGGCCTTTATCCTGAACATATAGAGTCTCATGGTAGTTTTGATAAGTACAAGCAAGCGAAAGGTAAACTGTTTAAGCATCTTGATAAATTTCGTAATAAGTATGTAGATGAAAAAAGAATCGTTAAAAAAGTTAATAGTGGTTTAAAGAAATTAGATTTAATTAGAATAAAAAAAACGATTATTGCTAATGGTGATGATAAAAATGTCGATTACTTTTTAAATTTTCAGAGTGAAACAAAAATTATATATTCTTTAAATGAAGATATTAACTTGCAATCTATTACTAAAGATTTAAGCAGTGAGGCGGTTATCAAAGACTTTTCTCTGTTAACCGGAACCTTGTTAGCTAGTGATATATCGGGCATAGATTTAGCGATTGATAAGGAAAATATTCATCTTAATTTGTTGGGTAGCTTTAATGCCGCTAATGCGCTAGCTGCTTATGCAGTTGGTAAATCTCAATCTATATCTGATGAGAAAATAAAAAAAGGTTTAGAGGCGGTTCATGGTTTGGCGGGGAAGATGGAGCTGATAGATGAAGGCCAAGATTATGGCGCGATGGTTGATTATTCTTTTGAGCCTAAAGCTTTAGAAAAGCTTTATGAAACAATTTCTCTGATTCCGTATAATCGCTTAATTCATATTTTAGGTTCAACGGGTGGGGGGCGCGATAAAACACGTCGGCCGGTTTTAGGTCGTATGGCGGCCATGAAAGCTGACGTCGTTATTGTCACCAATGAAGACCCCTACGATGAAACTCCGAGCGACATTATTAATCAAGTCGCCGCTGGTGCCGAAATGGCCGGGAAAATAAATCAACAAGACTTATTTAAGATTTTGGATAGGGGTGATGCGATTAAAAAAGCGCTAGAATTAGCGCAAGAAGGGGATTTAGTATTAATCACTGGAAAAGGGGCAGAACAGTATATTTGTGGCCCTCAAGGAGAGAAAATTCCTTGGGATGATAGGGTTGAACTTCGTAAAGCGATTGTGGACAAAATGTGTATTGACAAAATATAATTATTATCATACTATAAGGATATATTTATCCGTCGCAAGACGGTGTTTACACTTTTTTACTTAAAAAAAGTGATTAATAAAGAAAAGAATTAATTGAATATTTATTGAAACTCAAGCCAATTTGGGATTGGGATTTTTTTGTTAAAAATCATCCCTGGTGGCTATCTTTTCTTGCTCTTTCGTTATCTTTTTCGACAAAAATAGTTAAATAATTACACTATATATTTATGTCTAAACGCAAATCATTTTCTGAGGTGAAGGAGGTTCTGCCAATGCCAGACCTAATCGAGATACAGAAGGATTCGTATACTTGGTTTCTAAAAGAGGGCTTGGCCGAGTTGTTTGATGAAATAAATCCGGTTGCCGATTTCATCGGTCGTGATTTAGAATTATATCTTGAAGACTATTATTTAGATGAACCTAAATTTTCTGAAATTGAAAGTCGTGAGAAAAATATTACTTACGAAGCCCCATTACGCGTTAAGACCCGTCTACTCAATAAGAAAACTAACCACGCTGTTAATCAGGAGGTTTTTCTTGGTGATTTCCCACTCATGACCGACAAGGGAACCTTTATTATTAACGGGATTGAGAGAGTTGTTGTTTCCCAGCTTATCAGAAGCGCTGGGGTAATGTTTACCGCTGAATTTATAAAAGGAAAAAAATGCTATGGTGCTAAAATTATTCCAAATCGTGGCGCTTGGCTAGAAATAGAAAGTGATTCAAATAAAGTTCTCTGGGTGAGAATAGATAGAAAACGTAAGGTGGCGGTTACTTCGCTTTTACGTGCTTTTGGCTATTCAAGCGATGAAGAAATTTTAAAATTATTTACCGATGTTGATTTGGTAAAAAATAAAGAAGAAAAAACTTTCATGGAGGCAACGATTGAAAAGGATGCCGCTAAGGATGAGGCCGAAGGCTTACAAGAAGTTTATCGTCGTATTAGACCGGGAGATTTAGCTTCCGTGGAGAATGCTCGTCAACTTATTTATTCAATGTTCTTCCGTTTTGATCGTTACGATTTTGGACGAGTTGGTAGATATAAACTTAATCGCCGTTTTGATCTTGATTTACCGGCAAGTAAGAAAGAATATCGTATTTTAAGAAAAGAAGATTTAGTTTTAATAATTAAAGAAGTAATTAGATTAAATATTACTAAAGAACCAGAGGATGATATTGATCATCTTGGTAATCGTCGTATTCGCGCTATTGGTGGCTTAATTCAAAATCGTTTCCGTGTTGGACTCGCTAGAATGGAAAGAATTATTAAGGATAGAATGTCCACCTCGGAAATTACTTCGCTTACTCCTTCCAAATTAGTTAATGCTCGCCCAGTTATTGGTGTAGTTAGAGAATTTTTCATGTCTTCTCAGCTATCTCAATTCATGGATCAAACTAATCCCCTAGCAGAACTTGAACATAAACGTCGTTTATCAGCGATGGGTCCTGGTGGTTTAACTAGAGAAAGAGCCGGGTTTGATGTTCGTGATGTACATACTACTCACTATGGTCGTATTTGTCCGATTGCTACTCCTGAAGGTCCAAATATTGGTTTAGTTGGCCATTTAGCCAGCTATGCACGTTTAAATAGTTATGGCTTTTTAGAAACTCCATATCGTAAAGTTGTTAAAGATAAAAAAGGTCCTCGGGTTACTAGTGAAATTGTTTATCTTGATGCTTTTGAGGAAGAAAAATATATTACGGTTGATTCCACTATCCCCACTGATGAGAATGGTTACTTTTTAGTATCTAGATTTGAAGGCCGAAAATATGGTCAACCGGGGATGGAGGAAATAAGTAAGATTGATTTCGTTGGTGTCGCTGCTAATCAAATTATTTCCATTGCTACCTCTTTAATTCCTTTCATGGAACACAATGATGGACAGCGTTCTTTAATGGGAACAAACATGCAACGTCAGGCCGTTCCTTTAGTTAAGAGTGAAGCGCCTGTAGTTGGAACTGGAGTTGAAGAAAGAGCTGCTCGTGATAGTGGACATGTTGTTATTGCCGCTGATGATGGTGTTATTACCAAAGTAGACGCTGGCAGGATTGAGCTGACTACTAAGAAAGGTCAAGTGATTACTTATAATTTAAATAAATTCTTACGTTCTAATTCTTCAACTTGTATTAATCAACATCCAACTTGTGAGGTTGATGAAAAAGTGAAGAAGGGACAAATTCTTTCCGACGGGCCAGCCATTGATAATGGCGAATTATCTTTAGGACGAAATATTTTAGTGGCCTTTATGACCTGGGAAGGTTTTAATTATGAAGATGCGGTTATTATTTCTGAACGTTTAGTTAAGGATGATGTTTATTCATCTATTCATATTGAAAATTATACAATTGATGTTCGCGATACAAAATTAGGTCCTGAGGTTGTCACTAATGATATTCCAAATATCAGTGAAGAAAAACTTAAAAATTTGGATGACGAAGGTATTATTAGAATCGGTGCCGAAGTTTCTAGTGGCGATATTTTAGTCGGTAAGATTACTCCTAAAGGAGAGACTACTTTGTCAGCCGAAGAAAAATTATTACGCGCTATCTTTGGCGAAAAGGCTAAAGACGTTCGTGATTCTTCTTTATATCTTGAACACGGCGAACATGGAAAAGTAGTTGATATTAAAATATTTTCTCGTGAAGAAGGCGATAAATTATCAGCTGGCGTTTTACAATCCATTCAAGTTTCTGTTGCTAACCTAAGAAAAATACAAGTTGGTGATAAGATGTCTGGTCGTCATGGAAATAAAGGTGTTATTTCTAAGGTTGTTCCGATTGAGGATATGCCTTATATGAACGATGGCACTCCGATTGATGTTATCTTATCTCCTCTTGGTATTATTTCTCGTATGAACTTGGGGCAGCTACTTGAAACTCATTTAGGTTTTGCCGCTAAGACTTTAGGCTATCGTATTATGTCGCCAGCTTTAAACGGCGTCACGGAAGAACAAATTAAAGAAGAATTAAAGAAAGCGGGCTTACCAGAAAATGGAAAAGTTACTTTGTATGATGGCAAAACTGGCGAAGCTTACGATAATCAAATTACCGTTGGTTACAAATATATGTTGAAACTTAACCATATGGTTGAGGACAAAATTCACCAACGTTCAATTGGTCCTTACTCACTTATTACGCAACAGCCTTTGGGTGGTAAAGCGCAATTTGGGGGACAGAGATTCGGAGAAATGGAAGTTTGGGCGCTTGAAGGTTATGGCGCTTCTCATACTTTGCAAGAAATTCTTACTATTAAATCTGATGATATTCCTGGACGTAGCAAGGCTTACGAGTCAATCATTAAGGGAGAGGAAATTGAAAAATTAAATGTTCCTGAATCCTTTAATGTTTTAATTAGAGAATTAAAAGGACTAGGTCTTAACGTTGAATTGTTAAACGGACAAAGCGGTTTAACTGCTTCTGAAGTTATGACTGATCTTGATGAAGAGATTGTTCCAGAAGAGAAATTTAATTATGATAAACCGGAAGTTGTTGCCTCTTTAGAAGATGCGCCGACAAAGTCTGAGGAATAAAAAAGGTCAGTTAAGCGTTTTATATTAAATAAGCATTTACATATACATATTATGTTAAATCCAATAAAAACCAGTGATTTTGACGCCATCCGTCTCAAATTAGCCAGTCCTGATGAAATTTTGTCCTGGTCACACGGAGAAGTCACTAGACCGGAAACTATTAATTATCGTACTCAGAAGCCGGAAAAAGACGGTTTATTCTGTGAGAAAATTTTTGGTCCGACTAAGGACTGGGAATGTGCCTGCGGTAAATATAAAAAAATTCGTTATAAAGGAATCGTCTGTGATAAGTGCGGCGTAGAAGTTACTCGTAGTATTGTTAGACGTGAACGTTTAGGACATATTACTTTACAGGTCCCCGCTTCTCACATTTGGTTTTTACGTGGGTTGTCTTCTAAGATTGGCTTACTTTTAAATTTAGGTATTCAGTCTTTAGAGAAAGTTATTTACTATGCGAGTTTTATTGTGACTGATGTTGACGAGAGTTTGAAAGAAATTACTATTAACCAGATTAAGGCTGAATACAAAAGTAAAATTAAAGGCTTTGAAAATGAACATAACAATGAATTAAAGAAAATAAAAGATAATGGTGGCAGCGAAGGTGATATCAAAGATGCTTTAGAGGCCAAGAAAGAAAAGCTTGCTCGTTTAGATGAAGATTTTGCGACTACTCAAAAGGAATTGAAAGATTTAAAACCGCTTTTGATTTTATCAGAACATCAATATCAGAGTTTAAGTTTAAAGTTTGGTCATATTTTTGAAGCTTCTATTGGAGCCGAGGCCGTGAGAGAGCTTTTAGAAAAAATAAAATTAGAACCAAGCATTGTAAATTTAGAAGAAAAATTGAAAGATGCGATTGAATCTAAGAAAGAAAAATTAGTTAAGCGTTTAAAACTACTTAAGAGTTTTAGAAATAATGATTTACGTCCAGAATGGATGATTATGACAACTTTACCAGTTGTTCCTCCTGATTTACGTCCGATGGTTGCGCTTGATGGTGGCCGTTTTGCTGCTTCTGATTTAAATGATTTATATCGTCGCGTTATTAATCGTAATAATCGTTTGAAACAATTATTAGATTTGAACGCCCCCGAAGTTATTTGTCGTAACGAAAAAAGAATGCTTCAAGAAGCAGTTGATGCTTTGATTGATAATTCTGCTCGTCATACTAAAACAGTTACCGCCTCTACCGGACAAAAGAGACAGTTAAAATCTTTGGCTGATACTTTAAAAGGTAAACAGGGAAGATTCCGTCAAAATTTACTTGGTAAGCGTGTTGATTATTCTGGTCGTTCGGTTATTGTTGTTAACCCAAAATTAAATCTTGATCAATGTGGTTTGCCTAAAATCATGGCGATTGAACTTTTCAAGCCCTTTATTATTTCCCAACTTATTAAAAGAGAAATAGTTCATAATGTTCGTAGTGCTTCTCGTTATATTGAAGCGGGACATGATGAAGTTTGGGATATTTTAGAAGAAATTGTTCGTGGCGCTTTTGTATTACTCAATCGTGCGCCGACTTTACATCGTCTTGGTATTCAGGCTTTTCGCCCGATATTAATTGAAGGTAAGGCAATTCAAATCCATCCTCTTGTTTGTACGGCGTTTAATGCTGACTTTGATGGCGACCAAATGGCTGTTCACGTTCCTTTAACTAAGGAGGCGAAGTGGGAAGCGGAACATTTAATGCTTTCTTCTCACAACTTACTTAAACCAGCCACTGGCGATCCAATCATTGCGCCTGCTCAAGATATTGTTTGGGGAACTTATTACATTACTTTGGTTAATAAGGATTTTGTTGATATCAAAAAAGAAGATATGCATTACTTCTATAACGAAGATGAGGCATATTTAGCATATAATAATGGTTATATAGATTTGCATGCGCCACTCATGGTTAAATATAGTGGTGAAATGTTAAAGACTACTGTTGGTCGTTTAATTTTTAACTCTATCCTTCCAGAAAAACTTCGTTTTATTAATGATGTTGTGGGTAAGAGTAAATTAAAAGATTTAATTCGTGAGTGTTTACGTGTTTATAGCGAAGATGAAACTGTTAAGTTTATTGATAATTTAAAAAATAGAAGTTTTGCCTTTATTACTAAATCTGGTCTTTCTTGGGGCTTTGGTGATTTGCCGAACTTACCAGAAAAGGATCGTTTAATCGATGAGGCCAATGAAAAGATTGAGGTTATTCGGGAACAGTATGAAGAAGGATTACTAACTGAAAGTGAAAGATATTCCAAAGTAATTGAGGAATGGACTAATACCAAAGATAAAATTGCTGATATCTGTAAGAAGGGCCTTAACAATGTGTTGCCGGTTTATTCGATGATTGATTCTGGTGCTCGTGGTTCTTGGGCGCAACCAGTTCAGATTTTAGGGATGAAAGGTTTAGTTACTTCACCGTCTGGAGCTATTATCGAATTGCCAGTTAAAGGTAATTTTAAAAAAGGTTTCGGTGTTTTGGAATATTTTATTTCTACTCATGGTGTTCGTAAGGGTTTATCCGATACTGCGCTTAGAACCGCTAATGCTGGTTATTTAACTAGACGTTTAGTTGATGTTTCTCAAGATATTATTGTTGCCGATGAAGATTGCGGCGATGAAGAGGGCGTTATCATGAAGAAATCAGAAGCGGAAAAAACTGGCGAAGATTTCTTTAAGAAAGTTACCGGACGTTATTTAGCGAAAGACGCTCACGGAAGTAATGGCAAAGTTGCTTTGGCAGCGGGCGAAATGTTAGATGAAGAAAATATTAAGCTTGTTAAAGATAGTGGCGTAGAAGAAATGTGTATTCGCTCTGTTTTGAGCTGTAAGATGCATAAAGGGATTTGTGCTAAATGTTATGGTTGGGATTTGGCTTATAACAAACTAGTTAAGATGGGTTCTACGGTTGGAGTTATTGCGGCTCAGTCTATTGGTGAGCCTGGTACCCAGCTTACTATGAGAACCTTTCATACTGGAGGTGTTGCAGGACAAGATGATATTACTCAAGGTTTACCTCGGGTTGAAGAAATTTTTGAAGCTCGTAGCCCAAAGAAAAAAGCTTTAATTTCTGACGTTGCTGGTAGAATCAAGATTGAATTTGCGCAAAAGACAATTAAGGATAAGGACGGCAAAGAAATTCTCGTTGATAATCCTCAGGCTAAAATTTTAAGCATTTTCTATAGAGGCGAAGATAGCGACAAATATTACTTCTCAGAAAAAGTTAATGAAGTAAAGTTAGCCGGAGGTTTAACTGCTAAAGATAAGAAGCAATTTGAAGTTGTTGTTTTAGCTAAGGATGGTGAGAATATGTCTAAAAATAGCAATTTATTTAGTGTTGGCGGTGACATGGTTAAAGCTAAAACAGCCGGGATTGCAAAAGTAACTGATAAATTTGTTAGTATTGCTAAGGAAGTTGAAAAGGTTAAAGAATTCTCTATTTTAAAGGGAACAATGATGTTGGTTAAAGATGGCGATATGGTAGAAAGGGGAACTCAATTAACTGAAGGCAGTTTAGATTTGCGTGAACTCTACAAATTAAGAGGACGTTTAGCTACTCAGCAGTATATCATCAGGGAAATTCAATATGTTTATTCTTCTCAAGGACAACCTTTAAACGACAAACACGTTGAAATTATTAGTCGTCAGATGTTCTCTCGTTATTTAGTAACTGAAGCTGGGGACACTAATTTATTGCCTGGGGAAACGGTTGAAGACGAAGTATTCGCTCAGGCTAATAAAAATAGTAAGGATTTAGCTAAAGGAGATCAATTATTGCTTGGTATTACTAAAGCATCACTGACTACTGATAGTTTCTTATCCGCCGCCTCCTTTCAAGAAACCTCTCGTGTTTTGATTGATGCCGCTGTTAACGGTAAAATTGATTACCTTGAAGGTTTGAAAGAAAACGTTATTATCGGTTGTTTAATCCCAGCTGGAACTGGATACAAAGGCAAGAAAAAACGTTTTGAGTACGGTAAATAAATAGTTTGTAAAAAATAAAATATAAAAGCGCCACGGATTAATCGGGGCGCTTTTTGTTTTTAGACTATTTATTTTTTTGAGGGCGACAATAGGGTAACAATCCCTTTATTTCCATCAACTTCTACTTCGTCGCCATCATTTAAGATTCTGGTAGCCACTCTGGTTCCGATGATGCAAGGCTTATTTAATTCCCGAGAAACGATAGCGGCGTGGCAGGTAATTCCGCCTTCATCTGTGATAATGGCTTTGGCTTGTCGCATTAGGGGAACAAATTCTGGTCTGGTCATGCCAGCGACTAAGATTTCTCCTTTTTTAAATAAAGAAAAATCTTTAATGGAATGTATTATTCTTACTTTGCCTCTCGTTTTTCCTTTATTGCCCGATTGCCCGGTGATTTCATTATTGTTTGACTGATGTCCAGATAAGAAGTAGTCATTTATTAGAGCATAATTTTGTTCAGCGTTATTGTAGGACACTATTTTCGGGCCCCGATAAGGAACATAAACAATATAACTTTTCTCTCTTTTTTTAAGTTCTGATTTTAGAGTTTTAACAAAGTTGGCGCCTTTTAAAAGCTCTTCAAATACTAAAATATTTTCAATTGAATTTTTATCTATTTTTGCTTCAGTAAATATTTTTTCGGCTATACGCCAAGCGATAGTAATTCCTTTGGCGAAATGGTTTTTACGCTTATCACGAATTTCCATTATTGTTTGGCAGAATTTTACTACCTTTTTTTGGGTTGCCGAAAGGCCTTTGTACCAGATTGCAAATTGTTTTCTTTTTTGAACGAGCGCTTTATCCATTTGGTCTAAATGTTTTTTTGCTTTTTCTCTTTGACCAATAAATTGGCCGTACTCTTCTTTTAATTTCTTTTCCACGTCTTTAAGCGGCGACACATTCTTATATGACGTCCAGAAATATTGGCAATATTCAACTAAATCTATTTTTTTATTTTGATAAATTTTCTCTAATATATCACGTTTTTGAGCCTTATCAAAAGATTCTTCTATTAACTCGGTTGCCTTGAGCCAGATTTTTTTAATTTCCTTCTGAGTTGTTTTTGGGTAGACACTTTTTACTATAGAAAAACAAAGATCAACATCAAAGTACATTGAGAAATGGGACCAGGCATTAGTTATCCAAAATAAATCAAACGTTCTTCTGACTATTGGTAACAAGATTGCTTCTGGTTCTTGTTTTATTTTGGCGTAGCTATATTTTTCGTATAGTTTGTCTATTTTTGGGAAATTTTTGTAAAAGTTTTCTTCTACGGTTTTAACGTATCTGGGATTTCTTAAATAACTAGCAAAAACTTCTTGCACGTATTGTTTCCAAACATCTTCGGTCAAAAATAGTTGCGTTTGCCCGTCATAACGAAAATTTATTAAGCTATAATTTACCTCTTTTTTAAAAACGTTTTGGAAATATTTAGCGGTGTTGTAGCCAGAGCCAAAAATAAATAAAGAATAGCCAGAAATTGGTGGTCCGGGATTTTTTCCTTTTAAATCGTCTATAAATCTTTCAGCTAGTATGGTCTTTTGTCTTTCTGACTGATTTTTTGCTTTCATATAATAATATTATATCAAGAATTAACCCTTTTGTCCCAATTGTTTTTTTGGTGTAAATAACGTAAAATATAGATATATGGTTGCTAAATCTATTGCAAAAAAATCACTTTTATTCCGTGTCCGTTTAACCTGGGTCTCAGCTATTGTTTTGATTGTATTAGTTTTTTTGTTTCTTAAAGTAATCCCTTTTGGCGAGGCAACCTACACTAAAAATTATGCTACGTGGCTTAAATCAGGTAAGGGGTTTATTTATAATTTTACTCCAGCTGAGCGCGTGGATGAAAAGTCCGGTAGCTTGCCGCGACTAGTAGGGGACCCAGTTTATTTTTCAGTGTTTACCCCACGAACTTTTTCTAAGGCTAAAGTGACAATAAAGTATAAAAGTAATTTAACTGAAAAAACGCCAATTATTGAAGCGGGGGTATTAGCAGATAATATTGTTTGGCAATACGAATTAAAGCCTGTCCAAAATAATTATCTTGATTATTTAGATACTGTGTGGAATAACATTTTCGAACCCAACGTGAATTTACTGCAATTAGATAAGAATTATAGCAATATTTCTGATTTTTTGGATGACGTCAGGGCGGGGACGATTAAAGATTGTCCTAATGGTCCAACTTCTTGTTTAGCAACTTATAATTATTCGCCTGAATTTAATTTTCGCCTTGCGGATGCGCGCGAATCGTTACCGGTAGATTTTGACATTCCTTTACGAGGGGCGCACGTTATGCTCATTTATATCAATGAAGAACCGCTTCGTTTTGATTTTAATTTTGTGGATTTAAATCAGGATAAAAAGCCAGACCCAATACAATTAATTTTATCAAAAGATAAAAATATCATTGCCACTAGTGACTTACTAGATACTGATGGTAATGAGGAAAGCGGTAAAGAAAAAATAAAACAGCTATCTTTAGAAAAAAGAGATTTGCCCCCAGGGGTTTATAAATTAGAAATAAAAATTACTGACGATGTGGTTATTAAGAACATCAAAGCTTCTTTAGGGCGCTTCGTGTTTGCTAATAAGGTTTGGCCAGTCTCAGTCGGTAAAAAATTAAGCTTTTTTACCAGTGCTTCTTATATTCAGGCTAAAGCCTATGGGCCGGCCAGTGTGCAAAATATAGAATTTGATGGTCAAAGTTTTAATTTATCAGAGCCGTATAAACAATTTGAGTTTGCAAGCGATAAGCAGTCCAATTTTAAAAATATAGAATTAGAGAAGGACGATGTAATCTTTGAAAATAATGGAGTTTTTTCTTTTTCTGGGGCTAGTTTATTTAATCCATTATTAAAAAAAGTAGATAGTCATTTTACGCCAAACAAAGAAATCAAATATGTTTTAGCTAATTATAAATCCCCAGATGAGGGAGGAATTTATAAAGTAGCCACAGCCGAATTTAATGTAAAAAATGCTTATCGTGAGCAAGGCAAATATAGTTTTATGTTGGCTATCCCCGGACTTAAAGCTGATGATGATTTCAATGATTACTTAGAAATTAAAGAAATAAAAATAGAATTTACCGGCCGGAATATTTGGCAGAAAATTTTTGGCATCAATAAATAATATGGAAAACAATAAATTGTCTAAACAAATATTAACTAAAGAGGCTCTTTATTTTGTGTTTTTTCTTTGGCTAGCGCTTATTATTTTAGAAATGTTATTTCCTAATATTGTTTTAGTTTATTTTAATCTTAATTATTTATTTCTTTTAATTATTTTTTTAAGTATTTTTATATTTATTAAAAAATAAAATATATGTCACTAGATTATTTTTTTAAACCATTGGGCGTCGCTATCGTTGGCGCTTCGTCTGATAAATCCAAAATTGGCAGACAAGTTTTGGATAATATTAGCGCCAGTGGCTACAGGGGCAAACTCTACCCGATTAATTTAAAAGAAACAAAGATTGCTAATTTGCGAGCATTTTCTAGCTTAGAAAACATCCCCACGAGAAATTTTGCTTCAATTTTGGTGGTGATTGCTATTCCAGCGCAATTTGTAATGAGCGAGATTGAAAAGTGTGGCAAATTGGGTCTAAAAAATATCGTTATTATTAGTGCTGGCTTTAAGGAGTCTAGTGCAGACGGAGCGATTCTGGAGAAAGAATTAGTAGAGGTTGCTAATAAATATAAATTAAATATTCTTGGTCCTAATTGTTTGGGATTTATTAATAATATTAATCGTCTTAATGCTAGTTTTGCCGCTAGTGGCTCCGGAACGGGCAGGATTGCATTATTATCACAATCGGGCGCTATCGGTAGCGCAGTATTAGATTGGCTTAAGGATAAGAACTTTAATTTAGGTTATTTTATTAGCCTCGGCAATAAAGCCTCTTTAGATGAAAACGATTTCTTGGAATATTTAGCTAATGACAAAAATATTAGCGCCATCATTTTATATTTAGAAGATATTAAAAATGGCCGTAAGTTTATGGAGCTGGTGTCACGTGTTTCCTCTAAGAAGCCGGTTGTAGTTTTGAAAGCCGGGATGAGTGAACGAGGGGAACAAATAGCTAAATCACACACCGGCGCAATGGCTGGTGCGAGTGCGGCTGTGAAGGCTGGGTTAGAAAGATCGGGGGCCATTATGGTAGAAAGCTTGGAGGAATTATTTAATTTGCTCCCGCTTTTACAGATGGAATCAATGCGTGAGCGTTTATCAAATACTTTTCAAATAGTGACCAATGCCGGAGGGTTGGCAGTTTTATCGGCTGACGAGATTTCTAAACAGGAATTATTTTTAAGAAACAGTATTGATGTTTTAGGAGATGCTGATGCAATTAAATATGAGCTCGCTTTAAGAAATTTATTAAGTCAAAAGTCAAAAGACAATATTTTAATTTTATTAACTCCACAAACTAGCACCAAGCCCTTAGAAACTGCGGCAGTAATTATTAAATTGTCTAAAAAATACCCAAAACGATTAATTGTTATTAGTTTTTTAGGTGGAGCGGCAGTTTATGAGGCCAAAGAAATAATGAAACATGCAAAATTGCCTGTTTATGCTTATCCGGAATTAGCGATTAGAGCCATCAATAAATTATCAGACTGGAAAGACGTTTCTTTTGGTGTGCAGCCGTATAAAGAGAGATTAGATAAATTTGGGAAAACGGAAGTTGATTATTTAGCTTTATTTAGTTTATTAAAAAAATATAAAATTAATACTGTTAAAACAATCAGATACGGTACGGAAGCAACCCTCACTTACCCCGTTGTTTTAAAGGCTGTCGGTCCTGATTTTATGCATAAAACGGACAAGGGCGCTATTATGCTGGGGCTAGATAATCAATTATCTTTAGAAAAAGCCGCTGCCAGTTTTTACAGCCAGAATAAGAAGATAATGCAAAAAGAGGAGAACTATTTAGTTGTTCAGCCACAAATCTCCTCTGGGCTAGAGCTCATTTTAGGATTTAAGCGGGACGTTTCTTTTGGTCCGGTGTTGCTTGTTGGTCTTGGAGGCATATATGCTGAAACATTTAAGGCCATTAAGATTGTAATTGCCGATTTGGATAAAGCGAGAGCGTTGGCCCTTATTCAAAGCTTGTCTTTCTTCCCGATTTTAAATGGTGCCCGAGGCAAAAAGAGTTATGATATAAATTCTTTAGCTGATGTTATAGTAGCGATTTCTCGTTTAGCAAATGAACATGCGGAAATTAAAGAATTTGATATTAATCCACTATTTTTGAAAGAAAAAGGGGCTTTAGCGGCTGATGTTAGAGCTATTATTTAGTTTATGCATAAGAATAAAAAGATTATCGTTGTGTTACCAGCCTATAATGCTGCTGAAACTCTGGAAAAAACAGTTAGAGATATTCCAGCTATTGTTGATGAAATTATTTTAGTTGATGATAAGAGCGCCGATAACACCGCTGCCATTGGTCGTAAATTGGGTTTGATTGTTGTGGAGCATGACAGTAATTTGGGCTATGGTGGCAATCAAAAAACCTGTTATAAATTAGCGCTTGATCGTGGAGCGGACATTGTGGCGATGATTCATCCTGATTATCAATATGACCCCAGATTATTAAAATATTTTACTGATTTTATTGCTGATGATTATTTTGATGTGATGTTGGGGACTAGAATTAGAAGTCGGAGGGAGACTTTAGATGGGGGCATGCCTTTGTATAAGTATATTTCTAATAGAGTTTTGACTATTTTTGAGAATTTTATTAGTGGTCTTAATCTGTCGGAATGGCATACTGGCATGAGAGTCTATCGGAGGGAGGTGTTGGAGAAAATAAATTGGCAGAGCAATTCTAATGACTTTGTTTTTGATAGCCAGATGCTTTTTCAAATAGTCGCTCATAAATATCGCATTGGAGAGATTCCCGTTCCGGTCAGATATTTTAAAGAAGCTTCTTCAATTAATTTTCTTGCTAGTCTTAAATATGGTTTGGCGACTGTTTGGACGGGGATGAGATATATTTTTGGAAAATTAAAATAACTTATGTTAAAAACATATAAGCCATATTTAATAATTTTTATTTTTGGTTTAGCGCTGTATTTATTTACGGCTTTTTTTGATTTTTCCTATCTGGATGATAATGTGCTCATTGGAGATAACTATTCTATTATTAGCCATGTTTCTAATATAGGGCAGGTATTTACCGATGATGTTTTTTTCTCTTCTGATAATTTTTATTATCGCCCCCTTCTAAATGTTTCTTTAATGCTGGATTCAATAATATCCGGCTCCTTGCCTTGGTTTTTCCATTTAAATAATATTTTGTTCAACATTATTGCAGCATGTTTGTTGTTTTTGTTGTTACTAAAATTAAAAACCCCTCGCTCTTGGTCCTTATTTTTTTCTTTATTGTTTTTAACTCATCCCGCTTTAGTTCAGGCGGTTGCTTGGATACCGGGACGAAATGATGTTTTGCTAACTATTTTTGTTTTGAGTTCTTTCTTGTTATTTTTAGAATTTCTGCAAAAACAAAAACTAGTTTATTATATTTTGTGTATTATATCTTTTTTGATAGCCTTGTTTTTGAAAGAGACGGCTTTAGTTTTGCCGTTTTTATTTATTTTTTATTATCTTTTTATCTCTGATTATAAAATTGTCGCTTCTGACAGTTGGGCTCTAGTGATTGGGTTGTTGGCGGCTGTACTTATTTGGTTTATTTTTCGTAGTTTGGCTATTTCGGGAAATAGCTTAAACCTGTCTATAATATTTATCTCTATTGTAACTAATTCCTCGGCTATTATAGTAGGTCTGGGGAAGTTTTTTCTTCCTTTTAAGCTATCGGTGATGCCAGTTGTTTTTGATATCAATCCGATTTTTGGAATTGTGGGCAGTTTATTATTAGCTTTAATGCTGATTAGTAAAAGGGGCGTAGATAAAAAATATTTTGCTTTCGGGCTATTATGGTTTTGGTTGTTTTTTGTTCCATCTCTAATAAATCCTGATAAAGCTGCTTTTTATTATTTATTTGAACATCGCCTATATTTGCCTTTTATTGGACTGATAATTATTTTATCAAAAAATAAGTTTTTCACTAGTTTAGATTTTAAAAAAATATACGTTTATCTGCCAAGTACTTTTATTTTAGTTTTATTTATTATTTCGTCATTTTTACATATTTTAGATTTTAAAAATCGTTTAGTGTTTTGGCAATCGGCGGTTGCGAGTTCTCCCTCCTCGCCTATGGCTGAAAGAAACTTGGGGGCGATGTTGTATCTTGATGGAAATAAGGTAGAAGCTTTAGAGCATTATCAGAAATCTTTAGTTATCAATCGCCAGGAACCTATGGCCCATAATAACATTGGCTTAATATATATGGATGCGGGTAAATTAGAAGCGGCGGAGCGTGAATTTAGGCTAGAATTAGATATTAATCCAGGATATGATAAGGCTTTAAATAACTTAAAAAATTTGCTTATTTTAAAAAACCAGTTAAGATAGTACTATGTTTAAAAGCATCTTTAGTAGACAAATAAATAGTATTACGGTAGCGGCTGCTTTGGTGGCGATGTCGTCTTTAGTTTCACGTTTATTGGGCGTGTTTCGCGATCGTATTTTAGCGGGCAGATTCGGCGTGGGAACAACTTTAGATATTTATTATGCCGCCTTTAGAATCCCAGATTTGATTTTTAATCTCGTAGTTTTGGGAGCACTGTCAGCCGGGTTTATTCCTGTTTTCACTTCGCTTCTAAAGCATTACAATACTAGTAAGCACGATGAGCGATCCGCTAATAAAGATGCCTGGTTTTTAGCCAGTAATGTTTTGAATTTTTTACTTTTAGGGCTGACACTGTTGTCTGTTGTCGGCATTATTTTTGCCCCCTTGCTTACTAAACTGATTACTCCCGGTTTTGGTCCAGAAGAACAAAAACAAGTTACCGCTCTGACCAGGATTATGTTTTTGTCGCCAATATTTTTGGGGCTCTCCGGAATCTTGGGCGGAATTTTGCAATCATTTAAACGCTTTTTAATTTATTCTTTAGCGCCAATTTTTTATAATTTAGGAATTATAATTGGGGTAGTCTATTTTGTTGATATTTGGGGAATTGATGGTTTGGCCTGGGGGGTTGTGCTGGGCGCCTTATTACACTTTTTAGTCCAACTGCCAGCCGTTTATAATTTAGGGTTTAGATATTTATTTAAACTTTCATGGTCTGATATTAATACCATAAAAATCGGAAAGCTAATGGTGCCGCGTACTATGAGTTTGGCGATTAGCCAAATGAATTTAGTGGTGATTACGATTATTGCTTCCGGTTTGCCCGGTGGCTCATTATCAGCGTTTAACTTTGCTAATAATTTACAATCTTTTCCAGTCGGCATATTTGGGATTTCCTTTGCCATCGCCGCTTTTCCAATTTTGTCCGAGAATACCAATCATAAAGAGAGATTAACTAAGCATTTCTCTAATACAGTAAGACAAATATTATTTTTTATAATCCCTTCCACCGTTTTAATTATTACCTTAAGGGCTCAAATTATCAGAGTTGTTTTAGGAACGGGGAATTTTGATTGGCGCGCCACACTGATGACCATGGACACCTTAGCCCTGTTTGCTATTAGTCTTTTTGCTCAAGCACTTATTCCTTTAGTTGTTAGAGTTTTTTACGCTCGCCATAATTCAAAAACACCTTTTTATTTTGGCTTAGTATCAATTGGCATTAATATTATTTTGTCATTTTATTTGGGCAAGATTATGGGAGTTGCGGGTTTAGCCCTAGCCTTTTCCATCGCTAATATTTTAAATTTAATCTTGCTTTGGAGTTGGCTTTATGTTAAGGTAGGAGCCTTGGATTTAGGCAATATTTTAGTCTCCACTATGAAATTTTTGGGGGCTGCAATTGGCGCTGGATTAGTCACTCAAATAATGAAAGTTGTAGTTTGGCCTTATATTGATATGACTAAGTTTAGTGGTGTCTTTATTCAACTTACGGTATCTTTTGTGGCCGGTTTATTAACGTATGCCTTTTTCTGTTATTTATTTAGAAGTGAAGAATTTTTTAGTCTTGTGTCCGCTTTAAAAAAGCGCTGGCCATTTAGAAAAGTTAAGATTGAAGATCAGGGAGAAGCTAGGGGTGTTTAAAAAATATGTCAGATATTAATAAAATTAGAAATTTTTCCATCATTGCTCATATTGATCACGGCAAATCAACGCTGGCTGACCGGATGCTTGAAATTACCGGAACGGTTGAGAAGCGCAATATGAAAGCCCAACTTTTAGATGGGATGGATATTGAAAGAGAAAGAGGAATAACGATTAAGCTTACTCCCGTTAGTATGCAGTATAAAGGGTATAATCTTAATTTGATTGATACTCCTGGGCATGTGGATTTTTCTTATGAGGTTTCTCGTTCTTTAGCGGCGGTTGAAACGGCCCTGCTTTTAGTTGATTGTACTCAAGGGATACAGGCTCAAACTTTAGCTAATTTATATTTAGCGTTAGAACAAAATTTAACCATTATCCCCGTTGTTAATAAGATTGATTTACCGGCCGCTGATGTTCCAAAAACAAAGAGAGAAATAATGAAGCTTATTGGTTGTAAAGAAGAGGAGATTTTTTGTACATCGGGTAAAACTGGCGAAGGAGTAGTGGAAGTTTTAGATGAAATTATAAAAAGCAGTGAAGCTCCTAAGGAACCAAAAATAGAAAATGAAAAAGTTTATTCCCGGGCACTTATTTTTGATTCAAAATATGATACTTATCGCGGAGTGGTCGCTTATATTAGAGTTTTTAATGGCGTAATTAAGAAGGGAGATAAAATTAAATTAATTTCCATGCGCTCTGAAAGTGAAGTTTTGGATTGTGGTATTTTCCGTCCTGGTTATGTTTCTACGGAAGAGTTAACATCAGGGCAAATAGGTTATGTGGTCACTGGCTTTAAACAAGTAGCTGATTGTCGAGTGGGCGATACTTTAGTGGCCGCTTCTTCTTTGGAGTTTAAAAACCTCTTACCGCTACCAGGATACAAAGAAGTTAAGCCGATGGTGTTTGCCGGAATATTTCCGCGCGAAGGTAGCGATTTTAAAGAATTGCGAGAAGCGATGGAAAAATTAAAACTAAATGATGCCGCTTTATCTTATGAGCCGGAACGTTCCGATGCTTTAGGATTTGGTTTTCGTTGTGGATTTTTAGGGCTACTCCACTTAGAAGTTTTTCAAGAAAGGTTAAGACGAGAATATAATTTGGATTTGATAGTTACTATTCCGAGTGTTGCCTATAAAGTTTTTAAAACTAACGGCGAAGACATAATTATTAGAACACCACAGAAATTGCCCGATCAAAATCAAATTGAAAAAATTGAAGAGCCTTGGGTTTCCTTGGATGTTATTAGCCCAAAATCGTACATGGGTAATATTATTAAACTAGCTCAAGATAAAAGAGGAATTTATAAAAATACTGAATATATTTCTACCGAAGGTGAAGATAGTCGCGTTATTTTGCATTACGACATTCCGTTGTCCGCTATCTTAACTGATTTCTATGATAAAATTAAAAGTGTCTCGGCGGGTTATGCCTCTATTAATTATGAATATTTAGATTATCGGGCTGCTGATGTTGTAAAAATGGATATTCTCGTAGCCGAAGATATTATCGAAGCGTTAGCTACAATTGTCTATCGTGATGATGCTTTTAGGGAGGGAAGAAGTATTGTTGAAATTTTAAAAGATAGTTTATCTAGACAAATGTTTGCCGTTAAAATTCAGGCGGCGGTTGGTGCTAAAATAATTGCTTCTGAAAAATTATCCGCGATGAGAAAAGATGTTACCGCTAAACTTTATGGCGGCGACGTATCACGTAAAAGAAAATTATTAGAAAAACAGAAAAAGGGTAAAAAGAAGATGATGGCGGCGGGTAAAGGGAGTGTTGATATTCCGCCAGAAGCGTTTGTTAAAATATTAAAAAGATAAAAATATAATATGAAAAAGAAAAAAATTGTACGTGCTGTTTGGCTATTCGTTTCTATCTTAGTAACGATTTCTATGATAGTTTTTCCTTTAATGATGGGTTTCTAACAAACATATGAAAGAATGGCGATTATTGCCAAAAGTTGAACCTGGTTTTCTGCCTGAAAATTTAGGATTAAGTAGCATTTTTTTACAATTGCTTTTTAATCGTGGGTTGAATAATGAAGCGTCTGTAAAAAGTTTTTTAACTAGCGAATTAGAGCCTGATAAAATAGTTTCTTTTGGCTCCGGTTTAGATTTTTATGACCCTTTCCTGTTCAGAGACATGGAAGCCGCTACCAATTTAATTATTAGTCATATTAAACAGGGGAATGGAATTGTTGTTTATGGCGATTATGATGCTGACGGGGTCACCTCCTCTACAATATTACTGGAGACTTTAAAAATAATGCACGCTCAGGTTGAGGTTTATCTACCCGATAGAGTAAGCGAGGGTTATGGTCTTAATAAAATGGCCATTAATCAAATTATTAAAGGTGGTTTTAAATTGATAATTACGGTTGATAATGGAATCAGAAATAAAGAAGAAGTTGCTTATGCAAAATCTAAGGGCTTGGATGTTATAATTACCGATCACCATGTTTTGCCAGAAGATAGAAAAGATTTGCCCGATTGTTTACTAATTAATCCTTCGGATAAAAGCGATAATTACCCATGTTCATTTTTAGCCGGGGTCGGCGTTTCTTTTAAATTGGTGAGCGCCTTACTTATTAAATCAAGCTTGGCTGAAAATCAAAAAAAACTTATTGCTGAAAAGAGTCTTGATTTAGTGGCGGTGGGGACAATTGCTGATATGGTCAGTTTGTTAGGAGAAAATAGATTATTAGTTAAGAAAGGATTAGAAATATTAAATCAAGGTAAACGTTTAGGTTTAGTTGAGCTTATTAAATCGTCAAAAATAAACACTGGAAAAAAACTTGAAGCTTGGAATGTTGGTTGGCAAATTGGTCCGCGGCTTAATGCCGCTAGCCGTTTAAGTCATGCCAATACGGCTTTTGGTCTATTAACTTGTGAAGACGCGGTTGAAGCCGCTTCGCTGGCGGAAGAATTAAACCAACGTAATTTAAGTCGCCAACAAATAACTAAAGAAATTACCGAGCAAGTGGAAAAACAAATTGATAAGGATAATTTATCAAATATTATTGTTGGTATTGCTGGAGAAGATGAAATTTGGAACGAGGGGGTAATCGGCTTAGTTGCCGGACGGATAGCCGAAAAATATTATCGGCCAACGCTAATTATTACTAGATTAATAGAAGAAGCCGAATTTGATATTGAATCTAAAAAATTAGTCCCTAAAAAGGTTTCTTTTAAAGGCTCTGGGCGCTCTATTCCCGAATTTAATTTGGTTAAAGCGGTTGAGGCTTGTGCTGATGAGTTAGATAAGTATGGCGGCCATCCGATGGCCTGTGGCTTTTCGGTAAAATCTGAAGATAAGCTAATGGCTTTTAAAAATAAAATAAATAAATTAGCCGATGCGGAGTTAACCGGAAAAAATTTAACGCCGAAATTAGAAATTGAAGCTGAATTAGAGGCTCATGATATTAGTTTAAATTTGGCCGATGAAATCGGGAAATTAGAACCGTTCGGCCAACATAACCAACAACCTAAATTAGTCAGTTATAATATGCTGATTGAGGACATCTCGGTAATGGGCTTTGATAATCAACATATTAAATTCAGGTTATCCGGTTTTTGGGCGCTCGCTTTTGGAGCGGCGGAACAATATAAAGATTTTAAAATAGGAGACCGAGTGGACATTGCTTATTATCTAGAAGTTAATGAATTTAATGGCCGCCGAGATGCGCAACTCAAAATAATTGATTTACGTTTAAAACAATAGCTAAAATATTAATATGGAGAAACTAATTATTTTTACCGATGGTGGAGCGAGAGGGAATCCTGGTCCAGCTGGCATTGGGGCGGTTCTTTATGATGAGCAAAATAATACAGTTGCTGAAGTCTCCGAATATTTAGGGGTGGCTACTAATAATCAGGCAGAGTATAAAGCTTTAATCGCGGCTTTAAAAAAAGCCCATTCTTTAGGAGCGAATGAGCTTGATTGTTATTTAGATAGCGAACTAGTTGTTAAACAATTGAAAAGGGAATATAAAGTTAAGAATAAAGACTTGGCACCGCTATTTTTAGAAATTCATAATTTAAGTTTTAATTTCAAAAAAATAAGTTATACTCATATCCCCAGAGAAAAAAATAAAGAAGCTGATAGGTTGGCTAACGAGGCAATGGATAAAGGAGCCTAGTCTTTCCTGCAGGCCGCCACGCTCACGTGAAGATGGTTGCCCTCATCTAGTACATAAGACTTTAAATCACATTCTGTGGCCGCCTTTATTAGGGCGGTCTTATTTTGTTCATCGCCAAAATCAACGGCATAGGACTTTGTGGCCGTAAAAGAGCCGCCACCGTAATGGCAAGAAGAACAGGAATGAGCGCATTTAGGATTTGCTTTTGTGCACGAAGTCAAACTATTACATACTCCTAAATTACCTATATAACTTGAGTCGCTTAAGGAAGATATCGTGCCAACTCCGTTAGGCAATTTAGCACGCATGCAATTTAATAGTTGTCCCAAATCAGGGCTAACATCGCCAGCTTGTTTAATGATTCCTGGGTCAAATGACCACCCGGCGGTTTTGAAATTTGATTGATAAACTATAGATTGCCCAGTGCCGCAAGGGCCCTTAGTTAAGGTTCCTGTGCCAGTAACTTTTGAGGCGCCAGAACAATCTCCTGTCCAAATATCAATTCTTTTTCCTTCAATTGCTCCACCAACGTCGGTTACTTTATAGGTTGTGTTATTAAAACAAACCTGACTTCCGAAAGGTAAATTATCACATTTTGGTCCAGCAATAGAACCAATATAAGGGGCAGCTCCACTAGCCGTTTTACCACAGTACTCAGTGGTGCTATCAAAATAAGCACATGGTTGATAGTTTTTATTGTTAGGGAAGAATTCGTCACAATTTTGGGTAGTATCTTTTTTCCCTCCAGGGCAAGAACAATTCATTGCGATTGCACAAAAGAATTTTTTAGTATTTGACCAGGCTGGACGACAATATCCGGTTGCATAAAAAGTTGTTCCTTGTTCTAATTCACTATCGGTAGCGCAACCCGCTTGTTTATAAGCTTCAGCGCTACCACTATTTTTTGAGTCTATTAAGTCGCTTACTTGTTGATCGCTTAAAGCGCCAATCGAAATTGGTCTAAATTTTACTAAGTTTGGGTTAACTTGAACTAGAAGAATATAAGAACTCATTAAAATGACTAGACCAACAATACTCCCGGTTATAATTTCTTTAGCTTGCCCAACTTTACCAGCATCTCCTCCAGAAACAAGCCAAAGCAAACCACCAGCCATAAGCATAATGGCCGCTAGTATCCCGGCGACCTTCATGCCATAGTCATATATCCAGGTCATGTATTCACCAAGCCAATTTACTTTACAAATATATTCCCCATTTACGCCTTGCAAACATTGAGGTTGAGAAAAATTTAAACCTGGCAACTTAATTTGTAATTCAGGTATTTCAAATTTAGGCGCTTTGGTGGTAACTGCCCCTGCGCTAGTATTTGCGCCACAACAACAAATACTTCTTGTTGTTGTCAAAAAACTATTAGTAGTTGCTGGTTGAGCGCCGGAGCAAGTATCAACAGAGCCGGTTGTGGGCCTATTTTCTCCTGTAATACATCCACCGGTAGTTTGCGAAGTCCCAAGCTCTGGGTTAGTGGTGATCATCTCCTGTCTCCAGGTACATGCTGCCGCCTGAACAAGAGAAACGGGGGCTAATAAAATAACCGATAGGGCTAAAATTAAAAATAGCTTTTTTTTGTTCATACTATATTTTATATTTTTTGATATTTTCATCAGCTAACTTTTGAATATCTTTTATATCGGCTTCAGTTAAATGTTTAAAGCGCCCCTGACCTTTTAGATAAGTGCTCACGGGCTCTGGTTTGAAATTAGAATTCACGCTAGAGTTACTTAATTTTCCGTCAGTATATTCAAGCAGGGGATAGAGTCCCGTTTTTACAGACAATTTGCCCATCATGGCCGCTTCATCATAATTTATTTTCCAACCTGGAATACAGGGGCTTAAAATTTGGATATAGGCTGGACCAGAAACAGCTAAGGCTTTTTTTACCTTATTAGTTATGTCGTCAGGAAAGCCGGCTGCTGATTGGGCGACATATTTTAAACCATGAGCCAGCGCAATCGCTAACATATCTTTTTTAACTTGAGTTGAACCAATGGAATTGGTTCCGCTCGGAGTGGTTGTTGTGGCGGCGCCATACGGAGTTGAGCTTGAGGCCTGAATTCCGGTGTTGGAATATGATTCCGTATCGTAGCAAACATATAAAATATTCTCTCCTCTTTCCCACATGCCACTTACCAATCCTAAACCAATATCAAATGTTCCACCGTCGCCAGCTTGGACTAAAACCTTGGTTGTATGATTTCCTTGTTTATTTAAAGCGGCTCTTATTCCAGAGGCAACTGCTGAAGCATTCTCAAATAAAGAATGTATCCAGGGTAATCCCCAGGCGCTATTTGGACAGTCAGTTGTAGTTACTTCTAAACAACCAGTTGCGTTAGCGATAATAGTATCAGGAGTTAAGCCGCGCATAACCGCCTGGACGGCGGACAGTTGACCACAACCAGAACAAGCATTATGACCAGGAGAAAGAAATTTATTTTGTTTATTATTTAATATCTGAATCATATTTTTTTGTACCATCGGCTTTAAATTTATTACAAAAA
>JBBQHF010000010.1:0-25777 GCA_038323715.1 Patescibacteria group bacterium
GGGCCAGTGCTGAATATATTGCTTCTAAATTAAAAATACATCCGTTTGTCGTTAAAAAAGGACTGACGCAGGCTAGAAATTTTTCTAAAGAACAATTAGCCAATTATTTAGATAAACTCATCAGTTTCGATTTCGCCAACAAGACTGGCCAAGGCAATGCCAGAGTAGAATTAACAATGCTAATCGCTAATATTTAATAAACTAGTAAACACAACAAAAAGTCGATAACCCTTGCCTTTTTATTTATTATTTGTTATATTTTTATTCAGAATTTCAAAAGGGTGAAATCTAGTTTTTTTTGTTTAAAAATCGGGCAATTAGCTCAGTTGGTTAGAGCGCAACACTGATAATGTTGAGGTCGGAGGTTCGAATCCTCCATTGCCCACCTTTGCCTAAAAAAAACAAAAATTTATAGCGGGATAGAGCAGTTGGCAGCTCGCCAGGCCCATAACCTGGAGGTCGTCGGTTCGAGTCCGACTCCCGCAACCAACTTTAAAAATATGCCTCGGTAGCTCAGTGGTAGAGCAAAGGACTGAAAATCCTTGTGTCGTCAGTTCAATTCTGACCCGGGGCACGTAAAGTTTAATAAAGATACTCCGTACATTTTAGCGGATTATTTTTATACGGGGTGTGGCCCAGTTGGTCTAAGGCGTCTGGTTTGGGACCAGAAGATCGAGAGTTCGAATCTCTCCACCCCGACACTTGATTTTTATTTACTATTGTGTTAATGTTTTCATACAAAGAGACCCTTGTCTCTAATAATTTTATTAAATTAAAAACCCGTTATGCCAAATAAGAAATCCGCAGAAAAAGAACTACGTAAAACTGCGACCAGAAACGCCGCTAATAAGAAGGTGGCTACTAAATTTAAATCTTTAGTTAAGGCTAATATTAAACAAATAAAAGCTAACGATAAGAAAATTAAGGAAGACTTTTCCAAGACTATTCAAGCCATTGATAAAGCCGCTAAAAAGGGTATTATCAAAAAAAATACTGCTAGCCGTAAAAAATCCAGATTAATGAAAAAAATCAACGCTGTAAAATAAGAATTTTAAAAATTTTTTAATATTAATATGTACTATTCTTGGATGCGGACAGCTTAACCGCTTCTCGGATTAGCGCCAACACTATGTTAGACAAAAAAGCAAAGGAGAAAATCATCAAAAAATTCCGTGTCCATGATACTGATACTGGTTCTTCACAGGTTCAAATTGCTATTTTAACCGAAGAAATCAAAGAATTAACCGAACACTTAAAGAAACACAAACATGACTTCTCTTCTCGCCGCGGATTACTTAAAAAAGTTGGCGAAAGAAGAAAACTATTGAAGTATTTACAAAAAGAGAATGCTGAACAATTTAAAGAATTAGCGATTAAACTAAAGCTTAAAATTGCTCAAAGACTAGAAGAAGAGGAAGAGGAGGAAAAGAAAAAAGAAAAGAAGTATATTAATCCTGAGGACGAAACTGAAGAAATTAAGGAGGACGAGGATGAAAAGGACAAGGAAAAGGACGAATAAATTTTAATTATGATAAAACACAAGGAACAACGAGTAGGAATATTGGTGGATGTCTCAAATATGTATCATTCCGCCAAGAATTTATATAACAAAAAAGTCAACTTCAAAGAGATATTAGTTAAAGCAGTGGCTGGTCGGAAACTTATCCGGGCCACTGCTTATGCTATCCGGACAGAAAGCAAAGAAGAGCAACCTTTTGCTGAAGCCTTGGAACAACAAGGATTTGAGGTAAAAATGAAAGACTTACAAATTTTTGCCGGTGGCGCTAAAAAAGCCGACTGGGATGTTGGGATTGCGATTGATGCTATTAAATTAGCTGACAAATTAGATGTTTTAATTATTGTTTCCGGCGATGGCGACTATTTGCCTTTAGTATCATATCTACAAAATAACAAAGGTTGTTTAGTGGAGGTAATGGCTTTTAGAAAAACTTGTTCTTCCCGCTTAGTGGAGGAGGCCGATGATTTTACTGATTTAGGAGGAGACAAAAAATATTTAATATATACCAAACATAAATAACAGATTAAAATAATTCCGCTGACCGTTAAATAGATAGCACTGTAACTTTGTTTTACAGTCCTGTAATTTAGCGGCCAGGGACACAAAAACTATGGAAAAAGTATTTTCAGGAGAGTGGCTTGGCCGTCCTCTTAAAATTACAACCGGAAAAATCGCCAAACAAGCTGATGCTGCCGTTTGGGTTCAATACGGCGAAACAGTTGTGCAAGCAACGGTTGTACAATCAAAAACCGAACGCGAAGGCGTAAACTTCTTTCCGCTGATGGTGGAGTTTGAAGAAAAATTGTATGCCGCGGGAATCATTAAAGGTTCTCGTTGGATTAAACGTGAAGGCCGACCAACCGATCAATCTATCCTAACCGGGCGCATGATTGATAGAACTATTCGTCCTTTATTTACCGCGGGCGATAATCGTGACATCCAAGTCATCATTACTGTTTTAGCAATTGACCAAGAAAATGATCATGATATCGTCGCCTTGATTGCCGCTTCGGCCGCCCTTTCTATCTCTGGAATTAAATGGGACGGACCAGTTGGAGGCGTACGTGTCGGTTTAATTGAAGACAAATTTGTCTTTAACCCAACCAACGAACAACAAGCTCTAAGCTCTCTTGATTTAATTGTTGCTGGCACCGATCAAAAAGTAATTATGATTGAAGCTGGAGCAAATGAAATTTCAGAAGATAAAATGTTTGAAGCAATTATGGCTGGGCAACGTGAAATGCAAGCCGCAATTGATTTAATTAAACAATTAAAAGCGGGGGTTGAACCAAAAGAAAAAACAGCTCCTAGAGTTAAAGCTAAATCCGCCGAAGAATTAGAATCAGAAAAAGAAAAAGTAGAAATGTTGAAAATTGGCGAAACTTGGTTAGCGGAAAATATTGAAAAAATATTATTTGTTAAAGAATATTATACTAAAGGCGAAAGAAAAGCGGCTGTTTCCGCAATTAAAGATCAACTGGACGAATACTTAGAGGCTCAAGGTCTAGGTTCTGATAAACGTAACTATATTGCTAAAAAATTAGTTGAAGAAATGATTGATACGGAAATTACCAGAGCAATTATTGAAGAACAAAAAAGAGTTGACGGTCGCAAATTAACCGAAATTAGAGAGCTAAAAGCTGAAGTCGCTATTTTGCCTCGTGATCACGGGACTTCTCTATTCTCTCGTGGCGAAACTCAAGTTATGTCCATCGTCACTTTAGGCGCCTCTGGAATGGAACAGTCTTTAGAAGGCTTAGACGGACAAAGCAAAAAAAGATACATGCATCATTATAATTTTCCACCATACTCCGTCGGAGAAGCATCTCCCTTAAGAGGAACTGGACGTCGTGAAATTGGTCATGGTGCTCTTGCTGAAAAAGCTTTAATTAACATGATTCCAACTAAAGAAGAATTTCCTTATACTATTCGGGTTGTGAGTGAAACTTTAGGTTCTAATGGCTCATCATCAATGGCTTCTACTTGTGCCTCAACCTTAGCTTTAATGGATGCTGGTGTGCCAATTAAAAAACCAGTTGTTGGGATTGCAATGGGACTAGCTTCTAATGCTGATATGAGTAAGTGGGAAATTTTAACCGATATTCAAGATTTAGAAGATGGTGAGGGTGGTATGGATTTCAAAATCACCGGAACTGAAGCAGGCTTAACCGCCATTCAGCTTGATACTAAAACTAATGGCCTAACTGAAGAGATTATTAAAAAAACATTATCTCAAGGTCGTGCTGCTTTAAATGAAATTTTAGGAGTAATCAAATCAGCTATCGCTGAACCACGCACTGAACTTTCTAAATATGCCCCAAGAATTATTAGCTTTAACGTTGACCCAGAAAAAATTGGCGCAATCATTGGTCCCGGCGGAAAGATTATTAATCGCATCATTGATGAAACTGGAGTAAGCATCGATATTGAAGATGATGGTTTAGTGATGATTTGCGGAACAGATCCTGAAAAAGTAAACGAAGCTGTTAGACAAGTTAAACAAATAGTTCACGTTTTTGAGGCCGGAGAAGTCTTAAAAGGTAAAGTTGTCAGAATGCTAGACTTCGGTGCTTTCATCGCTTTAAACGCCAACCAAGATGGCATGGCCCATGTTAGCGAGCTTGCTCCATATCGGATTGAGAAGCCAAGTGACTTTCTAAATCTCGGAGACGAAGTGACTGTTAGAATAAAAGAGGTAGATGACCAAGGTAGAATTAATTTAAGTCTAAAAGGATTAGACGAAAATGCTCATCTCTGGAAAGATGAAAAAGGAAAATCTAACGGGCAAGCGCCAAGCAATGGTTTTAGACCTAGTCGCTTTGGCTCTAGTGGACACAATGACCGTGGCGGAGATAGAAAGCCAGGCGGATTTGTTCCTAGAAGCTAATCCCAGAAATCATTGACTTTTGTCCAATATTAAGTTAATATCACACAATATTAAATAATACAGAAAAAACTATGTTAGCGATAAAATTATCCAAAACAGGAAAAACAAACAAAAAAATGTTCCGTTTGATAATCTCGGAAAAGGGCCGCGATCCATATGGCAATGTTTTAGAAATCTTGGGTTCTTATAATCCTCATTCTAAAGAATTAGTTGCTAAAACTGACCGCGTAAAATACTGGATTAGCAAAGGGGCGCAAATGACAGCGACTGTTAATAATCTTTTAGTAGAAAAAAAGATTGTTGAAGGTGGTAAAGTAACCGCTTCAAAGGCTGGATCTAAAAGTGAGAAGCGTACCGCTCAATTAAAAACCAAGTCTGATAAAAAAGCGGCCGCTGAAACAGCTGCCAAGGCTCCAATTGCCGAAGTAAAAGTTGAAGAAACAGCACCGGAGGCTGAAGTTTCTACTCCAGAAGCTGAGGTAAAGGCTTAAATAAAATAATTAGCAAATTGACAAGCAACCTACACGTGCTAAAATGTTAAAATAAGGTCATTAGCCAGTTGGTTAATAACTATTTAATAAATCTCTTTTCTGCTTTGAGTGAAATTCTTTATTCAAGATGAAAAGACTAACCAAAATTATGGAAGAGCAAGACAAAAAGTTTCTTGAAATTATCGTACAGAACATCGTTGGTAACCCGAACGATGTAGTCGTAGACAGAACGATTGATGAAAGAGGAGTATTATTAACTCTTAAAATCAATCCAGCTGACATGGGCTATGTTATCGGCCGTAAAGGTCAAACCGCACAGGCAATTAGAACTTTATTGAAGATTGTCGGCGCTAAAAATAACTCCCGCGTTAATTTAAAGATTTACGACCCAGAGGGTGGTAATCATCGTCCAAGCGAACGTCGTGATGAACATCATGATGACCGTCGTGATGAACGAAGTGAACGTGATTCAATTGATACCTCTGCAATAGATGATTTAAAAATCTAAACAGACTCAAATAAACAAAGAGTTCCGTGTCAAAACGGAACTTTTTTGTTATAATTAAGGTATATGAAATTTCAAATTCTAACTATTTTTCCGAATATTCTAGATTCTTATTTAAACGAGAGTATTCTTAAACGTGCTCAGGACAGAAAGCTTATTAGCGTCAAGATTCATAATTTACGTGATTGGACAAGCGATAAGCACAAAACGGTTGATGACACGCCATATGGAGGCGGTGCGGGCATGTTAATGAAGATAGAGCCTTTATATAAGGCGCTCAAACAAATTATTAAAGGCGGGACAAAAACAAAAAAACGAAAAACGATTCTCTTATCAGCTTCAGGAAAGAAATGGAATCAAAAACTAGCCCAAAAATATTCTAAATTAGATGAAGTAATTTTTGTTTGCGGGCGCTATGAGGGCGTTGATGCGAGAATAAAAAAATTTGTTGACGAAGAAATATCTATCGGGGAATATGTTTTAACGGGCGGTGAATTACCAGCGCTTATTATAATAGATTCTATAACCAGATTATTACCTGGCGTTTTAGGTAACCAAACTAGTATTATTGAGGAATCTCATTCCGAAGAAGGTCTAGCGGAATACCCACAATACACCCGCCCAGAAATATTTTTAGCTGAGGGGAAAAAAATGCGCGTGCCCAAAATATTACTATCTGGTGACCATCAGAAAATAGAGGATTGGCGAAAATCACAACAAAAGAAAATAAAATGATATCCAATATAAAACTATAATTCTAAAAAGAAGCTCAAATTAATGAGCTTCTTTATTTTTGGATATTCCAACCAGTCTCTGTTTCTTTTAATTTTCCCGGCGTAACAAACCCGGCGGCGCGCTTATGTCCTCCTCCACCGAATTGTTTAGCAATTTCCGCCACGTTAATATCATCATAATTAGTTCTTAGACTTCCCTTCACTTGATTATCGTCCTCTCTTAAAAATAAAGAAATTCTAACGCCGGAAATATAACTAATAAAAGAAACGATGTCTCCAAATAAATCGGCAATTTTAGATTCATCTTTTTCTGAGATTAAATCATTAAGTTCTGCTCGGGTTAAGGCAGAACAAGCGAATCCTGTTTCTGGATTAAATTTTATTTTAGACAAAACCGCCCCCCAAATTTTTAAAGCAGAAATATTACCATCACCGCGCAGACGAGAACTAATTTTTAAAATTGATGAGCCTTTAAGCAACATCTCTGAAGACGCCGCCATTACCCCAAAAGAAGAATTGGAGTGTAAAAAATTACCCGTATCCGCCATTAGCCCAGTTAAAATACAATCGGCAATATTTTTATTAATGGTGAAGTTATTAACTTGTAAAAAATCATACAGGACCTCGGTGGTGGAGGCTTTTTCTGGTAAACGTATTTCCAAATCAGCATAAGAGTCTTGAGCTTCGTGATGATCAAACTCAATAATAAAAGGCTGAGAGTAATTGGTTGATTTTTTATAATCTATCAGGTCACTGAGCTCTAATTCCAAGCCCGTGCGCGACATTGAACCACAATCTAAAACTATAATCACCGAAAAATCCGCTAAATTTTCTGGCCTCTGAGATTCAATATGTTCCTCGTTAGGAATAAAGCTATAAGCAAAATTCTTTTTCTTATCAGAAAAGGCGTAAGCTTTAATATTAAAACTTTTAGCCAGCTCCAAAATAACCCCAATAGAAGCAATCGCGTCAGGGTCAGGAGAAACGTGACCAATCACCAGAATGGAACTGGCAGACTTGATTTTAGTCATTGCCAGTTGGAAATCGGACCTTAATTGTTCATTATTATTTAAAACCATAACTAAATATTCTATGACAAACTAACAAAAAAGTCCAGTGTAAACTGGGCCTTTAAAACACGCTAATAATTTTAATTGATTAATCTTCAGCGTCGTAATCAGTCTCGTTTGCCTCCTTGATTAATTGCTCTATTTTACTGGCTTCTCTCTCAGTAGCATCAAATTCCCAAACAAGTTTCGGTAATTTTCTTAACTTAGTACGAGCTCTTAACCTCGCGGCCATCAGAGAAGTTGCCGACTCTAACTTTCTCATCGCTGTACCAGCGAGTTTATCCGGCAAAACAGAATATCCCACGTGAGCCTTTTTTAAATCAGGGGAACACTGAACATAGGTAATGGTGATAAGGGCGCCATCAATAAAAACTTCGCGATTAGCCGCCATCGCCAATTCCTCCAATATTAATTCATTTATCTTATCCAGTTTAGCCATATTACAAAAGTATGTCTTTAGAATTAAATCGTTCCCGCAACTCGCTCTTCAACATAAGCAACCAAAATATCACCCTCTTCAACTAGCGGCTTCCCTTCATAACGAATGCCGGCTTCTTGATCTTTTTCCGCCTCATTAACATCTTGTTTCCCAGATTGTAATCTGGTTAATTTACCACCAACGATGAAATTATCACCGCGATAAACTTCCAATAAACAATTATTTCTTAACACCCCATCAAGAATCTTACCGCCAACGATTTGACTATCATTTTCGGTCCTAAAAATAGCCAATACTTTTAAGCGTCCTAAATCAACCCGATTAATTTCTGGCTTAACCAATAATTGCATTTCATCTTTAACGTATTTTATCAAATCGTAAATAATAGTAAAAACTTGAACGGTAACTTGCTTCTCTCTAACTAAAGTTTCAATGGCCGGAGACATCTTAACATTAAAGCCTAAAATTTTGGCGCCAGAATCTTCAGCTCTTTTAATATCGCCCTCGGTTATATATCCTAATCCTTTAGAAATTATTTTTACTTTTACTTTTTCACCATTTAATTTCAGAAGGGATTCTTCAATGGCTTCGGCTGAACCCAAGAAATCAGTTTTAATAATTACATTTACTTTAGGGCTCTTGTCTTCAACATTATCTTCACTATTAGTTGGCGCCAGCTCGCTATGACCAGAAACTGATTTTATTTTTTTAATTTTTACCTTCTCGCCTTCACCAACATTTAAAATATCACCAACAGCAGGAGAAATTTTCAAACCCAAAATTTTAACCGGAGTTGATGGACCAGCAAATGGGACTTCCTCCCCTTTATAATTTCTTAAAGATTTAACCTTGCCATAGACAACCTCATTAAAACAAAGCTGATCACCAACATGCAAGGTGCCATTCTGAACTAAAATAGTGGCCAGCGGTCCGGCAGCTTTATCAACATTAGATTCCACCACTGTCCCGGCGGCATCGGCATCAGGATTAGCTTTCAAATTTGAAGACTCAGTAGCCGAAACAAGCAAAACCATATCTAATAATTCTTCGATGCCAATTCCGTCTTTAGCAGAAATAGGAACACAAATTGTTTTTCCGCCCCAATCTTCTGGAGTAATATTTAATTTAGTTGATAATTCTTGTTTAGTTTTATTAACATCAGCAGCCGGTTTATCAATCTTGTTAATCGCTACAATATAAGGAATTTTGGAAGCTTCAATAATTCTAAAAGCTTCGGTTGTTTGTGGTTTAACGCCATCGTCAGCGGCTACTACTAAAATTGCAATATCAGCCACTTTTGCTCCACGACTACGCATAGCGGTAAAAGCTTCGTGCCCCGGGGTATCAATAAAAGTAATTACTTGTCCTTTACGATTAACTTGGTAAGCACCGATATGCTGAGTAATTCCTCCGGCTTCTCCAGCAACAACATCAGTTTGACGAATAGAATCTAATAGTTTTGTTTTTCCGTGATCAACATGACCCATCACCACGATCACCGGGGGGCGTTCTTGTAAATCACCCTGCTCTTCTTTAGCTAAAATAGCCTCCAACTTTTTATCCTCTTTATCATTATCTTCAACCTTAGATTCAGCTAATTGAACATCTAAATTTAAATTCTCGCCAATAATAGAGGCGGTATCAAAATCTATTTTTTCATTGATAGAAGTAAAAACACCATTTTTCATCAGTTCGGCTAAGACTCTATTTACCGGAATCCCCGCTAATTCAGCATAAGCACGAACAGCGAGAACCTGAGGCACAAAGATAGTCTTTTTTTCTTTAGGAAGCACCTCGTCCTGCTTTTTAATAGCAGCGGCCAGCTTTCTCTGCTCCCATTCACGACGCAAAAATGGCCAATCTTTAATGATTTTCTTGGCTGTATTATTATCAACTTTAATTGCCTTCTGACCGATGGCAAAACCTAATTCTGGAAGCATGTCGCGCAGTTCTTGAGGACTAATCCTTAAGATTCTGGCTAATTCTGTAATATTCATGAGGATTTAAAACAAAAATGTATTAAAATATAGCTTATCTGTTTTTTAATATTACTTTAATTTTAGCTTTAAGTCAACCAAAAAATAGGCTATTTTTAACTTTACAAACGGCCAAAGACGTGCTAAAATAAACTTGAATAAATAATAATAAATCTGTTTTTTGGAAATTTGAGACAGTATTAGACGATAAACCACCGAGAAAAACTTATCTTTGAAGATTAAACAATTATGTCATCAACCAGTATTTTGCTGAAATTAGTAAAAAAATTAAACAATCAAACAACATCTTCTAAAGTAGCGCTTTCTTAAAAAGCGGCTTTTTGTCGCTTAAAATAGAATATTTTCTTCTAAATCGCCTCAACTTTCCGGACTACAGTCAAATCATATGGAATTTTTAAATTATGCCCTGTATCTCATTCTGGCTGTCGGCGGTTTTTTTATTGGAAACATCTTTTACAAAAAATCAGCGGACAACAAAATTAACAGCGCCGGCGAAAAGGCCGAGAAGCTAGTTAATGAAGCTAAAATGAAAGAAAAAGAGTTGCTCCTGAAAGCTCAGGATAAGGCTCTTAAAATCATTGAAGACTCAAAACAAGAAGAAGCTCAACGTCGCAACGAAATTCACCAACTACAAAAGCGTTTAGAGCAAAGAGAAAGCTCTTTCTCGCAGAAATTACTTGATTTACAAGACAAACAACAGAAATTATACGACAAAGTAAATGAAGTCCAAGAAATTAAAGAAAAAATTAAAAGCATCCAAGAACAGCAAATGCTTAAACTAGAAGAACTGGCTGGGTTAAAAAGAGAAGATGCTAAAGACGTATTATTAAAAGCCGAAGAAGAAAAGTGTGCCGAAGATTTGATGGTTAGAATTAATAAGTTAGAATCGGCAGGCGAAGATAAAATAGAAGAAAAGGCCAGAGACATGCTCGCTTTAGCGATGCAAAGAATGGTTTCTTCTTATACTGTAGAATTAACAACCACCACCGTTGATTTACCAAATGACGAAATGAAAGGTCGTATTATTGGTCGTGAAGGCCGTAATATTAAAGCGATTGAAAGCATGACTGGCGTCGAAATCATTGTTGATGACACGCCAAGTGCAATTACTGTTTCGGGATTTTCTTTAATCCGTCGTCATATTGCTAAAAAAACTTTAGACTACTTAATAAAAGACGGCCGCATTCATCCTACTAAAATTGAAGAGGCGGTGGAAAATGCTAAAAAAGATATTGCTCTTGATATTAAAAAAGCCGGAGAAGAGGCCATGTATGAAGTAGGTATTACCGGATTTGATCCTAAACTAGTGTCTATTTTAGGACGCCTAAAATATCGTACCAGTTACGGACAAAACGCTCTTCGTCATTCCATAGAAGTAGCCCATTTAGCAGCCATGCTGGCCGAAGAATTGGGAGCTGATGTTACTCTCGCTAAAAAAGGAGGACTATTACATGATATTGGGAAAGCGGTTGATCATGAAGTTCAAGGTAACCACACTGAAATTGGCCGCGATATTGCCAAAAAATTTAACTTACCACCTGAAATAATTGCTCCAATTGAAACTCATCACGAAGATCACCCAGCGACGCTCATCTCCGTTATTGTGAAAGTAGCTGATGCTATTTCCTCAGCCAGACCAGGAGCCAGAAGTGATAGTTTTGAAAACTACTTACAACGTTTAGAGGAACTAGAAAAGATTGCCTTTACCTTTGAGGGGGTTGAAAAAGTATTTGCCATCCAAGCCGGTCGTGAAGTTAGAGTATTTGTGCAACCAGAAGCAATTAATGATCTAAAGGCTCATAATTTGGCTAGAGATATTGCAAAAAAGATAGAAAATGAGTTAAAATATCCAGGAGAGATAAAAGTCAATGTAATTCGCGAAATGAGGGTAACTGAATACGCGAGATAACTTGATTATTAATGGATAAAAAGCTAATATCATAATCATATGAACAAAGCACAACTCATCGACAAAATTCATCATGATGTCGAAGGCTTGAATAAAAAACAAGCCGAAAAAATGATTGATGTTTTTACCAACACAGTCATTGAGGAGCTAAAAGAAAATCGTGAAGTAACGATTGCTGGTTTTGGAACTTTCCTCGCTCGCATTCGTTACGCACGTGGCGGTGTAAACCCGCAAAAGCCTAATGAGAGAATAACCATTCCTGAAGTAAAAGTTGCCAAGTTTAAAACTGGTTATCACCTCAAACAAGCTTTAAAAGGTAAGAGATAACAACCCGCCCCAACAGTAAGAATCCCTATTCTTTTTGTCTAGGGCGTGTTATTTGCGCTCGTAGCTCAACTGGATAGAGTACTTGGCTTCGGACCAAGGGGTTGCAGGTTCAAATCCTGCCGGGCGCACAAAAATTTAGGCTGGGTAGCTCAGCTGGTTAGAGCGTAGCACTCATAACGCTAAGGTCGAGGGTTCGAGTCCCTCCCCCGCCACTTTTATTTGACAATATTTTTTGAATGATTACAATGTAAATGTTAGTTTACACAATGCGCTCATAGCTCAGTTGGTAGAGCAGTTGCCTCTTAAGCAAACGGTCGCAGGTTCAAATCCTGCTGGGCGCACAAACAATCAGGCGTAAGCCTGTTTTAAATTTGTAAATATGTTAAATCTTATATTTTTTGGAACCCCTGGTGCCGGAAAAGGAACCCAAGCCGAATTAATAGCTCAAAAATATGGCTTAACCCACATCTCTAGTGGCCAGCTTTTGCGTCAAGAAATAAGTACTGGAGAATTAGGACCAGAAATTAAACATTATCTTGATAGTGGAACTCTTGTCCCCGACAGTCTTATTAGTAAAATGATAGAAAAGGCGATTTTAAAAGATATTCAAAGTAATGGCTTTATTTTTGATGGCTATCCCCGAAGTTTAGAACAAGCGAAGGCCCTAGATAGTTTTCTAACAAACAATAATTTACATCTAAGCGCCGTCTTTAATATAGAAATTAATGAAGACGAAGCTAAAAAAAGAATATTACAAAGAGGACAGACTTCTGGTCGTTCTGATGATAATCTGGAAACAATATCTACGCGCTTCACAACTTATCATAATCAGACTAAACCATTACTAGACTACTACTCCAACCAAAAGGAAATAATAATAATTGATGGCGCCCCTAATATAGAAACGGTGGCCATAAACATATCTCAAAAAATAGAAGAAATCAAATAATAAAAAACCGCTCTTATAAGGAGCGATTTTTTTATATCTTAGTTTTTTGTGTTTTTTATTCAGCAGATGAAGTAATCGCTTCTTTATTATTTTTACTTTCTTCAACGTCCTTACTCTTAAGTTCGGCGATAATTGCCTTACGAATTTCAGCTAATAATTTCTTATCGTCTTTAATTGTCTTCTTAGCAATCTCACGACCAACACCTAATTTAACATCTCCAAAAGAATAGGAGTTACCATTCTTACTAACCACTCCGCACTCAACTCCTAAATCAACTAAATCGCCCGCAACCGAGATTCCTTCATTATACATAATATCAAATTCGCAAGTCTTAAAAGGAGCGGCCACCTTATTCTTAACAATTTTTACTTTAACGCGATTACCGATAATCTTTTCTCCTTGCTTTATTTGAGCAGCCCGTCTTACTTCAACTCGAACAGAACAATAAAATTTAAGCGCGTTACCACCAGTAGTAGTTTCTGGGCTACCAAAGAAAACGCCAATCTTATTTCTAATTTGGTTAATGAAAATAACCACTGTTTTTGTTTTACCAATAATGGCGGTTAATTTTCTTAAGGCCTGACTCATAAGACGCGCTTGTAAGCCCATATGTTGGTCACCCATATCGCCCTCAATTTCTTTCTGAGGAACTAAGGCGGCCACACTATCAACCACGATAACATCAACCGCATTAGAGCGTACTAGAGTTTCTACAATTTCTAAAGCTTGTTCTCCGCTATCTGGTTGGGATAACAACATTTCTTTAATATTCACACCGATTTTAGCAGCGTAATCAGGATCAAGAGCGTGCTCAGCATCAACAAAAGCGGCAATGCCTCCTAATTTTTGAACTTCAGCGACAATGTGTTGTGCTAAAGTAGTTTTTCCGGAAGATTCTGGACCAAAAATTTCAATAACTCTACCTCTAGGCACACCACCAATACCAAAAGCGATATCTAGTGATAAACAGCCAGTAGAAATAGCATCGACATTAGTCTTACGGGCATCACCAAGCTTCATAATTGCCCCGTCACCGAATTTATCTCTAATTTGTTGAATAGCATTCAAAGCCGCTTCCTGCTTTTTGTCATGGTCACCACCGCCCTCACCCATAGTTTTCTTTACTTTTTCTTTAGCCATAAATTTATGTAATAATGTATTAGTTCTTTCCTCTTTATTTTAGCAAATAACAATTAAATGCCTTATAAAAATATATTAAATTGCTGATTAATTAAATGATAGGTTTTTTTGAAAAATAACCCTCTCGGTATTTTGTAAAATGATTTCTACGCCAGATTCAGTTTTATTAATTTCTATATATTTATGTATTTGTTTAGAGACTCCTCCATCTTCCTGAGAATCAGCCGCTATTTTACCGGCGTTAAATGCGGTCGGAACCGATAAAACATTTTCCGTCGTCTGCATAACAGCGCTAACTGCTTTATACAATGCCTGGTCTTTAAGATCATTTGATTTATTCGTATCGCCACTATATTCTACGGTGGCCACAACAGTTAAGACTAGAAAGGCGACAACTGATAAAACAACGTAGATTGGTTGGCGCAAATTAGACATAGTTGTTTAAATCAAAAAATATTAATTTCTCCGTATTGTCCATCAAACCCCGGTCTGATAACAACCTTACCCTTTCTAACTCTTTCAATCCCCTGAATAATCTTATCACCAACCGCCCTTTCCATATTTTCCAAATCAAGATTCAATAAAATATCTAGTTCACTCCCCAAAGTATTAATCAACCGCGCATATTCTTTCTTTACTTTAACTGATTGACGGTTTTTTATACTGTAAGCTTCGGCTATTATTTTATCTAATTCTATCACTTTTTGGAAAGGAATGGCAGTCTCTGGTCTAAAGCCCAGTGGGCGATCGGCTAATTCTTCTACCCGACTTAAAACTCCAATGGTCAAAGCTTTGTGGCAAACGGGACAAATATTATTTAATTTTTTAGTATCACGGGGCTCACAGCTAAAGGAACAACTTACATGGCCATCTAGATGATAAGTTCCCTCTTCGGGATAAAACTCTATTGTGGAAAGCAGCCCTGATTTTCCGCCTCTGCTGCCATTTTTTATAACTTCATAAATCTGCTGATAACTAATGGGCCGGCTTAGCTCCATAACCGTCGCCTCTCTGCCAATATTTACTAGGCTATGGGCATCTGAACTTGATAATAAAGTTAAGTGGTCCAGTGCCGACAAGCGCCAATTCATTTCGGGATCACTTGATAGCCCTGTCTCGTAGGCATAAATATTCTTTGTCTCTCCCCTAAAACATTCCGCAAAAGAATTAAACCCTGACTTAGAACCAAAAACAGAAAACCAAGGAGTCCAAATATGAGCAGGATAAATTAAAAAGTTAGGATTTATATTTAATACCAAGCGCACAAACTCTGGCGCCTTAATTCCTAAAATTGGGCGCCCGTCTGATTTAAGATTATATTTTTCTCCCAATTTTTTATTTAATTTTTCCACCGATTCTAAGTTCGGCGCATGGACAACCAGGTGAATTCTTCTCGCTCTTATTTCATCTCGATAAATCAGCGACACCTCAGTAGCTAAAATAAATTTCACTTTATCATCTGGGGCTATTTTTAATTTATAAAGACCGGCGCTCGGATATATTTCTTCTAATTCTTCTTTAATGCTTTTAAACCAGGCGGGGTGGGTAAAATCTCCGGTGGCGATAATATCAATCCCCTTCTCGCGACAAACTTTATCAATATTGCTCAAAGTTAATTTTGATGAACACGCTCTAGAATAAGGCGAATGAATATGTAAGTCTAGAATCTGTTTCATACCTAAATTAATTTAATTATCTGTTGTAAGTAATCCCTCAGCAATTTTTAATTCTTCTAAGCTATTAATCCCCATTGCCTCCTTTGGTTCTATTGTTAAAGTCCCTACTTTATAACCGCCATCAAAAGCGATTTTAACCATATCGGTTAAATAAAACTCATGGGCTTTATTATTATCAGCGAGCTTATCAATATTTTCAAATAACCAATCCTTATTGAAACACATAAACCCGGGATTTACTTCAGTAATTAATTTCTCGTTATCATCTGCATCTTTTAATTCAACGATGCCTTTAACGAAGTCCTCCTGGTCACGCACGATTCTTCCCCAATGATAAAAATTTTGATGCCAACCTTCAAAGTCTGGTAAAATAGTTGGCATAATAGTTAGCGCTTCTTGTTGCAGCTCAGCAAATTTTTCAATGGAACTTGATTTTAAGAAAGGGTGATCGCCATATAAAACCACGATATTTTTTGTGTCCGGTTTGATAACCGAGCGAGCGCAAGAAACAGCATGCCCAGTCCCAAGTTGTTGCTCTTGAACAACATAAATTGCCTGATACTGAGATAAGGCGCCACTAACTACCTCCTTATTTTCTGGTGATACGATTACAATCGGTTGAGTATCAACCGCAGAGGCAAGAACTGACTCCATTAAATAATCAATCATCGGTCTCCCATTTAAAGGTACTAAAACTTTTGGTAATTCGGAATTCATGCGCGTGCCTTTCCCGGCAGCTAAAATAACGATTTGAGTCATAAAATATAAATAAAAAATAAGGGGAACTAAAGTAGATTTCCCTTATATTTTAACATTTTTTAAATTTTGAAGCAAATTAAATAATAAGAATAAATTAGCTAACCTTAAACAAAAAATGAGAGTAATCTCTCATTTTATGTTTATTATTTATTTTGACTTTTTTCCCATTCAGCGATCTGTCGCTTTCTTTCTTCCAACATTTGCTTAATTTTTTCTAATTGAGCTGGCGTAAATTGACCAACTGGTATTTTATTGAGGTCAGCATTAGTGATTCCTAGACCAAACTGTCTCATAATGCCATAGGCTTCCAGAGGACGCCCTAGATAATAACGTTTCTGGGAACGAGGCTCAACATACCAAGCTTCGCCATTTGTTTCAACTTGAATATAAATATTTCCCAGACTAGTCTTTAGCAATTGTTTATCAGTTATTAATTTGCCAGGGCCGTATGGATTATAACCATTAATAATTTCGTCATAATCATTAAAGCCATCGCCATCAGAATCAACCTTATTTAAGTCGGAACCAATCCCCTGCTCTAAACGATCAGGCAATTTATCGCCATCTGTATCCTTATCTTGTTGTAATGAGCCATTAATCAAACCGATAGGGATGGTTTGTAAATATTTATTTTTAATGCCTTTTCCGATTAAACTCATCACCGAAAAAGCATTAGTTGCTGTTCCTAAATAATAACGTCGGCCATCAGTCGCACTTACATACCAGGCTTTACCGTGGTCTTCAACTTGAATTAATATTTGTCCTAATAATCTGGCTACTAAATTTTTATCTTCTTTAACAAATTCTAATCTCGCTTTTTCCATAACTTCTAGAGCATCGAGATCAAACGGCCCCTCACTAACGCAGTCCATGATTTTTTTACTCTCTTGGACAGCGCTCACTATGCAATTAGCAGGGTTAGTATTAAGAATTTCTCTATATTGTTTTCCCGCTGAACATGCTCCCCATTCGCCATAAGTAACATCGGTACAATATGTTAAATCTTCTCCACCACAAGGTTGGCTTTGTAATAATTTTTGCGCATCAGTTGGGCTACATTGAGATGGAACAGTACTAATTATACTTCTATATTGGAGACCGCTATAACATGCCCCCCATTCGCCATAAGTAACCTGGGAGCAATAAGCCCCGCCGCCTCCGCCGCCGCCTCCGCCGCCTCCACCGCCACTAGAGACATTTCTAGAAAAAGAGACAGTGCTATTTCCAACATTCCCTGCTCTATCGGTAACCGATAGTAACGCAATATAACTCCCATTAACATTACCTGACAAAGTTGGATTTAAAATATTGCTACCACCACCAAAACTAATTACACCATGAGATGGTGCTGATTGTTGGCTCCAGGAGTAGGTTAAATCAGAGATATCGTCAAAATTATCACTAGCGGTGGCGCCCGGAGCGGTCGCGGTATTTACATCACCGGAAAATGACCCAGCCGAAACTACCGGAACCGTAGAATCAATCGTCAGGATGCCAGTCGTGCTCGTGGCAAGATTATTAAAATTATCAACTGTAAATATTTTTACTAAACTGCTAGTTGAATTTAAATCAGCCGGTATTATCCAACCGGAGCTTGTGCTAGTGCTAGCAATATTATTATCAATTGAAAACCAGCTTAAACCGTTATCTAGAGAATATTCCGCTTCAATATGATTTATATCGCCCGCCTCTAAAATAGTCCAAGCTAAAGTTGTTGTGGCCGTTCCTCTTAAAATATCACCGGTGGTCGGCGCGCTTAAATCTGGCACAACAATACTTCTTACCAAAGTGACCGAGCTAGTACTAACATTCCCCGCTCTATCGGTAACGGTTAGTAAAGCGTCATAAGAACCATTTAAATCACCAGATAAAACTGGATTTAAAATATCGTCTCCTCCAGCAAAAGTTATTGTGCCCCCAACTGGGCTAGAAGTTTGCGCCCAGCTATAGGTCAATTGGCCAGTCGTATCAAAATTATCACTGGCCGTTGCTCCTGGAGCAGTTGGACTATTAACACTAGTAGAAAAAGATCCAGCTGAAATCGTTGGGGCCGCAGAATCAATCGTAAATATTCCGCTGGTGCTGGTGGCCGTATTTAATAAATCATCAACCGTAAAAATTCTGGCTAAACTACTAGTTGAATTTAAACCAGCCGGAACAGACCAATCAAAAGTTCTACTAGTGCTAGCTATTAAATTATTAATACTTAACCAATTTGAACCATTATCTAAAGAATATTCCGCTTCAATATGATTTAAATCCCCTGGATCAATCAATGTCCAGGAAATGGTCTGATTAGCATTACCACGCCAAATATCTCCCGCAGTTGGACTTACTAAAAATGGATCATTAGGATTTTGCCAATAGAAAGATAATGAACTAGTTCCAATATTTCCAGTTCTATCGGTGGCTGATAATAAAGCTTGATAATTTCCAGAAATATCTCCCGCTAAGAATGTGCTCGTTGCCGTAGGGTCCGAAATAATTAAATTAGCGTTACTATACGGCTTTGATAATGTTGTCCATAAAAAACTAAGTTGAGCTTCAGTATCAATATTATCAGAAGCTCCTGCTAATGTCGGTATTGTCGGAATGCTAATAGGAGAATTAATTAATCCAGCATTAACTGTTGGCGCTAAAGAGTCAATTACAAAGTTGGGCGATAAACCAAAGGCGTGATTAGTATCAGTATCAAAAGCGTCTACCTTAATTAAACTTTGAGCTGAATTTAAATCTAATGGAACGTCCCAGTTAAAAGTTCTAGTAGTTGAGGGAGTAGAATTTATAAAACTCCAATTTGAGCCATTATCAAGCGAGTAGCTTAAATCAAAATAAGCTAAATCACCCGGGTCAGGAATAAACCAATCAATCGTTTGCGTTACCCCGCCTTTTATAAACGTGGTGCTGGTTGGATTAGTGACGACTGGGATATCTGGCTCTCCTTGCCAATAAAAAGTTAAGACATCGGCCGCAAAATGCCCCGCTCTATCTTGAGCTATTATTTGAGCAGTATAATTGCCCGACACAGTCCCGGCCATAGCGGGATCCATAATATCATGGGTTGGAGTAAACACTAAAGTTCCGCCAAGGGGGGTGCTAATCGTACTCCAGAAAAAAGTTAAATCACTCGCACTATCTATATTATCAGTCACAACAGTTCCAGAAGTAGTCGCGACTGTTGTGGTCCCAATATTTCCCATAGTAATAACTGGGGATTGTGAATCAATCGTAAATTGATTTGTCCCAGTGGCAGTATTACCATCGATATCGCTAGCGACAACACGCATTAAAGAAGTCGTGGAATTATCAAACGGAACGCTCCAATTTAATAATCTAGTACTTGAAGAAACGAGGCCTAAGTTTGCCCAAGAAAAACCATTATTATTTGAGTAGTCAATTGAAAAATTATTCAAATCACCCGGGTCAGCAATTGTCCATTGAATATTTTTATTAACGCCACCCTTCCAAAAAGCATCCACGCTAGGAGAGGTTATAAAAGGAGCGGGCGGAGTATTATTAAAAATAAAAGAAACATCATCAGTGGAGGAATAACCGACATTATCAGTGACTGTTAACCGCGCAATATATAAACCAGCCGCATCAGCCGAAATATTCGGGCTTAAAATATTATTACCGCCACCAAAAATAATATTACCAGGACCCGCTATTTTGCTCCAGGCATAGGATGCAATCCCAGAGCCATTATCACTTGCCGAAACCCCAGTTGCTTGTGTTGGGCCTAAAACTGTGTTGGAAAAAGTACCCGCATCTACTAATGGAGCAGTGGAGTCAATAGTAAACAAGCCAGAATCATTATAGGCGTTATTTCCAAAAGCATCATAAGCCGTTACCCTCACAAAACTCTGTCCAGAATCAGCGGCTGGTAAAGCCCAATTGTAATAACGCCCGCTAGTGGTTGCTGTTCCAGGAGTAGAGGCAGTAATACTGCTAAAATTTCCGCCATTATTAATTGTGTAATCTAATTTATAATATGAAGCTCCAGCCGACGCCGTCCAAGTTACTGGAATAGTGCTAGTGCCTCTTAAAAAAGTTGAGGCGACAGGATTTAAAACAGAAAAATTAGGAGGATTCCCATCCCAATTAAAAGATACTGTATCCGAGGTAGAATTCCCCACTCTATCAGTTACCGTTAACCGCGCGGTGTAGGCGCCAGTGATTGTTCCCGAGATTGAAGGATTTAAAATGCCAGCCCCGCCACCAAAATTAATAACACCGGGGCCAGCAATTTTAACCCAAGCATAATTTAATTGGCCAGCCGTATCAAAATTATCACTGGCCGTTGCTCCAGGGCTAGTAGGAGCACTAATTGTTCCAAGCGAACCGGCATCAACTGAGGGAGCAGTAGAGTCAATCGTAAAAACATTTGAAGGCGTCTCTAATAATAAATTGCCGCCAGAAGCGTAAGCGCCAACTTTAACAACTACATTTTCAGAATCATCATAGGGCAAAGACCAATTATAAGAAGTAATTATTGAAGATAGAATAATTGCTACCTGATTCCAATTTGAACCGCCATTAGTTGAATAGGACACTATGAAATGATCTAAAGATGAGCCACCGGGATTACTCCATTGAACTAATAAATTATTACCACCATTTAGTCTTTCGCCACCACTAGGACTAATAATAGTTAAACTTAATGGTTGATCGGTCCAAGTAAAATATAAATCGTCACTACCACAGTTGCCAACAATATCACAAACCGTTAAACGGGCCCGATACTGAGTGACGGAGGCGACATCGGCTGAGATGTTTGGATTTAAAATATTAGGATTAGAAAAATTAATCGTCCCGGGTCCAGAAATCTGCGACCAAGAATAAGAAGAAATCGCTGAATAAGAATCGGAGGCACTCGCTCCTGGAGAAGTGGGCAAATTTATTGTTCCTAAATAGCCAGCATTGACTGATGGCGCGCTAGCATCATAAACAAAACTATAAGAGTCGGAACCAACATCAGTTGCTCCGTCAGTAGCGCTCACTTCAATAATATGATTGCCCTCAGCTCCCACATCAAAAGAACCGCAACTTACAGTTTCCGATGTTTCATCAAACAAACCATCATTAGCAGAACAAGCAGTCCAAGCACCGTAATCAACGCGATATTCAGCACTCACTATTCCCTCAGAGTCTGAAGTATCGGCGGTAAAAGTTATCGGCATGGTATCAGTAGTATTGTTAGAAATCGGATAAATACTAACTAAGGGAGCTGAATAAGGAATGATTGTAAAAGGATTGGCAGAAATAGACGTAAAAGTATTTCCTGCTAAATCAGTAGCCGTAATTCTTATCTTAGCACTGTTGGTATTTTCCCAAGCCGGAACGCTCCAAGAATATGGGCCACTCATATTATAAGCACTAACTAAAATCGCAGTATCGCTAAATAAACCATTAGCGGAATATTCTATTTTGATAGGTTGAGATAATAATTCAAAAGCATCCATGGGAGGCACCCAGGTAATATTATAGCTGTGGTTACCGTGTAAAATTATTCCTGCGGCGGTAGGATAAGTAATGCTTAAATTATAAGGATTAACGGTATCAACTTGAAATTTATAATAATTAGTAAAACTAGAAACATTTCCGACCTCATCAGTTGCCCTAACATGCATACGATATTCATCACCCTTAGCACTTTCCGGAAAATTATGAGCGGGGTTGCAGTTAAAGGCGAGCGAGGTACTACTAGAAACCAAGGCATCACAAGCGGCCCAACCAGAATCGCCAAAATTTCCAGGAACTGGGTCTGTAGTTGAGGCTAACACCCACTTGTATTCTAATCCAGCAACAAAAGTTAAAGTATCAGTCACCGTTCCGGCAAAAGTGGGATTATTAAAATTAATCGGATTAGGCGCATTTGGCAAATCATTAAAAGCGACTACTGGTCCAACCCTATCCACCAAAAAGGCGGCGGTCTGGACAGCCTGAGCTAAACTATTATTATCAATTGACTCAATGTTCATTTTATAACTGCCATCTGGCAAACTAGCAACTATGCAAGTAAACTCGACATAATTATTACCAAAAGCAAAACCACTATTGGCCGTACATTGATACCAAGAACCAGACGGCGCAGAACCGGAAGGATAAATTTGATAACGAGCAGATTGGATTGTGCTTCCCGCGTCAGCATCACCACTAGCAATGACTGATGGCAAGTTATTAGATTTAACAAGCGGAGGGGTAATAATAGTTGTCACCGGATTCGCTGAAAGAACGTTATGGACTATTAAGCCGACCGCAAACATTGTAACCAAAAATAAAAAGGACCTAAAAATCCTTTTCTTTTTTACATTAACCAAAAAATATTTTTTCAAAATAAACATAACAAGAAAAAAACTAAAACATCCTAAATGTAGGACAATATATCCTATATTTTACAATTTTTTCAATTTTAAAACAAGTTATATTAACTTAAAATTTTGCTTTAATCTCTTGGACCCTACGAGATGCCTCGGCTTCAGTACGGGCTTCAGCATAAATTCTGATTATTGGCTCAGTATTAGAAGCGCGGAGATGAACCCAGGAGTCCACCCAATCAATTTTTACACCATCAATATCAGTAATATTTTCCGACGCATATTCCATTTTTATTTTATTCAATAACTCTGGCAAATTTACATCGGCCGTTAATTCAACCTTATCTTTAATCATAAAATATTCTGGCAATTCTTTACGTAACTGAGAAACTTTTTTATCAGACTCAGCTAATAAACTTAAAAATAAAGCGACCCCGACTAAAGCGTCTCGTCCGTAATGGAGCCCCGGAAAAATTACGCCGCCATTTCCTTCACCACCAATAACTGACCTGAGCTCTTTCATTTTTTCTACAACATTTACTTCCCCCACCGCCGCGGCTTCATATATTCCTCCGTGTTTTTCAGTAATATCACGTAAGGCGCGAGACGAGGAGAGGTTAGATACGGTAGCCTTACTATATTTATCGGGGCACAATTTTTCTATTTCAGAAAAATTTTCTAAAATATAATCCGCGACCGCAACCAAGGTATATTCTTCGCCAAACATTTCTCCATTTTCATCTATAAAGGCCAATCTATCAACATCGGGGTCAACCACAATACCTAAATCAGCTTTTTCAATTTTTACCCGCTCCATTATCTCTGTTAAATTCTCTTTAAGAGGCTCTGGTTTGTGGGCAAAATTTCCATCGGGCGTACAATTAATTAAAACTACATTATCTAAACCGAGGGATTCTAATAAATGAGGAATTGCTTTCCCGCCGATAGAGTTGATACCATCAACAACAATTTTAAAGTTTTTTTGCTTTATCGCCTCTTTATTTATTAGCGGCAAGCCAATTATTTTATTAATATGACCCCATTCTAAATAAGGATTAAAAATATATACTCCTAGTTTATCTTCGGCTACGTAATTTACATCTTCCTCATCGGCTAACTTTAAAATTTCAGCGCCATTTTCAGCGGATAAAAATTCCCCCCTACCATTTAAAAGTTTGAGGGCGTTCCATCCTTGAGGATTATGAGAGGCCGTAATAATAATTCCGCCTTGAGCATTTTGAGAAGTGACCGCCATTTCAACTGTCGGGGTGGTAGCCATTCCTAAATCAACGATATCAATTCCCTGACTAATGAGAGTCCCAATCACCAAATTGCCAACCATCTGTCCGGAAAGACGCGAATCACGACCAATAATAATTTTTGATTTTATGGTGGGGTTTTGTGTAATAATAAAAGTCCCAAAAGCAGCACTAAACTTGCTAATTTCTACTGGGGTTAAGTTGTTTCCCGGCTCGCCGCCGATAGTTCCACGAATTCCGGAGATTGATTTAATAATTGGCATATTTTTATAAATTTATAAAATAATTCTAACATTCAGGACCATTAAAGTAAAATAAAAGACCATCCTTAGAAAAGATGGTCTAGTAAACTGTGCAAACAATTTTTTTAGGTGTTTTTTGGCTTAACAAAATTATCAACCAAGTTTTTACCATTTAAACTGATAAAAATTCTAACGTGACGACTACCATAATCAAATAATTGAAATTTGTCTTGATTATCAAGACAAAAATTTTTTTTATTTAATAAGGTGTGGCCATCGCACCAGGGCTGATCTTCGTGCAACGAATGTTCAAATAGATACAGCATTAACTGTTCATCGTCCCAAAAATCAATTTCTTGGCCTCTTTTTTGAATGTTTATTAATCCAAATAAAGAAAAATAAGTCGGCGCCAAAATCTCATGCTGAGTACGTAGATAAAAGGTAAACTCGTGCCAGTTGGCCATAATCCCGCCCAGCAAATAAGACCAAAAGGTGTCATATTTCTCGTAAGCTCGGGCCAAAATAACCGGTAATTGCAGCCTCTCTGAGCGCTCAATTAGCCATTTGGCTTCTCTGATTTTACGATCTTTAACTGCTTGGCGATACCTTTTCCAAAATCCTACGAGACCTAAAGATCTAAGGCTACAGTACTGCTCTTTGCCTGTTTTGTTAAAACATTTAAAAGCTTTAAGCCAATAAATTCTTGGCACTTTTATCACAAAGTGCTCAAAAATAAAAACACATCTAGTGTCTCCCAATTTTCTTTTCATTACGCATTATATTTTTTAGGTGAAATTATTTGTACTTAATTTTAAAATGAACAACAATAAAAAATAAGTTTTTTATTATTTATATTATAACACCAAAAGATATTGTTGTCAATACACGTGCTTAATATTGGCGAAAATATGGCCATTTTCCCAATTAAAAAACACCATTGTTCTGGCGGCGACCTACTTTCCCAGGGCTCAGGCCCAAGTATCATCAGCGCTATTAGGCTTAACTTCTGAGTTCGAAAAGGGATCAGGTGTGACCCCAACGCTTTAACCACCAGAACAATGGTGTCTTTTATATATCAAGCGTTTTCACGCTAAAGACCATTGTTAAAATATTGTTGTTAAGTAAAAGATCAAAAACTTTAAAAATAAAAGTGTGGGAAAATCAAATGACATATTAGTACCGCTCCGCTGAATCCATTACTGGACTTACACGTACGGCCTATTAAGGTTATATTCTCTAACCAGTCTATGAAACCTAATCTTGAGGACAGCTTCGCGCTTATATGCTTTCAGCGCTTATCTTAACCGAAGGTAGCTACCCAGCAATGCCCCTGATGGAACAGCTGGTACACTAGAGCTTCGTCCTTCCCGGTCCTCTCGTACTAAGGAAGGGCCCTCTCAAGTTTCCACGAACATAGTGGATAGGAGACCGACCTGTCTTACGACGGTCTGAACCCAGCTCGCGTGCCGCTTTAATGGGCGAACAGCCCAACCCTTGGGAGCTTCTCCACCCCCAGGATGCGACGAGCCGACATCGAGGTGCCGAACCAGGTCGTC
>JBBQHF010000011.1:0-25167 GCA_038323715.1 Patescibacteria group bacterium
ACTTGTGTTGAAACGCCAACTACTCCTCCCGCTGACGGCGCTACTTGTTATAGTTCCTGGTCTAATGATTGCCCCGCAGGACAAATTTGTGAAGGGGCTTATGGTCATTGTGGCTCAAGGCAAAATGATAATATTGGTGGGACGGGAGCTCAGTGCGCTCAGTTTGATGAATATTATTGTCCAGGATCACCAGTCTCTGGAGGGTGTGATTGGGTAGTTGACGAAACAGGCGTTTGTGTTTCCAATACAAACAATAATCCCCCCTATGTTCCCCCAACAGGCACCGCTACGTCCTGCTACCCTGGCTCATATTTTAATGTAATCTCTAATGCTTGCTTTTCTTGTCCAATTGGCTTTTCTTGTGCAGATGGTAAGGAAGCCGTTGTTTGCCAGGTTGGGACATATACAGATACAACTGGAAATATTAGCTGTAAGCCATGCGATGCTGGTTATTATTGTTTAGGGATGTCTAGTAAAACTGGTTGTTTTGCCGGGACTTATCGCGATACTGCAGGAGCATCTAATTCCGGGAATTGTCCTAAATGCCCAATCGGAACATATACTAACACAATCGGGAATACCCAATGTATTACCTGTCCTGCTGGAAGTTATAATTTAACTACGGGCAATACTAGTTGTACTCAATGTGAGGCGGGATATTATTGTACTGGGGGCTCAAATAAAACTGCTTGTCCAGCCGGAACTTACAGAAATCAATTAAGCGGAACTAGCTCTAGTAGTTGTACTGCTTGTTCGGCTGGAACATATAGCGCCTACAGTGCTAGTACTAGTTGTACTTCTTGTCAGGCGGGAACATATAATACTCAAGCACGAAGTACCGACTGTGATACTTGCGAAGCGAACTATATTTGCGCTGGAGGATATTATCATTCTACCTGTTCGTCTCTGACGGGTGGGTTAAGACCATACTCTTCTGGAGGCTCATATTCATCCACCCAATGCAGCAAGAATCAACCATTATTACAATAATTAAATATATATGTTGAATAAAAAAAAGTTATTAATTATCGCTGGATTGTTGTTAATTGTTATTGCTGCTATCTTAACTATTGTTTTTATTAAGAATCGGTCAGCCATAATTGATGATGATGCTCAAAGAGTAGTTGATACCAGCAGCCTCTATATGCCCGAGTTTATGGGAACAGAAGCAAAAACTAAACTCGGATTACCGACAGATTCTAAAATCCAAATTTTAACCAAAAACGAATCAGGCGAGGCGACAGTATATCGGGTAATTAAACGAGATGCTGATATTGTCTTAGACCCTAGTAGGGTTGGTGATTCCAGCATGATTCAACCAATAAAACCTGTTAAAAATTAAGTTTACTTAATTATAATTAGCTAAAAATTTTCTTATCGGTTATAATTTAAGAATAAAAAAGTTATTATAAAAATATGTTTGAAGATTTAAACAACCATAATCAAGCCAGCCGTCAATCCGTTGATGATATTTTTGCCGAAACCGATCAGGCTGGTAATAATTCAGGCAGGCCGGGTGGCTCAGAAATAACCACTCGTCGGGTTGGCTTAGCGGCCTCGGCTGCGCCATCTTCTTCTGAGCCTAACTTTGAAGAAGAGAAAGCGCCAAAAAGTGGAAATGGTTTTAAAATTGCTGTTGTTGGAATGGTTGTCGTTATTGTTGGTTTGTTGGGTTTTTTAGCATACAGTAAATTTTTTGCTCCTTCTGCCACGGAACAAGCGACACTAACTCCAAATAATACTCAAAATGTCGCGGGGACTAAACAACCAGAGGCAGTTAATCCAAATACTACCCCCGTTGATAATGAAATTAAAGAAGAGCCAGCTTTTGTGACTGAAATTCCTATGACTAGTACGAGCTCGGCAATAACTACTGAGCCTACTATGCCCGCTGAAGATATATCTTCTTCCACTACTATCATTGCGGTTGATTCTGATAATGATGGCTTAAGCGATGATGAGGAATTAAATGCCAAGACTAATATCAATTTAATTGATACCGATAATGATGGTTTAAGTGATTATGAAGAAATAAAAATTTATAAGACCAATCCCCTGGTAGCTGATACCGACGGCGATGGCTATTTAGATGGTCAAGAGGTAAAGAATGGTTTTGACCCGAATGTTAAGGGCGGGAAATTACCAGGAAATAATTAATCTTTAATATGCTGAATGCTAATGGGCCAATTTCTAATCAAGACTTATCTAGTAAGCCTAAAGTTTTACCAACGGTGAAGTCAAGATTATCTCGTCTTTCAATTGGCGTCCATTCTATGCCTAAGACAAGTGAGAGCAGTTTAAAACTCTGGTTTATTTTAGGTGGAGTAATTTTAGTTTTGTGTATTATCGGCGTAGTTGTTTTATTAAATTAATATGCTAGGAATGGGTAATAAAAAAATGGCTGTTAATTCAGAGATGACTGAAAAGGTCAACTCTGATTTAATTGTGCATAATATGCCCGATCGTTCTCGTTTAGACAGGACCTCTACTCCCAAATTAGTTTCTGGTTCGCAATTTATACCAGCTGATAATAAAAATAATTTTAAAGCGGTTGGTGGGTTAATTATTGGCTTGGGAATTATTTTAGTTGGGGCGTTAATATATTTTAGTTATCGCTTTATTATTAAATCACAAACTGTTCCCCAGGCTCCCATTAATCAACAGACTGAAACAGAAAATTTAAATCCTAAAGTTGAAGCTAACATCGCTACAACTACAGAAAATATATCCACTTCAACCGAAGTCGAAGTTAAAGAGGATAATACTAATATTATTGATTTAACTGGAGAAGAAAATGCGTCCACGACAACATCAGAAATAATAACTTCGCCCACTTCGTCTGATTTTATTGACGAGGGACAAGCCTTTACCGCTTCTCCAATACTTGATTCTGATTCTGACGGATTAAATGACTCAGAGGAAAAAGTATTAGGGACAAACCCTAATTTAGATGATTCAGATGGTGATGGGTATAGTGATTTATCGGAGTTAAAGAATGGCTATAATCCTGTTAGTGCTTCTCAGGCCCTTTATCCTAATGATTTTTTGACTAGTTATCAGAGTAAGGTGGGGAAATATCAGATTTATTACCCTACTTCTTGGAGTATTAAATCTATCAATAATGATTATACTACCATCATATCCACTCCCGATAATTCTTTATTACAAATTTCCGTACAAGATAATGTTAATATTCAAAGTATTATGTCTTGGTACGAAACAACTTTCCCGGGCGAAACTGTTACTTACGATCGTTTAAAAAATGGCGATGCTTGGGAGGGAATCTTTGGCACCGATGGACTTAATTTTTATATCACAGATTCTAAGCGAGAAAATATTTATGTAATTTCCTACATCCCCTCAATATCTGGTCGCTTAGTTTACCCAGAAATTTTTCAACTCATTATAAATTCTTTTAAGACAAACTAATAAATAAAATAAAAAAAGACTTCAATTTACTGAAGTCTTTTTTTGATGATGATTATTGGTTTTTAAATATTTTATCAATTATTCCATATTTTTTTGCTTCGTCAGCACTCATAAAATAATCACGGTCGCTATCCTTTTCGATAGTAGCTTCTTTTTGTTTGGTGTGTAGCGCTAAAATTTTATTCATCTTCGCTTTGGTTTTTAAAATATGTTCGGCTCTGATTTTTATATCTGAAGCTTGACCCTCAGCCCCGCCCATTACTTGGTGAATCATTACTTCGCTATTTGGAAGGGCAAATCTTTTTCCTGGAGCGCCAGCAGCGAGTAATACGGAAGCCATGGAAGCTGCTAAGCCAACACAAATTGTGGAAACGTCAGATTTGATATATTGCATGGTGTCGTATATCGCTAACCCAGCACTAACCGAGCCACCCGGAGAATTTATATAAAATTTAATATCCTTATCTTTATTTTCAGCATCAAGAAAAAGTAATTGAGCAATAACAATATTGGCGGTATGGTCATCTATCGGTTCACCTAGAAAAATTATCCTATCCTTTAAAAGGCGAGAGTATATGTCGTAAGCTCTTTCTATTTGACCCTCTTTTTCTATTACTGTGGGGATTAATGGCATATTTATATTAAAAATAACTTAAACCCTGCAAGGCTTTAAGGCTATTTAATTAGTTTAATAGAGTTATTATAAACAAAATAGGCAATTTTGTAAATAGAGAGGCTTGATTTTTATTTTTAATTATCCTAAGATAAAGGCAAGTTTGAGTTAATTTACTAAAATAGCCGGTAATAAAGTCGGCTTTATTCTTTAATCCAATATGTCATTTGTACAAAAAATCTCCAAACTGTCTTTTAAGGCTAAGACTCGCTGGATTTTAGGCGTAGTTGTTATTTTTGCAATCACCGCCTTCTTAATCGCCGGGGGCAATTTTTATAATAATTTTGCTAAAAATCTGGCCGCCAAGACAAACAATGTCGTAGTTTTGCCGGTTGTTAAAGATTTACCTTTTAATTTAGGTTTAGATCTTCAAGGGGGCACACAATTAGTTTATGAAGCTAATGTAACCAATATCCCTGAGGCTGATAGAGCCGGGGCGATGGAATCAGCGCGTGATGTTATTGAGCGCCGGGTAAACGCCTTTGGTGTGAGCGAGCCGGTCGTGCAAGTAAATAAAGGTAGTAATGGTGAATATCGTATCATCGCTGAACTAGCAGGCATTAAAGACGTAAAACAGGCTATTCAGATGATAGGGGAGACTCCAATTTTAGAATTTAAGGAACAAGATGATAATGCGGCCGCTATCCAAGCTGATGCCAGCACCACCACCGCTTTAACTGTTAATCCTGATAGTCTTTGGAAAAATACCGAATTAACTGGTAAATATTTAAAAAGAGCTATTTTAGAATTTAGTCCTAATGATGGAACCCCTGAAGTATCTTTAGAGTTCAATTCTGAAGGTTCAAAAATGTTTGAAGACATCACAACTCGTAATGTGGGTCGCCCAGTAGCGATATTTCTTGATGGATATGTGATTAGCGCCCCAACAGTTAACGAAAAGATTACCGGAGGCAAAGCTGTTATTTCTGGTCAATTTAATATTGATGAGGCTAAGTTGTTAGTTAAACGTTTAAATTCAGGTGCTCTACCAGTCCCAGTTTCTTTAGTTTCTCAAAAAACAGTTGAGGCTAGTCTGGGTTCTAAGTCAGTAAACAATAGTTTGCAGGCTGGTTTAATTGGCTTATTGCTTGTCTCTATCTTCATGATAGTGATGTATAGACTACCTGGTGTTTTATCTGTTTTATCCCTGTTCGTTTATGGGTTGACCATGTTGGCTATCTTTAAAGCAATCCCAGTTGGTATTGCCTTGCCGTTAATATTTGTAATGGTTGCTTTAATTTTCTATACTTTTAACGAGATTAAAATCTTTAGTAGTTCGCTGGCGCTTTTATTTACTGTGATTGGGATTCTATTATTCTTTTATGCTTTGAAACCGGTTACTCTATCTCTTTCTGGAATCGCGGGTTTAATTTTATCTATCGGAATGGCGGTTGATGCTAATATTCTTATCTTTGCTCGTACCAAAGAGGAGCTAAGACAAGGAAAGTCAGTCAGTCAATCCGTTGCTGATGGCTTTAAGCGTGCTTGGCCATCAATCAGGGATGGAAATATCTCTGCCTTAATTACTTGTTTGATTTTAATGTTCTTTGGAACTTCATCTGTTCAAGGCTTTGGAACTACATTATTTATTGGAATATCGGTTTCTCTGTTCAGCGCTGTCGTTATTACCAGGGTATTGTCCATTTTAGTTTTAGGCAATTGGCTTGAAAAAAGAATGTGGCTTTTGGGAGTTAAAAAAGCTAAGACTGAATAAAAGATTTCATCATTAAAATAAAAATAAAAATATGACGTTTAGAATAATTCAAAAGAGAGGCATTTTCTTGAGCATCTCGGCGGTAGTGATTGCCGCATCTATATTTGCTTTATTTTCTTGGGGACTCAATTTTGGTGTTGATTTCACCGGAGGAAGCTTGATGGAGGCAGAATTTACTAATTATAAACCGACGGTAACTGAGATTCAGGACAGTTTAAAAGATTCTCAATTAAATAATTTAACTATTCAGCCAACTAACGACAATACTTTCATCTTGCGTTTTAGACAGGCAGATGAAAATACTCATCAAGAGATTGTGACTAGATTGGAAAAAATGGCCGAAGGGAAAGAGGGCGCTTCGTTTAAAGAGCTAAGATTAGATTCTGTAGGTCCTTCAATTGGTCAAGAATTAAAAAGTAAATCATTTAACGCCTCAATTATTGTTTTAATAATGATTATTTTTTACATCTCCCTAGCTTTTAAGGGTGTATCTAAACCGATTTCTTCTTGGAAATATGGAGTAGCGGCTATTATTGCTTTAGCGCATGATGTCATTATTACTTTAGGGGCCTTTGCAGTGATGGGTCATTTTTATGGCATAGAAATTAATACTCCCTTTATTGCCGCCATTTTAACGGTTTTAGGTTATAGCGTTAGTGATACCATTGTTGTGTTTGATAGAATCAGAGAAAATTTACCAAAGAGCAACCAGGATTTTGAGAATACAATTAATGTGAGCGTCAATCAAACTATTTCTCGCTCAATTAATACCTCATTTTCTGCCATGTTGGCTCTTTTAGCTATTTTATTATTTGGGGGGAGCACTATTAAAGATTTTGCGTTAGCTCTTCTAATCGGTATTTTTGTCGGAACTTACAGTTCTATTTTTATTGCCAGTCCTATTTTGGTAATTTGGAACAATCTGATGCATAAAGCCGGTAAGAAAGCCTAAATTGAGATAACTTTATTTAAAAGAGGCCTGGTTTCCAAGCCTCTTTTTTATTTGCTATAATATTAATATGAAAACTACCTTTCTATCAAAACGTTTATCCCTTGATGCTATTATAGACTACATGATCGAGATTAACTACTTGGCAGTAGTTTTTTTAGTTCCAATTTGGTTTGCTTTTATATATCCAACTTTTAATTTATTTGAGTTGAATAAAATTATTATCTTCAGGTCTTTAGTTTGGATATTATTGGGTTTAACGACAGTTAGATTATTATTTTTTAGGGAGGGAACTATTTTTGCGAAAGAAAATAAAGATTTGTTTTTAAAAAGTTGGAAAAAATATTTTTTATTCCCCTCTTTATTAATTTTTGGGCTGGCGCTAACTTTAATTTTTTCGATAGATTATCAGCAAAGTTTTTTTGGTTCTTACGACAGGCAGCAAGGGCTTAGCAGCCAAATATTTTATTTTCTTTGGGCGCTGCTAGTTTTTGTAAACATCACTTCTCATTCTAAGCATGTTGTTTCCCCCGCATATAAAATGATAAAAATACGGCGCGTCTTGGTAGTCGCAATTTTATCAGCCACAATCGTTTCTATTTACGGCATTCTACAAATCTTTAATATTGATTTTTTAAATTGGCCTGAGCCGCCTTATTTAACGGGGCGGACAATATCTTCTCTGGGCCAACCGAATTTTTTAGCTTCCTTTTTGTTATTAACAATTCCCCTCGGTTTCTATTTTATTTTTTTGAGTCGAAAATTTTTAATTAAATTTTTGTTCGCTTTAGCTATATTTTTGCAAATCATTTGTTTTTTCTTCACTTCTAGCAGGGGTGGTCTAGTAGCCTTATTGCTTACAACTGGAGTTTTGCTTGCTTATATTTTTTTTGTCTCCAGCATCAACCAAAAAACAAAAATAAAAATTATTTTAGTTCTGGCTGGTCTTAGTCTGATTGGTTTTGTTAGTTTAGAAACGCTTACCCCCGGAAGAATTAAATATTCTTTTGATATGAGTGGCGGCAGTTTTGCCGCCAGAGTAAATTTCTTTCAGTCAGCCGCGGATGCAATTATCCAAAAACCATTTTTTGGCTATGGTTTAGAAAACAGCGGCGAGGTGTTTGTTAAATATTACGAAAGGGATTGGGGAATTTATGGTGATGTCGGGTCAAACACTGATAGGGCGCATAACTTATTTTTAGATATTATTTTAAATGTCGGATTTTTTGGTTTAATTTTATTTACCCTTTGGTATTATTCCGTTTTTAAAATTGCTTTTACAAACATTAGGGCTAAAAAAGATGACCATCTTTCTTTAATATTAATATTTGGAATAATTGCCTATTTGCTTTCTTTGTTATTTAGCTTTGCAGTTGTAATAACGGAAATTTATTTTTGGCTTTTCTTTGCGCTATTAGCTATTGTTAATTTTAATCAGACGGCAATAATGATTCCTTCTGAATATCAATTAAAAGCAGACAATAAAAAATTAAAAAGTGCCTTAGCTGTTGCCGTGTTTTTGGTTATAACTTGGCAATTGTCTTTAAACCTTAAATCTTTAATGGCCGACTCTTATTTAAATGATATTTACCTTGCTTTAGGAGACGGTAAGCAGCTAGAAGCGACGGTATTTCATGATTATATTAAAGCGCTGAAAGTGAATCCAGTACAAATGGAGTTTTATAATCATTTTACGGGAGATAATTTAAGTAATCAGTATAGTTATGCGGCTGACTTATCCACCAAAGAGATAATTAAAAATAAATTGGAAGAAATATTACACGACTTGCCTGACGCGGGCTATAAAAATGTTTTATTAAAAGGTACTATTAATAGTACCTTGGGCAATTATTCCGAGGCTGATAAGTATTTTGATAGAATGGTGATTTTAGCGCCTCATTGGCCCGTGGGATATCTAGAAAGAGCTCAGGATTTTTTAAGAAGAGGGGATATAAAAAATGCGGAAATAGCTTCTCAGTCGGTGGAAGTTAATTTACCAGATTTAAATGATAGTCGTTTAAATGAGCAACATCGTAAATCAGTCGCTTCTTATAAATATTTAATTTATGTCAGTTTGGGCGATATTTATTTTAGCCGCGGGGGCTATCAAGAGGCAGAAAAATTTTTTCAAGCGGCCTATCGTAGTAAACCGGAAGACTACTCTTTAATGAAAAAAATTGCCGATACTTATTATTTACGCGGCGATTTAACAACCGCCCTAAAATATGTTTTACGTGGAGCGGCCTTTAATCCCAGTGATTATAACTGGCAAGTAGCGCTGGCTTCTTTATATTTTGAGGCTGGCGATAAAACAGAAGCCCTTAAATATATAGATGAAGCGATTAAGCTGGCTCCCGATAAACAAAACTTACAAGAATTGAGATTAAAATATAAAAATTAATTTATGGAATACCCATTTATAATATTATCAGCCTTATTTGGGTTGATTATCGGAAGCTTCTTAAATTGTTTTATTTGGCGGCTTTATAAAAATGAAACAATTACTGGCCGTTCTTATTGCCCTAATTGTTCCAACATGATTGCCTGGTATGATAACATTCCGCTCCTAAGTTTCATTTTACTCAAAGGTCGTTGTCGGCATTGTCATCAAACTATTTCTTGGCAGTATCCATTAGTGGAATTTTTTACGGCCTTACTATTTTTATTAGCCTTCCTCAAAGATTCTAGTTCCGTTAATATGCTGGCGCTTTTAGTGCGAGATTGGTTAATAATTTCTTCTTTGGTAATTGTCTTTGTCTATGATTTACGTTGGCAAATGGTGCCGATGTTAATTATTTGGCCGATGACGGGCGTTGTTTTTATTTTGAACTTATTTTTAGGTTTTACCTTATTTGATTTAATTCTTTACGGTGCCGTTGGCTCTTTATTCTTTTTGATTCAATACTTATTAACCAAGAAAAAGGGTTTGGGTGAGGGCGATATTTGGTTAGGTTTACTTTTAGGAATCACTTTTCCCGATGCCGGTCTCTTGGCTTTATATTTATGTTTAGCTTATTTTTCAGGAGCAGTAATTGGGTCTATTTTATTAATGAGCCAGAAAAAAGAATGGAAATCTAAAATTGCCCTTGGTCCATTTTTATCTTTTGGAGCTATTATTACCCTAATTTACGGGCATAATATTATTAATTGGTATTTGGGGTTATTTTAGAATTGTTAAAATCTAATAAATTTTGTATAATATTAACAGTAAATAACCAGCAAAAAATATTATTGAAATATTGCTGTATTTTTATTTAAAGAGTTAATGCGAATTCTATGAAGGATAATATTGTCGCCGGTTTGGATATCGGTTCTACTTCTATCCGATTGGTCATTGGTCAAAGAATCGCCGGGATGGCTGGCGATGAATTGCAGATCATCGGAGCGGTATCCGGCCCAACTGCTGGCGTCAATCGTGGTATTGTAAATAGTATTGAAGAAACAACTTCTTCTATCTCGGCTGTGCTTGAAAAAGCAGAGCGTCTAGTTGGCGTTCCGATTAATCGTGTTTGGGTTAGCATTAACGATCCTCATATTAAATGCGAAAGATCTAAAGGAGTTGTGGCTGTCGGCAGAAGCGATGGCGAAATTAATGAAAATGATGTGAATCGGGCGATAGAAGCGGCTCGGGCTTTGGCAGTTCCAGTTAATTATGAAATTTTACATGTGATTCCAATCAAGTTTAGTGTTGATAATCAAGCCGATGTTAAAGACCCAATCGGAATGAATGGCATCAGATTAGAAGTTGATACTTTAATTGTCCAAGGCTTAAGTACCCAAATAAAAAATTTAACAAAAGCAATATATAGAACTGGATTAGAAATTGAAGATTTAGTTTTAGCTCCTCTAGCTGCCTCAGAAGCAGTTTTAAGTTCTAAGCAAAAAGAATTGGGAGTAGCGCTCATCAATCTTGGATCCTCAACTACCTCGTTAGCAATATACGAAGAAAGAAATTTAATTCATACATCGATTTTGCCAATTGGGTCAGAACATATAACCGCGGATGTTGCGATTGGTCTTAGATGCCCAATCAACTTAGCCGAAAGAATAAAACGTGAATACGGAAGCGCCGTCTCTCTAGAAGAGATGCAAAGCGATGATATTGATATTTCTCATTTAGTAAAAGAGGAGGAAATAAATGATGATATTAGTGTTATTTCTAGAAAATATGTTTCCGAAATTATTAATGCTAGAGTTGAAGAAATATTTGAAAAAATTGATTCTGAGTTTAAAAAAATTGATCGTTCGGGGATGCTTCCGGCTGGAGTAATTTTTGTTGGCGGTGGCGCAGAGCTTGACGGATTGGTAGAGTCTGCTAAAAAGAAGTTAAGATTGCCAGCAGCCATCGGGGTTGCTAAAAATATTAACGTTGTTATTGATAAGGTAAAAAATCCAGAATTTTTAACCGCCCTCGGTTTAGTCATTTGGGGTAGTCACACCGAAGGCGAAGGCATAAGCTCGGGGAATAAGTTTAAAGCTAACTTGGGTGGAATATTTGAAAAGACTAAAGGGCTGTTTAATCGGATAATGCCAAAATAAAAAATATAAATTTTAATAGTAAGTTACCCTTCTAATGTGTAGAGGGAGTGACTTGCAACAGATAGTATGGCTGAAGTAAAACCAGAAATAGAGACTTTCGCTAAAATAAAAGTAGTTGGCGTTGGTGGTGGCGGAAATTCCGCTATTAATCGAATGGTCGATAGCGGCATTAAAGGTGTCGGTTTTGTGGCGATTAATACTGATATCCAGGCGCTTCATTACAATAAAGCAAGCGAAAAGATCCATATTGGGAAAACGGTAACTAGAGGACTGGGGGCGGGAATGAATCCCGACTTAGGAAAAGCGGCGGCCGAAGAATCTCAGAATGAAATTAAGGAATCGCTTAAAGGCTGCGATATGGTTTTCGTGACTTGTGGCTTGGGTGGTGGAACCGGAACGGGGGCATCTCCGATTGTCGCTCAAATAGCTAAGGAACAAGGGGCGTTAACTGTTGCGGTTGTGACTAAACCATTTATGTTTGAAGGCGGCCATCGTAAGAATATCGCCGATAGAGGTTATGCCGAATTAGCTGATAAAGTTGATACTATTATTACCATATCTAATGACAAATTATTACAGGTGATAGATAAAAAAACATCTTTATTAGAGGCCTTTAAGACCGCTGATGATGTTTTGCGCCAAGGGGTTCAAGGAATAGCCGAAATAATTACTGTTCCCGGTATTATTAATGCTGACTTTGCCGATGTTAAGGCAATCATGTCTAATGCTGGGTCGGCTCTCATGGGCATAGGAATGGCTTCAGGCGAGAACAAAGCAGTTGAGGCGGCTAAACAGGCGATTAACTCTACTTTGCTTGATATGTCCATTGACGGGGCTCGTGGCATCGTCTTTACAATTACCGGTGGTCCAGAATTAAGTATGACTGAAGTTAGTGAGGCGGCTAAAGTTATTACGTCAGCTGCTGACGAAGAGGCAAAGATTATCTTTGGTGCGGTTATTGATGAAAAACTAAAGGACGAGATTAAAATTACCGTTGTTGCGACCGGTTTTGATGGTCATGGTAAAAATCAGAACAATGAATCTAAATCTTCATATACGCCTAATACATTTATTGCTGAAAAAGAAGGCGAGAAAGAAGATTTGGCTACCAGAGAAGATAGAAACAAAAATAAGTTCTCAGTTTTTAAGAATTTGCCACTTAAACCGACTATAGAAAAAAAGGCCGACAAGCCAGTTGATGATGAAGATGATGATTTAAGTGTTCCTGCTTTTATTCGGAAGAAGATGGGATAGTAAAATAAAATTTAGATATTTTAAAGACCCGCTGTAATTTGCGGGTTTTTATTTTTCTATTTATCTAAATGTTAGTTGTGGATAACTTGAGAATTTTTATAATTTTTTTTATAATTTTTTTAAAATTAGCTAAAAGATGCTCGCTTTGACCCCTCTTTTAAAATTTGCTAAAATAACCTTAGATACAATATTTAGTGGGCCATATTAAAAAAGCCCACAAAATATAGGTTTTAAGCCATTTTTTTAATTAGAATTTTTATGAAGTGCCCAATTTGTTACTACCCTGATACCAAGGTAGTCGATTCTCGGGTTGCTACCGACGGTTTATCAATTCGTCGTCGTCGTGAATGTCTAAAATGTTCATTCCGATTCTCAACTTATGAGGAAATTGAGCTCCTGGATTTGATTTTAGTTAAAAGAGATGGTCGTCGGGAATCGTATAGTAGAGAAAAATTAGTTAGTGGCTTAAAAAAATCTTGTGAAAAACGTCCAATTACCGAAGATTTATTTAAACGCCTAATCCATTCCATAGAAAGGGATTTACAAAGACTTAAAAAAACAGAGATTACTTCTAAACAGGTCGGACAAGCGGTGATGAAAAATTTGAAAAAAATAGATTCAGTTGCCTATATTAGATACGCATCAGTTTATGAATCATTTAAAGATGCTCAAGAGTTTCGTAAGGAACTTAATAAGCTAATCAAAGACAAAAATAATTAATATACATTTTTTCATCCCTATGTCAGAGACTATAAGCAAAATTATCAAACGTTCCGGAGATATCGCGGACTTTGATCAAGAAAAAATAGCCAAAGCTCTTTATAAGGCGGTTATGGCTACTGGAGTTGACGATAAACATCTAGCCAAGAAATTGACAGACCAAGTCGTAATTAAAGTTAATAAAAAATTTCACAAAAATAGCATTCCGGCGGTTGAAGAAATTCAGGATATAGTGGAAGAGGTGTTATTGGAAAATAATTTAATTAAGGTTGCAAAGGGATATATTTTATATCGCGATCAACATCGTCAATTGCGTGATATCTCTAGTGATATTGCTGATGAAAAATTGATGGAAGATTATTTGGGCCGATCTGACTGGCGTTTGAAGGAGAATAGTAATATGAGTTTTTCGGTTCAAGGCCTAAATAATTATATTGCTTCTGCTATTTCTGCAAAGTATTGGCTTAATAAGATGTACCCGGAAAATATTAGAAAAGCCCATATTGATTGTGATTTGCATATTCATGACTTAGGTTTATTAGCGCCATATTGCTGTGGTTGGGACTTAAAAGATTTACTTATCAAGGGATTTAGAGGGGTAAGCGAAAAAGTCCAAAGTAACCCGCCAAAACATTTTAGAAGTGCGCTTGGACAAATTATTAATTTTTTCTATACCTTACAAGGCGAGGCGGCTGGAGCTCAGGCATTTGCTAATTTTGATACTTACTTAGCTCCGTTTATTCGTTATGATAAGTTGAAGTATGAAGAAGTTAAACAGGGTCTTCAGGAATTCATGTTTAATATAAATGTTCCAACTAGAGTTGGTTTTCAAACTCCGTTCACCAATGTTACTCTCGACGTCACCCCATCTCCAATGATTGGCGAAGAAAACGCGATTGTTGGCGGTCAAATAATGCCTGAAAAATATAAAGAGTTTCAACCAGAAATGGACATGTTCAATAAGGCGTTTGCTGAAGTTATGTTAGCTGGAGACTCAACGGGGCGTGTATTTGGTTTTCCTATTCCGACATATAACGTGGACAAGGATTTTGATTGGAACAGAGAAAGTTTAAAGCCAGTTTGGGAGATGACTGCTAAATATGGTATTCCTTATTTTTCTAATTTTGTAAATTCTGACATGAATAGAGACGATGCTCGTTCTATGTGTTGTCGTTTAAGATTAGATAATCGTGAACTTAGAAAAAGGGGCGGCGGCTTATTTGGCGCCAACCCAATGACTGGTTCGCTTGGGGTAGTGACTATTAACTTGGCTCGTCTAGGGTACCTCTCTAAGGACATAGAAGAATTTAAAGCAAAACTATTTGCTTTAATGGTGATTGCCAAGGATAGTTTAGAAATTAAAAGAAAAATTATTGAAAAGTTTACCGATGATAAATTATATCCTTACTCAATGTTCTATCTAGAAAGCATTAAGGCCAGATTTGGCGATTACTGGCGTAATCATTTTTCCACCATTGGCATTAATGGAATGAATGAAGCCACGCTAAATTTAATGGGGAAGGATATTACTACCCCCGAAGGGCATGCTTTTGCTGGTGAGATTCTTGATTTTATGAGAGAAAAATTAATGGATTTTCAGAATGAAACCAACAACCTTTATAATTTAGAAGCTACTCCGGGAGAAGGTTGCACCTATCGTTTTGCTAAAAAAGATCAACAAATGTATCCAGGAATTATTTGCGCCAACGCCGAAGCAGTCAAGAACTTTCAAACTGATCCGTACTATACAAACTCCACCCATCTGCATGTAAACTATACTGATGATATTTTTTCCGCTCTTGATTTACAAGATGATTTACAGGTCAAATATACTGGAGGGACTGTGCTGCATGGTTATTTGGGAGAGAGAATGCCGAGTGGCGATTCTGCCAAGAGTCTGGTTAAAAAAATTGTTGAAAACTATCGTTTACCATATTTTACCATTACGCCAACATTTTCTATTTGTCCTAAACATGGCTATTTACCAGGGGAACATAAGTTTTGTCCTAAATGTGACGAGGAAATAGGTTTTAAAGAAACGGTTGACGACATTCGTTTAACCGATCAAAATCAGCTGTAAATAGAGGCGTTTATTTATTTGTAATTTATAAAATTTTAATCTATAATATAGTTACTATCTAGTTGGGTTGTTATCAACAGGATTAGATAGTTATCAATAATAATATGAGTCCTATCCAAACTCAAAGACAAGAATGTATCGTTTATAGCCGAGTAGTTGGCTGGCTAACACCGGTAAAAAATTATAATCCCGGCAAAGCCTCAGAATATAAAGATAGAAAGACTTTTAAAGTCTGCGCTGAATAGAAAAAATTTATGATTATCGGCGGTTTAGAAAAGTTATCAATTTTAGACTACCCCGATCATCTAGCAGCCATAATTTTCACTCAAGGATGTAATTTCAGATGTCACTTTTGTTACAACCCCATGCTTGTCCTGCCCCGCGAGGGAGAGGATGAAAAAAATATAAAAGAAAAAGGTCTTTCTACAATTTCCAATGAAGACCTTTTTCTTTTTTTAGAGGAAAGACATGGCCGCTTAGATGGCGTGGTTATAACGGGCGGGGAGCCAACTTTGCATCCCGACCTGCCTTTTTTTATTACCAAAATAAAAAAGATGGGTTATGACGTTAAGTTGGATACTAACGGAACTAACCCGCAGATGTTGCAAGAACTCATTTCCGCTAAACTAATAGATTATATTGCGATGGATTTAAAGGCGCCTTTGGGGAAATATGCCGACACCGTTGGCGTTCAAGTTATCTGTGATAATATTAAAAAAAGTGTTAAAATGATAATTGGTAGTGGCCTGCCTCATGAATTTAGAACTACTGTTGTTCCTGGTCTTCTGGATAAGGATGATTTTTCAGAAATGGGCTTATTAATTAAAGGGGCTCAAGCTTGGTATTTGCAAAAATTTAAATCAGACACCGATTTAGTTAATAAGGAATACCACGGACAGAAAGCTTATTCTGACAAAGCGATGGCGGAGTTTGCCACTATCGGAAAAAAATCCGCCGGAGTATGCGAAGTAAGAAATTAATATAATCACTATGCCTAAAAAAGTTGCCGAACTTATAAAAGAATTGCAGCCAAAAGATGAGCTGCCCACTATTGAAAAAATGATGGAAACCCCTGACATTGCTCAGGTAAATGGCGCTCGTTTGGAAAAAATATTGAAACTTTTAGAAGAAAATTCCCATACTAACAAAGAAACTTCGCAAGCGGTTAGATTTATCAAGCATTATTTTTTGTGGGGATCGGTTTATAATACAATTAAAATTGTACTCCTAGTAGCCATAATTGTTTTAGGTATTATTTCTTGGGACAGTATCGTAAATAGCTTATTAAAGATATATGGATAATATTGCAGTCTTCGCACAAACAAATTATCGCAACGAATTAAAAAAATTCGGTATCAGAACTGATGATAGGCGTCGTCATATGTATTTGATTGGGAAAACCGGTATGGGCAAGTCCACGGTTTTAGAAAATATGATTGTGGACGACATCCGTAATGGTTATGGGGTGGCGGTGGTTGATCCTCATGGAGACTTGGCGGAAAAAATAGTTGAATATATTCCTAGCGACCGTATCAAAGATGTGGTTTATTTTAATCCATCTGATATTCATTTTCCAATCGCTTTTAATGTTGTTGAACAAGTTGAGCCGCATTTGCGTCATTTAGTGGCCTCGGGGCTCATCGGAGTTTTCCAAAAACTGTGGGCTGATTCTTGGGGGCCTCGTTTGGAATATATTTTAAGAAATGCCGTCTTAGCAATTTTAGATTTTCCGGGGTCTACCTTGTTGGGCGTGGTGCGCATGTTGTCAGATAAAGGTTATAGAAAAAAAGTGGTTTCTAATATTAAGGACCCTGTTGTAAAAGCTTTTTGGGAAAAAGAATTTTCTGGCTATGCTGATAAATTTGCCTCTGAAGCGGTTTCTCCTATTCAAAATAAAGTTGGGCAATTTTTATCTAGTTCACTCATGAGAAATATTATTGGGCAAGTGTCTTCGGCGATTGACATCCGCGACATCATGGATAACGGGAAAATTCTAATTATGAATCTTTCTAAGGGACGGATTGGAGAAGATAATTCGGCGTTATTAGGAGCGATGATGATTACGAAAATTCAATTAGCGGCGATGAGTCGGGTTGATGTACCAGAACAAGAGCGTCGAGACTTTTATCTTTATATTGATGAATTTCAAAACTTTTCTACTGATAGTTTTGCTAATATTTTATCAGAGGCGAGAAAATATAGACTTAATTTAATCTTAGCTCATCAATATATCGAGCAGTTAACTGAAAAGGTAAAACCGGCGGTTTTTGGTAACGTTGGGACTCTAGTTGTTTTTAGGGTAGGCGCGGCTGATGCGGAAGAATTAGTTAAAGAATTTACCCCGACTTTTACTGAAGAAGATATTGTTAATTTGCCTAAGTATGAAATGTATTTAAAATTGATGATAGACGGAATTGCCTCTTCGCCATTTTCAGCGATTGGGTTACCACCTTTAAGACAAGAGGAAAAAACTAATAATACTGAAAAAGTTATTAATTATTCAAGAGAAAAATACGCGTCTGATAGAGAAGTTGTTGAAGATAGAATTATGCGTTGGCATGAAAGCTATGGTGAGGATGATAAAACTGGTACTAAAGTTACTAATAAGCCAAGCCTTAAACCTGATTATAACCAGCCCTCTCAACAGAATCAAACTTTAAGTAAAGAGCCGCCCATCGTTCAGTCGGCGCAATATAAAACGCCACCAGCCGCTGCTAAAGTTCAAGCGCCCGTAACCCCCTTTATCAACCCTGAAAAAACAGGCTACGACGCTGTGTGCGCAAATTGTAACAATCATACCAAAACGCCATTTGCTCCTGATGGCATTCGCCCGGTTTATTGCAAGGATTGTTTAAGCAAGAAAAAAGAAGAAAAACGTTTAGACACAGAATCAAGAAAACAAGCTAAGGCGATAGAAAATAAAAAATTAATTGAAGTGATTGATACTCCTGTTTCTTCAGAGCCGGAAACAACGCTATCCTTGGGCGATTTAAATAAAATTGCGCCTGTCGATTTTAGAGGTAGAACAATGAAGATTGATACTCCTCACAATAATCATGAAAAACAAAATTTGCTTTCAGGGGACGAAGATTCTTCGTCTGAACCTGAGCACGAGTTATCAGAAGGAGAAAATATTATTATAAAATAAAGTATGTATTTATTTTTTGATACCGAAACAACTGGCTTGCCTAAAAATTATCAAGCTCCACTTGATGATTTTTCTAATTGGCCAAGAATTGTTCAGATTGCTTGGAGTCTTTATGACTTTCACGGCAATCACTGGGAAAGTCATTCTTATATAATTAAGCCTGACGGTTTTATTATTCCGGAAGAATCAGCTAAGATTCATCGCATCACTCAGGCGAGGGCCGAGAAGGAGGGGGTGAGTCTACAGGAAGCGTTGGAGCACTTCGCTGCTGATGTAAAAAAATCAACCTATCTAGTCGCCCATAATATAGACTTTGATGAAAAAATAGTTGGTTCTGAACTTTTAAGATTAAAGATGGAAAATAATGTTGCGCCTGCTAATAAAATTTGTACAATGAAAAGGACGGTTGATGTTTGTCGTATCCCCAACGGTCGAGGTGGTTATAAATGGCCAAATTTAACTGAGCTTTATAAGTTTTTATTTAACACTGGCTTTGAAGATGCTCATGATGCCATTTTTGATGTTAGGGCTTGCGCAGAATGTTTTTTTGAGTTAAAAAGAAGGAACTTAATATAAATACGAGAAATTCCATATGGCTCAAGATGTTAATTATCTCAGAATAGGAAAAGCCACCGACTTAAGTGGTCGTGATTATAAAATTTACCGAATATTAGAGATTTTACCAGGGTTTTTATCAATTGCCACTCTTCTAGTCTTGTTAATTGGTTCTTATTTTAAGCCAGTTTATGTGGCTTATTTTATTATTGCCTTTGATGTCTACTGGCTGCTTTTGGTTATCTATATGGCCATTTTTTTGATTACCTCTTATCGTAATTTGCAGGCGGGGTTAAAAGTTAATTGGCGAGAAAGATGTGAGAATCTAACGAATGGCAAAATTAATCAAGAGCATGTTGCTCCTGATTCATTAGCTAAAAATGGTTTGGTTTGGCAAGATATTTGGCATCTTATAGTGCTACCGACTTATAACGAAAGTATAGAAATTGTGCGCTCTTGCCTACTGGCAATTCAGAATGACGGTTTCCCAAGTGATAAAATGATTATTGCTTTAGCATTTGAAGAGCGAGCAGGGGCGAGTGCTTATGAAAAAGCAGAGATTATTAAACGAGAATTTTCCGAAAAATTTGGGAGGTTTGAAATTGTATTTCATCCAGACGGTCTTGAGGGCGAATTAAAAGGCAAGGGGTCTAATCAAGCCTGGTGTGTTAAAAAAGTTAAACAGGATTTATTGGATAAAGAAAATTTTGATTATCGTAAAATTCTCACTAGTGTTTTTGATATTGATACGATAGTGCGTCCAGGATATTTTTTCGCTTTGACCTATAAATTTTTAACCGTTACCGATCCCTATCATGCTAGTTATCAGCCTATTCCCGTCTATCATAATAATGTTTGGAACGCGCCATTTTTCTCTCGTGTTGCTGCGGCGTCTAATACCTTCTGGCAGATGATTATGCAAGTTAGGCAAGAAAGTCTAGTTACTTATTCTTCTCATTCTATGACTTTTTCGGCCTTGAATGAAATTGGTTTTTGGTCTCCGAAGAATGTTAGTGAGGACTCAAGAATATTTTGGCATTGTCTAATGTATTACAATGGACATTATCGGGTGGAACCAATTTATTTTGACGTTTCTATGGACGTTACTTGTGATCGGAATTTTCGTATGACGGCTAAAAGTTTATATAAACAACAGAGACGTTGGGCCTGGGGAGGAGAAAATATTCCATATTTGATTTTTAATACTATTAAGCGTTGGAAAAATAAAGAATTAAATAAGCCAACAATTATTGGCCATATCGTCATTCAGATTTATGGTTTTCATGCTTGGGCTACTAGCGCCCTTATTATTGCTGTCGTTGGCTGGATGCCGATGTTAATTGGCGGCGATCGTTTCAACTCTACGGTGCTATCGGGCAATTTACCGACGGTTACTCAGAATTTGATGAATTTTGCCATGTTTGGGCTGATATTATCGGCTTTAATTTCCAACCTTTTATTGCCAAAAAGACCAGCCCAGTATTCTTTTTGGAAGAGCGTCTCTATGGTTTTGCAGTGGTTACTTATTCCGTTTGTAATTGTAATTTTTGGAGCCATCCCTTGTCTTGAGGCACAAGTTAGACTGATGTTCGGCAAATATATGGGATTTTGGGTTACGCCTAAATCAAGAAACTAATTCTCTTTGGCTATAATGTCTCGCTATGTTATAATAAAATACATGGCCAAGACTAAAATTAGACCGCACGTTTTTAACGCCGGTCATAATAGCCAACAACATAATTTTTTTTATCGTCTGTTTTCTAGCCAGAGGTTTTTAGCTGTTGTGGGGATGATTTTGTTGTTCCTGATAGCTCTCCCCCTAGCTAAAACGTATAGTCAAAAACGCTTGATTGAACAAGAAATAAAAGGAGTGGAAAATGATATTGGCCAGTTTGAAAAAGACAACCAAGAATTAAGGGATATGATTGAATATTTAAAGTCTGATCAGTCGTTAGAGTCTCAGGCGCGTTTAAATTTAAATCTAAAAAAACCAGGAGAGACGGTTGTGGTTATAGAAGATAAAACCGATATAAAAAATCAGGAAGTGATTCCCAATAATACGTCAGAAAAAAGTAATTTTAAAAAATGGTTTGATTATTTTTTCAGTCGTTAAACGCGTATTGAAAAAAAATGGAGCCGAGAATGGGGATCGAACCCACGACCTACGGTTTACGATACCGTCGCTCTACCAGCTGAGCTATCTCGGCAAATTTGGAGCGGGTGAGCGGAATCGAACCGCCTTCTTCAGCTTGGGAAGCTGACGTAATAACCATTATACAACACCCGCCAATTTCGTAATTTTATCAACGTAAATACATTATAATCTTAAAGGATGTTTTTAGTCAATTAATAGAAAAATAGTTTTATGTTTAAAAATAATAAATTTTTTTTATCGCTACTCTTATTAATTTTAGTATTTCCTTATTCTGCGGGAGCGGCTGCTAGCGGATTGGAAATTAATTATAGCCCCTTAGCTTTTACCGCCGAGCCTACTTTGATTATTTCTGAGAATAGTGAAAATTATAAAATTCCTTGGGAGTGGGAGCCGTTAACTCCGGCATACGATTATGCTTTCAAAACGAAGGGCTTATTTGACCCTAGCCGTCCTTTAGATATTAAAATAAAATATCCAAAAAAAAGTAACCAGTTAAAACAAGTTTTTTCTTTTGATTTTTTATCAAGTGTTTGGCGTCCGGTTCCCACTAAAGATTTTCCCGAAGAGCAATACGTAACTATTACCACTGACTCAACTTCTGGCTGGTTAATTGTTTTGGCTAAACCAGAAGTGATGACCGTCGGTACAGCTAGTTGGTATAAATATAAAGAAGGGCTTTTTGCCGCTTCTCCCGATTTTGTTAAAGGGACGGCTTTACGTGTTTATAATTTAGATAATAATAAAACGGTAGATGTCGTAGTGAATGACTTTGGGCCAGAAAGAGCCAAACATCCAGACAGAGTGATAGATTTAGATAGAGTCGCGTTTGCTAAACTGGCGCCACTCAGTGCCGGATTAGTAAATGTCCGAATAGAAGTTTTAAAATCAGGAGCACCGGTAGTGCCTAAACAGGAACAAATAGCTGATGTGCCAGTTATAACCGCCTCATCATCTATAATTATGATGGAGGGTAGCGGTGAAGTTGTGTGGAGTAAAAATGCCGACAACTCTGCGCCTCTAGCAAGTTTGACTAAATTAGTGGCTGTTTACACTTTCCTAAGCACTAAACCAACTTTGTCTACAGTTGTAAGTTACAAGAAGCAAGATGAAAATTATAATTACGAATATTGTAAGCCTTGGGAGTCGGCTCGCTTAAGAGTTTCTGAGGGAGAGACAATGACCATAGAAGATTTAATTTATAGCGCCTTAGTTGGCTCCGCTAATAATGCGGTTGAGAGTTTAGTTAGAGTTAGCGGTTTGAAGCGTCAGGATTTTATAGCCAAGATGAATGAAACTGCAAAAAGTTGGGGTGCAAAAAATACAAAATTTATTGAACCAACCGGACTGTCTCCTGACAATGTGAGTTCTCCGTTTGATTATGCTATAATGGTAAAAGAGATATTTAAAAATCCGCTTATTCAAAAAATAAGTACTACCAAAACATATTCTTTTTCAACCATCAATACTAAAAATCCTCATACCTTAAATAATACCAATCAACTCTTGAAGAGCACTGCATATAATATTCTTGGTTCTAAAACTGGTTACTTAGATGAAGCTGGTTATTGTTTAATGACCAGAGTGCAGACTGATAAAGGTAACATGGTGGTTGTAAATTTTGGTTCTAAAACAAAGGCGGAAAATTTTTCTGATAACGAACAATTGATTCGTTATGGTTTGCGCGCCGTCAAAACGCAATAATAATTTTTATGATTACAATTAAAAATGGTTCCAAAGCTTATAGTAATCGAGTTAAGATTCTAAATGATGTTAACCTAGATATTGATCCAGGAGAATTTGTTTCAATCGTTGGACAGTCAGGTGCAGGAAAAACTACCTTGGTTAAGGTTTTAATTGGAGAAGAAAGGCTTGATAGCGGGCAAGTTATAGTTGGTGATTGGGATATTACAAAAATTTCTAAACGTGAAGTTCCATATCTGCGCCGCCAAATAGGCGTTATTTTTCAGGATTTTAAATTATTACCCAAAAAGACATTAGCAGAAAATGTTGCTTTTGCTTTGGAGGTTTGCGGAAGTAGTGCTGCTAAGATAAATAAAATAGTCCCCAGCGTCATGAAAATTGTTGGCCTGGAAGATAAAAAAAATCGTTATCCTAATGAAGTTTCTGGTGGCGAAAAACAAAGAGCGGCGATTGCTAGAGCGCTGGTGCATCAACCAAAAATTTTGTTAGCCGATGAGCCAACGGGAAATCTTGATGCTATTAATGCTAATGAAATTATTGACTTACTTTTGCGGATAAATAAATTTGGCACAACCGTTATTTTAGTTACACATAATAAAGAAATTGTTAACTATCTAAGTCGCCGGGTTGTTACCATGGACCATGGTAAAATTATTAGTGACCACGAGAAGGGAAAATATTTATTATAATTAAAAATATAAAAAGATGCTTTCTTTGTATAGAATAATAAAATTTAGTTTACAGGATATAGGCAGAAATATTTGGTTGTCGGTGGCGACGCTAATTATTTTATTGCTAGCCCTTTTCTCGGTTAATACTTTGATGACTGTTAGGGTGATAAGTGATAATGCCGCTAAGGCGGTGCAAGAAAAAATTGATATCAGTTTGTATATAAAACCTGAGACGCCTGAGAGCGAGATTTTAGCACTTAAGGCTGAAATATCTAAGTCAGAACGAGTAAAAAGTATCGTTTATATTTCTAAAGAGGAAGCGTTAAATGATTTTAGAGAGAAATATAAAAATAATCAGGCGGTTTTAGCAGCCTTAAAAGAATTAGGGCGTAACCCATTATCTCCCAGCTTAACCATTATCCCTCAAGATTTTTCTCAAGCTAATTTGCTTATTAACGAATTGCGCGTCATTGATAGTAAGATGATTGAGTCACGCGATTTTTCTGATAACGCGGTTGTTTTAAATAAAATAAATAATATTTCTAAGAGGATTAACGAGATTGGTTTTTTTATTATTTTAATTTTTGTTTTGACAAGTCTGTTGGTTGTTTATAATACGGTTAGAGTGGCCATCTATACTCACCGCCAGGAAATTGAAATAATGCGCCTGGTCGGAGCATCGAACTTTTTCATTTATATGCCTTATATATTTTCCGCTTTTGTTTATACCCTGCTTAGTATTTTAATTATTATAGGTATTTTTTATCCATTTTTAACTTTGTTGCAACCCTATTTGGAAGTATTTTTTATGGGTTATAATGTTAATATTTTATCATATTTCATTGATAATTTTTGGTTAGTTTTTGGTGGACAATTTTTAGTAATTTTAGCTATTAATGCTTTTGCTAGTTTATTTGCGGTAAGACGCTATGCCAAAGTTTAGTTGATTTTAGGTTAAAAATAGTTTAAAATTAGGTAGGAGTTGACTTTTTGTTTAATAATTCATAATATCCTCTATGAGGATATTTTAGTTAAAAATTAAATATAATTCGGGGATCGTCTAACGGTAGGACTCCAGGTTTTGGTCCTGGCTATTGGGGTTCGAATCCCTATCCCCGAGCCAACGTAGATTAAGCGAGGTTACAGCCTCGTTTTTTCTTTGATATTCGCCTAAATATGGCGGTTCTAACCCGGATAATTCGACGTTAAATTTTTCGATACTTTCGAATGTGGTATTTCGTGTTTCTTCGTCTCCTTTATCAAACTTTTTTTGACGCTTAGTACAGAAACTAAAATTTTCTTTAGTAAGATCTGTTAGTACGTCATTACTTATTCTTTTTTAATATAGTAGATGACGATGATGAACTTTTTTTGTTTTACTTCTTAATATATTTAAGATAAAATTATAAAATGAATGATAATATAGAGAAATATATTTCAAAATGGCAAAAGTTTATGAAAGTGTATGGTCCATATATTGATGATATGTGGAAGAAAACTTATCATACGGCTATTTTTTTTGTCATTTTTTTTGTCATTGGATTTTTTGGATCGGGGTTTTGTATAAAAAATCTCATTA
>JBBQHF010000012.1:0-22871 GCA_038323715.1 Patescibacteria group bacterium
AGCAGCGAGCGAAATATGAGGTGGAGCGGAAGCGACACCGAATAATTGAGTGACGATAAGCGCGAGCTAGCGGAGCGCTTAGCGGCTGGTCTGGACAAGTGAGCTTTTTGCATTTCTGGCAAAAAGTGAGCGCGATAAATCTCTCCCTCTCCGCAAATAGACAAAGTAGCACTTTTCGTGCTATTTTTGTTTTATAATTAAACATATTAAAATTATGAAAAAAGTTTTTGGGATTTCTGCTCTATTTTTGGTTTTGGCGCTTTCGGGTTGCTCAATATCAAACAATAATCAGTCAAAAATTGACAATGAGGATTTAAAAAATCAAGTTAATGATTTGCAACAACAAGTTGGTGATTTGAAACAAGAAATAAATAAAACGCCAAATGTGGCTACGAGTGTGCCAGTTATTACGGAAGACTTAAACGACCAAGGAGTTATAAGCGTCAAAGTTTTTTTTCCTAATTCAATTATTGACCCAGGCTTCTTAGATTGTAGCGTTGTTCGTCCAGTGGTTCGAATAATACCTTATACAGTTACGACAGCCAAAGCTTCTCTTGAAGAACTCGTTAAAGGCCTAAGTGCTCAAGAAGAATCTCAAGGCTTCCAAACGTCTATTGATAATCATACAACTATAAATTCACTTTCTATAAAAGGTGAGACTGCTTATGTTGATTTTAGTAAAGACTTACAGACAAAAAATGTTGGTCTTTGTGCGGGGCAGTTTATTCAGGCTCAAATAAGACAAACACTACTTCAATTTCCAACAGTTAAAAATGTTGAAATATCTATTGATGGTGATAAAGATTTTGTACAACCGTAAAATGTTATAATCAAATTATGAAATTTATTAATTTTGATAGTATCATTGCTGGAATATCTGAGAAGAAAGATGGTCCGATGAAAAACTTTTTGGGTAATCGTATTTTATTTTTTAAAAATGAAGGTTTAGATAAAAAAATAATAGTATCTGCTGGATTAGTTCATAATAATCGAGTAGTTATTGTTGATAATTGTGATAAAGAAGCTATTATTGACAACTGCGATGCCTTAATAACTAATAATAGTAAATATTTATTAACAATCACGGTAGCTGATTGTCTGCCAGTTTATTTTTATGATATTAACAAAAAGGTGGTTGCCTTGGCTCATGCTGGTTGGCGCGGCGTAGTGTCAGAAATAGTATCAGAAGTAGTTGTTTCATTTGTTAATCATTATAATTCCGATTTAAGTGATATAAAGGTTTTTATTGGCCCACATATTAAAGATTGTCATTTTGAGGTAAAAAATGATGTTGCTGATTATTTTAAAGAAGCTTGTTTGGTTAACAATTACGGAAAAACGTATATCAATCTTTCTCTAGCTGTCAAAAATCAGTTAATCGAGTCTGGTATCTTAAATAGTAACATCAATATAAGTCACGAGTGTACTTATTGCTTGAAGAATAAATATTTTTCTTTTAGAAGAGATAATCCTGAGGTTTTAGAGACAATGTTGGCCTATATTGGTTTACAATAGACTATATCTTATAAATTATAATATGAAAAATAATTTACCAAAACCATTTAAAAATGCCATTATCTATGAAGATCATAAGCTGTATGCTTGTTTAGCTAATAATCCAATTATTTCTGGTCACGTTGTGGTTGTTTGGAAAAAAGATGTTAAGGATATAAACTTACTATCAAAAAAAGATTACGAGTATTTAATGAGCAGGGTAAATGATATAAGAAGGTCAATGATAAAAACATTGAAAGTAAAAAAGATTTATCTTTTATATATGGATGAAGTCAATCATGTCCATTGGCATCTTGTGCCACGCTATAAAGAAATAGGGCTTGATGTTTTATTAGGCAAGCCAGGGGAAATTAATGATTTTACGCTTGATGATAAAATTAGAAAGAATTTAATTATTAGAAAAAATAATAATTTAAAATAATTTACTATGATTTTAGAACACTATTCAAAAAATAAAAAAATCCCACTCATTGTATTCTTCGTTTTTTTGGTGGTTGGCATTTTAATTTTATTGTATCCTTACTTTTCTTCTAGTAATATGGCCAACACCACAATTAATAATGATTCCGTTAATATTAATAATGATTTCGTTAATATTAATAATAATCCTGTTGATAATCTATGGGCGACAACGACTAATAACGATGGCATAAAATATCAATACCCCAAAGAATTATTAGCAAAATATATAAGTGTTGTTGAATGGCCGCCTGTTATAAAAATAGAAACGGGCACATATTCCTGTGAAACTACGCCACCGGAAGTGAGCAGCGCGTCTGATGCAACTACTCAGGTACTAGTTAATGACCGAACTTATTGCGTCAATGTTAGGCGCGAAGGGGCGGCTGGTAGTGTTTTTTCATCATATACTTATACCACCAACAAGAATAATCAACTCATTAACGTTAGTTTTACTTTACGTTATCCTAATTGTGACAACTACGACGAAGAACAAAGTAAAGCTTGCGCTAGTGAAAGAGAATCTTTTGATATTGATTCTATGGTAGACAAGATTATTCAGACAATTAAATAAAATAATCTTAGACTAGAATGCTTGCATCATTTATTACCCTCACAACGTCTATTGATGAAACTTATTTGCATATTAAATAATGTTTCTGGTTTTGACGCGGTTGAAATAATTATGAAAAATGGAAAAGTATATCGCGTCGGAACAGATGCGGCCAATGAGCTAGAAGTTTCTATTAAACAGGTGACAAATATTTAAAGAGCTCATGACCTTGTTAAAATTAGTATAAATAATTAATATATGAATTTTGAAAGATCTAATACAATAAATGCGGAAAAAGAACTTCCCGAAGAGGAAATTTTAAAGTCTAATAATGTTGAACTTATAGCTAAATATGCAAAAGAAAATAGAAGCCAAGTCGCTATAGATAAGGTTAGGGAGCTGTTAGAATTGTCCAGAAAGATAGGGGAAGAGGTGGTACAAAATTTTCTTAATTCATTTAAAGAATGTGAGGCGGCAAAAATAGATTATTTAAACTTTGAAAATACCGAGGGAGGTAGATTGGCTTTAAGCCTTATAGAAAAAATGCCTGAGCCATTTAGGGCCAATGCCAATACCAGGCTGGAAAACTATAAAAAAGAATTAAAATATAATGCTGAATTATTTAAAAATCATCAAAATAATCCAGAAAAAATATGGAAAGAGATTTTTGGTTTTGATTATTATAATATTCCGGAATTTAAGGAAAGATTTAAAACTTTTTTGTTTAAAGACATGAGAGCCGTATCTGACAACTATTATAAAAATAATACTCTAGAGGCCAAACAGGGTCCTTTCTCTATTAACTTTTTTGTTGGAGACTCGGAAAATTTTGATAAGGCTTATGGATTGGGCATAAAAACTTCCCATAAAACACACGGTTTTTCTGAAGATAGAGGCAAAAATAATATTAATGTAATTAATACTCATAAACCAAGAACTGATAATGATATTAATAACACCGTTATTCACGAAACAGAACATGCTATACATAGTCGAGTGAGTCCTTCAAAGGCCATGTGGGCGAGTAGCCCAGATTTAACTTTGGATACTTTTGATGATGACAAGAAAGCGGTTAATAATGAGGTTAGATTGTTTTTGTTAGATAGCTTAAAAAGGGCAAAAGATGAAATTTTTGCATATCAAAAAGGTGGGGCAACAAAGGCAAGTCTGCGAAATCGTTTATTATATAAAATAAAAGAGCCTCTTTTTAAAGAAAGAGAAAGTGGTATTTTAGATGAAATTAGAGAGCGCAATCACAGCTATGACTATAATGAAGAACTACGGGAGGCTAATTATAAGTGGATAGAATTAAGCAAAACCTTATTAGAAACAGAAAAGAAGCAATTAAAAGATGCTATAGATTTCCTTCAATCAGAATATGATAGGGTTGTAAAAAATATGGTTGACGTTGTTTATGAGAAGAACCAATCAGTAGAATTTTTTAGAAATGTGCCAATAAATGAGCTCTGGAAATATTCAAATGGGAAGCACAGTAGAACTGATTTTGTAATTAAAGAATTTAAATTTTAGATTACTGTTTCCGGTTTGCCCTGAACTATCCGTCTGGATAAAAAATTATTGAGGGACGGCTCAATAAAATAATATTAAAAATATGAAAAAAGTTTTTGGGATTTCTATTGATGGCGATAAAGATTTTGTACAACCGTAAATTGTATGTATTTTTGACTGTTTGGCGGTCAGATAAATATCCCTATTGTGAGTTTAAATTGATTTTATATGCAATATTTGCTAGCATGATTCCGCCGGAAGAATACGAAAAAATGCTAGAAGCACAAAAGGCTTCAGAAGATCTTGAGTGGAAGCGTTTAAGTTCTTTCTTCAAAAAAGTATTTAATTGTTTCAAAAAGAAACAATCTACAAATTAGCTACACTAAACGCTGTCCAAAACGGCGTTTTTTAATAAGGAGTTTATAGACCTGGGAATATATGTTATAATAAACTTATGACTTCATACAAACACACACAAATTGGATATTTAATGTTGGTCGTTATGCTGGCTGTTTTAGCTTTGTTTACTTGGGTCCAAATGACAGCTCGGGCCGAAACCCCATCAACTGACTCGGGCACAAATTTTGTTATTACTTTGGTGATGGCCTTAATTATATTTGTGCTTGCATCATTTATTACCCTCACAACGTCTATTGATGAAACTTATTTGCAGATTAAATTTGGTTATGGAATTTTTAGAAAAAAGTTTCTGCTTAGCGAAATATTATCAGCTAAGCAAGCAAAAAATCGTTGGTACTATGGTTGGGGCATAAGATTATGTTTATGTCCAAAAATGTGGATATATAATGTTTCTGGTTTTGAGGCGGTTGAAATAGTTATGAAAAATGGAAAAGTATATCGCATCGGAACGGATGCGGCCAACGAACTAGAAGCCGCCATTAAACAGGTGACAAATATTTAAAGAATTTAAATTTAAACGCTGGTTATGCCGGCGTTTTTTGTTTATAGACGAGATGTTTTAGGTCAATATCTAGTTCGTCTATAAACAATCAACAATATACAATATTAGGGAAATATGTTATAGTAATTTATCTTATTTAATTAATCGTATTATATATAGATAATATTGTAACGTTTTCTTGTTTAGCTTGTATTATAATATAGGACTGTTATTATGCCTCCAAAAAAACCCAATTTTACCGCTTTCTATAGCGAATTTAAAGATAAAATATACACTTATCTTTTATATAGAGTCGGTTTTAATCAGGCGTTGGCAGAAGACTTGACGTCGGAGGTTTTTATCAAAGCTTTTAAAAATTTTTCTAGTTTTGACTCTGATAAGAGTTTTCAGCCTTGGATATTTACTATCGCCCGGAATCATCTTATAAATCATTATCGGGCCGATAAACAAATAATTCCGCTAGCTGACGTTGAGCAAACGTTAAGTGTTAAATCTAAAGATGTCGGTCGAGTATTAGAAGCGGAACAGGTTATTAAAATAATTAACACCATGGAAGAGGGGGATAAGGAATTACTAATTATGCGTTATGTTGATGAATTAAACAACAAAGAAATGGCGGCAGTATTAAACAAGGAGGAGGGTGCGATTAGGACGCAATTAAGTCGTAGCTTGGCTAAGTTACGAGCACTGTTAATCAATTAATAATATGGACAACTTAGAAAGAAAATTATTAGATTTGCCCAGGCATAAGTTAGGATTAAAAGCCGATCTTAAAATAAGACTACAGCTATATTATTTAGTTTTCATTAATAGTTTTAATTCTTTTAGACAAATTTTTAAAATTCATAATTTGTTTTTGTTTCGAGGAATGGCCGTGGCCGTTGTTGTCTTTATTTTATTAGGGGGCACATCTTTATATGCTTATAGTAATAATCAGATAACTGTTGGCAGCCCTTTATATCCTTTGAAAAGAACGGCGGAGACAGTTAAAAATAATTTAAGTATATCCGATGTTGTTAAAACTGAAAGCTATAATAAACAATCACAAAGACGTTTGGTTGAGGCTTCAATTGTCAGTAATCAGGCACAAAAGTCAGACGAAGAAACAGATGCTCAATTATCAAAGATTATTGATCAGGCGGTTGAAAGTTTTAATAAATCGGTTGTTGTGGCGGATAAAATAAAGGATTCGGATAAATCAGATGCCGTTTCTAAAACGCTTAAAGATGATAGTCACGAGAGTCTAGACTTATTAGATAGTATTTCTAAGAATGTAGAAAATCATGATAATCAAGAATTATCAGAAAAGATTGAACGAGCGCGAGTAACGATTGACGAATATGTTCACGAAGATGAATTAAGGGAGGGGAATGGAGATGATAAAGTAGATCAAGAAGAAACAAATGATAAACAAGAAGAAACCAGCCAATCAGAACGTACTAATAAAGAACGTCACGAAGAAGATTAAGATTTAATTATATGTCTGCTTACAAATATTATATTAATAAAATTTATCAGCCATCCTATGATTTGGTAGTTTTGGAGCTGGGAGATAAAAGGGGGTACCCAGTATTTAATTACTTGCCCGGACAATATGCCATGATTGCTTATCGTAATCAGGCGGGACAAATGGAAGATAAACACGCCTTTTCTTTAGCTAGCTCTCCAGCTGACAAAAATTTTATTCGCTTTGGCATTAAAATTCAAGGGCCCTTTACTAAGGGTCTTTTAAATCTGCAAATTGGCGATGAAATTGATGTGTTTGGCCCTTACGGCAAATTTGTTTATAGTGATAAAAAATATTATGATACCGTTCTTATTGCTGGAGGAATTGGCGTAACGCCATTTTTTAGTATTTTACAACAAGCCGCGCTTTCTGGCGTGCCTAATAAATTATCCTTGCTGTATAGCTCTAAATTAGAGAAGGGCACGGCTTTTTATGATGAAATCCAAACGTTGACCAGGACTAATCCTAACATATCTTCCTTATTTGCTTTTACGGAAGAATTTGGTATTCCTAGAGCTAATAATGTGTTACATCAGAGGCTGGATGCCGTAGCTATTAAAAATTTTGTCGGAAATGTTTTTGGCAAAACCTTTTTCGTCTGTGGGCCAAAGAATTTTATGGATGGCATGGTTAATAATTTATTGAGTCTAGGGGTATCTAAAAACCAGATTCAAATGGAGGAATTCTCCATGACCCCTGATAAAAGTTTTACTTTACGTTTACGTAATTTTTCTTATGCTTTAAGTGCTCCAATTTTGATTTTTGCGATTGCCTTTGGGTTAATTAATGAAAAAATTGTTAAAGCCGATACTATTAATGACAAGAAGTATGATTCAGCTTTAGTTGAACAAGTTAATCAGCTCGCCTATAGCCGTTGGTTAAATATTTATCAGTCAAAAAATCAGGCAGTGGATAATTTAAGCAAGCAAATTGCAGTCTTGACTCAACAAAATGGAACAGTGACCGACTCTCAAAAAATAACGAGCGACTCTGTGGCGATGGTTAGTTTGGCTAACCAAGCACAACCAACTAATTCGTCAGTGGGCTCGGTTAGCCCAGTTAATGTTACTCCAATAACTAATAATCAGCCGGTTGTGGTGGCGGTAGCCGCTCCAGTGGTTGTTAAGCCTGTGCCAACGCCAACTCCAACGCCAAAACCAACTCCAACTCCAACTCCAACGCCAAAACCAACTCCAGTAGTTGTTAAACCTACTCCGCCACCAGTCCCGGTGACTAGAGTGTCTTAATAATTTTATAAAATTATTTTTAAATATATGAAAAAGAAATATATTATATCCTTATCAACATTATTAATTATCTTAGTCTCTTTATTTAGTTTAATCACTTTAAGTCATGCAGATGATGATGAACGAGAACATGATGATAATGATTATCATAAAGAAGACCGTTACGAGGCGCCTGCGATAATAGCCCCAGTACCAGAGCCAATTCCTGAACCAATTCCCGAACTAATTCCTGAACCAATTCCTGAGCCCGTTGTTATATCAGCGCCAGTAACTCCCGCTGAGATTATTAAGCCAGTTTATAATGATGGGTTAAGAACGCAAAATAGCATCGTGCCAACCCAAGTTACTAAAATTATAACAACCAAAATTGATAATACTGCCGCGATTGCTTTGTTAAGCGATTCTGATCAAGATGGCATTCCTGATACAATTGATAAATATCAAGGCATTGATGATTTTGCTTTTTCTCTTATAGACGCTAATCACAATGGAATTGCGGATGACTTAGAAATCATTAGATAAAAATATATGTGGCTAGAGTTTAAAGCTATGGGGACTGATGTCGTGATTGTTGCCATTATTGAAGAACAGCAGTCTGATATTTTAATCCATGCCAAACAACGCATTATTGAATTTGAACAGCGGTTTAGTCGTTTTTTAGCTGACAGCGAATTAGTAAAATTTAATAATTCTCCAGAAAATAATTTGGAGTTAAGTAGGGAAATGATTAAATTGTTAGCTGAGGCTAAGTATTATTATAAACAAACCAATGGTATTTTTGACCCTGGAATTATTGATAGTTTGGAAACGGTTGGTTACGACAAGAGTTTTGAAAATATTACCGAAGACGGCGCCGGTTTTGATGTTAAATCTTTGGCGGAAAAATTAAAAACTAGGCCTAAAATAAGTGAACTAAAAATTGAGAAGGGTCATGTTCAGCGCCCAAAAGGGCTTAGATTAGATTTTGGCGGGATTGGTAAAGGCTATATAGTTGACGCCGTTAGTAGAGATTTATTTGCTGGTGTAAATAGTTACTGGATTTCGGCTGGTGGGGATATTATTATCTCTGGCTATCAAGATGATGGGCATTCTTGGAAAATAGGTGTTCAAAATCCGCTACAACCAAATGAAAGTATTTTTAATATTAATAATGACGGAGAGAAGATTGGGATTGCTACTTCGGGAATTATTAAACGACATGGTAAAAATGGTGAATTTCTTTGGAATCATATAATTGACCCCAGAACGGGGCTTCCGATTGATAATAACATTTTATCAGTTACGGCAATTTCCAGTAGCGCGGTTAAGGCGGATATTTTAGCAAAAACGGTTTTAATTTTGGGAGAAGAGGCGGGTTTAGATTTTATTGAGAAAGAAGCGGACTCGGCTTGCGTTATTTTTAATCTTGATAATAAACCAATTTTTTCTAGACGCGCTTATAATTATTTCGAAAAAATATGAAATCCTCATTTGTTAAATTTTATTTATCATTTTTAGTAATTGGCCTTTCGTTAAATTTTTTAGTTTTGCCCCTCGCTAGTAAGGCCGCTTCTATATCCGTTCCTGCTAATAACTACGAACAAGATAGTGATTATGATGGGTTATCAGACGAAGTAGAAATTAATATTTATAAAACGGACCCCTTTTTAGCTGATACGGATGAAGATGGTTACTTAGATTCGGCTGAGGTTTTGTTGCATAGCGACCCCTTGGATGCTAATGACCCCGCTCAAAGTTTATCTGCCGAAACAGCGGTCGCTACAACCCCAACGATTAGTAGTTTGCCCTGGTATGTAGCCAGAGCTAGCGGTATCGCCTCCTACATCTTAATGTTTTTAGTGGTAATTTTGGGGAACGGGATGACTACTGGTTATGTTTATCGTTATATTAATCCGGTAAAATCTTGGTTGAGCCATAAGTATCTAAGTTTAGCACTTACCTTAAGCGTCGTAACGCACATACTGGCTTTATTTTTAGATAAATTTATTAATTTTACCTGGCAAGACATTCTAATCCCTTTCGCCTCTAACTATAAACCCTTATTAGTTAGTTTGGGGATTTTTTCCTTTTATATTTTATTAATAATAATTATTTTTTCTTTGTGGTTTCGTTTACATTATAAACGAGCCTGGCGTAGTATTCATTATTTCACCTATGCCTTATTTACATTATCTTTAATTCACGGCTTATTTATTGGCACTGATGCAAGTACGCTATGGATGAAAAGTATATACTGGTTTACCGGCGCAGTGTTTCTTTATTTATTAATTAATCGTTTTGCTGTTAATCTCTTAAAACGTTTTAGCAAGGAGAATTGAAATTTGGAAAAAGGGGTGTTAACATTAAGATAAATAATTAATAGAGGCGGCGCATAATTTTTTGGAAATATTCCAATAAATGAACTTATGAATAATTTAGATAAATTAACGAACCCCAGGGTTGATGTGTATTTCGGTAAGGTTAGACGGTGGCGGAAAGAGCTAGAAAAATTAAGATTGATTATTCTTGATTGTGATTTAACCGAAGAATTTAAGTGGGGCGCTCCTTGCTATACTTTTGATAAAAGTAACGTAGTTCTAATTCAGGTTTTCAAAGAATATTGCGCCATCTTATTTTTTAAAGGAGCCTTGTTATCTGATGTTAATAAGATTTTAATTAAGCAAACTGAGAACGCACAAGTTGGGCGTCAAGTTCGGTTTACTAATGTTAAAAAAATATTTGAAATGGAAACCATTTTGAAAGCCTATATACACGAAGCGATTGAAGTCGAGAAGGCTGCTTTAAGTAATAAAAAAGACAATCTATATTGACAAACGCGAGTTTAGATGTTTTAATGTTTTAGTAAAATACGTTCGGTTCCTAAGAGCCGAATTTTTTACATCGTTCTTTAAATAATCGTGCCTAAAAAGCACAAAGTTAAACTAAAAATCGTGAAAAATGAGAAATCTTTTGAGTTTGGTGGGTGGAATTTCCAAGAAGCCTACTGTTACTGAAGTATTGAGCGCCTCAAACCAGAGCCCAAGAAAAGGGATGGCCATGGCAAAAAAGGGAATTGCTTTCCTGAGTTTTGATGATTGGCTCCTGGCGGCAGAGCGAGCTATTTTTTTCAGTCCGCACGCTTTTTTTTGGAGGGAGTTAGCTCTTAAGTATCCTCAAGAAAAAGCAGTTAGGGAAATTCAACTATTTTTGGATGTTATCCACAACAAGTTGACTTTAGCTGATCAAGCAAGAGCGCTATTGTTATCTATTCCCGCTAAAAAATTACCCGCGGTTGATGTTTTGGACCGGTTGTCTTGCGAATTTGGTGATGCAGAGCAGCAAAGAGTTAGGAGTTTGTTAATCAGAAAGAAAATTTTTGGTGATGCTAAGTTTTTATCAGATTTTATTTCTGATATTGTCACTTTGCCCAGGGCGGGAGAAATTTCATTTCCCACCACCAGCGGATTAGTGACCTGCGTTTCTAATTTTTCCAAAGGTTCAATTGCTAAACGTAGGATTAATACGGTTTATGGAGCGGCAACTATATTAGCTGCCAAAGAAAAGCCGGACAACGACCACAGTGAATTTGTAAACAAAGTTTTGTATAGATTCATTTTGGTGGATGGCGATTCTACTGTACGCAAGTTTCGCGGATTAGATTTTAATAAAATAATTTCTGAGCCCGATTCTGCAAAAAAAAATCAGAGCATTCACGCCTGATTTTTCTAGTGATTTTTTGGTTTTTAAAGGTCCTTCTTTCCCGAAGGGCCTTTTCTTTTGGTAATTTATTCTATGCAACAGTCAATCACTTTTCTTACTAGTGCACCCAGTTTTCCGGCGATACCTTTTTTTTCGGTATTAATGGCATCATCATCGATTTTTTTTACTTCGCCCAAATCAATTAATTTCATATTCAGCCCCCAGAATAAAGAGTAGAGGTCGTAGGCTTTTTGAAACATGTCTTTAGCCTCTTCTTTGTTTCCTTTCCCTTGAGCTTTAGTGCCAACCTCCATTAATCTATAAGATGCGGCTAGTAGATGTTTGGAAATACACCAAACTTCACCTTCGTATTCTTTAATTATTTTCTTTAATAGTTGTTTACGCATTTCTCTAATTTCGGAAAGCAAATCATAGTATTTATCATTGCCAGTTTTTGCGCCGGTAAAGAAAAAATGTTCCTCAATACTGACCAGGTTCATAATCGCAATACTTAAATCTTGATCGGAAGATAAATCAAGGGCATTATCTTTTTTCATTTGGTCAACTTTGGCGACTAACTCGTTTAAATCTAAAATATTACTCATATAATTTATTTAGTAACAAAATAAAAGATTAGGCTTAAAAATGCTAAAGCACTAAAGGGCATAGCCACTTTTTGGAAAGGGAAATAAGCATGTCCGTTATTTTTTTTCTTTAAATTAATATACCATAAGCTAAATACGACAAAGGCGATGCTTCCAAAAATTGCACCAAAAGCGAGTTTGTCTATTCCATATATTTTATTATCTGGATGTCCAATCATATCGCGGCTTATAAGTGGCCAAAAGACCATCGCATAATAAGCAATGACGGTTAGAACGTCTCGCCAAGTTTTATTACCGAAGCTCCAATTTTTTTTATTAAACCAATTAATAGTCCAACCGGCGACGGCCGCGGTTAATCCGCCAATCCAAACACCAGAAACTGTATCATCTACTCCTAAATAGCGGGAGAGGCCTAAACCAGCGCCAACAGCCACAATGCAAACTGGGCAGACCGCTTTGGCCGGTAGAGCGCTTAAGCCGAGAATAGCGACCGTTGCTCCGATTAAATTTATTTTTTTCATTGCTGTTTAAAATAATTTATTATATCTTCATCGCCGACTAAGCAGCTGTCACCATTAGACCAGAAAGGAACGCCGACTCCATTAGCGGTCTCTAGCCCACATTTTTTTGCTTTTTGGACGAGCAACCTAGCGTTATCCTGATTGTTATATACTTCTAATTCTTGAAATTGTATTTTGGCTCTAGTATTGTTGACAGTCATGTATTCTTCAACGTTTTTGCAATGAGGACAAGTGTCGCCGTAGAAGAGAATTAATTCCGGTTGCTTACTTTCGGGCTTTTTATTAATTGATAATACCACTAAAACGGCCACTATTACTATAACCCCGATTATTAGGGGCCAATATTTTTTTATTTTCATAAGTTTATTACTAGATTATTATTGATAATATCATAGCATAAATAGTGAAATTTGGAACACCCTGCATGGGGTGTTCTTTTGTCCAATATTTAATTTGTACGCTGATGAATTTTATTTAATAATTCAGCTATAAATTTATCTTTAGCAATTTCTCTAGTCTCTTGTTGCCCCCGGTCTCTAACATTTAAAACTGGAGCACTCGCTTCTTTATCCCCGATAACTAACATATAAGGCGACTTTTCATTAACCGCTTTTCTAATTTTATTTCCTACAGTTTCGTTGGACTCGTCAATTTCTACACGGATGCCGGCCGCTTTAAATTCGGCTGCTAATTTTTTACAGGCCGGAATGTGAGTCTCAGAAACGGAGACGATTTTTACCTGTACCGGAGAAAGCCAAAGAGGGAATATCCCGCTATAGTGTTCAATAATGACCCCCATAAATCTTTCTATTGACCCTAAAAGAGCGCGGTGAATCACGACTGGAGTTTTTAGAGTTCCATCTTGGTCCGTATAATGTAAATCAAAACGTTGAGGCAATTGAAAATCTAATTGGATAGTTGCTAATTGCCACTGGCGGCCAATTGCGTCTTTAACTTTAACGTCAATTTTTGGCCCGTAAAAAGCACCGTCACCCTCATTGATTTTATATTTTAAATCAGCGCTTTCCAAGGCTTGGCGTAAATTATTCTCGGCCTCATCCCAAACAGATTTCTCACCTAAGAATTTTTCTGGCCTGGTTGAAAGATGAATTTCATCTATTTGTAAATTAAATATTTCATATATTTTTTTTACTTTTTCTAAGAGCGCGCCGATTTCTCCTAAGATTTGTTCTGGCCGACAGAAAATATGGCTATCGTCTTGGGAGAGACTCCTTACTCTCGTTAAACCGTGAAGCGTTCCGGATTTTTCGTTACGATATAAAGTAGTTGTTTCGGCTAAACGTAGAGGTAAGTCACGATAAGAATGGATATCGCGCTTGAACACTAACATGTGGGCAGGGCAGTTCATCGGCTTAATTCCTAAGTCACAATTATCCTCAGCGTGATGGAGAATAAACATGTCTTCTTGATAATGGTCCCAATGACCGGAAACTTTCCAAAGTTCAGCGTTTAATAATTGTGGAGTCTTTACTTCCTGGTAGCCATCGCCATAGGAATGTTCGCGGGCGACCTTTAATAATTCTTGCAGCATTATAAATCCTTTAGGAAGAAAGAAGGGAATGCCGGGAGCATATTCGTGTAACATTATTAGGTCTTGTTCTTTTCCAATTTTACGGTGATCTCTTTTTTCGGCCTCAACCATCATTTTTAAGTATTCATCCAATTCTTCTTTAGTCTCAAACGCTAAGCCGTAAATACGGGTCAGCATTTTATTTTTTTCATCGCCCCGCCAATAAGCTCCGGCCAGTTTATTTAATTTAAAACTTCCAGGTTTTATTTTTATACTTGATTCAATATGAGGACCGCGACAAAGATCGGTAAATTTACCAATTGTATAAAAGCTGACTGATTTTTCTCCCTTTTTCATCAAGTCGCTGATTAATTCCGCTTTATAAATATTGCCTTCTTGTTCGGCTATTTTTAAAGCAGCTCCAATTTCCATTTCCGCTCTTTCAAACTTTAAATTTTGTTTGATGAGGTGAGCCATTTTTTTCTCAATGTTTTTTAAATCAGCTTCGGTTATTTTGGTTTCACCAAAATCTACGTCATAATAAAAGCCGTTTTCAATTGCGGGGCCAATCGCTAATTGGGCTGCTGGCCAAAATTCTTTAATCGCCGTCGCCATTATATGCGACAGGGAATGACGTTTAGTTTCTAAATTTTCCATATTATTGTAAATTATTAATTAATAAAAAAATCCCCTCCTAGTAAAAACAGCTATCTGTTTTTACCGGGACGGGACTTATTTGTCTCGCGGTTCCACCCGGGTTCTTTCTTGATAGAAAGCACTTTAAAATTGTTTTACGCTTTGGGCCGAGGCAACGTTTCCGTCCCAAGCTTGGTGGGCTTGGCAATCAGCGTATTGTTAATATATCACTCTATTTACAATTTGTAAATATTAACCCTTGGCTTAACCCTTGGCTAAAGCCAGGGCAATTATTTTCTTAGCCCCCGCTAATTTTAGTATTTTAGCCGCCTCGTTAATTGTGGCACCCGTCGTTATGACATCGTCTATGAGAATTATTTGTTTATTAATTAAAGGCTCTCCTTGCCAGAAAAAAACAGCAGTGATATTTTTTTGACGTCTTTTTTCGGACAAGCCGGATTGCTGTTTAGTATGTTTTATTTTTTTTAATTCCAAGTTTAATTTGTAATTAAAATTTTTAGCAAAGTGTTTTGCTATAATCTCTGTTTGATTAAATCCCCGCCTGCGCTCACGTTGTGGAGACAGGGGGATGGGAATAACTAAAAGATTATTAACATTCATTAAGCTCGCCCGTCCTTGCCAAAAAATTGTTAAAAAATCGGCCAGGATGGGGCCAAGCGGTTCTATTGAATTAAATTTTAATTTTTTAATTAATTCGCCCAATAGTCCGTCATCATAATTTCCGGCGATTGCGAGCTCGTCAACAAAGTTTAATTTTAAATTAAATTGCGGAGCGCCAAATTTTAATTTTTTAAAACAATTATGACAGAGATATTTCTGTTCTTTATTTTCCTGGTTACAAATACAACAGGTAACCGGGAATAAAAGGTTAAGTAATAAATTGCCAATTAAATTTAGATTGCACGCCATAAAAATAAGCCATAATCTATCTATTAAGATATTATTATGGCTTATTGCAAATGAAGAAAAAATAAATTAACCGGAGCGGCTGGTGGTTATTGTAGTTTAACTTTGTAAATTAATTGAGTACTCTTGTCGGTAAAGTATAAATTATTTTGACTGTCAGGAACCATTAATTGAGAAATATTATAAGCGCCGTCAGGCACGGCAATTAATTTTTGCGTTCCCGTTTCTAAATCTATTTTATAAAGATTATCTTTTGTTTTGTCGGCGAGCTCGGGAAACATGCCGGCGCCAGTCGCTAGTGTTTCAGGTACGGCACAATAAACTTCAGTATTAGAAGCGAAGGTGCATTTATCAGCCCAGGTTTGAAGATTAAAGCTGTGACGATTAGCTCCAATTTCATCGCCCACGGCGCCGACTATCCATAGTCTTGGCTTTAAGTCATCGCGAGTGTGGTAAACACTATATAATAATTGGTCACCATCAGTAGACCATTGGGTTTGTAGACCGCGTCCTTCAACTACGGTTGATTTAAAATTTTCTCCGTTTAAACCGACAAAATATATTTCTTGCCTGTCAAAGTCTACTCCTCGAGTATACATCGCGACGATTTGATTATTAGGCGACCATGACGGATAAACAGTAGCGGCGTTCGTCCCAATTGATTCTAGTGCGGTGGCTTTTGAGCCATCGCTGCTTGAAGTAATTAACCAGCGATTATCGGGATCAAGGCCAATACTTTTAGCGACGATTTGATTATCGCTACTAGCAAATGAGAAATCTTCCCAGTAAGCGGGAAGGCTAGCTTGTGTTTCATTAGCGAAATCATACATGATTTTATTTCCGTCTGGATATTCAATAATTGCCTGTTCAGCATTAGGCGACCAAGTTACTTTGTCTGCTTGATAAAAAACTTTATCACTTAATCTAACGGCGTTGCCATTTTCATCTATTTTATAAAAACGGCCATCATCTTGGTTATAATATTGAACCTGCCCATCAGGAGAGAGCGTGGGGTTTAAAACGGCCGACTTTGTTAAAGCGGTTGTTTTAGTTATTCCGCCGCCAGCAATGTTATCCGGCGCGTTCGCTTCGGGGCTAGGGCTACCGATTGGAGTGCCGCTGCCGTTGTTTAAATTTTCTGACCCTGGTAAATTCCCAGGGCCGGTTATTTCTCCCCCCGTAATTCCGCCTGCGCCAGAAGTTGGCAAGCCATTAATCGTGGTGGTTGAGATTTGTCCGACTCCAGGAATGACTGTGTTTGCTTGGAAAAAAAATTTCCACAGCAAATATCCGAACAATGTGATGAGTCCCAAGAAGCCGATGATTAAAAATAACTTTTTATAACGGGCAAAAATGCTCATATATACTTGTTTAATGTTTTCAAATATTATATAATTTATTATATACTAAGAATCTAGATAATTCAATTTAGTTTTTGAGGGTTTTTTAAATATTATGAGTTTATTTTCTTTTGGAAGCGATAATCTATATCTCGGCATTGATATTGGAGACTCATCTTTAAAGATGGTTGAGCTGAGAAAAAAGGGCCACAAAATACAGCTTTCTAATTATGCTTTTAGTGAGAACGTTAGTGAAATAAACTTTAATAAAGTTGAAGATATAAATTATCTCGCCCAAGCAATCTCCAAGGTTATAAAAGAGGCGGGGATTAAAGCTAGCCGGGCAACCGTTTCGCTTCCAACCTTCGCCGTATTTTCTTCTATTATAAATATTACTAATGTTGATAAGAGAAATTTAGCAAACTCAGTTAATGAAGAGGCGAAGAAAGTTATTCCTTTGCCACTTGAAGAAATGATTCTGGACTGGAAGGTAATCCCTGATAAGAATGGCAAGGTCCCCGTGTCTGGTAATATGCAGGTTTTTCTAACCGGATCTCCTAAAAAACTAGTTAAAAAATATATAGACGTTTTTAAGCAGGCGGGAGTTATTTTGGCTAGTTTAGAGACCGAAACTTTTTCCCTAGTGCGTTCTTTGGTCGGAGACGATAAGGTTCCGATGATGATTGTAGAAATTGGTGCTAATAGTACCGACTTATCCATTGTTAAAGAAAGTATTCCTGTCCTCAACCGCAGTTTAACAGTTTGTGCGGCCACAGTCACCGAAGCTTTGTCTAGTAAATTAGGGATGACTTATGCTCAGGCGGAACAGTTCAAGCTTGATTTAAGCTTCTCGCTTAATGCGGATGGCAGTCAGGATGATTTACCCCAGCTGATAACTAAAACCTTAGAACCGATAGTGACGGAGATGCAGTATTTAATTGATTTCTATCATTCACAAAACGAAGAAACGTTAGAAAAGGTTATTTTATCTGGCGGCGGTTCCTTATTTCTTAATTTAGCGGATTATTTTTCTAAACGTTTGAATTTAAAAGTAATTATCGGAAATCCCTGGAATAGGATAGAATATCCTCAAGAAATAAAACCAGTGCTCGATGAAATAGGTCCTAAATTAGCGGTTGCAATTGGTTTGGCGATGAGAGAAATAGATTAATTTGCGAGTCAGAAAAAAATAATAATTTATGTTTTTCTTAAATAAGAAAAAAAATAAAAAAACGGATATTCTGGATCAGGTTTTGAGGAACCCGAAAATTTTGGATGTTAATCTGATTAAAGATGAGGTCAGTCTTGATTTTGATTGGAAGAGGAACATGAAGACTTTTGGAATTATGTTCGTAGTGGTCGCAATCCTGATTGTAGAATTATATCTTGGCCTTGATTGGTGGCAGAAAGATGAAGAGGCGAGATTGGAGCAAGTAAGAGTGGATACTAAAAAAGTTAGTCAGGAAGTAAATGATTTTAGAAAATCAGCCGCTGGCGCTTTATCATTTAAAGATAAGACGATGGATGTTGATAGTTTGTTAAAAAATCATATCTATTGGACTAATTTTTTTAGCTGGCTTGAAAAAAATACTTTAAGCACTGTTTCTTATGGTGGCTTTTCGGGTACTTTGGACGGTAAATATTCTTTATCGGGAACGGCCGGTTCTTTTGCTGATGTTTCTTGGCAGGTTAAGACTTTGTTGGAAGACCCAATGACTTTAAAGGCCTCAGTTGCTAGTGTTAATGCGGGCGCCGCTAAATCTAAGGCAGAATTAGCAACCGAAGAATCCGCTAGGTTAGAGGCGGCTAAAAAAGAGGCAGCAGCTTCTGGGTCCGATAGCACTCAGGCGCCAGTGGTGGTTAAGCCGGTGGAAACAATTGTCCCGGGGGTCGGGTTTAATTTAATGCTTGAAGTAAATCCAGAAATTTTTAATAAATAAAATGGTTAAACAAACTCCACAAAATAATAAAAACTCGGCGAATCTCTTTCTTAATGAATATTTTAATATCATCGTTTTTTTCGCGATGATTTTTATTTTTTTTATAGCTTATATATTTGTCATCGGCCCTAAGTTTACAGCCACTAAAAATGCTATTAATGATAATATTGAGACCGAAAAGAAGCTTTATGCCGAACAAGTTAAGAAATTACGCGATTTAAAAACTATTAAAGATGTTTACGATAAAATTAGCCCCGCTGATTTGAAAAAGTTTGATAGTGTTTTGCCGGATAAATATGTTCAGGAAAGATTGTTTGGTGAATTTGAAGAATTGGTAATTCAAAATGGATTTTTGATTAACTCGGTTAATATTATAAATGAAGAAGAGGGTGGCGATGGCAATAGTGCCAAGCAGCCGATGCCGACTATGGGAGTAGATAGCGTTAGCCCACGCTTAGGAGAAATTTCAGTGGACGTTTCCATTAGTGCAATTGATTACGCCGGGTTTAAGAGCATGCTAAAAAATTTGGAAGCCAATTTACGTTTGTTTAATATTAAATCAGTTGATTTTTCTGAAGGCGGAAAAACGGCTAATATAATGTTGGTTACTTATTATTATAAGCCACTAGAGTAATTATGAGAAAAAATTATACGCCATTTATTTATATTTTTGTAGCAATTTTGGTAATCGCCATGCTTGGTTTATTATTTTTGCGCCAGAATTTTGTTGAATTTTTAAGAGGACAAACGGGAGCAGCTTCAATTGAGGTGGTGGTGAGAAAATCTGTCCCAGCCAATGAATTAATAAATACTGAAATTTTAGAAAGTGAAACCTTAATATCTTTGAAAGATAATATAAAAGTTTTTACTTTTGAAGAGACTTGCGGCGAGAGTATTAACGCGCCCAAACGTTGCGTAAAAGGAAATAGCAATCCTTTCTTTAATAAGAAAGAGGATAAAACAGTAAAATAATTTTAGAATTCATGCCAGCAAATATTGATTTAAAATTACTAGACTTATTAGCTTCTAAGCAGATAATTAGTTTAGAAAAATCAGCCGAGATAAAAAGTAATGTTATTGATAAGGGGGAAAGCTTATCAGTTTTTTTAATTGAACAAAAAATAGTTGACGAAGAGAAACTAACAGAGTTAAAGGCTGAGGTGGTAGGACTTCTTTATTATGATTTGGCCGATAACGACATTCCGGAAGCAATTTTAAATTTTTTACCAGAAGAGATTTCTCGAACTTATAAAATAGTTTGTTTTGGCCAGGAAGATAAGAATATTAAGATTGGTTTAGTGGAGCCTAATTTAAAGGCAATGGAGGCGGTTGATTTTTTAGCCGCTGACGAAAAATTAAAAGTTGAATATTTTTTAATATCTAATTCTAGTTGGCAGAAAGCTTTTAAACAATATCAAAAACTAGAAGAGGAAATTTCCAGCGCTCTGGAGGTTAAGGCTAAAGAGGAGGGAGAAGAGCTAGTAGCGGTTAATGAGTCCAGTGATTTGAATTCCGAAGATATTAATAGTGCGCCGGTTTCTCGTATCGTTTCGGTTATTATTCGTCACGCGGTTGAAGCCCGTGCTTCTGATATTCATATTGAGCCATACGCGAAGGAAAGCCGGGTGCGTTATCGAATTGATGGTATTTTACATACTTCTTTAACGCTGCCAAAAAGTATTCATAACGCGGTTATTGCTCGTATTAAAGTTTTAGCTAAATTAAAGTTAGATGAAACTAGAATCCCCCAAGATGGCCGTATTCGTTTGGTAATTAATAATAGAGAAATTGATTTTCGTATTTCCACTCTTCCACTTGCTAGTCATGAAAAGGTGGTTATGAGAATTTTAGATACAGTCGCTGGCGTTCAGTCTTTAGAGAGTTTAGGTTTTAATCAAATTGCTTTGCGTCGAATGCGCGAAGGGATTAAAAAAACCAGTGGCATCGTGCTCGTTACTGGTCCGACTGGAAGTGGTAAAACAACAACTTTGTATTCTATTTTAAATATTTTAAATCAGGAAGGCGTTAATATTTCTACTCTGGAAGACCCGATTGAATATGAAATTAAAGGCATTAACCAATCACAGGTGAGGCCCAGAATTGGTTTTTCTTTTGCCAGTGGATTACGTTCTCTTTTGCGTCAAGATCCAAATATTATTATGGTGGGAGAAATCCGTGATGAGGAAACGGCGGAATTATCAATTCACGCCTCTTTGACCGGACATCTTGTGCTTTCTACTTTACATACTAATGATGCAATTGGAGCGGTCTTTCGTTTGTTGGATATGAAAATTGAAAGATTTTTACTTTCCTCCACTTTAAAAACGGTAGTGGCTCAACGTTTAGCCCGTCGCTTATGCGAGCACTGCAAAAAAGAAACTGATTTATCGGTTGATGCTAAAGAAGAGATAGTGTTAGAGCTTAAAAATTTATCCGAAGCAGTTATTCGCATGGAACTACCGGATTTTAGTAATTTTGACGAATTGTTTGTTAAATATAAATTGTTTCAAGCTGTCGGTTGTCAACGTTGTGAAAATACCGGCTATTCTAGTCGTGTTTCCATCTCAGAAGTTATTGAAATAAATGACCATTTAAAAGAAATGATTAATAATGGTGATAAGGATTTTAATATTGAGGCGGTTAAAAAGACGGAAGATTTTATTTCTATTAAACAGGACGGGATTATTAAAATATTGAAAGGGATGACTACAATGGAAGAGATTTTAAGAGTGATTGATAGCTAGACTTAATTTAAGACAGTTGCGTAAAATTATATATGTCAATTTTTAGATATGTTGCCACTGATAACGATGGCCGCAAAAAAAGAGGCCAAGTCGTCGGGCTGAGTGAGTCCGATGCGTCTTTACGATTGCGAAAAAAAGAGTTAGCCGTAGTTTCTTTGGATAATATTACCAATACTTTTGAAAGCAAATTTCTCATGCTGATTGCCCCGATTGGGAGCAGGGAATTAGCTATTTTCGCACGTCAATTTTCAGTAATGATTAGTGCTAACGTTCCGGTTGTGGAGTCTTTAATGATTTTAGTAGACCAGACAGCTAATATTACTTTAAAAAATCTGATTGCCGATGTTGCCTTTGAGGTAGACAGTGGTTCTTTTTTATCTGAAGCCTTTGGTAAGCGCCCAGACATTTTTTCCGACTTCTTTATTAATATTATTCGTTCGGGAGAAACATCTGGAAAGTTGGATGAAGTTTTAAATTATTTGGCTGATGAAATGGAACAGAATTACGACATGGTTTCCAAAATAAAAGGCGCGATGATTTATCCGATATTCGTTGTATTGGGTTTAATTGGTGTCGGCATAGTGCTCATGATTTATGTTATCCCAAATCTAACATCAATACTTACTGAAACTAATGCCGTTTTACCGCTCTCCACTAGAATCGTTATTGCGACTTCTAACTTTTTTACACATTACTTGTGGTTGGTTGGGGTTATTGTGGTTGGCTTAGTTGTTGCCGTGAAATTTTATTTGAAGACGTATTTTGGGCGTCGCCAAATTGATATTATTAAATTAAGAATGCCAATATTTGGAAAACTCTTTAAATATATTTATTTAATGCGTTTTACTCGCTCGCTCTCTACTTTATTAAAAGGAGGGGTGACGATTACTCGGGGCTTGGAAATTACGGCTGATGTTATTGGAAATGTGATTTATCGGGAATTAATTATCGCTACTTTAGAGTCTATTAATGATGGTAACCCAGTTTCTACCGTTTTGGAGGCGAGCTCTTATATCCCAAAGATGGTGCCGCAGATGATTGCGGTCGGAGAGAGAACTGGTAAGTTGGATTCTGTTTTAGATAGAGTAACTACTTTCTATACGCGCGAAACCAGTAACATGTTGGATAACTTAAGTAAGTTAATGGAGCCGATAATTATGGTAGTGATGGGGGTTGGAGTTGGAATTATGGTTGCGGCGGTTATCATGCCGATGTATAATATGGCTAGTCAGTTTTA
>JBBQHF010000013.1:0-15831 GCA_038323715.1 Patescibacteria group bacterium
AACGAAATCGTTAGTGTGTCCGGGGTTAGACCCGTTGCCGGAAAAGTTGCCGGCGCATTTACGCTCCAAAGCTCCTTACAGTGCTCACTTAGCAATTGATATTGCGATGTGGATGATGAAGACTGTTGACTCAACTAGCCCCTTTGCCTGTATGTATAAAATACAGCGGGCGAGCTGGGAATCAATTCCTAATGGCGAAAATGCGATGCGTATGGTTATTGCTTATATCCATATGTATTATGCTGACATTCCGGTATTTGTGGACTGTAAACGTGGCGACATTGGGCGTACTCAAACGCAATATCGCATTACGCATTTGGAAATTGATGCCGCTGATGGCATGAACTTCTCGCCGTACATGGGGCGTGATTGTTTGGAATATTTAACCGATGATAACTCGGTCCAATCTTTGGTTGGACTGTGTTACACCAGTAATCCCTCGTCTCGCGAAATGCAGGACCCGGTTTTAGAAAAAACTGGTGAACCTTATTGGGAGTTTGTTGCCGAGAGAACTTTAAACTGGGCAGAAACTTTAGGAGTAACAGGTAATTCTGGTTTAGTGATGGCGGCCGCTTATGAAAAGCCAAAAGGTTCAGGCACAATTTATTCCTCGCATCTTTCCCGGTGTCGGGAAATTGTGGGTGATAAATTATGGTTTTTGGTTCCAGGCGTTGGTACCCAAGGAGGCGCAATTAAAGAAACTGTCAAAGCTGGTTTTGCCGGTTGGGGCTCAATGGCGATTAATTCGTCATCGGATATCATCTTTGCTAGTGCGGGAGAAGATTTTGCTGAAGCTGCCTTTGAAAAAGCGCGTCAGTTATATCTAGCCTGTGTTTTAGCTCTGGACATCCCTAAAGAGGAATGGGTTGAGGCTAGCCGAATTGATCTGAACAATCCATTACAAACTTTAAAAAATTGTGATGGCTACTACAAAAGTCGGACTGATGAAATCCATGGTGGATTTGTTGGACCCGCAGTTGCTTATGCTGGACAATATCAAGCAGAAGAAGGCCTCATGAAAAATTATGTTGGCTTTGAATATTTCAATTTTGCGAAAGTTGAGCAATATTCATTTGTACGTAATTTTTTCGCCAAGTTGATTGTTAAATCTTTACGAGATAATAACGTCAAATGTGATGTGGTTCTTGGTGCACCGATGGGTGGAATTTTATTGGCTGATAGCGTTGCCCAGGAGTTAGGTTGTCGGATTGTTTTTGCAGAGAAGAAAATTGTTACTCCTGCAAATTCTACTGCTGGAACAAAAGAAGTTTCCAAACTGGTTATTGATCGTCATGAAATACGACCAGAAGATTCGGTTGTGCTGGTTGAGGACGTGTGTAATAATTTTTTCACGACGGAAAAAGTAAACAGATTAGTTCATGATCATGATGGTCAAATAACAGCCATTGGTTGCGCCTTTAATCGTTCATCTGAGGATCACTGGAAAGAAATTCCTGTTTATGCGGCGCACTACATTCCCACTGAACAATTCAAGCAAGAAGACCCGGAAATGCAGGAGTTTGTTACTGAAGATGAAATTATTTGGAAGCCCAAAGATGATTGGGAGTTGCTTTTGAAAGCGATGGAAGAAACAAGGTAACAAAAATTTCATTTTAAATTTAAAAATTGTACCCTGTAAGTAATACAGGATAAGCGTCAAGGAAACTTGGCGCTTTTTTATTTTGGCAAAAAAATAGACCCAAGCTTTTTAAGACTTGGGCCCTTTGTAAATTACTAATACCAAATTTTTAATTGGTGGAGACATTTCTTTCGTCTTCCCATTGTTTGAGAGTTTGCTCAACCAGATGCACCACCTCCAGCGCTTTTTGCTTGGCTGTACCGGTATAATTTTCTGGAGAGTTTAACAGGTTTTGTACGGCAAAGGGAATGTTGTTAACTACATCTCTTAACCCGTATTCAGAATCAACAATACTTTCCAGCGCTTGGAATAAATTAATACCATCATTTTTGGCGATGGGCATTAAGACGTGATTTACCAAGCGATGGGCATCACCAGTATAACCGGCCATTTGCAGGGCGATATATAGTGGCTCCGCAATCATGAAATCGGCGCTTTGTTGAAGGTTGTAGTTACACTTATCTAAGTCAATGTTAATGCGTGATAAAAAAGTACCACCACCTTCATTCTTTCGGAGTAAGGTATTAAGTTGCTGTTGCAAATTAATGACAATGATTGGAAAATCACGGGCGACACAACTGCCAACCAAATCTCGTTGGTGCTCACTGATGAGTGTATCCATAACTTTCCCAAATTCATTTTTAGTCCGCAGCCACATGCCTTCCAAGTTTTCGAAATTAATAGGATTGCGTTTATGGGCCATTGTTGATGAGCCAACTTGCCCTGAGGAAAATGCTTCGTTAACCTCCCCGATTTCACTACGCATTAAATGACGACAGTCACGACCAAATTGAGCCAGGGAAGCCGACATCATCGAGCAGGAAAAAAGAAAATAAGCTAATGGTTCTGGTGGTAAAATTTGGGTACTGATGAGAGCCGGTTTAAGTCCAAGTTTTTTTAAGACTTCAGTCTCAAATAATTTGGTTCCAGTTTCTGTTTCTAATCCCAACATCATGAGCCCTGCTTGAGCGTTGTAGGCACCAACAGCGCCGGAAATTTTTCCCACTAAACCTTGGGCGTAGCGACGCATTTCGGCAAAGTTATAAAGTAAACGCTGGTTAATCGTCGCTAACCAAAAGCCAACGGTGATAGGTAGTGCGTGTTGTCCGTGCGTGCGCCCAACTTGACGGCTCCCAGAAAAATTAAAAATTTTGGTATTCATTTCTAATAATACCTGTTTAATGCTTTTTTCTAAAACGTCAAATGCTCTTACAAATTGCAGAGCGCGCGCCGTATCAATCACATCATAGCTGGTCAAAGGAACATGTACCCAGCGTCCAAGTTCCGGACCGACAATGTTTTGGATGATTTGTACTAAAGCACGAATATCGTGTTTAGTAACTTTGCGTTCCAGTTCATCAACGGTTGATGTTGAAATGTCCATTAGGGCCATTTTAATTCCAGCGTTGAGTTGTTGGTAGTCTTCTTTTGGCATAATGCCAAAATCACAGAGAGTTTCTAAGGCGGCTAACTCCACCTCCACATAGGCTTCGTAAAGATTGTCGTATCCAAAAATACGAACCATTTGATCCGGTTGGTAACGCGGATTTCCGGGTAATGATAAATTTCCTTGCATTTTTTGCAGTTTTTATTGGTTAATACTAGAATCATTAAATTTTAAAGAACTTCAGGTGATAGTATTATGATTTGGTTATTTTGTCAATAAAAAATGCCTTAAATTAGCTAAATCCTTATTTATTGTCTTAATATTGACATTTAGTTAAATTTGTGATATAATTGTGCTAGTTCATTGGAAAATTCACATAAAACTATAGAGAAATGAAAAAAAGTATTATTTTTTTAGATTATAGCGTCACCATTTTAGCGCTTATTTTCGCTGTTATCTGTTTTTTGGCCGTCAAAGTTGAGGCAATTAGAGCTTCGGCAATTATAGTAGCTGTACTTTGTTTAATATTAGTAGGATTCTCCTTATATTGGTTTTCTTACGACAAAAACAAAGGAAATCTTATCGTTGCCGGTTTATTTTTAGCCGGAGCAATGGTCTACATGATTCAATATTTAGTCATTTGAATCAACGATATCAGAGCACCCAAACTACCCCCTAAAGGTAGTTTTTTCTTACCCTAATCTGCCCACTAGGCATTCTTGACAAAAGACAAAAAATTACCTAAACTACTAATACAAATTAATATTTCACCTCTAATAAAATCTTCGGGTGACGGCCCTCTGCCTCACTAGGTGACCGAAGAGCTCTGCGTTAGCGGGGCTTAGCAACCTTTTTTTATTGTAAAAAAAGTGAGCTTAATAATATGGAAGACAAAAATTTAGAACAAGATGCCGATTTTGCCAAGTTATTGGAAAAAGACGATATCAATATTCCTCAAGCGGGGGACATTATTAAAGCAACTGTTATTTCTGCTTCTAAAGCGGAAGTCAAGTTGGATGTTGCTGGCGTTTTAATGGGGGTTGTTCGTGGTCCTGAACTTTATAATGAAGTTCCTGAATATTCTGAACTTAAACCTGGAGATGAAGTTGAGGCCGCTGTTGTTGATGAAGAAAATGAAAACGGCGAACTTGAACTTTCTTTCCGTTTAGTTGGTCAAGAAAAAGCGTGGCAGGATTTACGTCAGGCACTTAAAGACAAAACTACTGTTAAAGTTAAAATTGTTGATGCTAATAAAGGCGGTTTGTTAAGTCGTTTTTGTCAGATTGATGGTTTTCTTCCTGTATCTCAACTTGCTCCTGAAAACTATCCTCGTATTTCTGGTGGCGATAAGAGCCGTATCTTAGAAAAATTAAAATCTTTTGTCGGTCAAGAATTTGAAGTGACTGTTATGACCTTAAACGAAGAAGATAATAAGATTATTTTCAGTGAAAAGGATGTTTGGAATAAGAGACAGAAGCCAGCGCTTGATAAATATAATATTGGAATGGAAGTTGCTGGAAAAATTACCGCTATTACTAATTTTGGAGTTTTTGTTTCTTTTGGTGAAGGGATTGAAGGCTTAATTCATATTTCTGAACTTGCTTGGCAGAGAATCGATTCTCCAAGTGAGATGTATAAGGTTGGTGATGAAATAAAAGCGGCTATCATTTCTATTGATGGCGCTAAAGTTTTCTTAAGTGCTAAGAAATTATTAAAGGATCCATGGTTAGAAGCAAGCGAAAAGTATAAAGCTGGACAAGTTGTTTCTGGAACCATTTTGAAGGTTAACCCATTTGGTTTGTTTGTTAAATTAGACGAAGAAATTCATGGCTTAGCTCATATTAGTCAGTTAAATTTAGGCGTTAAAGAAAAAATTACTGATTTGTTTCAAGCTGATGAAGTAAAAGATTTTGAAGTTGTGAGCGTATCCCCTTCAGAACATCGTTTAGGTTTAAAATTACCTGATGGCAAAAAGTCTTCTAAAAAAGCGGGGAAAGAAGAGTCTGAGGCTACTGATAAAGAGGTAGTAGAAGAAGAAGTTAAAGCGGAAAAGAAAAAAACTACTAAAAAAGTTAAAACTGAAACTGAGGAAGCGGCAAAGTAATTAACCAAAAAGATAAAAGATAAAAATTCCTCAGTTATCAGAGGAATTTTTATTTTATAGAGCCGCTTTTTAAGTGCATTTTTATTATTATCTTGATTGCCAAAAGTGTTTTTTCCTTTTATAATGGAGATAATCATTTAAATTAAAATACATGAAAAAATTAATAAAAAACTTTTTGCTTTTCTTGGGTATATTTTTGATTATAGCCGCTGTTTTTAGTGCTTTTTCAGAGAATTCTTCTAAAAGCGAAACTGTTGGGATAGAAACTTTAGTAAATAATATTAATCAAGAACAAGTTTCCGAAATAATCGTTAGGGGTAATGAAATAACCGCCGTCTTAAAAGATGGTAAAGCGGAAGTTATCCGTAAAGAGCCAACTGAATCTCTATCAACTCTGCTTAGTAATTTTAACGTTGATACAACTAAATCTACCAATATAAAAATTTCCGTAAAAGATGAGAGCGGTTGGAATTATTTTTTAATAAATATTCTACCATTTCTTTTACCTTTCCTTTTAGTTGGTGGTTTTATTTTCTTTATGATGCGCGGAGTTCAGGGTTCAAATTCTAGAGCCATGAGTTTTGGCCAGTCTACGGCTAAAGATTTTAAACCAGATGAAAAGAACCGTACTACATTTAAGGATGTGGCTGGCGCTAAAGAAGCCAAGGAAGAATTACAAGAAATTGTTGAATTTTTAAGATTTCCTAAAAAGTTTCACGACCTGGGGGCTAAGATTCCTCGTGGAGTTTTATTGTTGGGTGCTCCGGGAACAGGAAAAACTTTACTTGCCCGTTCAGTAGCCGGTGAAGCAAAAGTGCCGTTCTTTCACATGTCCGGTTCAGAATTTGTAGAAATGTTTGTTGGTGTTGGTGCCTCTCGTGTCCGCTCGCTTTTTGAAAAAGCCAAGAAGGCTGCCCCTTGTATAGTTTTTATTGATGAGATAGATGCTGTTGGTCGTCGTCGTGGTGCTGGTCTTGGTGGCAGTCATGATGAAAGAGAGCAGACCCTAAATCAAATTTTAGTTGAGATGGACGGATTTGAAACAACCCAAAATATTATTGTTATTGCCGCTACAAATCGTCCTGATGTTTTAGATCCCGCCTTACTTCGTCCCGGAAGATTTGATAGAAGAGTAATGATTGATTTGCCTGATTTAAAAGATAGAGAGGCTATTTTGAATGTTCATGCTCGCAAGAAACCTTTGAACGTCAGTGTTGATTTAAAGAAAATTGCTGAGCGTACTTCGGGTTTTTCCGGGGCGGAACTTGCTAATATTTTAAATGAAGCGGCTATTTTAGCGGCGCGTCAAGATAAAAAAGATATTGCTAACGAAGATTTATTTGAGGCAATAGAAAAAGTTATGATTGGACCGGAGCGTAAGAGCCGAGTTATTACCGATAAAGAAAAAAAGATTACCGCCTATCATGAAGCTGGTCACGCTCTTGTTGCTCATTTTTTACCAGACGCTGATCCAGTACATAAAATTTCTATTATTTCTCGCGGTTCAGCTGGGGGCTATACTTTAAAAGCACCATCTGAGGATAGACATATGCACGCTAAATCAGAATTTATTTCTGAAATCGCAATCTTATTAGCTGGTCATATTGTAGAAAAAGATATTTTTTCGGAAGTAACTACTGGCGCTACCTCTGATTTACGTCGGGCCACTGCTTTAGCTCGTAGCCTAGTTACTGATTATGGAATGAGTGATCATCTTGGTCCACGTACTTATGGCCAGAAAGAAGAAATGATATTTTTGGGTCGTGAAATTCACGAACAAAGAGATTATAGTGAAAAGGTTGCCGAAAGAATTGATGAAGAAATCAGTGGCTTTATCCAACAAGGATTTCAAAAAGCAGAGAAGATTGTTAATGAAAGAAGAAAAGAATTAGAGGCGATTGTCGCCGCTTTAATGGAAAAGGAAACCCTAGAGAAAGCGGAATTTGAAAAAATTGTCGGCCCGAAGCCGGTTGCAATTGACTAATATGCCCGTTGCGTTATACTAAAATTGTAATAATTAAAAATTTATATGGCTAATCCAAAGAAAAAGAAGACCCATAGCAAAACCCATACTGGGCGCGCTCATTTGGCTCTTAAAAAAGTTACTCTTAAGAAGTGTCCGAAGTGCGGCGAAATGAGAAAGCCTCATACGGTTTGTGCTTTTTGTGGTACTTATAAAGATAAAGAAGTTATCAAACCGAAGACAAAAATCGTCAAGAAAAAATAATTTATGTCCAATAGACATCTAGCTAGGACTATCGCATTACAGACCCTGTTTGCTTGGGATTTTAATGGACGCAAAAATAAAGATTTAGAAAATCTAATTGTTGATAATTTTGCTAATTTCGCTCCTAGTTTTGATGACGGCGGTTTCGTAAAAGATTTAGTTGCTGGTGTAGTTGATAACACGGATGTGATTGATAAGCATATTATAAAGTATGCGACTGAATGGCCGCTTGATCAGATTACAGCGGTTGATAGAAATATTTTACGTTTAGGAATATATGAGCTTTTGTATACGGCTATTCCACCACGGGTTGCTATTAATGAGTCTATTGAAATAGCAAAGAGCTTTGGGGGCGATTCCTCTGGCAAATTTGTTAATGGCGTTTTAGGAGCACTCTATAGCGATGAACCAGAAATTCAGAAGCGTGACAACAAGGAAGAAATAAATAAGGAAGAAGCAAATAAGGAAGAAGCGGCGGAACAAAAAAATAATTTAGAACAAGGGGAGCCAGGAAACTAGCCCCTTTTGTATTATATGGAACAAAACAGTTTAGAAAAATTACAAAAAAATATCGGAGTTGTTTTTAATGATGATAATCTAATCCGCCAAGCGATGGTTCATCGTTCTTATATTAATGAACATCCTAGTTTTAAGGTTGGTCACAATGAACGGCTAGAATTTTTAGGTGATGCGGTTTTAGAGATTGTGGTAACTGAATATTTATTTTTACATTTTACCGATGTTCCAGAAGGCGATTTAACTAACTGGCGAGCATCACTAGTAAACGCAAAAATGCTTTATGAAATTGCTCAAGAATTAAAAATTGAAGATGCTCTATATTTATCTAAAGGAGAATCAAAAGATAAAAATAAAAAATCACGCCAGTTTATTTTAGCTAATGCGGTTGAAGCAATTATTGGTGCTATTTATTTAGATCAAGGGCTGGATATTGCTAAAAAATTTATTTTAAAAAATATAGTTTGTAAATTAGACGACATTTTGGCTAATCGTTTATATTTAGACCCTAAATCACGTTTTCAGGAAAAAGCGCAGGAAGTTAAAGGAATTACCCCTCATTATCAAATGATGGATGAGGTCGGTCCTGACCATGCTAAAATCTTTACCATTGGATTATATTTAGGCGAAGAATTGGTAACCACCGCTAAAGGTTCCTCTAAACAAGAGGCCCAAGTGCTAGCGGCCGCCAAAGGTTTAAAAAAGTTAGGTTGGTAACAATGTTAAGTTAGTAAATAATTTTAATATGGAGATAAATAATCTTTTTAAATTAGCCGCCGAAAAAAAAGCTTCTGACATTCATTTACTTTTTGGTCAGCCGCCAATTTTAAGAATAGACGGAGAACTTTTTGATATTAATAATATTGTTAAAGATGGTAATTTTACTAAGCTAAGAACGAGCGACCTCGAAGCCTTTATCATGTCTATTTTAGATAAAGACCAGAAGAAAAGATTTTTAGAAAAAAGAGATTTAGATTTGGGTTATCAGGTTGAGGAGTATCGTTATCGTTTAAACTTTTCTTTTGAAAAAAATAATATTAAAATTGTCGGTCGCGTTATTAGAGACCAGGAACCAGCTTTATCCGAGTTAGGTATGCCATCAGTGGTGGAAGACTTAATGGACTTGCGCCAAGGTTTGATTTTGGTTACTGGGCCAACTGGTTGCGGTAAATCAACCACCCTGGCGGCGATGATTAATCATGTTAACTCTAATAAGAGCGTTAATATTATCACCCTTGAAGACCCCACCGAATATATTTTTAAATCGAAAAAAAGTATTATTTCTCAACGTCAACTGGGAACGGACATGATTAGTTTTGCGAGCGGCTTGAAGCATATTTTGCGTCAAGACCCGAATGTCGTTATGATTGGAGAAATGAGAGACCTGGAAACAATTTCTACGGCGATTACTATGGCCGAAACTGGACATTTAGTTTTAGCCACCTTACATACCTACAGCGCCTCTCAAACAGTAGATAGAATAATTGATATTTTTCCCGCCGATCAACAAAATCAGATTAAATCTCAATTGTCGTTTGTTTTGTCGGCGGTTATTTCTCAGCGTCTACTACCTAAAATTGGTGGGGGAAGGGTGGCGGCTCGAGAAATTATGTTTAATAATTCGGCTATCGCTAATTTGATTAGAGAGGGGAAGGTCGCACAAATTAGAAGTGTGATCGAAACCAGCTCGGCCGTTGGGATGGTTACCTTAGATAAACACATCAGACAACTTTATCAGGAAGGGGTAATAAATAGAGAAACAGCCTTAAGTCAGATGGAGGAACCTGATAACTTGGAAGATTAAATATTTAAAATTTGAATATTGTAAAAACAGCCTGGGTGGGCTGTTTTTTAGGGTTTACTAATTAAATTGTAACCAATATAGATAGAAAAACTCATCTTTTTTAACAGTTGCTCTTGAGGTCTTAGTTATTAATTTTAAATCAGGATTCTCATCTCCCGAGATGCTTGTGAGCAAATATATCCCCTCTAGATTAGTATCTTTCTTATAAAATTGTATTAACCGTTGTTTGAGAATATAGTATGGTGTCTGCTCGCCATTAAAAAAGGTTTTATCCCAGGTTAAATATGTTCCTACTTTCATTGTTTCCATTTGATAAAAAGTAGTCCCCGGCAAGTAGGGCAATAAGGCACTGCCAGCATATGATGGGTACGTGGCAATGTTATCATTTTCTAAATTATTAGCTTTGAGATATTCGGCCATTTCCTTAGCTCCAGAAAAATATTTATTATGATTATTAGAATAGAAATAACCGGCGTATAGAATATTAAATATTAGACAAAGTAAAAAAACAGATAACGTAATTTTATATTTTAAATCATATTTAAGATTTATTTTATTTTCTTTATTTATAATATCTAACCACCAGGCAAAAATAAAGAATATTAAAATTAATCCGTAGTGTCGCAGGTAACCCCCATTTTTAAAAGTAAAAATAAATATCAGCCATAGTCCGGAAAAAAAGAAAATAATTCTTGATTGATATGTTTTTAAAATTAAAACTAAAAAAGGAACCCAGAGAGCACTTAACAATCCTAGAAACATGATAGGCAATGGATAATCCGCCTTGTTAAAGGGGAGTAAAGCTGAGCCCAGAGAAGTTAAAATTATTCCCCAACCACTAAAAACAAAATTAGAATATTGATTAGTATGCGGAATGAGAATTAAAAAAGTTGATAAAATACCCGTTAGCATAATTGTCGAGGCTAAAAGATATTGATTCTGTTCATATTTATGCTTGATAATCTCGTAAATAAATATAGCTGATAATACGATTGATATCGCTAGTGAATGGATATTAGTCCAGGAGAGCAAAAATACTAATCCGCCATAAAGCAGCGGCTTGTCAAAACGTTTTTTGTATAAGGCGGCAATTAAAAAAAGTAATAGCGCCGTCAGGCTATAATTTCTGGCCACTATTGCATACTCAAATAAAAAATAATAAGTGAAGGGAATTAAGACTTTTATTTTTTTCGGTAAAGGCGAGGCAAATAGAAATATAAAAATTAAAGTGAGGGCGATTAGGTAATGAATAATTAATTCTGACGCATAAGGTAATCCCAATTTAGCGAACGGGAAAATTATTAAATGCCAAAGAGGCGGCGTTCCCTCGTAAGGAAGCTGATTGATAAGTTGGGGCAGATTTAAATCACGGACTAATAACCAACTTTGGGCCTCATCTCTCCAGGGAGCATGATTTATTAATCCCCAAAAAGTTATCAGCACAAAAATACCGAATACTAGCCATAAAATTTTATCATTTAAATATATTTTCTTTAACATATTTTATTTTTTTTCATGATATTCATTTTCAGTATTTATAGACCATAAAGAATCGTGTTGTTTCTGGTTGTTTAAAATAAGATTAGCGGCTTCAAAACCGCAAGCGATGGAATGATCCATATTATTATATTTATGTTGTCCGTTGCGTCCGGCAGGAAAGAGATTGGTGAACCCGGCTAAATATTTTTTTATTTCCGGAAAAGACGCATAAGCGCCAAAATAGGCGGGATAGCTTTTTTCTACTTTGACTACCCGCGCCTCTATAAAATCTATTTCATTAGCAATTTGAGTTTTTTCTAATTCCAACTTAGCTAGTTGTATAATTTCGGCTGAGCTTTGTTGCCATAAAATATCGTCATCATTACAGAAGTACTCCAAGCTCATAAGTGGCCAGTCTCTATTTTCAAGCATAAACTCACTAAAATTATTAAATATACTCAAACGACCCAGTTTGACCGTTGAGTCTTGCACATATATCCAGTTGTCGGGAATAATATCAGCTCTGGTTTTTAGTCTAGAAGTATTTTTTAAATTTAATTTTTTGTATAAAACGGCAACAATAATTGAATTTCTATAAGGTAGAGTTTGGGCAATTTTACTAATTTCTAAAGGAGCGACTGGATTAAGAGAGGCAATTAAATCTTTAATGGGCATGGTAGAAATAACTTCTGATATTTCTGTTGTCTCTATAGTTTGGCCAGCTTTATTTTGACCGTGCGCTTTTTTTATTTGGTTATTAACATATGTTAACTCTGTGAGTTTAGTGTTTAACGTAATTGTTACTCCTTTTTTGGTTAAATCATCGGCCAGAGTCTGATAAAAATGACCGGCACCATATTTGGGGTAGCTAAAGTGAGCGGTTAAACTAGTGAATTGGTTTTTTGGTTTAATCCCAATAGTTTTGGTGATAAAATCGTTAATCATTTTTGTGAGAGACAAATCTTTCACTCTTTGCGCCCCCCACTCTTTTGGAATCTGGCTACAAGGAAGTCCCCAAACTTTTTCAGTATAGTCTTTGAAAAAAAATTGATATAATTTTTTGCCAAAGCGGTTAATATAAAAATCTTCTAAACTTATTTCTGGTCTACAGGGACTAATTTTAGTTTTTAAGTAAGAGAGAAAAATGAGTGCTCCTTGGAGTAAGCCCAATTTAAATATATTACTGAGGTTAAGTTTTAAGGGGTAGTCAAAGAACTTGCCTTGGAAAAACATGCGCGTATAACGATTTTTACTTAACATCACGCGATCATCTTTCTCTGGGTCCGGAGCATTGAGTTTTTGAGATAGGGGGTTATGTTTCTGCCACCTCAAATCCTCTTGGGTAGGAACCCCTTGTAAGGGCAAAATCTCTTCCCAAAAATCATTCACTTCTTTATTTTTTGTAAAAAAACGATGTGGCCCCAAATCAAATCGCCAACCATTATTTTGTATAGTTTGCGAGATACCTCCGACTTGAGCATTTTTATCCCAGATTATTATTTCCGTTTCCGGGGATTTAACTAGTTTATAGGCAGCTGCTAGCCCGGCTGGCCCAGCGCCAATGATTAGAATTTTTCTTTTATTTGCCATTTGGATAAAGTATTATTAAATTCGGCCATTTTATTATTTAATTATATTATATATTAAAGAAAAGTTTAATAATACCAGGCGATTTAGAGCCTTAAATTTTCGCTATTTCTAGGGCGCTTATTAGCCCTTGACATAATTTTTAAAACGGTTATAATTGTCATTAGTTTCAACAGGGCTGTAAAAGTCTAAAAAATATGATAAAAAAGTTTAGAAACCAGTATGAACAGCGATTCTAATTGATCAGCTATTTTGCGATTATTTAGAACCGCCTACCAGCGGTTTTTTTGCGCCCCTGAGTCCGTTAACAAATTAATGTTAGAGTAAAGACATCAAAAATGTAATATAAAAGTATTTCAATTGGAGGTTGAGATCTCCAAGCTGTAAAATGAAATACGCATGCTTTTAGTAGCTTTAAATATAAATTTAAATATAAAAGTGTGGGAAAATCTCATTAAGAGTATATGGCGGATGCCTTGACATAAGAAGACGAAGAAGGACGTAGCAGCCTGCGATAAGCTGCGGTAAGGTGGCAAGCAACCTTTGACCCGCAGATTTCCGAATGGGGAAACCCCCTCTATTGAAGATAGAGGAAGCGCAGCCTTTTAGGCGCGCTGGAACACCCGGCGAACTGAAACATCTTAGTAGCTGGAGGAAAAGAAAATAATAATTATTCCCTAAGTAGTGGCGAGCGAAAGGGGAACAGTCTAAACCGTAATAACTGCAGATTAAACTTGGTTCGCCAAGTTTAATCCCGAAGGCTTTGGAGCCACATGTTTTTTCGGTGTTGCAAGACCTAGCGCCTATTATCCAAATTGATAGGGCGGAGTCAGAAAAGATAATTTTTAGCAGAACGAGTTGGAAAGCTCGGCCAGAGACGGTGATAGCCCGGTAAGCGAAAAGAATTAACTCTCCGTAGTTAGTGTTCTTAAGTAGGGCGGGACTCGTGAAATCCCGTCTGAAGCCAGGTCGACTATGACCTAAGACTAAATACTTCTTATGATCGATAGTGAACAAGTACCGTGAGGGAAAGGTGAAAAGCATCCCGTTGAGGGAGGTGAAATAGTACCTGAAACCATATACTTACAAGGAGTCGGAGCCCCGCAAGGGGTGACGGCGTGCCTATTGAAGAATGAGCCAACGAGTTTGTTCTATGTGGCTAGCATAATCTCCGTTTGGAGAGCATGCAGAGTGAAAGCGAGGGTTAATAGCCCGTTTGTGCTTCGCTTTCGTTGCGTTATTTTTTAGCGCCGCGGAAGTGAAGCATTCGTCGCATAGACAAGACCCGAAGCCGGGTGATCTTACCATGGCCAGGTTGAAGTCTGTCGAAAGACAGATGGAGGACCGAACCCACGCACCGTGCAACATGCGGGGATGAGTTGTGGTAAGCGCAGAAATTGTAATCGAACTCGGCAATAGCTGGTTCTCCTCGAAATAGCTTTTGGGCTAGCCTCGAACGTTGACCTCAGGGGGTAGAGCACTGGATGAGGGCGGGTCGCAAGATACCGTCTTCAATCAAACTCCGAATACTTGAGGGTATAGTTCGGGAGTCAGACTATGGGCGCTAAGGTCCATCAGTCGAAAGGGAAACAGCCCGGATCACAATCTAAGGTCCCTAAATTAATACTAAGTGTAAAAGGTGGTGTTGTGACTACGACAGTTAGGAGGTTGGCTTAGAAGCAGCCATCCTTTAAAGATAGCGTAATAGCTCACTAATCAAGTTGTTTCGCGCCGAAAATTTACCGGGGCTAAGTATTGTACCGAAGATGTGAACTTCATAATTTATTATGGAGTGGTAGAGGAGCATTCCCTTCAGCGTTGAAGTCGTGTCGTGAGGCACGGTGGAGCGGAGGGAAGGGAGAATGTTGGCATGAGTAGCAAAAAGGCGTGTTAAAACCACGCCCTCCGAAAACCCAAGGTTTCCTGGGCAACGAAAATCGACCCAGGGTTAGTCGATCCTAAGGCGCATCCCGTGTAGTGCGGGAGCCAGCCGATGGATGAGCTGGTTAATATTCCAGCACTACTGTTATTTTCCGATGGGGGGACGCAGTTCTAAAGTTTAAGCGTGCTATGATTTGTACGTCCATTGTTTCAAGAAACGGCCTAGGTAAATCCGGGCCACCAGTTTTAAGGAATTGTGGGGAGATGAAGTCGCAAGATGGAGTCAACTTAAGTGGCAGAACTGACTAGAAAAACCTCTAGGGCTAAGGTAACAGTAACCGTACCGTAAACCGACACAGGTGGGTGAGGCGAGAAGCCTCAGGAGTACGAGAGAAACTTCGTTAAGGAACTCGGCAAAACAGCGGCCGTAATTTCGAGATAAGGCCTGCCCTAGCAATAGGGCCGCAGCTAAAGAGCGCAAGGGACTGTTTATCAAAAACATAGCTCTCTGCTAACTCGTAAGAGGATGTATAGAGGGTGATGCCTGGCCAGTGTCCGAACGTTAAGAGGAGAGGTTAACCCTTCGGGGTGAAGCTTTGAATCCAAGCGCGGATGAACGCCGGCGATAACTATAATCGTCCTAAGGTAGCGAAATTCCTTGTCGGGTAAGTTCCGACCTGCACGAATGGCTTAACCACTTGCGCACTGTCTCAACGAAGTACTCGGTGAAATTGCAGTACGAGTAAAGATGCTCGTTAAACATAGTTGGACGAAAAGACCCCGTGAAGCTTTACTACAACTTGATATTGAATTAGGGATATATTTGTTCAGAATAGGTGGGAGCCTTCGGGCACCAGTGAGATACCACCCTTGTATATTTTTAATTCTCACCCGTCATTTGGCGGGGACAGTGTCTGGTGGGTAGTTTGTCTGGGGCGGATGCCTCCCAAAAAGTAACGGAGGCGTTTACCAAGGTCGGCTATCCCGGAATGGAAACCCGGGAGATAGTGTAAAGGCACAAGCCAGCTTTACTGCGAGACCTACAAGTCAAGCAGTTGCGAAAGCAGAACTTAGTGATCCGACCATTCAATATAGGATGGTGGAAGCTCATCGGATAAAAGCTACTCCGGGGATAACAGGCTAGTCAGGTCCAAGAGTCCACATCGACGACCTGGTTCGGCACCTCGATGTCGGCTCGTCGCATCCT
>JBBQHF010000014.1:0-15339 GCA_038323715.1 Patescibacteria group bacterium
CATGAAAATTTACAAAAAATTAGTAAGGGATAATATTCCCGAAATAATACAAAAAGAGAATAAAATCCCTAAAACAAGAATTTTGAGCGATGATGAGTATAAATATGAATTGCTTAAAAAATTAGTCGAAGAGTCAAATGAAGTCTTAGAAGCTAAAGAAGACAAAAAAGACCTAATTAAAGAACTTGGAGATTTGTTAGAGGTTATTGATTCTACTATTAAGGCCTTTAATCTTAATAAGGAGGAGATCTTAATCCTAAAGGATAAAAGAAGGCGAGAAAGGGGAGGGTTTGATAAACAAATTTTTCTTGAAAGTGTTGAATAATAATTAGGGGCATTAATTTGCCTCTTTTTTTACATAATTTTAGCTATTTCTGTTCCAACTATATCCCAGCCTCCGAGCAGTTTTAAATAGCCTTATTTCAGGGGCTATTTTTTTAGGGAGTTTATCGCCTTAGAAAGATATGTTATAATTTTTATATAAAATATTAAAATTATGAATAAAAAGATACAAACTATTAATACCTATAACAATAGCGCTAAATTACTTGCGGAAAAATTTGATAGTTTAGGCGCACGAACAGATAATATAGAAGAAGTTATTAATCTAGTAAAAAAAATAAATCCGAGTATTTTAGAAATAGGTTGTGGTAATGGTCGAGATGCCGAGGAGATTATTAAACACACTAGTGATTATTTAGGAATAGATATCTCTGAAAAATTAGTAGAATTAGCCCGACAAAAAGTGCCAACGGGAAAATTTGAAGTGGCTGATATTGAAAATTATAGTTTCCCTAAAGAATTAGATATTATTTTTGCCTTTGCCTCATTAATCCATGTACCTAAGGATAGTTTACATAAGATTATGACGGCCGCGCTGCTTGCGCTTAATAACAATGGTATTATGCGATTATCAATGAAATATGCTGATAGTTACTCTGAAATAACAAAAGAAGATGAATTTGGAACCAGGACATATTATTTGTATTCAAAAAAGGATATAGAAGATTTAGCTATCGATTTTACTATTATAAAAAATGAATTAAATGATTTAAGGGGACAGTCTTGGTTAGAGATAATCTTGCAAAAAAACTTATCTATATAATTTATCTATTATAAATAAATATGAAAAAAATTTATTATTTCTCATTCGTTGCCTTTGCTCTTGGTCTGTGCTGTTTTATTTTGTTTGCCATAATAGGCTCTCAAGTCGCTGCTAATGGAACTCTGATTGAACCATTTGGACTAATACCAATCGGATTTTTATTAATTACTATTGGTTCAATCCTGACATTTGCCGCCAGTATTTGGTATTTATTTAATAACCCGAACAAGTTTGATAGGTGGGTATTTGGCATTTCTCTGTCATTTATTGTTTTGGCTGGCTTATATCTCGCCGCCTCATTTTCATACCTTTCTGAGAGCGCTAAAGAAGAAATCTCACAGAACGCGACATCATCTATCATAACTCAAACGCCAATATCTATCCCAAATAATAAAGATATCAAGAATATTACTTATTTTATTGACAATGAAGCCGTCGCTTTAGTTAACGGTCAGGCGGAAAAGCTAATTGCAGATGATTCAGTCTCAAAACAAATTACTCAATATTTTGGGAATGAAGTCATGGCCGATTTTAATAATGATGGCTTTGAAGACACGGCTTTTTTATTAGCCCAGGACTCCAGCGGCAGTGGAACCTTTTTCTATGTTGTAGCTGCGCTTGGCTCACGTGATGGTTATTCGGGCACAAACGCGATTCTTTTAGGTGACCGCGTCTCTCCTCAATCTACCGAATATCAAAATGGTAAGATTATTGTTAATTACCAAAATAGAGCCGTCACCGACTCATTTGCAGTTGAGCCATCAATTGGAGTTTCAAGATATTTTGAAATAGATGGTAACAAGCTGGTTGAAGTTCTAAATTAAAAAATATAGATTATATGAAAATCATAAAGCCGATTGTCATTTTATTAATGTTATTTTCATTTTTAGTAGTGTCTCTAACCGGCATTGTAAGAATCCCAGAAATACAAAGATATTTCAGCTTTATATACAACTTTATCAATGCTTCTCAGCTCGCTTTTCTGCATGATTGGAGTGGTTTTGTGTTAGTAATTACCATTGTTACGCATTTAATTATTAAAAGAAAATGGCTTTATTCCTTTTTAGATTTAAAACATAAAATCAGCCCTAAATTATTTAAAATTGTAGGACTAATTTTCATTGCCCTTATCTTTGCATATTTTAGTTATTATTTTATTATCAGGCGCAGTACTCATCAGTCTATTAATCTTTCTGGTGTTGAAATTAAAGATTATAACGGGGAGAAATTAGGCTCAATAACTGATTTTAGAGAGAATTCTATAAAAGGTGTTCAAAATATTGACAAGGGAAGCTATCGCTTAGAAGTTGGCGGATTAGTTAATAAAAGTGCATCTTATAATTATGATGACTTACTAAAAAAGACAGTTTATCAAAAAATTGTAACCTTAGATTGCGTTGAAGGTTGGAGTGTTAAAGCTTTGTGGAAAGGATTATTAGTAAGAGATTTAATAGCTGATTTAGACATAAAACCAGAAGCAAAGTCTATTATTTTTTATGCTCAAGATGGTTATTCAACCTCTTTTCCGATAGATTATGTTTTAAATAATGATATTATCCTAGCCTATAATTTAAATGGCGTAGAATTACCGCCAGAGAGAGGTTTTCCGCTGCAATTAGTAGCCGAACAAAAATGGGGATATAAGTGGATTAAATGGATAACTAAAATAGAAATTTCTGACGATATTAATTATAAGGGTTATTGGGAACAGAGAGGTTATAATAATAATGGAGATTTGAACGGCTCAAAATTCCAGTAATTACTATAATTATGATACTAAACAATTTAAAATTTAATAAACTGACCGCGACCGAAGAACAAATAATAGTTCACAAGGGAACTGAGATGGCTGGAACTGGCGAATACGACAAGGTTTTTGCTGATGGTTTATATGTTTGTCGGCGTTGCGATACGCCTCTGTATAAGTCAGGGTCCAAATTTGATGCTCATTGTGGCTGGCCTAGTTTTGATCAAGAAATTTCTGGTCGCGTAAATCGGCAAACGGATTCAGATGGGGCAAGAACAGAAATTAATTGTGCGCTCTGTGGCGCGCATTTGGGGCATGTTTTTATGGGGGAAAAAATGACAGCTAAAGATACTCGTCATTGTGTTAATTCTTTATCTATTAGATTTATTCCTCAACTTAAATCTACACCAGACGCGGCTGTCGCTGTTTTTGGTGGCGGTTGTTTTTGGTGTTTAGAGGCAGTTTTTCAAAGATTAACTGGTATTTCTTCGGTTGTATCAGGTTATGCCGGCGGCACGACTCCTAATCCGACCTACAAACAAGTTTCGTCTGGAATAACTGGCCATGCCGAAGTAATTAGAATTGAATATAACGCTAATATTATTAGTTATCAAGACTTATTGGAAGTATTTTTTACCCTGCACGACCCCACAACCCCAAACCAGCAGGGAAATGATATTGGCACTCAATATAAATCAATAATTTTATTTAATTCCGATGAACAGTGGCAAGCGGCACATAATCATATTAACCACTTAGAGGAAATTGAAGAATTTAAAAATCCAATAACCACCGAGATTAAGCCATTAATCGCTTTTTATACCGCCGAAAATGACCATCAAAATTATTATCTTAATAATTCTGAACAATCATATTGCAAATTAATCATATCGCCGAAAATTAAAAAATTAGAGGAAAAATTTAGCAATAAATTGAAATAGTCTAATGCGTGGCTTACTTCAGCGGGAATCAGCCTAATTTTAAAGGGGAAAACTACCATTTTTTAAACATATATGATAAAATATTAAAAAGTAAAATATTAAATTTTAAACAACTATGAATTATAAGAAAATCGCGATTTTAATAATTGTTATTTTAATTGCTGGTGTCAGTTTGCTAGTCTTAACAAATCCAAAAGTTACAAAATTGGCAGCGCCTGTGGTGCCAAAAGATAGCTTAACTATTGGATATGATGCCTCATGGTTCAGTTTGCCAATATTAGTTGCTCAAGATAAAGGGTATTTTGCCGAAGAAAATTTAGACGTTAAATTAGAAAAGTTTAGTTCAGAACAACAATTAATTGGGGCTTTACTTAAAGGAAGTGTTCAGTTAGGTGGTTATATCTCCTCACCTTCAATGTATGCTGTCATATCAAGTGGTAAAAATGATTTTTACTTCACAGCGCCGATGATTGAAGATGCAAATCATAAAATACACTCCCTGGTCCTACCAGTTAATGCTCCAGAAAATTTGTCTTACGCGGATTTAAGTGGTAAAAATATTGGGACTTTGCCAACCATTGCTTATAAAATATTATTAGAAGAAATATTAAAAACTAAAGGAGTTGATTTAAATTCAACAAAAATAGTGGGGATGGATGTCGCCGGACAGATAGATGCTTTTTCCGCTAAACGAGCGGACGCCTTATTTATTGAAGAACCAGCCACAAGTATGTTTCTCAAACAGGGAGTTGTTAAATTATTAAATAATGAAGTTGAGTTGCCTAGTATTTTTGATGGGGAATATATTGTTAGTAGTTTTAATATTAAAAAGGAATATGCTGATACAAATCCAGAAATTACCAAGAGATTGTTAATCGCAATTGATAAAGCGATTGAATTTATTAATCAGAATCCAGCTGAAGCCAACCAGATGCTAAAAAACTATTTAAGTGATTCACAAAAAGAATTTGTAGACTCTTATCCAAATCCTCTTTATAGAACAACAGCACAGACAGACCCCCAGGCTTTTCAGAAGCTGTCTGATAAATTTACTGAATTAGGCATTTTAAAGAATCAGTTAAATATCCAGAATTTAGTTATTTCTAAAGATTTTTTCTCTAAATAACAGTTTTTTAGCTCAAAATACCATACAAATATGACAATTAAATTAGTCTCTATTGTTATCCCGGCCTACAATGAAGAAAAAAACATCGTCAGATGCCTGCAATCCTTAAAAAAACAGGATTATAAGGGACAAATGGAAATTGTTGTCGCTAATAACAATAGTGCTGATAACACTGGGAAATTAGCCGAAGAAAATGGAGCGCGGGTAGTTTTTGAATCACAGCCCGGTGTAATTTTTGCTCGTGAAGCCGGGACTAGGGCGGCTAATGGAGATATTATTGTTCAAACGGATGCTGATTCATTTTTTACTACGGATTGGTTGTCGCGTATCATAAATACTTTTGAAAAAAATCCAGAAGCGGTTGCCGTGATTGGTTCATTTAAATTTTTTGATGGTCCTTGGTGGGGAAAACAATTTACGGCTTTATTATTTGGAATTACCAACATCATCTATAAACTAAGTGGGCGTTTAATTTATATACCAGGCAGTAACACGGCGTTTAAAAAGAACTCTTGGCATGGTTATGATTTAAATTTAGATCAAGGCGGCGATGAGGTGGCTCTGTTAAAGGCATTAAAAAAAGAAGGTAAAATCATATTTTTAAGAACTAACGCTGTTTTGACATCAGCTAGACGTTTAGAAAAAGGTTTATTATATAATATTTTTGTTATTTTAATATTTTATTATATTTTTGATTATACCTTTAGAAAAATAACAGGACGCAGTATAGTTTCTCCTTTTCCCAGAATTCGTAAGGATGAGGATGAAGACGAAAAAATAAGTCAAAAAATTTAAAATGTATTTTATTCTACCAATATTAATTTTGTTGATTCTTCTGGCGTATTATATTTTTATTTATTCTAGGACTCAAATTTTTGGTTATTTTCCTAGCAAGATACACACTAGCGCAAAAGTTATTGCCTTAACTTTTGATGACGGTCCTAATCCGCCCTATACCGAAGAATTATTGGATATTTTAGCTAAACACGACGTTAAAGCGACTTTTTTTATGCCCGCCAAGAATGTTGAGCGCTTTCCGGAATTAGCAAACCGAGTCGTTCAATTAGGGCATGTTATTGGTAATCATTCTTACGGTCATGAATTTACTAATCACTTTAAAACGCTAAAATTTGAAAAGGAAATTTCTCAAGCGCAAGATATTATTGAAAAAATTACTGGGAAAAAACCAGCCTTGTATCGTCCTCCGTGGTTATTTAAACATTCCTATTTATTGCAAAGTTTAACACATCATAAACTAACTCCCGTTTCTGGATTTTTCTGTTCTAACTGGGAAATATGGCACGCCTCGGCTTCTAAAATAGCCGCTGACGCTCTTAAAGTAGCCAAGCCCGGTCGCATTATCATTTTCCATGATGGCTTTGATACTAAGGGTGGAGATAGGGCTGGAAGCATTGGCGCTATTGATATCATTATCCCTGAATTAAAAAAACAAGGTTATAAATTTTTAACCGTTGACGAACTTTTGAAAGTTCCAGCTTATTTATAAATATGAATTCACACGATCTTGCTGTCTTAGTTCCTTGGCTTATTTCACATGGCTACTTGATATTTCTAGTGGCCGCGACCATTGAAGGACCAATTACGACTATTGCCGCCGGAGTAGTTACCGCGCTCGGTTTTTTTAATCTTTATATTATCATCGCTTTAGCCATTTTAGCTGATATTGGCGGGGATTTAATCTATTACTTTATTGGTTATAGTAGTCATAATTTAATTCGCTCTAAATTTTTTAGATTTTTTGGTCTAACTGATGAAAGAATAAAAAAGACCCAAGAAATTTTAAAAACAAAAACTTTTCATGCGGTTTTAATTGCTAAAATGTCGCCTTTAACTGGGCCGATTGGATCGGTAGCGATTGGCGCTTTTAGACCACAATTTAAAAAATTCTTTTGGCCAGCATTCGGGATATCAATTGTTAAATCAACCTTCTTTATATTTGTCGGATATTATTCAAGCCAGGCCTATGTAGAGCTTAATAAAATAATTGCTAAAAGCGAATACACAATTAGTTTAGTTTTGGGCGGGCTCGTTCTCGTATATCTGCTTTATTTATTAATCACTAAAAAGATTTTAAAGAGATTCTAATCTCCCTAAAAATTAATTTATTAATTCTGGGTTGTATTTTTTTTAATTATTAGCTATATTATATCAGTATCTTTTTAATTTTTTAGCAATATATTATGGCAGAAGCAGTCGTTTTAAGATTTGATGAAGTAAAATTTGAATATCTTCATAAAAAGCCCATTCTTGATGAGGCTAATTTTAGTTTGCGTCAAGGCGCCAAAGTAACCTTAATGGGGCAAAATGGGGCCGGGAAAAGTACAATTTTTGCGCTCATAAAAAAGGAATTAGAGCCTAAGGCTGGTAGAATTTCAGTGGCCGCCGATGCGACTATTGGGACTGCGCGCCAAACTGTGGCCCGGGAAGATAATGAATTAACTGTTCTAGAATACTTTTCTAAAAACTTTGAAACAGTCCCTGGTAATATCAAAAGTTTAATTGCCAAAGCGCTGGACGCGGTTAATTTTGACATCCCGCTTGATAGAAAGGTTGGTGATTTGTCTGGTGGTCAACAAGCCAGGATTCTACTCGCTTATTCTTTATTAGAAAGTCCGGATATATTATTACTAGACGAACCGACTAATAATCTAGACAAGGCGGGCATAGACCATTTAATTGGCTTTTTACTGACTTACGATAAAACGGTGATGGTTATTTCTCATGATGCGGATTTTTTAAATTGCTTTACTGAGGGCGTTATTTATCTTGATAGCTTTACTCATAAGACGGAGATGTATGTTGGGGATTATTATTCCGTGGTTGAGGAAATAAGCAAACGAGTTGAAAGAGAGCAACGTCAAAATGCCCAAATGGAAAAACAGATTATAGACAGGAAAGAAAAAGTTAACTTCTTCGCTCATAAGGGTGGCAAAATGCGTAAATTAGCGCAAAAAATGAAAGTAGAGACCGAAGAATTAGAAGAAAATAAGGTTGATGTTAGAAGGGAAGATAAAACTATTCGTGACTTTGAAATTCCGGTGCAAGACATTACTGGAGAAATTGTCAATTTACAGAAAATTAAAATAATTAAACATCATGAACCGGTACTGACCGATATTCACAAAGTTTTACGAAAGAAAGACCGTCTTTTAGTTATTGGTCCCAATGGAATCGGAAAAAGTACTCTGCTTAGATCTTTAGTTTCCGGCAAACAAGAAGGACAACATATTTTAGATGGGGTCAGGGTTGGTTATTATAGCCAGGATTTTTCAACTTTAGATTTTCAAGAAAATGTTTTTGATTCCTTAAAAAATTGTGCCGCTAGCGGCCTTGGGGAACAAGAAATACGTTCAGTAGCAGCGGGCTTTTTGATAAGTGGAGAATTAATGGGGCATAAAATAGCCGCCTTATCAGAAGGGCAGAAAGGATTATTAGCTTTTGCTCATTTAGTGCTCATACAACCGGGGTTATTAATTCTTGATGAGCCAACTAATCACATCAATTTCCGTCATCTTCCCGTATTAGCCGAAGCAATTAATAACTTTGAAGGCTCAATTATAATGGTTAGTCATATGCCGGAATTTGTAGAAAAAATTCGTTTTACCGAGGAGCTAGATTTAGGAAAACTCTAAATTTATTTTAAACATATAAAACTATGCTCATTAATGTCATCGTAGTTGTTATTGGTCTCTGTATATTTGAAATTATAAGCAGTGTTGATAATGCGGTCGTAAACGCGCATGTTCTAAAAACAATGCCGGAAAAATATCGCAAAATTTTCCTATTTTGGGGCCTTTTTTTCGCCGTATTTGTTGTTAGAGGAGTTTTGCCATTCGTTATAGTTTGGATAGCTAATCCTGATTTAGGGCTTTGGCAAGTTATCACCGCCACTTTCTCCAATAGCCCGGAAATAAAAGAATATCTAGAAAAATCAAAGCCATTACTACTGCTTGGCGGCGGCATTTACTTATTCCTAGTATTTTTATCCTGGTTATTTTTAGAAGAAAAGAAATACGCCTTTATGGCTGAGGGTTTTATTCATCGTCAAGGAGTTTGGTTTTATGCCATCGCCTCTTTAGTGACGACTGGAGTCGTTTATTATTCTCTAAAAGAAAATTCTGCTTTAGCCTTAGCCGCGACAATCGGTGTTTCCGCTTTCTTTATTACTGACGGCTTTAAAAAAAATGCTGAAGAAAAAGAAAAACAATTATTGGACCCGTCAATGAGTGCTTGGAGCAAAATAATTTATTTGGAAGTGTTAGATGCCTCGTTTTCGATTGACGGCGTTATTGGTGCTTTTGCTTTTACGCTTAGTATTCCCCTTATTATTTTAGGAAACGGCTTAGGGGCTTTTGTGGTCAGAGAGCTGACAATCAGAGGAATAGACGTAATAACTAAATACGAATTTTTGAAAAATGGTGCGATGTACGCTATTGGGGTATTAGGAACTATTATGATGTTAGAAAGTTTTGGCCAGGAATTCCCGTTTTGGTTTTCACCAGTGGTCATGATAACTTTACTTGGTTTATTTTTCTTCCTTTCTATACATAACAATAAATCTAAAGCCCGTTTATCAGCCTCAATGAAATAAGATTATGAAAAAAATTGGTTTAATTTTAAGCCTACTACTTCTTACCTTTACTTTTTCGGCTTGCTCCATAAAACCGGTAAATACTTCCAGTAATAATACTGGCGCCCCTAAAAGATTAAAAGTTGCGAGCACGATTTTCCCGTTACACGATATTGTGCGCCGCGTCGGAGCTGATAAAATAGACGCGATTTTAATTCTTCCTCCCGGTTCCAGCCCTCATACTTTTGAAGCCTCACCCTCACAAGCCAAGGAAATCCAAAATGTTGATGTCATGTTTAAAATTGGTGGAGAAGTTGACTCTTGGGTAACTAATCTAGTCTCTGCGGGCAATAAAGACTTGAAAGTAATAGACTTGTCACAAACTATTGTTCTAAAGCCGTTTGAAGCGCAAGTAAACAGTGATAATAATAATTTGGACCCCCATTATTGGCTTGACCCCACAAATGCCTTAATAATGGTGGACGAAATAGTCCAAGAGTTATCTTTACAAGATAATACCAACGCCGCTTACTATCAGGAACAGGGAAATAACTATAAAGAAGAAATAAAAGCGAGAGATATAATTTGGCAAGAGAAACTAGCTAGTTTAAATAATAAAGAGCTTGTCGTTTTTCATGATGCTTGGGGATATTTTGCTAGTCACTTCGGCCTTAAAATTGCCGCTACTTTTGAGCCTTTCCCGGGAAAATCTCCTAGCCCTCAGTATCTTAAAGACTTGCAGGATGTCGTAAAAGAGCATAAAATAAAGGCTGTCTTTGTGGAGCCGCAACTAGCGGGGTCCACTGTTTCCGCTCTCGCCCAAGACTTAAACTTAAAAGTATATTCACTTGACCCAATTGGAGGAATGAAAGACAAGGCCAGTTATATCGGCACAATGGATTTTAATATTAATTCTATCTACGAAGCTTTAAAATAAATGAATAAAGATTTCCTAAAAATAGAAAACTTAAGTTATAAATTTAATGGCGTCTCCGCTTTTGAAGACGTTTCTTTTTCGATTGCTAAAGGAGATATCGTCGCAATTATTGGGCCGAACGGAAGCGGAAAAACGACCCTACTGAAAACAATAATTGGTTTATACGAGCCACATTCTGGCTCTATTTTAATTGACGGGCAAACACCTAAAATCGGGAAGCACTTAATCGGCTATGTCCCTCAGAAGTTCGAATTTGACCGCTTAATCCCAATAACCGTGAGGGAATTTATGGATTTAGAAAGATGTGGACAAAAAAAGCACAGTGGCCCAAATATCACTAAAGCCCTAGCTGAAGTTGGCCTCAAAGATTCGGAGCATAAAAAACTAGGAGCTTTATCGGGCGGAGAGTTTCAAAGGATGATGATTGCTCGCGCCTTACTCCACGAAAAAGATTTACTTATTTTTGATGAACCATCTACTGGAATTGATATTTCTGGAGAAAAAACTATCTACGATTTAATTAGAACTATTAATGAAAAGCGCGGAACAACTTGTCTAATAGTTTCGCATGAATTAAACATCGTCAATAAATATGCTAAAACTGTGGTTTGTTTGAACAAGCGCATGGTTTGTTTTGGACGCCCGGAACAAGTTATTAACCCCGAGACTTTAAAAAATTTATACGGTATTGGCGCTGGCTTATATCATTCACATAAATAGTATGCTGGAAATACTACAATATCCATTTATGATAAGAGCGCTACTAGCTGGCGGTCTTATTTCAGTAATACTTGGTTGGCTGGGGACCTTTGTCGTTACTAAAAAAATGAGTTTTATTGGTGACGGCGTGGCGCACGCTTCTTTAGCGGGGATTGCCCTCGCTATTCTGTTAGGCTGGGCACCGATTCCGACTGCCATGGTTCTGTCAGTATTTATCGCAGCTGGTATTTATTTTTTAGAGAAAAAAACCAATCTCTCGGGCGATATGGCAATTGCGATTATCTTTACTATGGGAATGGCTCTGGGCGTAGTAATGCTCCATTTTTATTCGGGATATCAACCAGAATTAATTAGTTATTTGTTTGGTAATATTTTAGCAGTTAGTTGGACTGATTTAAAAGCAATCCTAGCTGGCGGAATAATTATTCTTGGCTTTCTGGCAATATTTAATCATCGGATTTTATTTGCCACCTTTGATCCAATTGGTGCGCATTTATCAGGAAAAAAACCGGGTTTATATGATTTATTACTTTATATTGCGACGGCGGTTTCTATTATTTTAAGTATTAAACTAGTAGGAATGGTCTTAGTAAGCGCATTGCTAGTAATCCCGAGCGCTATTAGTCGTTTATTTGCCACCTCTTTTAAAAAATTTATTATTATTGCCGTTATCGCCTCATTCTTAATTGTTGTTCTTGGTCTCATTGTCTCTTATTATTTAGACTTACCATCGGGTGCAACTATCATTTTATTTGGCGGACTAATGTTGTTATTATCATATTTAGGAAAATCTATCATTAATAAAGCGCGAGCTTAATTAATATGAAAAAATTATTATTCACAACCACCCTTCTTCTTTCTTTTTTAATTTTAGCTTTTTCAACTTTTACGCTTTCAGCTCAGGCTCAAGATTCAGACGGCGGCTCAGGCTCAAAATATCAAAATGCGGGCGCCCAAACTGAAGGGGCTTCACATTTTAAAGCCAAGATATTAAAGATTGAAGGCCAGGATGAAAAAACCAGAGAAGATGGGACGAAATATACACAACAAAATTTACATTTTATAATTCTAGATGGCGCTAGAAAAGGACAAGAAGCAACTTACTACGGAATTTCAGAGATTGAGGTTGGTGATGCCAATTTATATAAACAGAATGATAAGGTTTTTGTGGATGGCTTTGTAGATGAAACCGGTCAAGAAACATTTTATATCGTTGATTTTGTCAGAAGTGGACCAATATATCTACTAACGATTATCTTTATCTTATCAGTGGTTATAATTGGTCGTTTTAAAGGATTTAAGGCTTTACTTAGTTTAATCGCCAGCTTCTTTGTAATTATCAAATTCATGTTGCCGCAAATTTTAAATGGTCATGACCCATTTATTATTAGTTTAATTGGAGGCCTCATGATAATGTTTTTTATTATTTATTTAACCGAAGGTTTTAATAAAAAATCTCATCTCGCAATTTTTACAGTTTTACTATCTCTAATCATTACTTTAATTCTTTCTATCGTCTTTACTAACTTAACGCGCTTAACTGGACTATCTTCGGAAGAGGCAATTTTCTTAGTTGGCGCCGGAAAAGCAGAAATAAATTTTCGCGGACTACTACTTGCTGGAATGATAATTGGAGCGATTGGAGTTTTAGACGATATTATTCTAGGACAAATAGAGGCGGTAGATAGTATTAGAATGGCTAACCCTAATTTACCCAGTAGAAAAATATTTAAGCTCGCCTACAAAGTAGGTAATACTCATTTAGGCGCCATTATTAATACCTTGTTTTTAACATACGCTGGCGCCGCCTTACCACTCTTAATGTTATTTGTAATTAATGAAAACACCGGCCTTACTTTAGCGAGGACTTTGAATACCGAAATTATTACCACCGAAGTTGTTAGGACTTTAGTTGGTAGCATTGGCGTTATGGCTTCGATGCCAATCGCCACATTTTTAGCGTCTTTTAAAATAAAATCGGCCCCCAAAAAACCGAGTAATTAAGTTTACTTGTTTTTGTTGGCATTATTTTTAGGGTGTGCTATAATAACCTTATAAACATTGAATATTTATTAAAAGGAATTTTTCTTTAAAGTCATTAAGACTTTCTGGTTAAGTCCCATGCAAAAATTATGTCAAAAATGACAAAATCCCAAATGATCGCAACTTTAGCTGAAAGCGCAGAAATGAGCAAGAAGCAAATTGCTACTTTATTAGACATCATTGCTGATGTTGTTTACAAAGAAGTAAAGAAGACTGGCGAATGTATCGTTCCAGGATTTGGTAAATTAGTTAAGGTAAAAAGGAAAGCTAGAGAAGGACGTAATCCTGCAACTGGCGAAACTATAAAAATACCTGCTAAGACAGTTGTTAAATTCCGTTTATCAAAGGCTGTTAAAGACACTGTTCTTTAATCCCTAAGATACAACCGTTAAAAGAGAATTAGTTTCTCAAATAAAAAATCACCCGGACGGAATCCTGGGTGATTTTTATTTAAACTCTTTCCACTGACTAATATATTGCCCGAGGCCAAAATCTTGTAATTTATTATTGAGCTTAGTGTTCCGGTGTAAAAATATAATTAGGGAACCTAATTCTATTTGATATCTATTTTTAACAATCTTAAACACCAAGCTGCCCTTACCGTCCTTTAAGGCGCGACGGATAGTCTTGCCTTGAACGCCACCTAAACCAGCCGCCTCAGATACTGATATCCAAATCGGGTGTGAAACATTTTCCATTGTAGAAAGCTGTTTTTCCATGCTTTTTTAACTTAAGTCTAAAATATTGTAGACTTAAGTCTTAAAAAATATTGGCTAAGTTAGAATGGCTCAAGAGCAATGTCTAGTTTAAGTCTATTACTTTCTGGACTTAAGTCTATAAATCTTACTTTAAACCTAAATATAAGTCAAGGGCGACAACAAGCTAAACTATAAATAAACCATAAATAAAATAGAAGTAAAAAATTAAATAAACCGTATAAAAAGTAGTTGCTTTTAAAAAAAAGTCGTGATAAAATAAGCGCAGATTAAAAATTATTGTTACTGGACGGGTTTTCGTATTTCCCGTTATTTTTTGTTAAAAGAATGTCTTCAAATATAATTAAAAAATTTAAGAACAAGCAAACCTTAAGTCGCCTAAAAAGCCATGATAAGGAGATTTTTACTAAGGTTTACGATGATAATGTTAAAGACATTAATCGTTTTGTTTATTTCAAAATAGGAAGCCGTGAAGAGGCCAATGATTTAACCTCAATAATCTTTCTAAAAACCTGGAACCATATCCAAAACAATACCCTAGAAGACGCTAAAACTTTGCGTGCTTTACTATATAAAGTCGCCAGAAACGCAATTATTGATTATTATCGCGAACGGGGAAGCCATAAGCCAATTTCGCTTGATGATGAAAAAAACCCCGTGGATATTGCCGCTGATTTAAGCCAATCCGATAAATTAGATAATGACCGAGATATCAAACGCATTATTAGTAAGCTGCCGTTTTTAAAGGAAGAGTACCGCGAAATTATTATTATGCGCTTTATTAATGATTTAACCTTAGAAGAAATAGGGGATGTTACTCAGAAAAGTCGAGGCAATATTAGAGTCTTACTTCACCGCGCTTTAAAAGCCCTAAAAGAATTAATAGAAAATGACGAAAAATAAGCATCAACCATAGGTCGCAACTGTAACGTTTTTGGTCTACTTCCGTATATTAAAGTATATGACTGACAAAGATTTAATCTCAAAACTAAATAACCTAAAAAACGTGAATCCGGATAACTCTTGGTTAGGGAGTAATCGGGAGCTTTTTTTAGCCCAAATTTCCAACTCTGGGGGCAATGAACTTTCTACTTGGACAGTGTTTTTGATTAACTTAAAGAGTATCTCTTCTGCTATCTCTAAGCCAGTTTTTGCGCTAGGGATGTTTATGGTTGTTTTAGTAACGAGCAGCGTCTTTAGTCATAAATTATTTAGCCAAGCTAAACCTAATGACTCTTTATATATCGCGCGCATCATTTCCGAGAAGGCAAAACTTAATACCGTTTTAGATTCTAACGAGAGAAATAAAATGGCAGTTAGATTTGCAACTGATCACGCCAAAGATATCACGAACGTCCTAGCTGACCCAAATTTTAATACGGAAGAGAATCAAGACCAAGTCGCTAAATTAAA
>JBBQHF010000015.1:0-13827 GCA_038323715.1 Patescibacteria group bacterium
AGCCCGCCTAAACCAGAATCAAACACGCCGATAATATTTTTCGGTTGCGCATTATTTATTTTTTGATTCTTATTTTTAAGACCTAACATATTTTTTAAATAAATCCCCTCTTTCTTTGTAATTTTTAAAAATTCCAAAACTGGCGCAAGCAGTTGAAAGAATTACCACTGAGCCCGGCTTAGCTTTTTGCTTGGCGATACGCACTGCTTCAAGCATATCCTTGGCGACGGCAAATTGATTCTTGGGGAATTTTATTTTTTCTAATTCTGCTTGAATTCTATTTGAACCTTGTCCGGGGAGGAGAATTAAAAAATTAGTTTTTTGTTTGATTGTTTTCGCTAATGATTTAAAATCCGCCCCCTTATCGGCTCCACCAGCAATTTGAATAATATCTTCTTTAAAAGATTTTAAATCAAGCTCAGTACTTTCCGGTGTTGTGGAAAAACTATTATCAAAATATTTTATTCCATTTATCTCGGCTACTAATTCTAAACGATGTTCTAAATTTTGGAAATTAGCGATTACTTTTTTATATATTTCTGCTTTGATGTTTAATATTTTAGCAACTTCTATCGCGGCCGCAATATTTTGGCGGTTGTAGTCGCCGGTTAGTTTAGACGGCAAGTTGCTTGCTTGAAAATAAATTATTTTACCAAATACTTTTTCTTTTTTTATTTCATTTTTTAGAGTCTCGTTGATAATCAAATATTTATTATTTTTATTATTGGCGATATTTAATTTTGCTTGCCAATATTTCTTTAGGGAAGGGTGAAAATTTGGGTTATTGGGATCGGCGGGAGCAAGATGTTCTTTAAATAAATTGGTAATCACGGCTATTTTTGGAGAGGACTCCAAATCTTCTAATTGAAAACTGGATAGCTCTAAGATAACATAATCTCCGGTTTTTACTTTTCTTAAAAAAGATAAAGGAGCGATGCCAATATTTCCTCCTAAAAAAACTTTTTTCTGCGTATTTTTATTAGCCGCTATTAAAATTTTATAAATTAAACTGGCGGTAGTGCCTTTGCCTTTAGTGCCGGTTACTCCAATAATATTATTTGTAGGGGCTAGGTCTAAAAATAAATTTAAAGGACTAGAAAGTTTTGTTTTTCCGCTTTTTAAAGCGGCAGAAATTCCGGGGCAATTTACTGGCCACCCAGGAGCGCGGAAGAGAATAGAAAAGTCGCTTAAATTTTTGTTAAATTCACTACCCAGGCGGTAGTTTATTGCTAAATGTTTTAATTTTATTTTTGGTAATTTGTTTTTATCACGAAAATCACAAATGGTAATTTCTGCTGGTGCGTTATTTGTGTCTAGTAAATGCAAAAGTGCTAGATTATCCATTCCTAAACCTAGTAGGGCAATTTTTATTTTATTTTCGTTAATGGATTTTTTCATATGTTTATTTTAGCTCCCCCCAATTATTGCCAATATTTTCATCAACTAAAATCGGTACTTTTAAGGTTACATTATTTTGCATGATTTCTCTTATCTGGGGTGAGTAGTGTTTTATTTTATCTTCTTTAATCTCAAAAATCAATTCATCATGAACTTGGAGAAGAATTTTAATGTCTTTTTGATTCTCGGCTATCAGCTCATCTATTTTAATCATGGCCATCTTTATTAAATCAGCCGCTGAGCCTTGCACGGGAGTATTGATTGCCATCCTTTCAGCACTTTTTCTAATCATTGGCATATTGGAATTCATGTCAGGTAAAGGGCGCTTACGGCCAAACATGGTAATTGCATAACCATCTTTTTGGGCTTGCTTAATAAAGCCGTCAATCATTTTTTTTATGCTCGGATAAGTTTCAAAATACTTTTTAATAAATTGGCTCGCTTCATAATAAGGGATGCCGGCGCCTTGGCTTAATCCGTGTGCTCCTTGTCCATATAAAATTCCAAAATTAACTGCCTTGGCCTCTTGGCGCATTTTTTTGGTGACAGCTTGAATGTCAACGCCATTTATACCAGCGGCAGTCGCCGTATGAATGTCGGCTCCGGCATTAAAAGCGTCTATCATTTTTTTGTCTTTTGACATGTGGGCCGCTAAACGCAATTCAATCTGGGAATAATCATAACTGATTAATTTAAAGCCTTCACTGGCGACAAAAGCTTCTCTTATTCTTTTACCCTCTTCCGTTCTTGTGGGGATATTCTGTAAGTTCGGGTCATTAGAAGATAGTCTGCCGGTAGCGGCGACGGTTTGATTAAAATTGGTATGAATTTTTCCAGTTTTCTCGTTTATCATTTTTGGGAGGGCGTTCAAATAGGTTGTTTCCAATTTGTTTAATTCTCTATATTCCTGAAGTAGCGGAATTATTGGATGCAAATCTTGCAATTTTCCCAATTCTTCTTCAGCGGTTGAAAATCCGGTTTTAGTTTTTTTGATTCCACTCGTTGGAATCGCTAGTTTTTCAAAGAGAATTTCTTTTAATTGTTTAGTGGAGTTTATATTAAATTCAGAATCAGCTAATTTATGAATTTTTATTTCTAATTTTTTAAGTTTGCCGTTAACTTCTTTCGCCACTTTATTTAATGGTTTTAAATCTATTTTAATGCCGTTATTTTCCATTTTTCCTAGGACGACAGTAAGCGGCATTTCTATTTTATTAAATACATCTTCTAATTCTTCTTTTTTTAATTTAGCCGCTAAGATTTTTTTAAGTTTAATTATTAAATCTACATTTTCACAGGCGAAAAGACTTAACTTTTCCGGGTCGGGCCCACTAAAATCAAGGCTCATTTGAGTTGGTTCGATGGCCTGGATATTTTTAGCAGTTATCTTTTCTATTCCCAACTCTGAAAAAGCGAGCGCGTCTAAATCATGGCGTCTTTCTCCCGGGCTTAATAAATAAGAAGCAATCATTACATCAAAATCAACTCCGTTTAAATTTATATTCAGGGTATTTAAAAAACGCCATTCAAATTTTAAATTGTGACCAATTTTTTTGATGTTTTTATTTTCAAAAATTGGTTTTAATTTTTCTAATTGTTGTTTATCACCGGTAATAAAGTAGGCTTCGTTCGCTTTAAAGCAAAACGAGATTCCTATTAGCTCCGCGTTAAGAGGGTTAGTATCGGTGGTTTCAATTTTAAAGGCAAATTCTTTTTGGGTGGCTAAATTTTTTAATAGTTCATTAAATTCCTTGTCAGTTTTTAAAAAATTGTAATTAGCACTTTGGCCCTTGGCCTTAATTTTTTCTTCCAGCTCTTGGGCGCCACTGTCGCCACTTTGATGGGCTTTTTCTAAATGATCGCGCACTTCTTTAACGCGTCCAAGCAGAGAGCGAAACTCAAAGTCACTAAATAATTTTAAAACTTTGTCTAAATCAAAATTAGCAAAGCGTGCTTTGTCTAATTCCAATTTAATTGGCGCCTCACAGTTAATAGTTGCCAGCTCTTGGCTTAAGAAAGCTTCTTTTTTAGAGGTTGTAAGCAATTCCAAGGTTCGCGCTTTAATTTTTTTATCGCTTTTAGCGGCCGCTTGATAAACACCATCTAAAGTTTGGAAATTTTGTAATAATTCTACGGCAGTTTTTTCGCCAATGCCTCTGACGCCAGGAATATTATCGCTCGGGTCGCCCCGAAGAGCTTTATAGTCAACAATTTGTTCTGGGCTTAAGCCATATCGTTCATTAACTTTAGTAGCATCATATAAAACACTGTCTGATAAGCCACGGCTCATGGTATAAACTTTGGTTTTATCGCTGATTAATTGGAGCGTATCCATATCACCAGTCATAATAATCGTTTCTAGATTTTTTTCAGAATCTGCCCGCTTGCTCAAAGTTCCAATTAAATCGTCCGCCTCAAAACCAGATAGTTCAAAGATAGGAATATCAAAGACCTTAGCCACTTGTTTAACTAGTGGAATCTGTTCGTAAAGCTCATCCGGCGCCTTAGTTCTAGTGGCCTTGTATTCAGGATAGGCTTCGTGCCTGAAAGTTTTACCCGCTTTATCCAATGTCAAAATGACATATTCTGGGTGAAATTCGTTTAAGGCTTTTAATAAAAAAGAAGTAAAACCATAAACCGCATTTACCAAAACCCCATCTTTAGTTCGGAGAGTTGGTGGCAGAGCATGAAAACTCCTATGGATTATGGCGTTACCATCAATAATTATCAGTTTTGGTTTAGTTTTAGACATAATATTAGTTTATCATTTCTGAGTGTTTTGGCAAAGAAAAAAGGCAGCTCTGATGAACTGCCTTCGTATTAAATCGCCTATTTTTTAGGCTTGGGTCGCGATTAAAGATCGGTTTTAAGGTTTTTTATCCGTCTCTTTAATAGAGGAAATTTGAGAGGTCGTGGGCATAATAGCTTCCTCATTTACTATTATACCTTTGAGTTTGTACTTTTGCCGTGGCGCATTTCTGTGATTGTTCCCAGTTTGGGATGGCAATTGCTTGGCACCGGCAAAAATTGGCGCCGTTTGTTCAACAATGTTGAGATTTAAAAGGACAGGTGATTCAATGGCAATAATCACTGGCCAATCATTTGATTGAAAGTTTGCTTGTACTAGCCTAGGGCTTTTAAGCAATACATCCAATTTCTCAATTTGTGAGAACGGACCGAAACTCAGAATCAAGACAAGACACATTTTTATCATGCTCTGAAATTTTGGTATGTTGGTATATTAGATAAGTTAGCAAAAAAAATCAAGACCAGTTTATTAACAGGTATAATTTAGTGTGATTGTATATTCAAAAAACTGATTTTTTGTTAAAATATTATTATAATAAAAACATATGAAAAAAATTGCTTTATTCTTTGGTGGTCTTGGTAATGAATCGGAAGTCTCGATTGTTTCCGCTAAAAATGTTGTTAAAAATTTTGATTATAAGAAGTATGAGTTGGTACTTATTTTTTGGAATAAAAAAGATAAACTATTTTATCGAGTAAAAGATATTAATAAATTAATTTGTAGTTTGAAAAATAAATTAATTATTGAAAATTTTTCTCAAACATTTGATATTGCTCTTTTAATGACTCACGGAAAGTATGGCGAAGATGGAGTTTTGCAGGCTATTTTTGAAGCGCAAAAAATAAAGTACTGTGGTTGCCGCGTCTTGGGTTCGGCGTTGTGTATGGATAAAGCGGTATTTAAAGATTTATTAAAATCATCAAACATAAAACAAGTAGCCTATCGGGTAATAGATTTTAAACGTCAAAATAAAAAAGAAATTGCTGCAATTTTAAGCGATGTGACAAAAAATTTGCCGTTGCCTTGGTATATTAAGCCGGCTAACTCTGGTTCTTCGGTCGGGATTACTAAAGTAGATAAAATAGAAAATTTGGCTAAGGCTATAAATTTGGCCAAGAAACATGATTCAAAATTAGTAATTGAAAGAGGCTTGAAAAGCCCTAAGGAAATTGAAGTTGCGGTTTTGGGCAATCAAGAATTAATTATTTCTCGACCAGGAGAATTACAATTGGCAAAGGACTTCTATAATTATGAAGATAAATATCAATTAGGTCAGGCCCAAGCGATTATTCCCGCTAAAATAAATATGAAACAGGTTGAACAAATCCGTAGCTTAGCGGCTGAGGCGTACCAGTTGTTTAATTGCCAAGGATTCTCTAGAATAGACTTTTTTCTATATGAAGGTAAAATTTATTTGAACGAAATTAATACCCTCCCTGGTTTTACTGATATTTCAATGTTTCCGATGTTAATGATGGATACCGGACTAAGTTATACAAAATTAATAAATAAGATAATTGAACTCGGGTACTAGTCTTCAGTATCAGTTTTTATTAATAAGGCCGGCTGGTCAGCGGGCTTTTTATATTGACATTTCTTTGTTTTTGTTATATTATTGATGGGTTCTTTAAAAATTTATATTAACCATAAAAATAAAAATTATCATGGAATTACCAAAGAAGTTATTAACGGCAAAGAAAATTGCCGCTGTTTTTGTTGATTTAGATGAAACCCTGTGGAAGGGAACGATTGTACATGACGATGAGCTGGTTCTTAACAAGGGACGCTTAGAAGTAATTGAGCTTCTTTATAGTAAGGGGGTACAAATTTTTATCGTTTCTAAAAATGATAAGGATGAAGTATCGCGAACTTTAGAGTTGTTGCGAATAAATAAGGACATCTTTACTTATGTGGTGGCTAATTGGGAACCAAAAGTTCAAAATATTGATAATCTTTTAAAGATGACCGATATTTTGCCTCAAACTGCTGTTTTTATTGATGATAATGTTATTAACCGTAACGCGGTGAAAATACAATTTCCCAATCTTCATGTTTTAGAGCCAGAAATGATGGGATTTTTATCAGGCATCCCAGCGATTGATGTTAGAAGAAAGGAGCTTCCTTCTGAAATTAAGAGGCGGCAAAATCGTTATCGCGCTAAAATTAACGAACGTTCGTTATTTGGTTCGGGGGCTACCAACAAAATACAAGAATCTTTAAAGAAAGAAATTTGTGTTGCTGTCCCCCCAGTAAATAATTTATATCGTTTGGCAAAGTTATTATTTACTACTCATCGTTTAAATTTCAACCCTCCGATTGAACATGATGAAGAGCTTCTCTTGGATAATCTATTTCATAAAATTAATCAGGGGAGAGTTGTTTATGCGGTTTCCGCTTCGCATCAAGGAAATCCATTGGGGCTTATTGGCGCTTTTGTCGTTAATTTTAATGATAGGGTGGCAACTATTGAAAATGCTACTTTTTCTTGTAGCTCTATGGACTTAGGCTTTGAAGAACGGTCTATCGCTTTGTTGCTGGGTAAATTAAAAGACCAAGGGATTGATCGTGTTTTTCTTTATTTAGCTGACTCTTCGACTAACGCTAGAATTCAAAAATTACTTTGGCGTTTGAGTTTCTCGCCCATAAGTAGCGAGGATGGTTCTCGGCACTTAGTTTTTAATAAGTATGTTAGTCGCTTTAATCCCGAAAAATATTCTCCCTTAATTAAGGAGGTTGAGAATCTGGATTTAACTTATCCGGGCATGCCGGAAGTTATTGAGTTCTTTTATGATGAAGTATCACCTCTTATCAATTTTGCTGATTCTATTGTTAATCTCGGTTCTGCTCGTGGCGAAGTCCTGGGACTTTTAGAAGAACATCAAAAACAACAATTTATCGTTGCTACCAAAGGCGCAAAAATTATTAATGTTGATTTGGAATATGTCTCTGAAGTAGATAATATTGTTGCTGATGCGGAAAATCTTCAAAAAGTATTTACTAATGAAAGCCAAAATCAAGTTTGGGCAATTGAATTATTAGAGCATACTCGTCATCCTTGGCGGGCGCTAAGTGAAATGGTTCGTATTTGTAAGGTTGACGGTTATATTTTTATAACTGTTCCGGGAAAGTCTTTTCCTAAACACGAATATCCGGTTGATTTTTGGCGTATCGGTCCCAATACTTTAACGCGCATATTCGCGTCTGAATATTTTAAGCTGATTGCCTTAGAAAATATTGGTCAGGCGGATAATTTAAGAAGGACGATGGTAGTATTTAAAAAAACAAAAACCACTCCTCCTAATTTCGTTTCTGCTTTTATTGGCGGAAAGTTGAATGAAGAAAATGGAATAACTTATTTTGAATAGTAAAAAATATTCAAAGCATAAACAAAACCCCATAGCTTTTAAAGTTATGGGGTTTATTTTTTGTGGACCCTACAGGACTCGAACCTGCCACCCCCTGCTTGCAAAGCAGGTGCTCTACCAGATGAGCTAAGGGCCCGCATCTCCAACCGTTAGTATGAGATATAAAGAGATTATCAATTGTTTTATCTTCGGTCAAGAGAGTGGGCTAGTTATTGATTATTGAGGTTGGTTATATTTGAGGAATGGTGATAATATCCAGCTCATAAAGTCATTACCGCTACCAGTCATAACAATGACTCCGACGAATAATAAAACGATACCGACTAATTTATATCCTAGCCTAGAGCCACCATCGGTACCTAATTTTTCCTCAAACCAGGCAATGCGCCCAAAATTATTAACTAACCATTCGGTCTTGATTACGCAGAAGGCCCCGCCGACAGTCAGTAGTAACCCGATTAATACTTGTCCCATATTATTTTATATAATTAAGTGGATTATATTTTGTACCGTTGATAATAACTTCAAAGTGGATGTGAGGGCCAGTTGAATTTCCAGTTGAACCCATCGCCGCAATATTTTCTCCGCGTGCGACCTCGTCTCCAACCTTAACAAATAATTTACTGGCGTGAGCATATCTAGTTTTTTTACCACCACCATGATTTACGACTACATTATAACCATAGCCGTTGCTCCAGCCAGAGAACTCTACCGTACCAGCTTCCGCGGCATATAATGGAGTTCCAACTTTGTTGGCAATATCTAAACCAGTGTGACGCCAAGAATAATATTGGGTAATACGGTGACCGACAGTTGGCCAGGCCATTTTAGCTCCAGCAGCTGGCGCGTCGGAGGAATCGGCCGATTTTACCAAACTAGAAATAATTGATAAACCGGTGTTGGAGGTGTTAGTTTTTTTAGTTGTGGCAACCACCGTTGTTATTTTTCTTCCTCCAGGAATTATTAATTTATCGCCAATTTTCAAAGTGGCGCCTATTTTGTTACTGCTTAATATTTTTGCATCCTCAACGCCATAAAGACTCGCTATTCTAGATATTGTGTCGCCACTTTTAACGGTGTGCATTACCCCGCTGTATGGCAAAATAGTTAAACTATCTCCAGGTCTAATTAAGCTGAAAGCGGTTAGATTATTAGACCATAAAATTGTATTAATTGTAATATCAAAATTACGCGCGATGGTGCTAATTGTGTCACCTTTTTGAACAGTATAATATATTGTTTCATTTCTTTGAGGGATTATTCCGTCATCAGCCAGAGTTGACCCTATCCCTCTCGGTTTTAAAGCTAGTCCTTCTTCATTGGCGACAACCAACGAATTAAATTCTTCTTCGCCGGTATTATTAGTTAGCCCACTATTTTTTTCCATGGTTAAGTAAGAATCTAAATATTTTTCTTTTCCCACAACCTTAAGACTATCTGGCGTATATGACTCTTCTATTAACTCACCATTATCAATGTAACTAAACTCATTTTTTACTAGGTTAGCCATTACTGTTTTTGGTATTAATGTCTCGGCAGCGTTCGCCGTATTTTTGCTTCGGGTGTTAGCAATAATAAAAATAATACTAAGAATCGTGATAAATACTAAAACGAGATTACTATTTATGAATTGAGAAGAAGTTTTTTCTTTAAGGTTGTTTTTTTTGAAACGAAAAATTTGGAAGTACAATCTTACCAATAAGTTATTTAGAAATAACTTATAGAACAAGCGAAAAAAGCCGGCGCCGAACCGGAATGTACTTTTTAGCAGATTACCTAAAATATGTAAGGATTTTATAGCAATCAGTCCGCTTTCAACGGCAAATCTCTTAAATTGGCTAGCCTTAGTGTTTTTGATATATTTCTGTTAGACTATACTTTATACTATCATTTTTGAACTTTTATAGTCAATTTATGATATAATGAAAAAATAAAAAATAAGTGTGGAAAAACTATGTACAAAATTGTTTTATTGCGTCATGGAGAAAGTACGTGGAACAAAAAAGGGTTGTTTACCGGTTGGACCGATGTAGATTTGACGGCTAAAGGTCGTGAAGAGGCAAGTATAGCGGGCTCAGAACTTAAAAAGAAAGGTTTCAAGTTTGATTTGGCGTTTACTTCTTTTTTGAAACGAGCTTCTAAAACTTTATCGTTGACCCTTAAAGAAATGAACCAGAAACCAATCGTTGTAATTGATTGGCGATTGAATGAAAGGCACTACGGAAATTTGCAGGGTTTAAATAAAAAAGAAATGGCCGCTAAATTTGGTGAAAAACAGGTTCTAATTTGGCGCCGCAGCTACAGCACTCCTCCTCCAAAAATAGATAATAAAAATCTTTTTAATCAAAAAAATGATCCCAGATATAAGGGGATTGAGGTCCCTGAGTCAGAAAGTCTGAAGGATGTTGTTGTCAGAGTTATGCCTTTTTGGAAAAATGAAGTTGTTCCCGAGCTTAAAGCTGGAAAAAATATCATCATTGCCGCTAGTGGTAATAGTTTGCGCGCCATTGTAAAATACCTTGATAAGATTCCCGCTTCTCAGATTTCAGAATTAAATATTCCTACTGGCATTCCCTTGGTTTATGAATTAGATAAAAAATTTCAACCAATCAAACATTATTATTTAGCTAATCAGACTAAACTTCAGGAAGCGATTGATAAAGTGAAAAAACAGGGAACGAAAAAATAATTTTTTTAAAAAAATAAGCCTCGCAATTTAAGTCGCGAGGCTTTTTGTTTTGTTGTTTGTTTTTTAAATTAATTTTGTTTTTTTAATTCCGGAATTTCAGGAAACTTTATCTGGATTCCTTGCTCCCGAAACTCTTGTTCTAATGATCTTAGAAATCCACGCAGTTCTTGAGCAGCTTTCTGGTTCCACAATTCATTTAGAGAACTCACTCCTAATTTTAATAATTCTAAAATAGTAGCTTTTGTGTCCACAAGAAGATTCTGATCATCCCACTCTTTTTTGTAGGAAAAAATGAGAGCATTGAGAACTTGAGAATACTCTGGTAAGCGAAATTCTTTTTTAATTTCGTTGAAGAACTTTGCCTCATTTATTTTCTCTTTGGTTAGTTGTACAATCAGTTCTTTTTTCTGGTTGCTGTGGCGGAATAAGAGAGGCAGTTCATTAACTACAGGCTTGGCAGTATGAGTTAACATTATTGCCTCTAAGTCATCTTCATAAATCATTGATAATAAAGTTAGTACTCGGCTATCAATGTTAAAAGCTAGATGGTGAATTTTGTTTAGCAGCCTTTCTTTTTCATCATCACTTAATTCTTGCCCTTCCTTAACGAGCTCTACGAGGATTTCTAAAACTGCATTGACGGGGTATTGAGTTTGGTATGCGCCCTCTTCAGCGGATTTAAAGTAGCTTAGAAGAGCTGCATACATTCCCAAATTCTTTAGCTGCTCCAGTCTAGTTTCAAGGTTAACCTTGTCGGCTTTGCGTCGCTCTTCATCTTGTAACTTTTTGGTTTTTGCAACTTCAAGACGTTGAAGTTCCTGATTTTTGAATTGGATTTTTTGTATCCGTTTGATAATCAGGATAGCAACTATTGCTGCAATCACTAAACTAAAAAATGCCAAGCTAATCATCGGTCTATCCCAACTGAAAATAAAGCAGTCTAAATAATACGTGACCCCTAGTAGGCTCAAAGTTATTACAAAGATCGAGAATTTAGTTGGCTTGAATGTGTTGGTTAGCCATCCCATAAGTTGATAGTCGGCGATTAAGATAATCACTAATCCCAAAGTGATAAAGAGAATTTTTAGTCCACCAAAATGATTGGCGAGTGGTAAGATGTTAGCAATAAATAAGACTATTGCCAGCAACATCCCAATGCGTCCAACGTTTTTCTGCCGGCGTAAAGCCTGGCGGGCTTTGTCATTTATATACTCGCGTATATATTTTCCAAAAGAAGACACTGGTTGGCTGATTTTATACCACCAGTTGTCATGACCACCAGAACAAGCCAGCGAGTACCAAAACGCTCCCAGATAGAAAATAACAATTGTGCTGATTGTGGTAGCAATTGCGTGACAAGTTGCCCAGTTCCACATAGCCTTTGGCCAAGCTCTTGCCGCTGGCCAATCAACTACAATCTTGGTAATTAACAGGCCGACCAAAATTACGGCCACCATTCTTAGCGTCATACGCCCTAAGAATCTTTTCGGAGAATCCAACTTTTTCATTTTTTTAAGTTTTTAATGTACCCTTTCTCGGGCTGGAGTTTTGGGAATCAACTAGGTAGCAATCTTTGCTACTTCGCCCCAAAACACTTTATGTTAACATTTTATATTAGGTTTTGTCAATAGTAAATAACAAAAAACCCTCGAGTTGAGGGCTTTTATTATTTTATCTATTATTAGATTAATTACCTGGAACAATGATCTCAAACGGCTCCTTTTTTCCATAAGCCTTGGGCCCTTCTTGGCAATATTTGGCGACATTTTTTTTAAAGTATGGGGTTTTAGCTTCTTGAATTTTACCTATTAAATAGTAAGTTAAAGCCATAACTAATCCAGCACCGTATTTTTTTGGCATTTTTATTTGGAGACGATGTTCTGGCAAGCCGAAGTATTTATTATCACCTAGGCTGATAACTAATTCTTTTTCCCAAGGCATGACAAATTTGGCATGTCTCGCTTCACCATAACTAAATGACCTGATAGAAAGATGGGGGCCAAATAATTCATGCTTTTTAATATCCAACATCGGAGTTATTTCGGCCATTTCATCAGGGATAATAAAAGAATAAGCGCTATATTTGCTAAAGTTTTTTGGGATTTTAAATTCTGTAACAAATTTTTTAATATCTTGAGCTTTTTCGCCACTTGAGGACAAAATCATCCCCAAATAAGTGGAGGTATTATATGTTTGAGGTTCTGCTATTTTTTTATATATAATTGATGTGTCGGCTAATTTGGCGGCGCTTGAATTGGCGTCGCAAGTCATAAGTACTGTTTCTAGTCCGTATTTTTTGGCTTCCGATACTTCCTTTGAAGCGTCTTTTTCACCAGAGGCGGAAATTATAATTGCTTGCTTTATTACTCCCGATTTTATAAGTTCTAAATGGGCAATTAGTTTACATTTTAGATTACTTTCATTAGCAAACACATTCGGTCGCTTAGAAAATATAATTTTACCGGTATTATAAGCATTTCCACTCCCAATTACGAAAGGTTGACTGTCACGCTTAAGAATTAATTTGGGCGGAGCCTGATTTATAAATAAATCTAGAGCGGAAATGACAATCTTGTCTAAATTCGGCAAGTTCTTCATATTCATATTTTTGCTTTATTTTATTATATTTTTATTATAATTCATCTTGATTTTTATTTCAATTTACGTTAAAGTTCTATTAGCTGGAAAATGGTATTTTTCAGGATTCTAATTTTTTAAATCAGTCAATTAATATGTCAGGACACTCTAAATGGGCGACTACTCATCGCCAAAAAGAATTAGTTGATGCTAAAAGAGGTGCAATTTTTACTAAATTAGCTAATGTGATAACAATTGCCGCCCGAAGAGGTGGCGACCCCAACGCTAACCCAGCCTTAAGAGGGGCTATTGATAAGGCGCGAAGTTCCAATATGCCTAAAGATAATATTGACCGAGCAATTAAAAAGGGAACCGGAGAACTCGGAGGAGAGCAGGTTGAGGAGCTATTTTATGAAGGCATTATTTCCGGTAATATTCAGGTTATTGTGAAGTGTTTAACAGATAATAAAAATAGAAGTGGCTCTACCGTTCGTCATTCTTTTTCTAAAAATGGTGGCTCATTTAGTGCGGTGCTATGGAATTTTGCTCAAATGGGTATTATCAGAGTAGCTAGTGAGGAAATTAAAGCTAAACATTTAAGTAATGAAGAGTTAGAGCTGGAACTGATTGATGAGGGGATAGAAGATTTTCAAAAAGAGGAAGGCGGAATAACTTTATATACCGAAGTTAAGGATTTGCAAAGAATTAAAGAATATCTTGAAGGCAAGGGACTGGCAGTTGAAGATGCCGAAATAGGGTATGCTGCTAAAGATAAAATTGAAACTCCGGAAGCTGAAAGGGAAAAATTGGAGAAATTTTTTGAAGAACTAGAGGATAATGAAGACGTCAATGATTATTATACAAATCTTATCTAATTATAAATGGCAAAAATCATTCTAGGGATAGACCCTGGTATTGCGGATACGGGGTATGGAGTGGTCAAAGAGGGGAGCGGAAAACTTTTATGTCTTTGCTATGGGACAATTAAA
>JBBQHF010000016.1:0-12578 GCA_038323715.1 Patescibacteria group bacterium
CTTATCCAACTGTTGAATTAGCTGCTACTACCCCAGCCGGAATGGCAGGTGGCTTCTTAGCAGGTGCTAACACTGAATTATTAAGATTCACTGTTGCAAATAGCAATGTTTCTAACCCAATTAACTTAAGAACTATTACAGTTACTGCTACTTGGTCTGGAACATTAACAAGCTCTTCTACTCAGTTAGTTAAAGTTTACGAATCAACAGATTTAAACACTGTTATCGGAACTACAACGCTTGCCGCTGCTTCTACTGGTGGAAAAATCACCTTTACCGCCGACTCAGTTATTTCTACAGAAAAAACTTATGTAGTAAGAGCTGACACAGCCGGTTTGACTACTGACGGCAATAGCATCAGAATGAGTTTAACTTCTTCTGATACTTACGCTGCTGCCAATACCGCTGGTACTGGTAATTGGAGCTGGAACGACAGCACAATTTCTGATTATATGAACGGTTACTTAATCAAGAATTTACCAGTTGATGGTAATACAATGGTTAAATAATAACTGTTAGTATAGTTAAGTCTTCCCAATTTTCTTTAATTAATTGGTAACGGAAAGGGTGGTCTTCGGATCACCCTTTTCTAATTCAAGAGAGCCCCGACTTAAATAGAGTGGGGCTCTTTTGTTATTCACGGCGCCTCATATCAAATCTCTTGCGCTTCGGTTTAGTTTCGGGTATAATATAGATATATTATAATTAACAAAACATATGACAACTCTTACAAAAAAACAAGCGGAAATCCGCGACTTTATCGTCGAGTATAGCGAGGAGAATGGCTATGCCCCCTCTCTAAGCGAAATCAAAGACAAATTTGGGGTATCCACAATCTCAACCATTCACGAACACATCGCGAATTTAATTGAGAAGGGAATTATTAAAAAAGTTAAGGGTGTCGCTCGAAGTTTAGAGTTAGTTGCTCTTAATGCTAAACAAGAGTTTATGTCCGTTCCTCTAGTCGGCGTAATAGCCGCTGGAGAGCCCATAGAGGCGATTGAAGTCCCTGACGAGGCAGTTGAGATTGCGCGCGACAAGCGCTTCCAGGACGGCGATTTATACGCTCTGCGCGTCAGAGGAAATTCTATGATAGGCGATGGAATATTTGATGGCGATTTTGCCATTATTAAAAAACAAAACTGGGCCGATAACGGCGATACCGCAGTTGCGATTATTGATGATAATGAAGCGACTTTAAAAAGATATTATAAAGAAAAGGGAAGAATCCGCTTGCAACCCGCCAACCCAACCTTTGAACCGATTTATAGAAAGGATGTGGAGATAAGAGGAATAGTTATTAAAATTATTCGTGATTTTCAAAGAACCGGCTCTACGATTTAATTAACCCATCTAATTTAAAAAATAAATTTTAAAAAGCCCTCATGATTATTTGAGGGCTTTTTTATTTTGAGTTTAACTCTAAGCGGATATATTTTTAATATGAATAATTACAAAGAGGAAGAATTTAAAAAATTAAAAGATAAAATACATAACCAATACCTGGATATCGGCAAGATTTACAGCCCAGCTTTAAATTCAAATATTTTTTTTAATTCTAATGGTTGGCATCACTTACGCTATGACAACAGCAGATCGGAAAGAAAAAAAGTTGTTCAATTAAATAAATTTAGATTCTTTGGCGATGCTTTAAGTATTTTAAAAAAAGCAACAACAATTCAAGAATATAGAAGAATAAGTGCTATGGCTCATAATAAAGAATCAATAATTGAATGGTTTGCATTTTTATCAATAATAAGCTTTGTTAAACAAATTAGAATAAAAGTGATTATTAGAAGAGTCGGTGGATTAAATGGACAATACCATTTTTGGAGTGTAATGCCATTTTGGTCACTGCGACACAAACAAAGAATAATTGGCTCCGCAGAATTAAATGATGAATAATAAAAATACCCTTTTTTGTAAAAGAGTATTTTTATTATGCCTGCTTTTCGGCTTATAGTCCTTTGACGGATTTAGCCGAACGGAGCTTGCGCTCACAAGCATATTGTTAATATAACATTTTTTTAAAAACAATACAAGTTACTTTGCGAGCCTTATATAAAGAAAAACTATTTGACCCCACCTTGCTTTAGTGCTAAAACAAGAATATACTAAATAATTAATCGCACACCAAAAACAAGAAAAGGAGGAAAAATGCAACAGAAAATGGTCAGTTCTGCGGCACTATGGCGAAACATCATTGCCGCATTAATTTTGTTCTTTCTAATTAATCAATTCTTTAACGAAAACCCGAAAGTTGAAGCAACTCTTTTTATGGCTTGGGGAACGTTATTTTTGATTGTTTTTCTTAAACTCTTAACAAAAAGAGTCGAAAAAGCAGGAATGTTCGGTGCTTACGCCTCTTTTTACGCAGGCGTTATCTTAGAGTTTGTTTTTTTAGTTTGGGTTGTAAATAACCTACTCAAACTTTTAAACCTTGTCTTTATTGCCCTAAACTGGGAATTTAAAATCGGAAATTTATTTCCGGACACCTACAACTTTCTCGCCTCTTTACCTAGTTTAATTTGCGGCCTTATTCTCATTCTGGTCGGATTAAACTGGGGAAAAAGTCCTAGTCAAAATATGTGGTATCGCTGCTTCCAAAATGGAAAAACGTACTAGATATTTTGCCTACATTTATCCAAAACCTCTGAAAAATTTCAGAGGTTTTTGCTTGAGTCTTCACATAGACAGGGCCAGTCTTTTCAATTACGATTTTTTTTGATATAATTTTTTAACAATTTATATATTTATTTATTAAATTTTTATGAAAAAATTATCGTTTATTTTGCTATTTGTAGCACTAACTTTTGTATTAAGTGCTTGCACAAAAACCACAGACAGCCCACAAGTTAACAATCCCGTGCCCGGAAACTCAGTAACTAAAAATACCAACACCAACGTCATAACCCCAGACTTACAAGAAAGCCCGAGCATTACTTTATCTGAAGTTTCTCAGCATGCCACCCCAACTGACTGCTGGACAGCGATTGATGGTAACGTTTTTAACGTAACTGAATATATAAAATTAGGAATTCACCCGGGCGGAGAAAAAATACTAAATGCCTGCGGTAAAGAAGCCAGCGCTTTATTCGCCTCTATTGATAAACATAGTAACGGCAAAGCGAGACCTACTTTAGAAAAATATGTGATTGGCGTTTTGGTTCAATAAATTTAATGTCAAAATTATTTAAATTAAAATCTAATTTTGCTCCAGCCGGAGATCAACCGGAGGCGATAAAGAAGCTGGAAAAAGGTTTAGCGTCTGGATTTGATTACCAGACGCTTTTAGGCGTAACTGGCAGTGGCAAAACCTTTACCGTTGCTAATATCATCGCCAACCAGGATAAGCCGGTTTTAGTTATGGCCCCCAATAAAGCTTTAGCCGCTCAATTATATAGAGAATATAAAAATTTCTTTCCCGATAACGCCGTCCATTATTTTGTTTCCTATTATGATTATTATCAACCAGAAGCCTATTTGCCAATAACTGATACTTATATTGACAAAGAAGCGATGATTAACCAAGAAATAGACCGTTTGCGCCACGGCGCGACTTCCGCGTTAGTCTCTCGTCGCGATGTAATTATCGTGGCTTCGGTTTCTTGTATTTATAATTTAGGCGTTCCATCTTCCTATTTAGAAGCAAGCTTAGTTTTAGAAAAAGGGAAGCCAATGGTTAGAACTGACTTGATTAAACAATTAATTAAAATCCAATTTGAAAGAGTTAATGGCAATGTTGAACGCGGTCAATTTAGAGTTCGAGGTGATATTTTTGAGATTAGACCAAAATCAGAGAACATTGTTTATCGCTTAGAGCTTAGGAACCAACTTATTTCTGATTTAACAATTATTGATAATACTACGAAGAATATTTTAGAAAATCTTGAAGAAATTGTTATCTTTCCGCCAAAGCATTTTGTTTCAACCGGTCCACAAGTGGAAGCAGCGATTAAAAATATCAAAGAGGAACTCAAAGACCGTTTAGCTTATTTTAAAAAAGAAGGACTCTTATTGGAAGCAGAACGTTTAGAAAGACGTACTAAATACGATATTGAGATGCTTCATTCTTTAGGCTATTGCCACGGAATTGAAAATTACTCACGTCACTTAACGGGAAAATTAACGGGAGAAGCGCCCGATTCTTTACTCGCGTATTTTCCCTGGAAAGATGGTCAAGCGGATTTTTTATTAGTAGTTGATGAATCTCACATCGCCATTCCCCAAATTCGCGGAATGTATAACGGCGACCAAGCGCGCAAAAAAACTTTAACCCAATATGGTTGGCGTTTGCCATCGGCGTTAGATAATCGCCCCTTGAAATTTAACGAATTTGAAGCGCGTATTGGACAAACTATTTTCACCACGGCTACCCCCGGAGATTTTGAAATCAAAAATTCTAAACAAGTTGCTGAACAAGTAATTCGTCCTACCGGCTTAGTAGACCCCGAGATTGAAATTCGCCCCGTATTTAATAAGGAAACTAATTACAGTCAGATAAATGATGTCATGGAGGAAGTTAGAGAAATCGCCCGTTTAGGCGAACGTGCCATTATTAATACTTTAACCAAGAAACAAGCCGAAGATTTAAATACTTATTTAAATGGTCATGGTTTTCGCTCTAATTATCTTCATAGCGATATTAAAACTTTTGAGCGCACCGAAATTTTGAAAAATTTTCGCGAAGGGAAATTTGATGTTTTAATTGGGGTTAATTTATTAAGAGAAGGCCTTGATTTGCCCGAAGTAACCTTGGTCGCAATTTTAGATGCCGATAGAGAAGGCTTTTTACGCAGCCAGACATCACTGATGCAAACGATGGGAAGAGCAGCCAGAAACGTAAAGGGAAAAATTATTTTGTATGCCGATAAAAAAACCGAGTCGATGAAACGCGCGATTAATGAAGCCGAAAGACGACGCAAAAAACAATTAGCGTATAATAAGAAGTATAATATAACCCCAACTAATATTTACAAAAAGATTGAAGACTTTTTGGATGTTGTGGAGGAATAAAGATATGAAAATAACAATTTGCGGCAGTATCGCTTTTTACAGCGAGATGGAAAAACTCAAGGACTTTTTAGAAACAGCGGGGCATGAAGTATTTATTCCTCTTCTAAGCAACGAGGCTCCCGCAGAAATGGGTGGTGGCAAAAAAATATATTTTGGAAAATATATTGAAGATAATGGAGGCATGGATGCTTTTCCACCAGAACATGAAATGTGGAATCTAAAAGAAAGGGCAATTCGTGACCATTACAATAAAATTGAATGGTGCGAGGCAATTCTTGTCGTAAACCACGAAAAAATAGGCGTTTCTGGATATATTGGCGGTAATACTCTAATTGAAATTGGAGTTGCTTTCTATCTAAAAAAACCGATATATATTTTAAATCCAATTTCAGCAGAACTCTCCTACAGGCAAGAAATTTACGGAATGAAACCAATATTTTTAAATGGCGATGTAACAAACGTAAAATAGTAATATGAATACAGGACACAAGGAAACTTGTATAAAATAATAAATTTATGTTTAAATTTGAATCTTTTCTAAAAAAAGGTAAGGATGATGTAAAAAAAGTTGCTAAAATTGGAGCGCTAGCTACTGGAATGGGGGCAGGCACAATCTTAGGCGCTAATAAATTGGAGGCACAACCAAGTAATTTTAATAAACCAGAAATAGTTTCCGATTCCACTCTTTTAACCAAGGCTAGAATACAAAATGAGGCCGATAGAGAATGGGTGGCTTCTCCGGAAAGATATAATCTTGCTGAAAAGAAGGATGCCAGTGCGCTTATAAGAGAAAGGCAAACAAATCCAGAAAAATTATTGCAGTACAATATTGAACAAGTTGAAAACGCGTTAAAAACCGTTAAAAATAGACTGTTCTTTAAAGTTGGGTCAGACTGGAAAGAGCTTGGAGAGGCGGGAGAAGATAATTTGAAGGAGCAGGCGCAAGAAATTAAGGAATATGAAGAATATTTATTGAACCCTAGCCTAGAAATAAAAAAAGTGGCTGATGTAGAATTTGGACAAGAGGATTTCAAGGCCAATCAGGAAAATTTTGAATTTTATGATAGACAAATAGGAAAAATTGCCGAACATCTTAACAGTCAAGCATATCTAGATAAATTAATCCTGGAATATGGCAATAAAGAAGCAGCCCAGGAACATCAAAAAACTAGAGTCGCAAATCTTTATAACGGAACTTATGGCTTAACCGATAAAACCCCACATTTTTCTAGCGATAGAAATAATTTTGAAGTTCTTCTATCTAAGGATGCGTCAGCAGAGGTGGCTAATCATGAGATTCTTGGTCATAAAATAGTTGATGGAGATCATTTTTCTAAAAATGCTAGCCGCCTACTAGTTCAATCGTATAAAGGGTTTGATCCGGAAAGTAAATATTTTAAAAGTTTAATAAAAATTGATAATCCAGCAGAGCTTGATGACGCCATTAGAATTTTAGGAAATTATTTTGGTGATAAAACAGAACGCTTTGCTTTTAAGGAAGAGCTGGAGATGGAGATGATTTCTCTAAATATTAAGAAATATGGTGAGAAATTTACCCAAGAGCACTATCAAAAATTAATGGATTTTTATAATCAAGGAAAACTCTCGGCGGACGCTTGTCGTTTTATTGAGACCACTAAACCAGAATATTTTGAGCAATTATTTAATGAAATTGCTGAAAATAGTAATGAAAATTATTATCATTCCGACTGGAATTATGATGAGAATAATAGTCAGGAAAATAAAGCTTAAAACCTAAATAATGAGTATATGTCAGACAACAAAGGGAAAATGATAATCCGCGGGGCGCGGATGCATAATCTAAAAAATATAAGCTTAGAAATACCGCATAATAAATTAACGGTTATTTCTGGCGTATCCGGGAGTGGCAAATCGTCGCTCGCTTTTGATACGATTTTCGCCGAAGGGCAAAGACAATATGTAGAATCCTTATCACCATATATGCGTCAATTTTTAGGCCAAAAAAAACCGGCCGACGTTGATGAAATAATTGGCTTAGCCCCAGCAATCTCCATTGATCAAAAGGCGCTATCACATAATCCTCGTTCTACTGTCGGCACTTTAACCGATATTTATGATTATTTGCGCGTGTTATACGCCAGGGTCGGCGAAGTATACTGTCCGCTCTGCGGTCATAAAATTGAAAAACTGACGACCGAGGAAATGGTTGATATTATTATTAATCGTGGCCAGGATGCTGAAGAAAAATACGTCACGATTATGTCGCCAGTAATTCGCAATCGTAAAGGGGAATATTACCAACTTTTATATAATTATCTAGGGTTGGGCTACGCCGAAGCCCGTATAGACGGCAAGATTCATTCTTTGCGCGAAAAAATAAAACTAGCCGCCCGACAAAATCATGATATTGATATCATTATTGATAAAATAATGTTGGATGACCAGTCGCGTTTATTTGAGGCGGTAGAAAATGCCATGGAATATAGTAAGGGTTTAGTCACTGCTAAATACGAAAAACAAGAATTCTTACTGTCTTCTAACTGGACTTGCCCGAATGATAATTTTTCTTTTCCAGAAGTTGAACCACGTTTGTTTTCTTTTAATTCACCCTCGGGCGCTTGTCCGGAATGTTCTGGACTAGGTAAAAAGAATTTCTTTGGCCAAGAAAAATGTGAAGTCTGTTTAGGAACTCGTTTAAAGCCTGAGGCTCTTTCAGTCAGAGTGAGTGGCAAAAATATTACGGAAGTGGCTGAGCTGTCATTAGACAAGGCTCTTCATTTTTTTAATACTTACTACGAGAAAATGACGAAGCGAGAAATGACAATCGCCGAAAACGTCGTCGTGCAAATTATTAGTCGTTTAGAATTCTTATTAAAAGTTGGGCTTAATTATTTAAGTCTAGAGCGTGAAGCTCATACTTTATCCGGCGGTGAGGCACAACGCATTCGTTTATCTTCGCAAATTGGCTCGCATTTATCACGAACTTTATACGTCCTAGATGAACCAACTATTGGTTTGCACGAGCGCGATACCGAACAATTAATTGATACTTTAAAAAAATTACGCGATAAAGATAACACCGTTATTATTGTAGAGCATGATGAAAAAACTATTTTAGCGGCTGATTATTTGGTTGATTTAGGGCCACTTGCTGGTGTTCATGGTGGCGAAATTATGGCGGCTGGTGAAACTAAATTTTTATTAGATGGAAAAGATAAAAACGCTAGCAAGAAATCTTTGACCCTTCAATATTTAAATGGCGAACGCGAAATAAGTTTGCCCACTAAAAGACGTGAACAAAACCATGGCGCTTTAAAAATTATTGGAGCAACGGCTAATAATTTAAAAAATATTACAGTAGAAATTCCGCTCGGACGTTTAGTTGGCATTAGTGGCGTTTCCGGAAGCGGTAAATCATCCTTCATGTATGATGTTTTATACAAGAATATTTCTCATATTAAAGCGCGCCCTGGGGGCCGTGCAAAATTGGAAGCGGTGAAAGAAATAAAAGGCACGGATTATATTAACAAAGTTATTGTGATTGACCAATCGCCAATTGGTCGCACCCCTCGTTCTAACCCGGCTACTTATACTGGAATTTTTACGCCAATTCGCGATTTTTTTGCCTCTCTGCCAGAAGCACGTGAAAGAGGTTATAATATCGGTCGCTTTTCATTCAATCGCCCTGGGGGGCGTTGTGAGGCTTGTCAGGGGGCCGGTGCTAACTTAATTGAGATGCATTTCTTGCCGCCAGTGCTAGTGGAGTGTGAAGTTTGTCGCGGTAAAAGATTTAATCGCGAAACCTTACAGGTAAAATATAAAAACAAAAACATTGCAGAAATTTTAGACATGACGATTGATGAAGCCATTGATCATTTTGATGGCAACTATTACATCACGGAAAAATTAAAAGTTTTACAATCTGTTGGTTTGGGATATATAAAAATTGGTCAGAGCGCAACCACTTTATCTGGCGGGGAAGCCCAAAGAATTAAAATTGCTAAAGAGCTAACCCATACACTCGGCAAAAGAACTTTATATTTATTAGACGAACCAACTACAGGCTTACACTATTACGATATTGATATGTTGCTGACAGTTTTAAATAAATTAGTCGAGAAAGGCAATTCCGTAATGGTCATTGAACATAATATGCACATGCTGAAATCAATGGATTATATTATTGATTTAGGACCAGAAGGCGGAGATAAGGGCGGTCGCTTAGTAGCATCGGGGGCGCCGGAAGATATAATTCGCGAACCAGAAAGTGAAACGGGAAAATATTTGAAGCCGTATTTGAAAAATAAAAAACCAGCTAAAACATAACTGGAAGTTCTCTGAAAAGAAAAAACCCTAGCAACGCTGATTTTTTCTTGACCAAATTATTTGTTGGTCTAAAAAATTTTGTTGCTAGGGTTCAAATCGCTCGCTTTGTTTAATTTGCTCAGAGGGCGTTCTGGAGTGTAATACTCGGTCAGTTTTGCCTCTACTGGGAATCATTGCGATTTTTTTGCCAGTGTATCTGGCGCATCGGTTTTATCCGAATTAGTAAAAAAGAAACATAAATCTAAATACCGGTTGTTTCCAGTTTGAACCAGAATGGTTTTAAACTTAACTTAAAATTTACTGTACCCCCATATTAACACTATAATTTTTTATGTCAATCAAGTTATCCACCATCGCTAAATCAGCACCCAAGAAACCTGGGGTCTATTTTTGGTTAGATAATAAAGGAACCGTGCTTTATGTGGGCCGGGCAACTAGTCTCAAGGCACGCTTGAGCCAATATTTTCAAAAGGGAATTGATACTAGAATCGCCGAAATGGTCGCCAGCGCTTCTGACTTGCGCTACGAAGAAACCGATACTTTATTAGAAGCGATAATTTTAGAAGCGGCTAACATAAAAAAATACTGGCCCAAATATAATATTGTTGACCGTGATGACCGTTCTTTTATTTATGTCGTTATCCCTAAAAAAGAATTTACACGTCCCATTATTATTCGTGGTCATGAACTCCAAAAATTCCCGGTCGGAAGCGCTCACGTGTTTGGCCCTTATCAATCATTTTATTTATTACAAAAAGCGCTCCGCTTAATTCGTTATATTTTCCCATATGGGACCTGTAAGCCAAGCAGTGGTCACGCCTGTTTTGATTATCAAATTGGACTTTGCCCAGGGGCCTGTGTTGGTAAAATTAGCGCGCGCGAATATCAAAAAAATATTGCTAATATGGTTCTACTTCTGAAAGGCGAACGCAAACGACTACTGGCCAAATTAATGAAAGAAAATCCTGATAAAATATTAGCCCTCAAACATATCCAAGATGTTTCACTATTAACCCGTGATGAAGATTTGAATGAAAGAAAAGTTAGTCGTCTAGAAGGTTACGATATCTCGCACCACGGTGGCAAAGAAGCTTATGGCTCAATGGTAGTTTTTGAAAACGGGGAGCCAAACACCTCACAATATCGTTTATTTAAAATTAAGGAGGCCCCTGAAGGAGATGATGAACGTGCTTTATTAGAAGTTTTGTTGCGCCGATTTAAACATTTGGAATGGCAGTTACCAGATTTAATTATGATAGATGGCGGCTCTCCTCAAATTAGTTTTCTAAATCGGGAACTAGCTTTGTTAAATATTAATGTTCAGTTAGTTGGAATTTCTAAATTTAGCGGCGATAAGCTGGTGTTTACATCTAAAACCAAAAAAGAACAACGAGAACTAGCTGATAATATCAAGCCGACGTTATTAAAATTACGCGAAGAGGCACATCGCTTCGCCAACAGGGGAAGGAAAGCCAACTTTAAGGCCAGAATAAAACTCAAATAAAAAAGCCGCTCCAATTAGTTTGGAACGGCCCGTAAAATAAGTCTATTCATAACCGATAAATACCGGCTATATTTTTAAATTAAACATTACCTTTTGCATACGCAATCTTGTGCAGAAAATCTGGTAAATTTTCAAAATCTACAATCCGACACATCGGGACACCGGCTTGAAGAAAATCTTCACGCGTATTAACTCCAGATACCACACCGATAAAATCAATTTTTGGATCAGAATCAAGCGTGGCCGCTAAATCAAATTGAATTGTGTCACCGATATACACGATTTGTTCTGGTTCAATACCACGTGATTTTGCCCAATTAATAAAAGGACCAAAGACACGACCATCGGGTTTGTAATGGTAAAAATGATTAAGCGTTTGAATCTTGTTAAACGTTTTAAGAGATAAACCAACAAGGTTGGAAATTTCAGTAAGACTTTTATCGGTTCTACTGGTTATCAGCCCAATATCAATATGGCTTATCCTTAAATTCAGCAAAGCTTCCAACATTTCTCTTTCTAACTTATAGGGCATAGATGACGAAATTCCGGGTTCCATAGCCTTAAAAGCTTCTTTTTCCTCCTGACTAGCGCCCACTTCAGCGCAATTACAAATTAAATCAATAATTTCCTCCATTTTCATTCCCCAGTGTTGACGCAAAAAATCGTCAGAGATAGCAGGAAGCCCCATCGTTTTGAGAATAAGATTAAATCTCTTAAAGCCAAGCCGAGTGCTGTCAACAATTACGCCGTCAAAATCAAAAATGAAAAATTTTTTTTCCATTAGGCAGGTGTGGTGTTTTTCCATGATTCAGGGTTTTTATAGTGAATATTAAATTTTTAAAGCAACTATTACTTCAAATCAATTTAACCTAAATATATATTATTGTCAACGCCTTAGGGCGAGTGACAATGCTTCGGTAATAAACCTTGACAAACCTCGGAGATTTGCTATTATACTGACATAACAAACGATACCACAGACAGCAAGTGACTGATATTCGGTCATAAATCTTGCCGAGGTAATATCTGCTTTTTAAGCATTTTTACTTCTGTGGTAACACAGATTTTTTTATTATATGCCAAAAAATAAAATCCAAAAACAAGAGATTTTACGTAATTTAAGCGAAAAAATTAAAAAATCCAAATCGGTTGTTTTTGCTGGCTTCAACGCTTTCGGCGTTAAAGACAATGAAAACCTTCGTTCTAAATTAAGAGCGGAAAACAGCGAATATTACGTCGCCAAGAAAACTCTAATGAATATTGCTTTCAAAGATCAAAATATTGAAAGCTTAAACGCTAGGGAATTTGACGGTAAAATTGCTGCTATTTTCTCTTATGACGATGAAATCGCCCCCGCTAAAATCTTGGGTGAATTCCGTAAGGATAAAGAAAAAGAAGGAAAAATTTTCTTCTTAGGAGGAATTTTAGAAAATAAGCTTTTATCTAGAGAACAGGTTGAAGCCTTGTCTAAATTACCAAGCAAACACGAATTATACGCTAAGCTGGTTGGCTCTATGAATGCGCCTATCTCTGGCTTCGTAAATGTATTAGCCGGTAACCTACGTAATTTCGTTGGTGTTCTAAAGGCTATCAGTGAAAAAAAATAAACAATAAACATTAATTAAAATAAATAAATTTAATTTTAAAACTATGAGTGAAGAAAAAAAGGACGTTGTTGTCCCAGAAAAATTTGAAAAATTAGTTAGCGAAATCGAAAAAATGAGTGTTTTAGATTTAGCTGAATTAGTTT
>JBBQHF010000017.1:0-12063 GCA_038323715.1 Patescibacteria group bacterium
TAAGATTGGTTTTTTGTGAACGTATTCGAAAGTTATTTTGTCGAAACGTAGAATTACTTGTTCAGCCATGTTTAATATTATATTAGGTATAAGTTAGCTTACTGAGAATAGCAGGATATATCTTAATTGGCAAGTCATTAGGGTAATGTGCACACACATATGGCGGTTTTTCCAATCATATGAGAAAATCAACGGATATGTGTACTAAATTGCCAAGTAATGCGCTCGAAGAGAGACTAAGATGGGTACTGCCCATAGCCAGGAAGGAGGTGATATTAAAAGAAGCCTCACTGCTCTTTCCGGGTGGCAAAAGAACACTAGAGAGGTGGGTTAGTGAATACAAGGCGAATGGAAAGTCTGGACTAGCACCAAAATCAACTCGACCGCTCAATCAACCAAATGAAACGCCAATCAGACTCAAAGAAAAAATAATTGAAATGCGAAAAGAGAATAAACTCTGTGCTCAGAAGTTGTGGTATAAGTTGAGAAAGGAAAACGTGGATATTAATGTCAGAACAATTGGTAAAATAATTAAATCAGAGGGGTTAGTGCGAAAATATCGCATTCGAAAATTGCAGTATAAATATATTAAACCGACTATGCTGCCGGGCGATTTAATTGAGATTGATATTAAGTATGTTCCCAGTAAAATAGGAGGTAAAAGGTACTATCAATATACGGCAATAGATTGCGCCACTAGGTGGCGATATTTAGAGATATATGAAAATGGTGATAATGAAAGTACTCTTAAATTCCTAGCTAAACTAATTAGTATTGCTACATTTCAAATTAGAGCGATTAAAACAGATAATGGCTCATGCTTCACAAATAGATATATTGGATATTTGAAATCACGTGACCCACAAAATCCTCGACTGCATCCACTTGATATTGAATGTGAGAAATTAAATATGCTTCATTACTTAATTGATCCAGGCAAGCCAGCTCAAAATGGAAGAGTAGAGCGCAGTCATCGCACCGATCAAGAAATGTTTTATGATAGGAATGAGTTTAGAACTGTGTTAGGCTTAAAGAAGAAGATTAGACAATGGAACTTTTATTATAATAACTTGGAGCATTGCGCTTTAGATGGCAAGACTCCAAATGAGATGGTTTTAGCTAATAGCTAAAACCGCCATAAGTGTGTACCTAAAACAATTCCTAGATAAGCGGTCTATCTTCCAACAAATAATCCCATAGTCCTCCGAACTATTTTCAAGCAGTTTCATCATCTCGGAAAACATTGGCCGATTATTAGGCAACTTAGCTGATTTACTTTCAGTATAGGTCATCACAATATCTAACCCTAGACTCAGAGCTAGTTTTTTCATTTCATTAACCTGACTCTCAAGTGACAAAATCTGTTTGCTTTTATCTTCACTAGACTTTCTAGCATAGAGGATGTATTTCATATATTTAGTAATTAGCTGATATTTTATTTAATATTCGTGACGACGGCCCGGTGTGTGCGTATAGTCAAGTTAATTATATAGGGAGGGGCGGGCCGAGATTTCTAGTTTTAAATATCATTTCCGGCGCCCTTTCCTTTTTCGGCTCCCCCAAGGGGATACCGCCAAAAAAGGAAAAGCGACCTGCGCCGGCAATATATGAAAATCATAGCAAAAGCGAGTTCTATAAAGTTCCTGTATCATTTTAGGGAACTCTATAAATCGCTTGTTTTTACTGGGTTTTTGGTCAAAACTTTGTAGAAATTTTGCGCCAAATTACCACCCCAGCTTGACAAATATTGACTGATATGCTATAATATGGTTATTAAAATAGAACTTTTACAAACAAGGTTAAATTTGGTTAATTACCAAGATCGTCTAAAAAATAGGCGGATTTAGTAATTAATCAAATTAGTATTAACTTTTATAAAAATTAGAAAACATGACACTACAAGAAAAAGCTTTTATGAGCGACTTAATTAAAAAAAATTATCGTCGTAGAATGTTTTGGTTCTTTGCACGAATTTTTGTCGTAATACTTTGTTTTGAGCCATTTTTTTGTTCACAATTTAGCTGGGTTAAAGCATTGGAAATTGTTATTTTAGTATTTGTTGTTTTACAATCGCTTGACCTCTACCACGATTCTAATTGGCCCTGGTCTATCAAAACAAGACAGGCTAAAGCCTTGAGCCAATTCTCAAAAGCTGATTTTGAAGAGTTGATTTGTTCAGTACCCTTAAAAGAATATTTTAATGTTTAACTTTTAAAAAACAGAAATCATGTTACAAACAATTGTATTTTCCTTTTTGTATGGTGCCTTAGTCTTTGCTGCCACAGCTTTAATTCTTAACAAAGAAAAAGCAAGCAAACTTCCTGGTGGTGCAATTTTAGCAGCATTTATTCTTGCTCCTTGGTGGATGGCTTTAATATGTGCTTTAGTTGGTCACTTTGGCACCGCTTTCTTGGTCAAGAAATTTCTTTAATGAGTTTGTTCTCACAAGGAGTCTTAAAATAATAGACTCCTTTTTTCTTTTTAAAGACCATTTTTATTGCTTACCGCTTTTCCAATAAGATACCAAGCTCTCCGCAGTTTGAAAATAGAGCGTTAAGCTCTGTTTTTATTTTAATTTTAAACAGACACTGACTAGTTTAAACCTAAAATATTTAATTTTTTTGTCATTTTGTGTTAAAATACATACATGAATAGACTTAGTAAATTAGAAAAATTGAATAAAATTAGCCAGGTTAAATGGCTTTCTCGCTGGGCTGGCTCTTATACTTTTGTCTCTTGCTCTTTTTGGGGACCTCAATATTATAAGTCTCTGAAAGATAATTTAGGTGTAGGGTTCGGTCATACTCTGTTTATACATAATGCCGGCAAGGTTAAATTTTTAATAGCTGAAAGAGAATTCAAGCTTTTTGGAAAAAAAATGGCCACCAAAGCCGTTCAAGATATTAGTTTTGTTAAAAAAATATGTAGCAAGTTGAAGAAAAATACGGATGTTATTTTGCCATTGATGAAGAAAATGGCGATGAGCGTACCGACTAGGAAAGAATATCAAAAATTTATTTCATATTTTGAGCGCCATTTAGCTTATCATAATTTTGTTAAGAAGACGGTAGATTTTTTAGATGAAAGAAACTTAATCAAATTATTCCCTCTGTTTGATGACGCTCGAAAATATTCCGAGATGGTTTACAGTGATAGCGAAGAAATGTTTAGGAAGTTGTCTAAAATTATTGCTAAGCAAACAAAATACTCTGCTAACACATTAACCTGTTTAACACAAAAGGAACTAGAAAATTTTTTAATTCATAAGATTTTGCCTGATAAAAAAGTTCTATCTGACCGCTATTACTATAGCGTGCTTTATTTTGAAAATGGCCGGGAGACAATTTTAACAGGAACTGAGGCAAAGGATGTGGATTCGATAATTTCCAATCAGGCTGAACAAAAAACTAAACAGTTGAAAGGTGTTAGTGCTTACCCTGGCAAAGTTAGTGGTCGGGTACGCATAATATTAGATCCCCATAAAAAACAAGATTTTAATCTGGGAGATATTTTAGTTACTGGGATGACTCGCCCCGAGTTTATGTCTTATATAACAAAGGCTTCGGCAATAATTACCGATGTTGGTGGTGTTTTATGTCATGCGGCTATAACCGCTAGGGAACTAAAAATCCCTTGTATCGTCGGAACTATTAATGCGACTAAAATATTGAAAAATAATCAGAAAATTACAATTAATGCCACTGACGGCATTATAAATATATAAGAATATGATTGGAGAAAATTTTTTTGCCACTAGACACGCTAAGCCAGAGAGATATAAAACAGATATAGACCCAGCTTCAAAAGAATATCCCGACTTGACGGAACGGGGTGTGGAGCAGGCTCAAGAAAAAGCCCGAGGAGAAATATCTGATCTAATAAATAGTGCCCCAGAAAACGCAGTTATTCTTATTGGTGCGACCTCTGACCAGCCACGCACAAAACAAACTGCAGAAATTTATGGTGACGAACTAGCGAAGATACAAAAAGACACTCATGACGAAAACATATTAGTTTTAACAAAAAAAGATATTGAGGCAATGGCTGATAGTCAAGACAACAATACTAATAAGCCAGGTTTTGCAATTGGGGAAACAGTCAAGGTTGTAAAAAATATCGAATCTATAATAAAAGATAATGCTGAAAAAAAAGTTGTTGTTGATTACCCCTTAATGGTTAAACAGTTAGCTTATAAATATAATAACCGATGGACTGATCAAAACGGTAACAAGACTGAATATTTTTCGGAAATTTTGAAAAAATATAATAATAATCATGAAGAGGCCGGTAAGGATTGGATTGCTAATCAGGGTAAATTAGAACTTCCGGGGGGACATATTATTCATGGTCCTAATCCCGCACAAGTTGGAGCCGAATATTTGGAGGGAGTAAGAAGATTATTTGATTTTGCCAAAAAATATATTGGGGAAAGGCCGTTGATAGTTGGTGAAATTGGCCATCAATGGGATTTAGACGCCCTAGTTACTTATTTGTCTAATAATGGCAAAGTTGATGAAGAATCTTTTATTAAAGCTACTGGCGGAGAGATAGCTGGAGAAACAGAGATGACGCAGTTTAGCTTATCTAATAAAGAAGTTAAATTAAAATATAGAGATAGAGAATTTACAATTTCACAAGAAAAAAATTGATTTTATTAGTATTTTGGCATAAAACCATTCCAACCTCGTCCTACCCCTTACATAGTTTAAAAATAGCCTAAATATGGGCTATTTTTGATTAGTAAAATTGAACTTTGGAACGAGCGGTGCTAGTATTAATACAAATAATAAAAGTATGAAATTAGTAGAGTCTACAAAAAAAGATTTGAATGCTAAACAAATAAATACCCTTAGAGTTTCTGTTGGTTGGTGCAATAAAAGAAATGAGGAAAAATGGCGCGAAATTTTAGATAAATCATCTTTTGTTTATAGCGTGTTTGATAAAGATGAGCTTATAGGTATGGGCCGAATTGTCGAAGATGGAGTATTTTGTATGTTTTATGACATCGTTGTTCATAAAGATTATCAGGGTAAGGGTATAGGAAAAATGATAATGAATAATTTACTTACTTTTGTAGAAGATAAAAAATATAGTTCTATCAGCTTGTTTGCTGACCCAAACAACAAAAACTTTTTAATACCTTTTTATAATAAATTTGGTTTTGAATTATTTGAAACAGGCATGAGACTTAAAAAATAATCGTTCCAACATCATTTTTTATTAATAGTCACTAATATGATTGAAAAATTTAAAAAAATTAAAGAAATAGTTGAGCAAGAATTAAATCAGGGGAGGGACGCTGCTCATGATATAGACCATATTATGAGAGTTTATAGTCTAGCCATGACTATCGCTAAAACCGAGGTTAAGGTTGATATGGATGTTCTACAAGCGGCAGTTTTACTCCATGATATAGGTGGCGCTAGAGAGTCTAGTGACTCAAGTGGGAAGACTGACCATGCTATAATTGGAGCGGAAATGGCTGGGCCGATATTAAAAGATTTTGGCTTCTCTGATGAGAAGATAAAACATGTCCAAGCTTGTATATTGTCTCATCGTTATCGAACTAATAATAGGCCGGAGAGTATTGAAGCAAAAATTGTTCATGATGCTGATAAATTAGAGACCGCTGGTGCTATTGGGATTGCCAGAGCCTTTTCTTGGATTGGTAAGCATGGGGCCAAGATTTATAAAAAAGTAGATAGTATTGAGGAGTATGCTAAAGAAAATTTGACCGAGGGGAAAATAAATGGACGAATAATGGATAAATCAAAACATAGCGTTCATATTAATTACGAGACTAAAGATAAATTTTTATTAGACAATCTATATACAAAAACAGCCAAAGAAATCGGCCGAGAAAGAATGATTTATTTCAAGGGATTCTTAGATAGGCTAGATAAAGAGGTTAGTGGGGAATTATAAGTTACCTGTTCGGTTGGGTCATCCCTTTACGCAGATTGAAAATAGCCCTGTCGCTCACTCGCGGCTTGAGGCTATTTTTTTGTTTATAATCTCTTTATCTTGACACCCCCTGGGGGTGTATGATATGATATCAATATGAAAACAAATGAACAGAGAATTAATAATATTATTGGCCAGTTAGAGGGCGTTAAAAAAGTTTTAGCCCATGGTAAACAGCAGTCTAAAGATTGTGTTAGTTTAATCATTCAATTAAAAGCAATTAAGTCTGCAATGGCATCTTTGATGGAGAAAATAATTGCTGATGAATTTAATTATTGTTTGTTGGACGATAAGGCTAGTAACCAAATAAAAATAGAGAAAATATTTAAAGAATTAATTAATAAATAAAAAATAAATTTATGTCAAAAGCAATGGAAATCAATAAGGCTAGTTTTCAAGCGGAAGTATTAAACAGTGAACAACCAGTTTTGGTTGATTTTTGGGCACCTTGGTGTGTTCCTTGCCAAATGATGGCCCCAATTTTAGATGAGCTTGCTGTCGATATGGCTGGTAAAGTAAAAATTGCCAAAGTGAATACTGAAGATGGTGAGAACCAAGATTTAGCGATGGAATATCAAATTCAAAGTATCCCTAATATGAAACTTTTTAAGGGTGGTAAAGTTATCGGTGAATTTATCGGCATGAGAAATAAGGAAACTTTAAAAGGTGAGATAGAGGCGTTTATTAAATAATAAACGGAATATGAATATTTTTGAAGACAATCTTAATCGATTAAAAGAAATACAAGTCTTGGAAAATATTAGCGATCAAGAGATGAGTCTTCTTTTGAAGCCGATACAACCTAAGTATGCCGAGTTAGAATTGAATGGAAAAAAATATTCCGCTTGGCGTATAGTTTATAATCGGGCGCTTGGTCCAGGAAAGGGAGGGATTAGATTTCACCCTGATGTGAGTGAAGATGAGGTTCAGGCACTTGCCTTTTGGATGGCTTTAAAAAATTCTTTAGCCGATATCCCGTACGGTGGTGCTAAGGGTGGAATTAAATTTAATCCTAAGGAATTTAGTGAGACAGATTTAGAGGAAATAAGTCGTAAATATGTTCGTGCATTTTCTGGTTACCTGGGGCAAGATAAAGATGTCCCGGCTCCCGATGTTTATACTAATGGAAAAATAATGTCATGGATGCTTGATGAGTTTGAGCATATTGTTGGCCATCATGAGCCAGGGATGATTACTGGTAAGCCTGTAGAATTAGGAGGCATCGCTATGCGTGAAGACGCTACGGCACAGGGGGGATATATAGTAATTAAGGAATTAGTTGCCAAATTTTTAGATAATAAGCCAGAGCTTACCGTCGCCATTCAAGGATTCGGTAACGCTGGGTCGTTTATAGCCGAAAAATTATCAGCTGATGGCTTTAAGGTGATTGCTGCCTCTGATAGCTCTGGAGGAGTATATAGCGCCGAAGGACTAGACGTTAAAGAACTGGCGGAGTTTAAGTCAGCCTCTGGGTCAGTAAGTGAATATTTCAAAGGCGATAAAATTTCTAATCATGATTTATTGGAAATAGAAGTTGATGTTTTGGTATTAGCGGCTTTAGAAAATCAAATTACGATTGATAATGTTAATAATATTAAAGCTAAGAGCATAGTTGAATTAGCTAACGGTCCAATTACTTTTGCGGCTGATAAAATATTATTTTCAAATGGCAAAATAGTCGTGCCTGATATTTTAGCTAATTCGGGGGGAGTTATTACTAGCTATTTTGAATGGGCACAAAATAAAACTGGTCAAATTTTAGACAGTAACTATTTAATAGAGTTGTTAGATAAAAAAATGCAAACCAATTGGACTCGGGTATATGAAAAATATTTAAGTTTTCACGGTACAGGGACCTTGCGTCAAGCAGCTTATTCTTTAGCAATCACGAAAATTCTTAAAGCGGAAAAATATCGTGGACGAAATATTTAGTTTGGTCTAGCTAGTTTTTCTTAGATTAAATATAAAAAACAGACTCATAATTGAGCCTGTTTTTTTATTGGTAAATTGTGCGATTGTTTTCTGAATATTGGAAGTCTAAATTCTATTGACAAGCAGCCGTTCCGCCGGTAGTTGATGTTTGGCTTCCTGTTCCAAAACCAGCCGCAGGAGTATCTCCCGATAGAGAAATGTCACATTCTTTTGGTCTGCTTTTAAAGGTTGAGCAGATAGTTTCTAGAAGAGTAGCTGAATCACGTCCTGATTCGGCAGTTTCTCCGTTGATAACTAAAGTAGGAGAGCCTTGAACGCCATACTTTGCATTATCATCTTTATAGATATCAAATCCAGCATAACTACCCTTAAATCCAACTTTATTTTTGAAGTTTTCAGTAATCTTATATTTAGCATCAGTTTCTTTAACGCAGCTGTCAACTTTAGCGGTATTAATACCAGTTGATTTTAGACAATCAGCAGTTTTTCCTTCAACCAAGAAACACTTTAAGTAAGTATTAAACTTTTCTGGTTGAGTTTTATCAATACAATATTGGTTCATTTGTTCATTTAATTCAACTTCACCGTGCATCGCGTAGTCAACAAACTTTATTTTGAAGTCTATTTTTTTTCCTAAAGCTTCTACAACAGGTAGAATACCTTTTTCAATCTGTGTTCCGTAAGGGCATTGGCTCATGACAAATAATTCAACCACTGGTTTATCAGATTTAGGTAAATCAGTTGCCGCCTTTGGGGCTGCTTGATTGCCAGCACTAGCGCCACCATTTTTGTCGGCTTGCATTGCGGCTACATCAAATGCTTGAGGAAAAAATAATTTACCGTCTTTTGTTAAATAAGAATCAACTACTTCGCTGCCAATATCAACCTTTACTTTGTAAAGACCGTAGTCTTCTGTGATTTCAGTGACGGTTGCCTTGCTGCCACTAGACATTAAGAAATCATTAATAAAGGTTTCGGATGCAGTTTTAGCTTCATCCATTTTTAAATTTTTGCTTTTATTAAAAATACCACCAGATTTTGTTTCTGAACCACCATTTGCAGCTGGTTTTTGAAAAGATGAGTATCCGATGAAAGCTAAGATTATAACTAAGACAATAGGCAATATCACCCTGGTTACAGTCTTTGATTGCGCTAAGCGCTGAAGGTGTTTTTTCATAGTTTTTATTTAATTATTAATTACTTATATTTATTAATATTATAGCAATCATTATACTAAAAATAAACGTTGACGTCAAAATAATATTTTAGCATTATATTTTTTTAATTTTTTGGCAAAAATGCTTCTAATTCGGGCGCTAGTTTTAAAGAAAATTCTCTCTTTTCTTTATTTAGGTCAGAAAAAGACAAACTGCTTGCCATTAGGAATACACGTCCCAAAGAAATTTTTTCATTTTTTGCTTTTGTCTTCTTAGTACAATATAGGCTATCGCCGACCAAAGGATGCCCGTAGGCGGCTAAATGAACTCTAATTTGATGAGTGCGCCCAGTTTTAATTTTAATTTCTAATAAAGTATAATTTATAAACCTTTTTATAACTTTAAAATTAGTACTTGCTTCTTTTGCTTTAAACACTCCCTCAATGTTTCCCTTATCTCTAGATTTTGGACTGCGACGAGTTAATAGGTCCACGGCATTGAGAGGCATAGCGGCCATTTTGAAACCTTCTCGAGATCTTTTGATGGGAAAATTTATATCACCTTCGTCATTTACGATTTGTCCGTAAGCGAGCGCTAGGTATTGTTTATTAATATCACGTTTTTGAAACTGTTCTTTGAGATTATTAAAACTTTTATTGTTTTTAGCAACAACCATTAAGCCACTAACATCCTTATCAAGCCGATGAACAATGCCGGGCCGAGCAGAATCATCCCCAACATTAATTATTTCTGGATAACGTTTAATTAATAAGTCGGCCAAAGTTTCCTCCTCAATATTATTCCCGCCATGCACATTAAGCCCGGCTGGTTTATTAATAACTAGATAATCATTATCTTCAAAGATAATTTCTGGAAAATTTGTCATAATCTATTGTTTATAAACTGCTTGAATTATAAGGTTGTCCACTACTTGATTTCTTTGTTAGTGTTTGTAAGTCTTCTAGCTTGATGCCACCAATTAAGAATAGACAACAAAAATATAAAGTAGAGGCAATGATGAGTGTTGATATTAAACCAAAAATACCATTTTGTAAATTATCAGGATAAAAGTATATAAATAAACCCATTGCAAAACTAGCAATGGTTGCTTTTAAAGTGGTGTTTAGTTTTGGGATGAAGTGACTATATTTAAATACGCAGTAAGCAGAAAATAAGGCTATTAAAACTTCACTGTAGATGGTGATGGCTGCCGCGCCAAAATATGAGAATCTTGGAATTAAAATAAAATAGCCAAGCAGCGAACTAAAACTTGTAAAAGCGTAAAAACCAATTAATTTTTTCTGTTTATCTAAAGCAATAACAGCATGCGAGAACATTGTTCCTAAAAAGATAGCCGCAACAGCAATAATTAGCATCTTCAGTATTAATCCGGATTCGCTGAATTCAGAGCCCGCCACAACGTTCATAACGCGGTTAGCTAAAAATTGTCCCCCGACAATTAAGGGGATAGCGACAATAGCCATTACGTCAAAAGATTTTTGTAACACTTTGTGAAAGTAGACCACTTTTTTTTCTAACCATGACGCGGTTAAAATTGGCAGGATTAATCCGGCAAACATAAAAGGCAGAGTTGTTAAAACATCTACGACCTTGTAAGCCGCTCCGTACAAGCCAACTTCCGCCGAACCCTTAAATAAGGACAAAAAAATAATATCAGTTCTGAGATAAATTAAGTTTAATATTATAGTTATGGCGAGTGGCCAAGAGCGATGGAAGATTTCTTTCCATAAAGATAAATCAAATCTGCATTTTAAAACGGCAAATTTAAGCGCAAATAAATAATGAAAAACAAAACTAGAGGCGCCAGAAATCACGGTTATTACTAAGATGCCGTGAAGCCCTAAATTGTAATTCCAGACTGTAAGTATCCCTAGTACTAGCACTACGCGGCTTAAAACTTCAGCTAGCGCCGCTCTATCCATGCTTAACTTTTTTTGTAAAAGCCCAATAATCACTTGCGTGAGCGCTGGGAAAATAAAATAGACGGCGGTAATCAACACGCCCGTTTTAACGCCTGGCGTATATGGAGTCAAAAAAAGGAATAACGGTGACAGCGCCATAAACAGAATAACTGATAACAAACGAAAGCTAAATAGATTATTTAATATTTTACTTTCTTTTTCTTTATCGTTTACTCCGCTTATCATTTGGACCGTTACTAGAGTTAAACCAAAATCGGCGATGACCGCAAAAATAGTTAGAAAGGTGATAATAGTTGTGTATTCTCCAAATCCAGTTTGCCCTAAATAACGTGTTATCAGGGCTAACGAAAAAAGACCCAAAATAGTAGAAATTACTTTTCCGATCAATTGTATCAATGTATTATGGGCAATTTTCCTAGATAAGCTCATTTTCTTGTATTCTGGTTCTTATTTATATATAATATAGATAACCAATTTAATTATAACATTATTATGGAAATAACTAAAAAGCAAATTTTTTCCTTTATTTTTCTGCTATCTATTATTTTTCCGATTGCCCTACTCACCATTTCCGTTAGCCCCGCAAAAGCCGATAACTCTTTAACTGAGGGCCAAGTAGGGTTTACCGAAATTCGCCAAGTGTTTGGTGGCGATAAAGCTGAAGGCGATGTCCGCAGTATATTGGTTAATGTAATTTTAATCGCCCTGGGATTTTTAGGCTCAATTTTTTTAGTGTTGGTGGTGATTGGGGGGTTCAAGTATATGACTGCTGGTGGTAATTCTGATAAAACAGTCGAGGCGGTTAAACTTTTGCGTAATGCTATGATTGGTTTAGTTATTATCTTGGCGGCCTGGATAATTACTCGCTATACAATTGTGATGACAAATAGAGCGGTTAAGAATGCCGACACCACAATTTATCCAAAAACTGGTCTGTAATTAGCTCGCTTATTTGAAGTTGTCTAATTTTGACAAAAATCTAAAATCTGCTATTATATTATTGAAAGCTAGTTGTTTACCGCAATTAGCTTTTTCTCTTAAAATACTTAAAATAACATTATGTCTGA
>JBBQHF010000018.1:0-10689 GCA_038323715.1 Patescibacteria group bacterium
AACTGGTCTGTAATTAGCTCGCTTATTTGAAGTTGTCTAATTTTGACAAAAATCTAAAATCTGCTATTATATTATTGAAAGCTAGTTGTTTACCGCAATTAGCTTTTTCTCTTAAAATACTTAAAATAACATTATGTCTGACATCACAAATGCCATTAAACAGCTTTGCGACGAAAAAAATTTGGATTATGCGTCAGTAGTTTCAGCGATAGAGCTGGCCTTAGCGGCTGCTTATCGCAAAGATTATGGCGAAAGAAACCAAAATATTAGAGTTAAATTCGATCAAAATACGGGAAAATCGTTGATTTTTGATGTGAAAACAGTGGTGGAAAATTTACCCGCTGAAGAAGAAGAAGAAATGTTAAAGAATCTTTATAATCCAAATCAAAAAGAACTCAGAAAAGAAGAGTTCCGCCAAGAATTTAGACCCGAGGTTGTTCGTGAAGAGGATTCTGAAGAAGGGGGAAAGAAAAAGTTTAATCCTAAAACCGATATTCAAATAAAAGAAGCTGGTATTTTAAAACATGATGCCCAGGTTGGTGAGGAAATTGTAACCGATCTACCTATTCCTGAGAGTTATGGACGTATGGCTGCACAGACAGCCAAGCAAGTTATTATTCAGAAGCTCCGAGAAATGGAAAGAGATATGATTTTCGGAGAATTTAAAAATAAAGAAAGAGAAGTTGTCTCTGGTGTTGTTCAGCGACGCGAAGGACGTTTTGTGTTTGTTGATTTAGGAAAAGCCATTGGCTTACTTCCAGCCGAAGAACAAATTTATAATGAAAATTATAATATTGGGGATAGAGTTAAAGTGTTTATTAAAGAAGTTCGGGAAGGACATAAGGGTCCAGAAATTATTTTATCGCGTCGCAGTGAAGAAATATTACGCAAAGTATTTTATTTGGAAATTCCAGAAGTTGCTAACGGCACAGTAGAAATCAAAAGTGTCGCTCGTGAAGCTGGTTCAAGATCTAAAGTTGCGATTTATACTGAATCAGACAATGTTGACCCAGTTGGTTCTTGCGTTGGTCAACGTGGCTCAAGAATCCAAACTATCATTTCTGAATTGGGTGGGGAAAAAATTGATATTATTGAATATAATGAAGAACCGGCTAAGTTTATTGCTAATGCCCTAGCGCCAGCTAAAGTTGCCAGTTTAGAACTTAATGAGGAGGAACATAAAGCAATTGTTAAGGTCACCTCTGATAAATTATCACTCGCGATTGGTAAAAATGGACAAAATGTTCGTTTGGCGGCTCGTTTAACTGGCTGGAAAATTGATATTATTGAATCAACCGAAGAGGGTGATAAAAAAGTTATTGCTAGCGATGAAGAAGGTGAGGCCATTATTGAGTCAGGGGCTGTGGAAGAAATTGAATCAGAATCAACCGCCGAGTCTTTAGTTGAAGAGCCTGTAACCGAAGAACCGGTAACTGAAGAGCCTGTGAAGAAAACCAAAAAAGATAAAAAATAAAATAATTTAGATAATAAAATTATGATGACAACATTATTAATTCTTGGGAGCGCTATCATCGCTCTTATCTATGGAGCAATTGTAATTGCTTCCATCCTTCGTTTACCAGCTGGTAATGAAAAAATGGTGAGCATTGCTAAAGCTATCCAAGACGGGGCTAACGCTTTTTTAAATCGTCAATATAAAACTGTGGCCATGGTTGCCATATTCTTGTTTCTAGTCGTCGGATTTATTCCAGCTTTAGGTTGGATGACGGCGGTTGCTTTTTTGAGCGGCGCTATTTTATCCGCTTTAACTGGCTATATTGGAATGTTTGTGAGCGTGAGAGCCAATGTTCGTACCGCTGAAGCCGCTCGTGGAGGTATGCAAAAAGCATTAGATGTTGCTGTTCGTGGCGGAAGCGTGACCGGCATGCTAGTTGTTGGCTTGGCATTACTCGGAACAGCTGGTTTTTATTTTTTAACTCATGATTTAAACGCTATTGTTGGGTTTGCTTTTGGGTCTTCGCTTATCTCAATTTTTGCTAGACTTGGTGGTGGTATTTATACTAAAGCGGCGGATGTTGGTGCTGATTTAGTGGGAAAAGTTGAAGCTAGTATTCCTGAAGATGATCCAAGAAATCCAGCGGTTATTGCTGATAATGTTGGTGATAATGTTGGTGACTGTGCTGGTATGGCGGCTGACTTATTTGAGACCTATGCGGTTACTTCAATTGCGACTATGGTTTTGGGTCACTTAACTTTTAAAGGAAACGAAAATATTATTTTATTTCCTTTAGTGTTAGGCGCGGTATCCATTATTGCTTCTATTATCGGAATTTTCTTTATTCGTTTAGGAAAAAAACAAAATATCATGGGCGCTTTATATAAGGGACTGATTGCCGCCGGAGTTTTATCGGCGATTGCTTTCTATTTTGTGACTAAATATTTTATCACTGAAAATTTCTTAAATATTTTTCTCGCTAGTTTAATCGGTTTAGCCGTTACGGGCTTACTTGTAGTTATTACTGAATACTATACTTCAACTGCTTACAGCCCCGTTAAATCAATTGCAGAAGCTTCGAGAACTGGGCATGGTACTAATGTCATCGCTGGTTTAGCGGTTTCTATGAAATCAACTGCCGCCCCGATTATTGTTATTTGTTTAGCTATTTTAGGAGCCTATTCTTTAGCTGGTTTGTATGGGATTGCGATTGCGGCAATGTCCATGTTATCTATGGCTGGGATTATTGTTACAATTGATGCTTATGGCCCAATCACAGATAATGCTGGTGGGATTGCGGAAATGGCCGAGCTCGGTGATGATGTGAGAAATATTACTGATCCTTTAGATGCGGTTGGCAATACAACTAAGGCGGTTACTAAAGGATATGCGATTGGTTCAGCGGCTTTAGCGGCTTTAGTATTGTTTGCTGACTTCACTCAGAAAATTAAAGACGGTGGCGGAAATGCTCAATTCTTAATTGACAACCCCTATGTTTTAATCGGTTTATTTATTGGTGGTTTACTGCCTTATTTATTTGGTGCGATGGCCATGAAAGCGGTTGGTAAAACAGCTGGCTCAGTAGTTGAAGATGTCCGCGCTCAATTTAAAGAAAAACCAGGCATTATGTTGAATACTGAAAAGCCTGATTATGGACGCACAGTTGATATTGTTACTAAGGCGGCAATTAAAGAAATGATAGTGCCCGCTTTAATACCGGTTGTTGTCCCGATTGCTGTTGCTTTTGGTTTCAGAAGCCACGGGCTTGAAGCTTTAGGCGGCCTACTTGTTGGTTCTATTATCACTGGTTTATTTGTTGCAATTTCTATGACTTCTGGTGGTGGTGCTTGGGATAATGCTAAAAAGTATATTGAATCTGGTCATTTCGGTGGCAAAGGCTCCGATGCTCATAAAGCGGCTGTTACTGGCGATACGGTTGGTGACCCTTACAAAGACACTGCCGGCCCAGCTATTAATCCGATGATTAAAGTTTTAAACATTGTTGCTCTACTTATTGTCGGCTTACTCCTTTAATAAAGATAAATTTATGCAAATATTTAAAAAAGATTTAGAGAAATCACAAGTAGAAATCACAGTTGAGTTAACGGTTGAAGAGTTTGCTCCTTATATTGAAAAGGGTGCCCAGAAAGTTTCGGAAACTGTTAAGATTGAAGGATTTCGTCCAGGCAAAGTTCCTTTTGAAGTGTTAAAACAAAAGATTGGCGAAATGACTATCTTAGAAGAGGCGGCTCACATTGCAATTAAAAAAACCGTTGATGAAATTGTTGATCAGGAAACCATGGGACGTTATCCAGTTGGCCAACCAGGCGTTAATATTACTAAACTTGCCCCAGGTAATCCTTTAGAATATAAAGTTGTGGTTTCTTTGATTCCAACAATTGCTCTAGGTAAATATAAAGATTTGCAATTAAAACCAGAGGTGGCGGAGATTGAAGATAAGGAATTAGACAGAGCCATGAATGATTTAAGGGAAATGAGAGCGACGGAAAAAATTGTTGATCGAGAAGTAAAAGATAGTGATAAAGTTTTAGCTACCGTTCATATGTTTCTTGATAAGGTTCAACTTGAGGATGGTCATCATCACGATTTAGCGATTATGATGGGCAAGGATTATTTTGTGCCCGGTTTTGATAAAAATATTTTGGGAATGAAAAAAGGCGACACGAGAAATTTTTCTTTACCATATCCCGAAAAACATCATCAGAAAAATTTAGCCGGTAAAATGGTGGAATTTAAAGTTGAGGTTAAAGAGGTTTATGAAAGAATTTTGCCAGAAATGAATGATGAATTTGCAACTTTTTTCCGTTTGAAAGATTTAGAGGAATTAAAGAAGAATTTAAAGGAAAGTTTATTGCATGAAAAAACTCATAATATTGATTTGAAAAATGAATCAGAATTAATTTCTAAAATTAGTGGTGACACTAAGTTTGGAGATTTTCCGGAAGTGCTAATTGAAAGTGAGTCTAAAAATTTAATGTTAGAACTTGAGCAGTCGGTTGTTAAGCAGGGTGGTAAATTTGAAGATTATTTAAGTCATCTGCAAAAGACAAAAAATGAATTAATGTTAGAAATGATGCCGAATGCAATTAAGAGAGTTAAAGCGGCGCTTATTATTAGAGAGATTGCTGTGATTGAAAAGATTTCCCCATCGGAAAAGGAAGTAAGCGATAAAATCGCCGAATTAAAAATTCAATACGCTGGCAACAAGGAAGTGTTAAAGATGTTGGAAGAAAAAGGTTATACCACTTATTTAAATAATATTTTAACTAACGAAAAAGTGTTAGCTAAATTAAAAGAATGGAATTATGCCGACGCTGGCGATAAACAAAAAAGCTAGTTTTGATTATGAGCTGCTAGAGAAATATGAAGCAGGTCTAGTTTTGTTTGGGCACGAAGTTAAATCTATTCGTGCTGGTCAGGCGAGTATAAAAGGGAGTTATCTAACTTTAAAAACAACTAATGGAAAAACAGAGCTATTCTTGATTGGTTGTCAGATCCCTCCTTATAAACAAGCTGGGGTGATGCCGGATTATGACAGAGTTAGAGAACGTAAATTATTGGTAAATCATCAGGAAATAGCTAAGTTACTTGGTAAGAGAAAAGAGGAGGGCTTGACACTAGTCCCTCTCAAAATATATACTAAACATAGTTTTTTGAAGCTCGAGTTTGCGGTTGGAAAGGGTAAGAAAAAATATGATAAAAGAGAGTCAATTAAGAAGCGCGATGTTGAGCGCGACTTACGGTCATTAACAAAGCGAGGAAAACAATAACAATGGATTTCGGGGATGACAGGCTTCGACAGTTGGATTTTTTTCTAGATATTCAAAGCGCGCTTAGCCAATCGCGTTAAAAGGACTAAAAAAATACAAATGCCAAAAAGGCAGTAGCGTTTACTTGGGCAACTCCAAGTTATGCTCCAGTTTTAGCTTAATAGCTAAAGCCATCGGACTGAGAGTAAGGCCTCATAGCCCTCAGCCGGTGTTATAAAAATGAGGATAGATATAATTTGCACTTTCCGAATTGTATCAAAACAATAGGAAGTTCGCTTGAATCGCTTTTGTTCGGTTTATGATGGTTCAAGTTAAATAAAATAAATCGAAATAACTTTGTAAAATTATTTAGAAACACCGATTGGACATGGGTTCAACTCCCATCATCTCCACAACTTTTGGTTTATACCTAAAGTATAAGCCGCGATGGCGGAACTGGTAGACGCGCTGGACTTAAAATCCAGTTGTAGCGATACAGTGCGAGTTCGATTCTCGCTCGCGGCACGTAACACGATACAAAAATGCGGGTATCGTATAGTGGTTATTATGCGACCTTGCCAAGGTCGAGAGAGGGGTTCGATTCCCCTTACCCGCTCAAAATAAAAGAAGCTCCAAATTGGAGCTTCTTTTATTTTTGTCTGTTGAGTTTCGGGAATCGAACTAGCAGCGAGCGAGATATGAACCGAGACGGAAGGCGAGGCGAGTAATCGAGCGACGATAAGCCCGAGCAAGCGCAGGGCTTAGCGGCTGGTCTGGACAAGTGAGCTTTTTGCATTACGGCAAAAAGCGAGCGCGATAATTCCCCTTACCCGCTCAGTAAAATAAAAAGGCTCCAATTTGGAGTCTTTTTATTTTACTTGACGATTGATATACTTAAAATAATAGTTAAATAGCTTATATTTTATATGAAAAAGATTACCAAAAAAATAATTTTAGCTTCCACTTCGCCACGGCGCAAAGAGCTGTTTGCTAAATTAAGATTGCCATTTATAACGGAAGCCCCAGACTATGAAGAGGATATGACGTTAAAAATACCACCTCTCAAGTTGGCTAAAGTACTTTCTAGTGGGAAGGCACTATCAGTCGCCAAGAATCATAAATCCGGGATTATCATCGGGGCCGATACATTTGTAGTTTTAAATAATAAATTACTCGGCAAACCAAAGAGTGAAGCTGACGCTCGCTGGATGTTAAGCAGTCTAAGCGGTAAGCGAGTTGATATTTTGACCGGGTTAACTATTATTGATGTTGCCCATAATAAAAAGGTTAGCCTTACTGATGTAACCAAGGTTTATATAAAAAAATTAAGTTCGTCAGAAATAAATAATTATATTGCTTCCGGTGAACCGATGGATAAAGCCGGTGCTTTTGCTATCCAGGAATTAGGGGCAGTACTTATTAAAAGAATTGAAGGTGATTTTATGGGCTCCTTAGGTTTGCCTCTGTTTACCCTCGCTAAAGAATTAAAAAAAATGGGGGTTGATGTTTTATAGTATTGATTGACAAAAATAGAGACAAAAGGTAAGTTAGTCTGTTAAATGGAATATTGTTAAATTAAATATTGTTTAATCGTTCATTAAAAATAAATATTATGGAAACACAACCCAGTAAAGTCTTTATTGTTCCTTTGATGGCAGCGTTATCATTTTTGTTTGCTGTCTCCTGCATCATTCCAGTTATTTTGCCTAGTATTTTAGCTTATGTCTTTGGTTGTAATAGCCAGAGGGATAAGAGAAGGTATGGTATATCTTTGCTTCATATTCTGATCCCCGCGATGATTGGAGAATTAGTGTTCTCGGCCCTAGTTGGTTTATTGCTAAATTATAGTATTGGGCTACAGAGTCATTTGGAAGTATTTTGGTATTTAATTATTATCTTTTCTCTCAATTATTTATGTTCGGCGATTTTTTATTTTTTAGGAACTCGCCAAAAGATATTTACTTGTTAATTAAATTAGTATTAACCTTTAAAATTTTTAATAATGAGAAGTTTGCATACTGGCGAAAGAACTAATATCCAGGCTGGAGATTTAGTCAGTTTATATTTTGATGAGCGCATGAAGTCTTTGCTAATGTCCGTTGGTCGTGGCACGGGTAAAAATCTAGTATTTGAGGGGACGATGGATGATAACAAAACCTTTATTCCGGGATACAAAAATGATCAATCCGGAGCAGAACAGTTTATCTATCTTTTGTGCCAGATTACTGGACTCCAGGCAGATTTAAAAAGAACAGAAAATACTTTTGTGCTTTATGAAATGTTGGAAGGCCCCTCTATCTTTAAAACGGAATAATTTTCCATGTTGATAGAACATTTAATTCGAAGCTTCATCTTAGTGGAGCTTCTTTTTTTTGACAAATAAGTTTCTCGCTCCTACTATATAGACATATGACATTTTCTATTTTAGATTGGAATATTCAAGGCAAAAAATATTATACGCAGACTAATTTTAAAAAAATTCAGCCTGTTCTGGAAGATATTAAAGCGGATATTGTTTGCTTGCAAGAAGGAGAACCAATTATTGATAAATTAAATTATTTTAAACAAACACATAAATATAATTACGCCTTTTCGCGTGAGGATAAAGATGGAATTAATGTAATTTTGAGTAAGTTTAAAATTATTAAAACGGGTCAAATTAATTGTTCGTCATTTTTAGATAAAACCACGGGAGAAGTTATCTGGGTTGATTTAGAAGTTTATGGGAAAATTTTGAAATTATATAATTGCCATTTTGAAATTGATGGCGTCGGTCCCAAAGAACGAGCGGCGGCTTTAAAATTTATTTTAACTCATTCTAGTAAACATTTTGGGCCAACAATTATTTGTGGTGATTTTAATACTACGGTTCCTGCGGCTGGTTTTGGCCGCCAGTTTATTCAGTGGTTTCATAAGGTGCCTATCACTGGGTGGATGGCTAAGGAGCGAGACTATCTTAAAGATGAGCGCTACTCGTTTGTTAAGATTTTTGAATCTGGCGGCTTTCAGGATATGACTGATATAGAAAAGACAACTTGGTCCGCCTTTAGCATTAGATGGGAGATATTTAATTTAAAATTGGATTGGTTCGCTGTCCGCCAACTTAAAGCTTCTAAGGCGATTTTAGGAAAATATATTTCGGATCACCGCTCTATATTAGTGAAGTGTGATTTATAATATTAACCCTTGACATAATCTTTGTTTTTTGTTATGCTTTAAGGTCTGAAAAAAGACGTTTTCTTTAACAATAGTATTAACAACAAAAAACAAAATCATGATTAATGTAGTATTTTTTCTTTTGGGAGCCATATCTTTGGCTTACTTTTTTTTGAGTAAAAACGGTCTGACAATTGACCGTAATGTAATTATTCCGGGTTCTTCTGGGACACCGAGGGTAGCATCTTTAGTGATTGGCATTTTGCTTTTATTGGGAGCTATGGGGGCCACAGTGATTAATAGTGATTCACGGGGCTTGCGCTTTACCTTTGGGGCTATTTCTAATGAAGCACTGAAGCCTGGGCTACACTTAAATGTACCTCTTATTCAGAGTATTAAGACGGTAACTATCCGTCCAATGGAGGTTCAGACCAGTATTGAGGTTGACTCTGATGGAGCAATTACTAAAGACAATCAGACCATCGGCGCTGAACTCACCCTGTTTTATATTTATAAAGAGGACGAGCTGCCGTTTATGTGGAAAGACTTTGGCGAAGAAAAACTGAAGAGTATTGTTCTTAAATCAACCATGGAGTCTTTTAAGGCTCAGGTTGGTAAGTTTGATATTTTTGCTTTGCCTATCTCTCAGGACAGTATTAGAATGAAAACGATTAAACAAATTCGGTTAATGGTGTCAGATTATCCAATTACAGTTACTGAATTGAAAATCACTAACTACGACTGGTCCGAAGACTTTGATAATCAAATCAAAGAAACTATGAATCGCAGCCAGCAGGTTAAGCAGAAAGAACAGGAATTGTTAATCACTGAGCAGGAATCACAAAAGGTGGTTAAAAAAGCTGAGGCTGATAAAACTGCCTTAATTACTACCGCCGAAGGAGAAAAGGGCGCTGCTCAACTGAGAGCCGATGCCAAAGCTCTGGAAGGTGAAGGTATTCGCAAATATAATGAATCAATCGCCAAAACAATTGATTTAGAAATAAAATTGCGAGAACTTCATATTAAGGAAATTACTGCTGAAAAATGGAACGGACAATACGTTCCAATTAACAACTATGGGCCGATTCCGGTACAAACTGGCGGAATATTGCCGCTTAAGTAAACTTTCAGTTTTCAATTTACACGCAATTTTACAGGCCCGTTTATTACTAAATAAGCGGGCTTTTTTATTTGACCTTTTTTAACCTTTCTGTTAATCTACGATGTTAAGTCCGGTCTTTAAAAAATAAGGTAAAAATTGGATTAATTATTGAACCCGTTTATTGATAAAATAGCGGTTTTGATAATTAATCCTATTATTAACCTTTAAAAAGTAAAAGATGAAAAAGTTTCTAAAAAGTTATTTTCTTTACGCTGCTAAGCAGCCATTTGGTGCCGCTGCCTGGGTAGTGGTTATTATTGTGATTGCGATGTTAGTATTTTATTTAATCTTTGGTCTTGGGCTAGAAGCCTTTAAGTCTTCTGGTATCTCTCTTCCTGGCGCAATAGTGACAACGATTATTTTGGGGTTACTTAATTTAATTATTGTTGAAATTTTTATTACCAATTTTTGGAAGAATGAATCCTTAATTGTTTTACTGCGCCCCGGAGAAGATCGTTCTAAATCGTTTAAGTACTCTAAGCCACTTTGGGGTAAAATTCCACATGTGAAGATTTTATTTCCAGATGACTGGGATGTTAATGATCATAGTGGATTTAGAGCTTTGCGCTTTAGCATGGAAATGCCTTTTAAAGAGAGGGCGGCCACTATCGGCCTAGAGTTTAGATTCCTATTGTGCGGTCCTTTTCAGGCCCAAGATTTAGAAGAAATGATTAGGCGACAAGAGCTTGATTCACAAAATGAAAAGAAGTATTATTTTCGTTTATGTTTGCGCGACATTTTAGAAAAACGGCTTAATGATAGTAGTGATGTTATTCATGGGCAGCTAATGGCTTGGTCAAACAAAAAAATAAAGACCAGGGAGATTGAAGAAATATTGATAAAATTATCTAATGATGTATTTTCCAATCTTTTTTCCAATGTCTATCAAGCAGACGTCAAATTATTATCCATTGTCTTGTAAGTAAACTTAGTATTAACCAAAAAAATTAAGTAATGAATGAAAAATTAGGTTTCCGGGCCATGCTGAGAGCAAGGCAGGAAAAAACGAAATCGTTAGTGTGTCCGGGGTTAGACCCGTTGCCGGAAAAGTTGCCGGCGCATTTACGCTCCAAAGCTCCTTACAGTGCTCACTTAGCAATTGATATTGCGATGTGGATGATGAAGACTGTTGACTCAACTAGCCC
>JBBQHF010000019.1:0-9882 GCA_038323715.1 Patescibacteria group bacterium
CCGATCCGCTCATTAAAACAGCTAGTGACAGCATTATTAATTTGATGTTGCTAAATTTCTTCATACATTTCTTATTATTATTTACTATCTAACACAAACACGTATACAAGGATACGTATCTTTAGTTTACTCTAAATCATACTTAATAGATATAGGGGTCTTTGGCAAATAGTAAGCCCGCTAAATTAGTGGGCTTATGAATATAAAATTTAATTTTTAATTAAAGGTTAAATTTTCTTCTTTTGCTTGATCATATAAATGGCCATTGATGCTGATAAAAAAAATGACAGACCAGAAATTTTCAAGATAATACTATTATTTTCTGAAGCAAAACCCGTATTAGGTAATTTAGGAGTTATAATAGCGGCCGTAACATTTGTAATAGTTGTTTTGGCGGCTTTAATAATAACTGGGGTGCTTGTAGTAACACTGATTACTGGTGCTACACCAGAAACAACAACGGTTGCGCTGGCATTGTCAGTCGCTTGCATACCGCCATAATCATACCCTACGACAACAGCAGTATTTTTGGTTGTAACCTGAAGAATTCCAGAACAAATATATTGCCATGACTCGTTTGAATCTAACCTTGCATCGTTATTTAAATCACCAGAAACATAAGAGACTAAGGAGCATTTGTCATCGGTAACTTTTACCTCACGTAAATAGACTGTTCCCGGGTTAGTAACATTATAAGTATAAACAACTAAACCTGGGCCAAAAGTTAAAATACTTGGATTGGGGGTTTTTGTAATATGAATAAGTGGAGTAATACGTGGAATAATCATACCACTGCCACCACTTGATGGTGTTGGTGCATTGTCATTATTATTAATTGTACAAATTGCTTTATCGCCAGCAATAAGAGAAAGAGTATTTGAGACAACCGCTACGCCGTTATTTTTTGTACAGCTATAAGTACTTGCGGTGTAACCAGCTGGACCGGCATTTTCACTAAGGGTATAGGTTCCAATTTCAACTAACTGATTAGTAGTGGAGGCGGTTCCGGTTAGCCCTGAGACTGTAGTGGTGGCTCCTGTGGCTGTTAAGGTCCAATCGGAAACAAGAGAAGTTCCTGAGTTATCATTTGTGACTGTTTTTCTTAAAGTAATTGTCGTCTTTGCCGTACCAGCACAACCAGCTGGGACGGTAATAGTATTATTAACGGCAGTTACTGTTCCACCAAAAGCCAAGGCTCTGCCGTATAAAACTGCGGTATCACCCATCGTAATTCCGGCGTCATCAATAATTGTACCATGAAGACTAGAATTAGCTCCTAAAGTAGTGGCCCCAATTGGAGTCCACCAGATGCCACACGCCGAAGCTCCATTTAGTAAAGTTGAGGTAGCGTTATCAACTGAATTAAGGGCGTCAGTAGTTCTAAAAATATATGTTCCTGGGCCATCAAATTTAATCCCAGCCGTACCAATATTAATTGCACCAGTTGCACAATAAACTCCAGGAGAATAGACGCCGGAGGTAGAACTACTAGTAGTTGCGATAGCTAAATCAATTGCCCCCGCTGGAAAAGTTGTATCACAGTTTTGAGCATTTAAAGCAACAAGAGTTGAGTTTTGGTCTATTCCGGCTTGATTGTAAACGCCATCAGCCACATAAACGCTACCGCTAGCAACTGTCGCCGCGACACCTGGGGGAGTTGTGTAGCCTAAATCTCCATTAATAAGCGTTGCACCGCTATTTGTAAATGTATTAGCTAATACAGCAAAAGAACCAGAAAATTTCTGGTCTGGCGATGTTCCCAGTGCATAAACAATTGTGCCAACAGCCAGCATAATTACTAAAACCACAACTAAGTGTAATTTATTGATTTTTTTCATAATTTTAAATTTAACTTATAAAACCATAACATATTATATTTTTAAATATGATGGTCTTTATTACTTATTAAGTATACCCCCCCATATAATAGATATGGCTATGAAAACTTATACATTTAATGATATTGAGTATATATTTGATACCACCTAGAAGGGTTACAATATAAAGTGGGCTGCTACACTATTTCTGTGCTCACGCTCGAAAGGAGTTTGATAAAGGAGACAAAGAAACACGAAATACCATCATTAGAAAGTTAGGTTCGAACCAAGCAATAATTGGAAAAAACATAAGCATTTCTTATCATAATCGGCTTATTCCACTCAAAAATAGCCTCACAAAATTTAACGCCGAAATGGCAAGGTTCGAACCGACTTATTTTGGCGAATATCAAAGAAAAAACGAGGCTTTAACCTCGCTTAGTCTACGTTGGCTCGCCTGGAGGGACTGCTTTCGGACGTGGATGGCTAATAATAGTTAAGATTTTTTATCACAATGCTCAGTCCAGGGAGCAAAAAAATTATTTACAAAATCAAACTTTTCATTTCTTCCATGATCACATTCTAATTTTTTTAAAATTACTTCACATATTAGTTCTGATAACTCCCTTCTCCGGTGGCTAAAAGCCAAACTATCATCAGGTTCAACGAATTTTTTTTGGTTTTGGATATGGATTCTATTTCGAAGCTTTCTTAACATATCTAAAATATCATAAAAACGCTCTTCCTGATCAAACAAATTTTTTTCTTTTACATTTTTGATTATCTTCTCGAATTTAAAAAAATCTTTATCTTTAGAAATATCTACTCTAATATTTTCCAATGTTTCCTGAGTAAACCCAGCAACACCTTCTTTTGTTAAAGTTTTTATCCTGTAATATAAATCGATAAGTAGAGCTTCTATAATTGATACATTAATTATTGTAATTGGCTTACACAATAATAATTTATTTTTGTCATTTTCTTGATTAAAATATAGATATAAGGTATTAAGTATTTCAAAATTATAACAAATATTATCTCCTATTTTAAAATCATAAATAAAATTTGATCTAATTTTAAAGCTCATTGATTTTTATTTAAAACAATTTACCAACGACCTGTGCCTCGTTAACTTTAGCTAACTGGCATATCTCATCAATAGATGCGCCATTATCTTTTAGGCCATAAAAATGTGTTTCTCCAAGTAAAATATATTCCCAATCCCTGTCCATTCTATCTTCTGGATTCAATTTATTAATTCTTTTAATCCAATCAAGTGTTGCGAGCTGCTTTTGTTTAACGTTCGGGTCATTCAGGTCTTTATCGGATTTTGTTTCAATTAAATATATTTTATCAGCTGTTTTAATAATAAAGTCCGGGTAATAAAAAGATAAAAAGCCATCTGTTCTAATATAAATTATGTTGGCAAAATTATGATAATACTCATTAACTTTCATTATCGCCTCAACTTTTCCATCAGAATCAGCGTATTCCAACATTGCCTTTTCAAAACCACCCCTGTTTGATGGATATGGCAAACGTTCGTATATTGATTTAGTAATTTCTAAAGAGTAATTTTCTCTTACTCTTAATTCCGAAACTTCAGAAAAATATCTTTTTTCAATTTTAGCATCACTAACTTCGACATTTTTTTGCATATCAATAATAACTTTCGCAATTTCCTTTACGATATGCTGTGTAACTATGCCGTTTTTTAGTAGCAAGACTTTCCAATTATTATCTACAAAGGGATTAAAATCTATTGAAAACAATTTGGTTCTAATATATTTATCAATAACTTTCACTATCTCTAAATTATTGATTTGCATGACTGGAAATGTTTTTGTTTTTCTAACACCAACTTTAGCCATTCTATTTACAACAACGTTTAATATTTTTTCCAAATATTCATTATAACTTTGAGACTGAAAAAGATTGGCATCAACTGTATATTCCCCAAATCTTGTTTTTACAGTCATTTCTTCTGAAACAAAACTTTCTCCATCTCTTTGGAAAAACTTCTTTAAATCATCAAGTGGATAAACGGTAAAGGGTTCTAAGCTATCTATTCCAACACTTCCCGTAACTAACTCCTCTTCAGATTCTTTAAGAATAAAAGGCCAAAATAAATCATATTCTTTATAATTTTCCTTTAAACCGACTCTTAATATATCACCCAAAACCGCATCTTTACCGTCAGGATCCTTGTCTAGCTCACCAATAAGGCCTTCTGCTAATAAATCATCATAAAATTGAACGAATGCTGGATGCTCGATAATTGTAAGTAAATCTAAATAGTTATTTGGCTCTTTCTTCTCAACCAATAATCTTCTAATGTTGTCTTGCTTAATTTCAATATACTCTGGTTCACGCCACATTAATCGTAAACCTCTACCTATTGTTTGTTCTAATAAGATCGGGGCAGTTGATGAACGTAAAGGGACAATGACGCAAATATTACTAACATCAAACCCTTCTCTCAACATTAACACTGAAACAATTACTTTAGGATTTTGATGCTTATCAATATTAAAAAGTCTTTGTTTTAAAATAAGCCATTCACTTTCTGGTATTTCACCCTTTTTACCCGTATCAACTCTGAGAACATCATCATCAGAATAGCCATTCTCTTTAATAAAGTCTTCCACTAAAGGTGAAACGGATCTATCTTCGCACATAATAAGCATCTTGGGATACTTATTAGAAATTCCATCTTTGTCTTTTGTAAATTCAACAAAATTTTCTTCAAGAATTTTTAGTTTATTTAAACCAGCTCGGAGCATTAACTTCTGTCCATCGGACAATCCAATAACTTTATTTCCCTCTCTAACCGCATTATAATCTAACGTTAAATCGGTGAATTCTTTTCTTTTATCAATGGCAATAGTTTTAACTAAGCCTCTTCTAATTGCTGTTTTTAAATCAAAATCCACAATAATATGAGGAAAATAATGTTTAATACGATTATGACCGCTGCCAGTTACATCATAAGGGGTAGCAGAAAAGTCAATTTGAATGAATTTATCGTTTTTTATTTTAGCTATTTTATTCAAACTCTTTTGCCATTCAACTTCTTTTACCTCTCCGTAAACTTTATTTTCATGAATATGATGAGCCTCATCATTCATAACCATTAAATCTGGCAGCTCCGCTAAATAATCAACTTCTTTACCGCTTAAGTAACTGGCGTCTAAAGAGTCTAACGTATTACCTCCAGATGTTCCTGGTCTTATTGGTAATAAATCTTTTAATATTGACTCCGGACTATCTAGTGGCGAAATATTTTCTTCATCTTGCTCTTCTTTTTCCATAAAGAGGTGCCAATTGGCAATTGCAATCAACCCCTCTCCAGTTACCTTGGTACCTATTTCATGTTTTTTGGCAACACTATTTTGAATAAAACCAAAAACTTCATCCCTGTATTGAGGTGGAATAAATAGATCTTTAAACTGAAAGAAATCTGATTTATCAAACTGTCTTTCTTGAGCCTCATTTTCTTTGCCCAAATAAGCATCCAGTAAGCGTTCATAAACAATAATACCTGGGGCGACTAAACAAAAGTTTTTAGTAAATTTACCACTTTTATCCGTTTCATATTTAGCATTTAAATATTGCCAAATAATTAAAGCATGCATTACCCAAGTTTTTCCGGTGCCGGTGGCCATCTTAATAGCATATTTAGGAATATTATATTTTTCCTTTGCTAATTCAAAAACATCAATATCTGGTAATAATTCAAAATTTATATTTTCATAAACATCTTTTACGCTCTTAATGCCAAGAATTTCATGCAAATATATTGTATTTAAAATAGCCTGTTTTTGGCCTTCATGAAAATTAAAATATCTTGTTTCAGTATGTGGTTCCCTAAACCAGTATTTTAATAAATCCTGCGTTACCAAAGAAACTTTAGCCAACATTTCTCCGCTAGCCCAAGAATCATTAACCTTTTGAGTTATTGAGTTGGCTAGTTTTAGAGGAATATCTCTAGTTCCAATACTTATTGCTGATGGCATATATTGTGTTTTTTATAAAATGTGTTATAATACTCGTAGTGATATTTGTGAGGACTTAGGTTCTCCCGCGGTTAAAAACATAAAACCGCAGACAAATATCATGACAAAAATAGTTTTCTAGTCACATTCAAGGTCTCCTTCATGGAAGACTTTTTTTGTTTGTAAATAAATCGGGTCTTTTCTACTTTTCCAAAAAGGCATAACGCTCCAAAAATATGGTTGTCCATTTTCAACTTTTTTTACAATAATCTTTATTTTTATCTTTTTCACAATAGCAATAAAAGCATAGTAGGTTACTTCTTTCATTATTTGTTGCCATTTTCCAGAAGCTTTTACTCTTTCAAAATTTTTAGTTTCATTAATCTCTTGAATTGTACCAGAAACACTTAAAACATCTGGAACTAATTTTAAAAATTTTAACCTTAGATATTGATCCGACGCTAATCTTGCTTTATTCCATGCCTTCATTTTTATATGGTCTAATCCCTTTGCGTTAAAGTTAACCTTTGTTTTAAGATAAGGACAATCAATTTGATTTATACCATTATAAAAACTCTCCGAGTCTTCTTTAACTTTTTCAAATAATTTGTCTAATTCTTCTTTGTTCATAAAGATTCAATAACAATGCTTTCAAAACCAAAAACATCAACCGCTTTAACGCAAATTTTTCTGTTTGTTATTTTTGGAATGATTAAAACAGCCTTATTAATTACATGATAAGGGTCTCCGTCATTTTCTTCATTTTCACGATAATCCTGCCATTTACTTCTAAAAGTTTCACCATCATAATCTGGATCAATGCTCCAGTATTCAATTAAAGAAAGCGGGTCTTTAGCAATTAATTCTTTGAGTTTTTCCTTGTCTTTATCGTCAAGCGGGATATTATCAGGAGACAATAAAACATAGTTATCTAATTCAATGGTAAGTTGATCCTCTTCTCCAATAACTTCAGTTTGAATTGGTTTAATAGATAAATATTGCAAAGAAGAAAATCTTATTTTACCGCTACTAACTAAATCTTTATAACTAGCCTTGGTTTTTAATTTATCAAGCAAATCCGGAGGGATAACTAAAACCTCTAATTTATCATCGTTTAAAGATTGAATAGCCTCTGTTATATCATAAGTAAAATTCCAACCCAAAACAACAACTTTATTCCAACCGCCCATAAAAGAGTTCTTATATTCAATTGCTTTTTTTAAAGTAGCTAAGCCAGTTAATTTGCTAGGTGAGTCCACAAGCACCAAAGTTCTGTTGTCTTTTATGTATCCCAAATTTTTATTAGGATTCTGATCATCTACAAAAGGTATTGCCCCAAAAAGCTGCATCACAACTTGCGCTAAATCACCAACACGACGATATAGCTTAGATGAAGCTAAGGCTTCTTTTTGATAATCACCAATAGATTGATATAAGAATGGCTTAACATTTTTATCTATAAACCTTTTACGCATTATTAAATTTGCTGGCTTTCCTATGTCAGATAACAACCATTTTCTTCCTAGTTTTTCCGCAACCGAACCTATGCTTCCTGATCCTGCAAAAAAATCAGCAACAATAGACCCTTCGCTAGAAGAAGACTTGATAATCCTTTCAAGTAAAATTTCTGGCTTTTGCGTATCATATCCTATATTTTCAGTCGTCATTCCACCCTGTCTTCTTAAATCTGGTACTTTTGTTCCTGTCCAAAAATCGGTATGAATTAACCCCTTACTTTCATGTAAATATTGCTTAAAATATTTTTTTCCAGTTTTCGTAACTAATATTCTATCCTCTTTTTCAAGCTGTTTTATAGACTCATCGCCTCTTGTTCCTAAAATTTGTCTGCGATACCTACCCCTGTCATCATTATATTGAAAATTATAATCGATGTATTCCTGGTCATATGAGTCATATTGAGGGTTAAATAAATTGTTATCGCCTTTTGAATAAAATAAAATTGTATTATGAACTCTTGCATATTGATTATTTGAAACGGCTTTATTACCAGTAGATGTGTTTTCCCAAATAATTTCATTCCTAAAATATTTTTTACCAAATATTTCATCTAATAATATCTTTACATAATGCCCAACATGCCAGTCAATATGAACATAGATTGAACCTTTATCTGACAACAATTCTTTCATCAAAGCTAATCTGGGATACATCATTTTTAGATATGACGCCGTGCCATCCTTCCATGTGTCAGCATAAGCAAATTGCTCTAGAATTGTTGGTTTTTGTTCTAAATCAACCCCCGGAAGAGTTATTTTTGTTCTATAATCAGCCTTACTATCAAAAGGCGGATCAATATAAATTAAATCAATCTTACCACGCATTGAGGGTAATCCTGACTCAGGGTCTCCAGCGAGTAGGGCTTGCATTACTAAAAGATTATCTCCGTAAACAAGGCGATTCATCCATTCTTTGTTCTCATCCTTTGGCATGTGCCCACTCCATAGATCATCACTATCTTTTGAAGGTAAAACAATCTCATTAGTTTGTAGGGATATCTTATTGGAACCAGAAAGACGTTCCAGTATTTTTTCAACCTCTTTTTTCCCCTCGTCTATAATTTTTGGTAACTCGTAAATTAATGAATTCATATGGATATGTTTATATATGATTCAAAATATCATAATTTTTGCCAAAAAACAAGCTGAAATATACCAGCTTATTTAGTTGCCTATACAAAAAAAGGAGTCAATCCCGTTAGGAATCAACTCCTTGAATTGTTAAGCTTGTTGAACTTCAACTTGCTTATCAAAGAAAAGATAAATAGTTTTAAGTCTCTTTTCTATGACGGCTCCCGTCTTGTCTTTTTTCTCAACGACGATGAAAGACCGAATAGCTTTTTCATCCTTACGGACAACGCAGCCGTTTTTGAGCCAACCCTGGAAGGTTAAGCAATTCTCAAACGGGTTATAACGTTTGGCTTCATCTTCACCCCAACGCTTGGCGATTTCTTTGCGGACAAGACTAGAAGTGTTTTCCGAACCCGTCCAATTTGATTTGACTGATATAGTCATAAAATTAAATGTAGCGACTGAATTTAAATACCAATGATAACGTCGCCTTAGATTATCTATCGGCAACGAATAAGCGAGCGACTGATTGCTTGCACCTGTCAAAGTGGAGGCCATAGGCACTACCTTGAGAGGCGATAAGCTGACGCTAAAATGAGAGATAACAGATAGACAATCCGCCCCGTTTCCCTGTTTTGACTAATGCTACCCAACGTTATAAAATAAGTTCACTATGACTGACGACGCTAAACAATTAAAGAAGACTTTAGAAGACCTTATATCTGAGTTTTATAAGGTCTATTTTAAGGTTATATTTTCTCGAAAAAATATTAAGATAAGCGAGAGTCTGTCTATTTCCGATAAGCTACCTGAGCTTTTTGTAATTATTAAAAAATATCTATCAATTATTGAATCAGAAAAAATATTCAGTGGTTTTATGCTTTTGCTGCGCAAAGAAGTTAAAGACAATGATCACGATGGCGCTTTAATGGGCGAAAATTTAGGAAAGCTAAAAAATAGTAAGACTAAATCATTTAATTGGGTTTATTACAGCCTATTTAAGGAGATGATTAGTGGTGCTAGTCTTTACGCACCGGCTTATCAAAAATCGCTTAGGCCGGTAGCTTAGCGCCTTTAAAAAAGGTTTTGGTAGAGAATGATTTTGACGGCCAGGTCAAAGAAATAAAAGGAATGGAAAAGGAAATAAAGGAGTTTAAAATTGATGTAGTTTTAAAACCTCGGCTTCATAAAAGATTTTTGCTTGATTTTAATAAGAGCGTTATGAGTTGGCTCGAAGCCACGGTTATTGCTAATGAGTTCGCTGACGCTGACAGCAAATTATATAAAGAACCATTAACTGATGCCTGGGAAAATATTGAAATCAGATTCAAAAATAACCATGATATAACTCTAAAGATAGACGGCCAAGAATCTGATTCTAGCTATGAAGAACTTGGTTTTGCCGATACCCGTCAGAATTCTTCGCAAAACGCCTCTTTTGTTAAAAGTTGGAATACCCTTATTTTATTTTCCACTCAAAAC
>JBBQHF010000020.1:0-7583 GCA_038323715.1 Patescibacteria group bacterium
AAATAATTCACTTGGAAGAATATAAAAACCTTTTTCTTTTACGGTATCGGCTCTGCCAAATTCTGCTTCTTTATCCGACAAAGATGTGTAATCAAAATCTTTTTTACCAGTTCGTCGTTCGTCGTTATTAATATAATTGCTTAAGTTTTCACTAATAAAACGATAAAAAAGCATTCCAAGAACATATTGCTTAAAATCCCAACCATCAACACTGCCCCGCAAATCATTGGCGATTTGCCAAATGGCTCTATGAAGTTCTGAGCGTTCTTGTTCTTTAGAGTTATTTGAATTATTAGCCATATTATTTTGATTTTTTATTTATATTACTAGTTACCTCTAAAAATAAGTGCACATCAGATTCCTTAATTCTCCAAACACCTATCTTAGAAGCCTTTAATTTACCTGATTCAATGTATCTAACAATGGAACGAGTGCTAACTCGCAATATTTTTGCCACCTCTTCAATTGTTAGTAATTTCTCAACAGTACTATCCATATATATTTGATTTTTATTTATTTTTTCTTTACTTAAAGTTTATCATAAATTTATTAGGTGTGTCAAAAAATGACAAAAGTTGCCATTAACTTCAAATACAGAGTAATTATTACTTTTTCTATAACAAAAAACAGAGCTTCAAAAAAGCTCTGTTTCCAAGTACCTCGTGCTAGCACGATGTTGCGGAGAGTGAGGGATTCGAACCCTCGAAGGCTTTGACACCTTACACGCTTTCCAAGCGTGCGCACTCGACCGCTATGCGAACTCTCCAACAAAGAGCGAAACCCGCTCTTTTTTTATTTTAAATTTTAAGAATACTTTGTAATTTCCTCTCAACCAAACTCTTCAAACCTTCAATCGCATCTCCATTTGAATCTACAAAATCAGAATATGGTCTAGCGCCTAAAATCATTTCATCCCCAACAAACATTGTGGGCGCACCAAGCACTAAATAATTCGTAGCTTCAGCCATTGCTTCATCCAGTTTTACCGATTTTTCTTCATTAGTCAAGCAAGCAGTAAAAGCATCAGTATCAATTCCTAAATTATTAGCATAAATGCCAAAACCGCCCTCTTGTAAGCTCCCTGCTCCAGCGGCCGCTAAAACTAATTTACGCATTTCATTTCCCTTTCCTAATTCTTTAGCACACATAACCGCCAAGGCGGCTTCTTTTGATAGACTAGAGTTAGCAACCACAAACGGTCTCGCTATAATTATCACTTCACTTTCAGACATTGAAGAAAGATGATCAGTCTCAACTTGACCCAAAGTATCGGCTAATTGAGCACTATACGGGCTAGCATAATCTTCATAAACAAAAATTTTTAATTTTGCATTCTGCTGAAGACCAATTGTCATGTCCGTATCTTTTGTATCCAAAACTCCATCAGCAACTTCATAACTACTAGCCTTAGCCCCTTCTATCGCTTGATAATTTTGAGCTTGCTTTTCCGGTGATTTTCTAACACTGTTAGTTAAAGCCCAAATAGCAGCGGCAATAATCACAATTGACGCTAACAGATAAATACTCTTGTTAATTTTTGTCATAATATTTTTATTTAATTTTTACTAATCAACTTAGCAACTTTTAACATCAAGCTTTCATAAAAACGGGGGGCGATAAACTGTGCCCCTAAAGGCATCTTCCCTCCTCCAGCAACAGTCACCACGCCAGCCGGAATAGAAATTGCCGGTAGCCCCGAAAGGCTCGCTCCGGTTACAAAAATATCTTCCAGATACATCGCCAAGGGATCATTGGATTGGTCTCCAATTTTAAAAGCACCATGAGGAGAGGTCGGGGTTAAGAGTAAATCAACTTCTTTAAAAACTTTATTAAAATCTTCAATAATCAAAGTTCTAACCGTTTGGGCTTTCTTATAATAAGCATCGTAATACCCCGCCGATAAGACATAAGTCCCTAACATAATACGACGTTTAGCCTCGGCCCCAAAACCGGCGCCACGACTTTTTTTATAAAATTCTTGAAGATTAATGGCCTCTTCTTTTTTTAGACCCCAAGCGATACCATCAAAACGAGCTAAATTAGAACTAACCTCAGAGGGCGTAATTATATAATAAACTGGGATGCCGTATTTAGTATAAGGTAAGCTGACATTTTTTATTTCCGCTCCCGCTAGTTTTAATTTGTCGACGATAGCCATTATTCTATCTCTAACTTCCGGGTTCAAATCTTTCAAAAAGTATTCTTCCGGCAAACCAACTTTTAAACCAGCTAGCGGCTTAACCGCTGAGCTCAAAACCGCGTTACTAGAAACATTAGTCATCTCTGCGGTGGCGGTGGTGGCATCAAGTTCATCGCGACCAGAAATAGCATCTAAAACTAATTCGGCATCAAACACTGTTTTAGTAATTGGACCGACACAATCAGTTGAAGAAGTCATAGATAATAAGCCAAAACGAGAAACCTTGCCGTAACTTGGTTTCAAACCCACAACTCCACAAAAACTGGCAGGCTGACGAATAGAACCGCCCGTATCAGAAGCGAGCGCAAACAAACACATATTAGAAGCGACGGCAGCCGCACTACCGCCAGAGGAACCCCCAGCGACGCGCTTTAGATCATAGGGATTTTTTGTCGGACCATACGCTGAATTTTCGGTGGAGGCGCCATGAGCAAATTCATCCAAATTAGTTTTTCCTAATAAAACAGCGCCGGCTTCTTTTAACTTTCTCACGACAGTGGCGTCATAAGGAGCAATATAATTTTCTAAAATTTTAGAAGCGGCCGTAGTTCTAACTCCCTTGGTCATTAAAATATCTTTGCAAAGATATGGGATGCCTAACAGAATCCCCTTTTCCCCTTGTTTTAACCTCGCATCAGCCATTTTTGCCTCAGCGCGTGCTAATTCAGCGCAGACAGTTAAACAAGCATTTAAATCGCCATTTAGAGCCTCTATTTGTTTTAAACAGGCCTCGGTAATTTCCAGAGCGCTCGTCTTCCCTTCGTCCAACATTAGACGCGCTTCCTGAATAGTTAACTCATTTAAGTTCATAATAAATCTGATTATTGTAAGACTCGTTTTACTTTTATATTTCCCTTTTCTCTTTCGGCTTGGTTAAGCGCTAATTCTACTTCAGTCTTGTTCCAATCTTTAACCTTATCTTCTCTAAAAACATCCATCAAGCCACTAACTTGAGCGGTTAAAGCAACCTTATCAGTCTTCACCTCATCCAGCATTTTTACGTAATCTAAAATAGAACCGAGCTCAACCCGATATTTTTCAATTTCGTCTGCGCTTAAATCCAAGCGCGATAGCTCCGCGAGATGTTGTATTTCCTCTTTACTAATATTCATACTATCTTGAAATTACTTTAACAACTTTAAAAATTCGGCTTCACTCAATATTTTTATACCAAGCGTCTGCGCTTTGTCATATTTTGAACCAGAATTTTCTCCGGCAACCACAAAATCAGTATCCTTGGTAATACTCTCTTTCGTCTTACCGCCTAACATTCTTATTTTATCTTTTGCCTCATCACGTGTCAAACCACTCAGAGAACCAGTCAACACAAAGTTTTTTCCGTTTAAAGCATTATTTTTTTGTGGTTTATTTTGGAGGGCTTCAATAATTAGGGTGAGCCCGTATTTTTCAAACTTATTTAATAATTCTAAATTCTTAGCATCCCGAAAAAAATCATAAATACTTTTAGCAACAATGGGGCCAACATCTTCCATCTCGGCTAAATTTTCTTCGGTTTGAGATGCAAAGAAACTAATTAAATCTAAAATTTTAATTTGTTTATTTGAGTGTGACCCAATAATTTTGGCCACTAAAGTTCTAGCCGTTTCCTCGCCCACATGTCTAATTCCAAGCCCATAAATAAAGCGCGCTAAATCTAACTCGCGCCTGGCATTTATGGTCGCAATAACATTATCCGCCTTTTTCTCGGCGTATCTCTCTAAACTTAATAAATCGGCTTTCTTAATATTATAAATATCAGCGGCTTCTTTTATTAAACCGTATGTCAAAAATTGTTCAATTAATTTTGGCCCAAGACCATCAAAATCAGCCGCGCCTTTAGAAACAAAATGCGTAATCTGACGTAAGCTAACCGCAAAACAATTTTTATTTACACAACGATAGGCAACTTCCTCTTTTATTTTTTCTACTTTCCCGCCGCACATCGGACAAACTGTAGGCGCTAATATTTTTTTCTCTTTTCCGCTGCGCAAATTAACCAAAACTTTAATTACTTTCGGAATTACATCACCCGAACGTTCAATTACAATCGTGTCACCCAAACGCAAATCTAATCTTTGAATTTCATCAAAGTTATGAAGAGTGGAACGACTAATAGTCGCCCCACCAACATTAACTGGTTCTAAAATTGCCGTCGGAGTTAGGGCTCCAGTCCGACCAACTTGCCAAACAATATCATTAATACGAGTCGTTGCTTGTTCCGCCGGAAATTTATAAGCCATCATATAGCGCGGCGCCTTCCCTACGATTCCTAAATTAGGCCACATTTTTAAATTGTTAAACTTCACGACTACGCCATCAATTTCAAATAGTAACTTTTCGCGATTATTTCCGACAGCCTTAAAAAAAGAAAAAACTTCCTCTAGATTTTTACAAACAGAATTTTCCCCTAATACTTTAAGGCCTAAAAGACGAGCCAGGCCATCCAATTTTTTCTTGGTAGCAACAACTTCCCCACGCTCCAAGTCACCCAGCAATAAATCGTAAGCATAAAAATCTAATTTTCTTTCGGCGGTTATTTTAGAATCTAATTGTCTAATTGACCCAGCCACGCCATTTCTAGTATTAGCGAGTAGGGGTCTGTTTCCAAGCTCGTATTTTTTATTTAGCTGCGCAAAAACTTTTTTGGTCATTATTGCTTCTCCGCGGATTTCAATTTTTCCTAAATTAATAAGCGCTAAAATTTCTTTTATTTCGGCGGCCGTAAAACCCAAAGCTTGTAAATCCTTTTCCTCGGGGCTTCGTAAAGACAAAGGAATGCTTTGAATAGTTCTAACATTCTGAGTAACGTTTTCTCCTGTTTGACCGTCACCTCTAGTGGCGGCTAAATTTAATTGTCCATTTTCATAATTTAAACTAATCGCCAAACCATCCAGTTTTAATTCACAATAATATTCTTCTTTTATTTTTCTGGCCAAATAATTTTCATTTCTTTCTTCCCAGGCCTTCATATCATCTTCGGAAAAAGCATCAAATAAAGAAATCATCGGCCGAGAATGTTTGGCTTTTTTAAATTTATCCAAAGGCTTTCCGGACACGCGCTGGGTAGGAGAATCAGACGTTATTAGTTCGGGATATTCATTTTCCAAAATAAAGAGCTCATTTTTTAAACTATCTAAAGCCGCCGGGGACATTGTTTCCCGATCTAAAACATGATAATTATAACGATGAAAATCAATTTCCTGCTTTAATTTAGCTATTCTTTTTTTAGTATCTCCAAAATTCATAAGTTAAGGGTTGCGCTATTTATATCTTAAATTATAACACAAAAGCTCTGCCTTTGGCAGAGCTTTAAATGGTAAATAATATGCGAATTATTTAGTAGTCGGGGCAGTTGGAGCACCTTGAGCACCGCCTTGAGGATTTGTAGCTTGATTAATGAAAGTAACAATGTCGTTAACAGTTTGTGAATTTTGACCGGTTACTTGTTCCAATTGAGCTAAACGAGCATTTTGATTATTTAGGCTCGCAGTAAATTGCCAGAAAATCATAATTAAGGCACCAAAAATGATTCCGACAATAACTGGAAAAACAATTTCTCTTTTCATAGAATTATTATTGAGCTCACGTCGGGCAACATAAGGAGCCTTAACGGATGAGCTTTTTATATTTTTATTTATTAGTGTTCGCATTTACATTAGCATTAAAGAAATTAACGATACTGGTAATCTTGGCCGAGTCCTGAGAGATTGTAGTTTGTAGCTCCGTCATTTTCTTATTGGCTCGATTTAACGAAATGTAAAAATAAGTAAACATTGCAGCGAGAATCAAAAGAAAAATGATGGTCGCTAGAGTTCCTAGCATGTTTTTTTTCATAGTCCAAATTAGTTGAAAAAAGAAATAAACTCACTTCTTTCAAGCATAAATTAATATCTTGATTTAATTATAACAATTTTAAAAAATTATGACAAGAAGAAAATATTCTTAAATTTTTATTTTACAACCGTAATTTCGCCCTGAGCATTAATTTCAGTCCCGCCGCAAGAAACGCAATAATATGGGAAGCGACCATCGAGCGAGGCCTGAAATTCAAGCGATTTTGTTTGGGCTTGGCTAACGGTGGCGCTCATTCCATATCCCGCAAACACTAAATCATAATCTCTATCGACCGCGGTAAATTCTATATGGATAATATCTCCTTGGTTAGCAATAATTTTAGAGGGCGTAAAAACGCCACCATCAGCGCTAACATTAAAAACTCTAATCTTGGTATCCGTTCCCGACGCTGCCTGGACAGCTGCCGTTGGAACGGCGATTTCATTAACTAAATTATCAGGCATAACGTCACTAGGCTCGGGGACAACTACTCCGACGGGAACAGCTTTTCGCGCATCAGTTTCCACAAAATCATTCGGAACAATAGCAGTAGTTTTTTCATCCGGTAAATAAATATTGCCAACCGACTCATTATTTATTTTGGTCTCATTTTTGCTCTTTTTTAATTCTAAAAAAACGACAAGAACGAGTAATAAAATTACAAAAAATCCAATAATTAAAATCAATTTTTTCTTATCCAACATAGACCGCGCATTATTAATTAATACGATATTATTATAGCATTTCTTCACAAATTCATCAAAAGATAGAACAAATAAAAATGCCCGTCTCTAATGTTTAGAAACGGGCACTACTTATTGTTTAATAAGTTTTATTGTTTTTGTAAAATTTGCATTTACGGCAATGAATTTCAAGATGTATGCTCCGCTTCTTAAATTTGAAGCGTCATAATCTATATTATTCTTGCCTGCTTCGTACGTGCCTTGATTAACCAAAGCTATTTGACGTCCTTGTAGGTCGTAAATAACAATATTAACTGGGCAACTTTTTGGTAGAGTAAACTCCACATTCAAACGAGTAATTACCGGATTAGGATAAGCGCTCACTAAATATTCGGGGACAACTATTTCTTCAATCGCATCGCTGAAATCAACTTTAATAGTTACCGATAAATTAGTGCTTAACTTGCCGTCACTGGCAACAACCGTAAATGTGAAAGTGGTAGCGGTGCTTGACTGGAAAGTTAATACTCCATTACTACTAATCTGAGCCTCGGCCAAAGGGTTGAGGATTGAAAAAGTAATTGGATCATTTTCCTTGTCGCTCGCATAAAAATACTGGGTGAACGTTTTATTCACGTAAGCAATCAAAGTTCCTGGAGGATCAATGAAAGTAGGGGCAGTATTAGTAGCTTTAACATTTATCTTGAAGGAAAAAGTATTGGTAAAAAAACCATCACTAATTGCAATCTTGAAATTAAAGTCTCCAATACTGGTTGCTAAATATGAGAACGCTCCCGTACTAGCATTGATAGTTGCACCAGTGCCTTCAACAATAGAGAATGTAATTGGCTTCCCTTCCTGGTCAT
>JBBQHF010000021.1:0-5864 GCA_038323715.1 Patescibacteria group bacterium
TTTATTACAATGACGCTGGTGATTATCCAGCTTCAGCTACTCCAGGTGTCGCTCTTGGTACTGGTGGCAATGTTTATTTAGCCGCGGTTCCAGTTCCTCCAACTCCAGTTGATGGTACTGGTTGCCCAGCCTTACAACCTGAATATACTTATGTTAGAACAGGTAGTGGCCAAGGTGGCAGCGCTTCATACACGATTAGCTACTGTTTAGGGGCAACTATTAATAATGTTCCTGGGCTTAAACTTCAAACAGCATCTCCAGCTGGTATCAGACTTCCATAATATTTAGGAATATAAAATTTCATAAAGAGGCCATTTTACTGGCCTCTTTTTGTTTTTGTGTTATAATTCAATTATGAAAATACTGGAGATAGCTGATAGACAACAGATTGATAATTTTCTAATTACGAACCCAGGGGAATCGGGCTCAGAGTTTTTGCTGTGTTCTGATTGGGTCAAGATTTTAGAAGCAGAAAACAAACAAATTAAATTTTTTGCGGTTTTAGACAATGCGCTGAATGATAGCCATGATGATAATGGCGATAATTTTTTAGCGCTGGTGTTATTAATTAAAAAATCTTTAGGGTTTGGTTTATTTTATTATTATGCTCCGCGTGGTCCAGTTTTGAAATCAGGCTTAGGCGAGACGCAGGTTAAAGAAACTATTAATTTTTTAATTTCTGAAATTAAGAAGAGGGAAGACGGGGCGGTATTTTTAAAAATAGAACCAGCCAATTTAAGCGAAGTATGGCGTTCAGGGTTTGCGGTGGCTCCAGACATTCAGCCGAAAAAAACTTTAATTCTTGATTTAAAACAATCAGCGGAAGATTTGCTTTTAAGCATGCATCAGAAAACCCGCTATAATATTAAATTAGCAGAAAAAAAGGGAGTGCAAATAATTGAGGGCGGCGAAAATAGTTTTTCAGAATTCTGGCGCTTAATGGAACTAACGGGGAAAAGAGATGGTTTTAGAATACATGATAAGCATCATTACTTAAATTTGATTAAAGGTAACTCAGAATTTTTAAGTCTTTTTTTTGCTGAATATCAGGGGCAAAAAATAGCGACGGCGTTAGTTTGTTTTTTTGGCGATAAGGCAACCTATCTTCACGGGGCGAGCGATAATGCGTTTAGAAATATTATGGCGCCTTATTTATTACAATGGGAAATAATTAAAAAGGCTAAGGAGCTTAATTTTAGTAAATATGATTTTTACGGGATTGATGAACAAAAATGGCCAGGAGTAACGCGATTTAAGCTCGGTTTTAGCGGAGAAGAGAAGATCTACCCTGGAGTATTTGATATAATTTTTAGGCCGGGAGTATTTAATATTTATCATAAGCTTAAAAAAATAAAGCAAAAATTTTTATAAAATTTGTAGTTTATTTTATGTTAGAAATTACTAATAAGACGAAGCAAAAAATTAATTCCAAAACAGCTTGCGCGTTGACGGAATACGTTTTAAATTTTTATAAAAAAAATCAAGCAGAAGTTTCTTTGGTTATAATTGGGGATAAAAAAATGCAGAGTTTAAATTTTGAATTTCGTTCTCTGGATAAAACGACGGATGTTTTATCTTTTCCGGCAGCCACCAAATCGGTCAAGACGCCGGTGAACTCTGATTTTTTAGGAGAAATCTTTATTAATATCCAGGAAGCGGGGCGCGTTCGTAAATATGAAGAGCTGTTCGGCGAATTAAAATCAAAAGAATATATTTTTTATTTTCTTTTAATCCATGGTTTGCTTCATCTGATTGGCTACGACGATAAGACAGAAAAAACGAGACGAGCGATGATAACTTTGGGGGAAAAATTTATGGTCGGATTTTTTAAGAAAAAAGTGTTATAATCTATTTAGCTAGAAGATATTTCTAGATGTTGAGTTAGTATGGCGCATAACCATAAAATAGTGATTTTTTTGTTAACCGGATTTCTGACGATTTTCGGATTTTTCGTGTCTGCAAATTCAGTTAAAGCGGCGACTTCAACAGTCGTCGGGAAAGCATATTGGGGTATTTATGGTTATATTTATTTTAATTGTGCGGACGATGTGATTGGAAATAGATTTGACGAGGCGAATAATTTAGCCGGGGGAACGAGATATATTTCTCCAGCAGAAGCGGCTTTCCATTTTTACTCCGAGCCCTGCACAGATTTAATACACGGCGTAACGGTGGATGTGGATAAAAGGATGGGCGGGCAGGCTTGGAATCCTAGTTTGGGATTGATTGATTTTGAAGGAAATTTTGCGCCTAATCACGACTTCAATTCCCATTGTCCAAAATGTGTGGGGACTTGCACCGCTTGTTATGATGAGAGTGCGCAAAAAATGTATGGTTGGGCGCGCATTGCTTCGACGAGCGAACTGATACGATTAGATTCGGCCTTAACACCGCCAGTCATGTTATATTTAGATGTTAATAATAATCCTTTTCCGGGATATAATATGGCCTTAGGAGATTTTGCCGGTAAGGCATCAAGCCCTCGGGGAAATGTTGATTTTAATTGTGAAACGGAAAATTATCCGGGTGTTTCTAATTGCGCGACGCGTCAATATAAGGTTTATATTAAGGATTTAATTTTGAGTAAGTTGTCAGCGCCTAATTGGTCTTATGGCGAGGCATGTTCTAGTGGCGCTTTGAAGGCGGTTTTAAAATGGCAGAAAATGAGCGGAACCCAGACGGCTTATGAAATTGTGGTCAACGATGCGCCGAGCTTTAATACCACCACGGCTGATTATGTTTGTTGGTCGGGCAAGAAATTGTCTAGTAGCGCCGTGCAATATACTATTCCTAACTCTGACCCTAATTGTGGGGCGCTTGCTTATAATACGCCTTATTATTGGTGGATACGCGGATTTGATAATAATAATGAACCAACGGAATGGCGCCAGTATGATAGTAATAATAGCATTACGAGCACCGATAAAGATTTAGATAATAATCCTTTAACTTTTGAAACTTTTAAACATGAGTTTCCGAGTCCATTTTTTACTTGGTCGCCGTTTGACGTAACTACCGGGACCACAACTTCCTTTAACAGTACGGGTTCGGTATACTATACTGATGCCGCTCCGACAACCGCGCAGGATTGTGTTTCTGGCCCTTGTCTTTATACTTGGTCAACCTCTGATTTATTGGCCACCACGTCATCATTATCTGGACAAAATATTGATATTAATTTCTTTACGGCGACTAACACCTCGGTTACACTAGCGATAGCTGATGCAGCTAATTATACTTGTAGTTTTTCTATCCAGTTTAGAATAAATTATGACTTGCCTTTGTGGCACGAGATTAAAGCGGAGTAATAAAATATAAATGTTAAACAAAATTCAAAATAAAATATTTTTATCAAATCGGGAATTACCGGGGATGACTTTAATCGAGCTTATTATTAGTATGTCCATTATCGTTTTTATTACGGCGATTTTCGTGACTAACTATAATTCTACTAATAAGCGTACTGATTTAATCATGGCCTCGCAGTCTATAGTATCTGACATCCATCAAGCGCAAAATAATTCCCTGGGTTTAAAAAAATACGGCGATGTTGTGCCGGCCGGTGGCTGGGGTATAAATTTTGATTTACAAAAGAGAACCCAGTATGTAGTTTTTGCTGATTTGCAAGCGCCAAATACGACCGGATATATGGTTTATGATACTGATGAAAGTGATACTAATTTGGGGGGCCGGGTTGTGTCTTTACCACCACAAACTGAACTTTTAGCTTTAAGGGTTTTAGCTAATGGGGGGACTTTATATCCAGTTTATAATGCGAATGTTACTTTTTTGCCGCCTGATCCGCGAACAAATATTTATTATAATAATACAACCACTTCCAGTGCGATAGAAATAGATATTAAAGAATTAAAAAATAATTCTATTAAAACAATTAAAGTTAATTTTTTAGGTTTAGCCGAGGTGGCCGAATAATAAGGGGCTGAATAATAAAATGATAAAGCAACTAAAGACAAACAATAAGAAAGGATTTACCCTCGTCGAGATTATCGCTGTTTTATTTGTGATTTCGGTCGGATTATTAGGGGTCTTGTCGCTTATTATCCAAAATATTCAAAGTCAAAATTTAAATAAAAATAATATTGCCGCCTATCAATTAGCGCAAGAAGGCCTAGAGCTTGTCAGAAAAGTTAGAGACACAAATTGGGTTAGCGGCCCGCCGGTACAAGCTTGGGACAAGGATTTAGATGATGGCCTTTACTATATGGATTTTAAAGATTCTATTCCGCAAACGGCTAATAGCGGTGACGGGGGATTATATAAAGACGCTAACGGGTTCTATGTTAATACGGGAGGAATAGCGTTAACTAATTTTACGAGAACGATATCGATTAAACATTTGGGCGCAAGGTCAATGCGCGTTTATGCTCATGTTAGTTGGACCGATAGAGATAAAACTTTTAATTATGATTTAGAAACTTTATTATATGATTGGCGTTAAAGAAAAAAAAGGCTTCTCTTTGATGGAGGTGATGGTGTCGGTCTTGCTCTTTGTGGTGATTATTATGTCAGCCACTGAAATTTTTCGTTTGGTAATTGAGGGACAGAGAAACGCGATTGCTAGTCAGAATGTCCAAGAGAGTTTAAAATATTTTTTTGAAGTGATTGGGAAAGAAATCAGAATGGCAAAAAGGGATAACGGGAAATGCGTTGATGTTCCGGATGATAAAATATTTATGCTTAATGCCGGGGCTAATGTTCTAAAGTTTAGAAATTTTTATGATGAGTGTGTCGCTTATTATTTAGAAACTGATGGCGATAACCAACGTTTTAAGATTGAAAGAACTAAGGACGGTGTCTTAGCTTCTGGTTTTATTTCGCCTGATAAAATTAGAATAGAATCTTTAGATTTTGCTTTGGATGAAACTGGGCAACCGCTAGTGACCATAAATATTAAAGCTTACGCCTTGGGAGAAAATAGATTTAAATCGGAAATGGAAATTCAAACCAGTATTTCCTCAAGATATTATCAATAATTTGTGAAGTTATGTTAAAAATATTGATAAAAAATTTAAAAGAACGGGGCGCACAAGTGGGGAGCGCTAAGTCGGTAAGCATAAAATCGGGGAGTGCGATGATTTTAACGATGTTTATTTTAGCGGGAATGTTAATTGTGGCGATGAGCGGTTCTTATATTGTGTTATTGGGCATTAAATCGGGAGGAACACAAGCGCAATCTATTAAAGCTTACTTTGCGGCTGAGGCCGGAATGGAGAGTTTATTATATCAAACTAGACAGGCGGGGTTGGTTCACGGACCAGCAAATCTTTCTAAAACATCGCCCCTCATTGAGGGCGATTTAGAATCAGAGGGATTGAGTTACGCCGTATTTTTTACGGCCATGTTTCCCAAGAGAACATTTGCTTCGGTGGGTGATTATCAGACGACAAAAAGAAGTGTGGAGGTTAGTTGGTAGGCGGCTTTTAAAAGAGCCGCTTTTTTCTTGGCAGAAGATTATAAAAATGATATAATTTATACAACAGAGAAAGGAAGAATTTGATTATAAAAAAGTTTTTGATTAACGTGTCATGCCCCTAATTCCAGGGAAAAACAAGCTTATAATTGCGGCCGCTATTTTATTAGTCGGGTCTTTTTTATTTTTACCAGTTGATAATGCCAAGGCGGTTTTTATAAATAGTTATAATAAAGCTTGGAATGGAACGTTGACGCATGAAGATTGGAACAATTTACCATTTGATTTTTTGAATAAAGACGGGGCGGCTACTTTGAATGGACCTTTGACTATTGGCTCGGTTTCTACATCTTCAAGTCTTTATGTTTATGGCTTGATTTCGGGTATTTCTTATGCGGGAACAATGACCGCGGCTAATGTTACTCCAGGAGCT
>JBBQHF010000022.1:0-4728 GCA_038323715.1 Patescibacteria group bacterium
ATAGTATCAGCACTTAGTCCACGCATAACCGCATGAACAGCGGATAATTGTCCGCAACCAGCACAAGCATTATGTCCAGGTGAGAGAAATTTTTGTTTAGTATTTTTATTTTTCATAATTATTTATTTTGGCAATAACTCATTGCGCCTCCTGCACATGAATAAGCACTGCTTCCACCAACGTATGTTTTATAAGCTGACCCAACCCAACCATTTAAGCACCAACTGGAGCATTCAGAAAACGTGACATCATTTTTACAAGTGACATAGACGTAAACTCCCGCTACTTCTCCTTGACCACATTGGCAGCAAACCAGCTTGTTAATACATTTTTCTTGATAGCAGTAACCATTTTCTACTGCGGTTTTATTTAAAACACACCTGGTGTTGTCTGGGTGCCCCTTGCACGCGCTATCTGATGTTTGTTTTGTTATTTCACTTTGTCCGCAACATTTTTTTAAATTATACTGGCAGTCTGATGCACTTGGCTCAGCATTTTCAGGATGACCATCACGACAAATGCTAGTAGATAAATTTATTGAAGGGGGGTCATTATCTTCGCATCTCTGGTTTTCATTATTCATACATATCCATCCATACTTTATGTCACCTGGCGCATCTTTTAAATTAGTTATTATATAGTCAGCGTCTTCAGGCACGTCGAGCCTGGTTAAGGCAATAGGCCTCAACTTCAATAACTCTGGGTTAACAGTATTTAAGACCATCCACGCACCGAATAAAAGAATCATCCCAGTTAAACTTCCGGCAATCATATCTTTTGCTTGGGTAACTTTTGATTCATTCCCGCCGGAAGTGAGCCAAAGTAATCCCGCTCCCATTAAAATAATAGCCGCTAATATTCCAGTTACTGCTAAGCCGTAGTCATAAATTGCTTTTATGTATTTAGACAATAGGTCGCTGGTCATAACGCCATCTACTTCAGTCCCAACATTCATAGTACCCTCTATTCCTCTTCCGCCCGATGTTCCTGGTATTGGTATCTCTGGAGTAAATTGTAAAGAAGCGGCGCCGTAAGCACTTTTAACCGGCATCAGCATTAAAGTCCCGGAAACCAAAAAAATAAAAGAAGCGGCAATAATTACTTTTTTAAAAATTGACTTTAGGGTGGCGTGTTTCATATTTATTATCCTATAAATTTTGTTGAACTATTTGGTTTGTGCGAATCTTGAATTATTTTTTCAATAATTTTTTGACTTATATCTTTTCCGCCTATACCGGCAATATAATTTTTGATATTTGTTTTATCGTTTTTAAATATAGCCGCCTTTACCTCATTAAATAATGGCCCACCACTTCCTGGAGATACCGCTTTTTCAATGATAGTTATATTTTTGCAATCTTTAATTGCCTGGCTGATTTCTTCGGCCGGGAAGGGTCTAAAAGTTGTAATTTTTATAAATCCAACATCGCTATATTTTTTCATTGTTTCTTTGATTGTTCCCGCCACTGACCCCATAGCAATTAAAATCACTTTTGGTTTTTTAGCTCCGGTATATTCAATTAACCCATTACCGCTACTTTTAATATTAAAAACTTTTTTTAATTTTTTATATTCCTTTTTAATTTCTTGTAAGCTTAAATTGAAATCATTATAAATATCTTCTCTGGTTTGGAAATATTCATTGGGAGAGAAAAATCCACCCATAGTAACTGGGTTTTTTGTATCCAAAAAATCACCGCTGGCTGGATGGTAGTCGGGCAAATATTTTTTGATATTACTTTTACTCGGTATAGAAACTGGCTCGTAGGAGTGCGTTAAAATAAAACCATCAACATTAACTAGAGCTGGGAGCTTCATTTTTTCGGCAACTTTATAAGCTAATAAATGTTGATAAACAGCCTCTTGATGATTCTCGGAGAAAAATTGCATCCAACCGCTATCTCTGACGGCCATGGCATCTGAATGATCGTTCCAGATATTAATTGGCGCGGAGATTGCTCGGTTGGCACAGGTCATCACTATCGGTAGACGCATACCAGAAATATTATATAAAACCTCGGTCATTAGTAGTAACCCTTGAGAACTAGTGGCGCTATATACTCTTGAACCGGCGGCACACGCGCCCAGAACAATAGAAGCAGCCGCAAATTCACTTTCTGCTCTGACATATTCGTAATCTGCTTGTCCGTCTGCTTTAAATTGCGCCAAGTCTTCTACAATATGAGTCTGCGGGGTAATAGGATAAGCCGAAATTACATCAGGGCCGATATTATTAATAGTTAAAGCAATTGCTCTTGAGCCTTCTAAAATATGGTCTTTAACTTTTTTTATTATTTTTTTATTTTTCATGTTATTTTTAATAATCTTCTTTCATTTCTATCGCTTTAACTGGACATTCATGGGCGCAAAGAGCGCAGCCCTTACAATAATCATAATCAGTTAAAGGTTTAAGTTTATTGTTGACGTTTATCATCTCAATGCATCCTTCGGGACAGAGTTTGGCACATAAAGAACAGCCAATACATTTGGCATTATCGGTGATTGGTCTGTGTGTTCGCCAATTGCCGGTCTTATTATTGAGTGAACTATTTGGTTTGATAGTTAATATTTTTTTCATGGTAGTTTTTTTATTTTTGTATCAATTTCTGTTAGTCATTGTAGGCCTCTTCTATTGCCTGGATATTTTTATCAATTATTTTTTGTCCTTTATCTTTAAATTTTTCTTCAATAGCCTCTTTTAAAGATTCTAAACTAACCACTCCCGAGTGTTTAGCAAAAGCTCCGAGAATAACAGTATTAACAATATTCTTACCAAATATTTTCAAAGCAATTTCAGTCGCGGCACAGAAAAAAACTTTTTTTGAAGGCAGTTTAATTGGTAAGCGATAATTTTGCGGAGCGTTAATAATAAAAATCGTATTTTTGTCTGTTCCGGCAATTATATTTTTGTTTTCTAGTAGAGTCGCATCTTGAATAATTAGGATTGTTGGATGATAAATTTGTTCACGCGTTATTATTTCTTCTTCAGAAATACGAGCGTAAGATTGTATCGGGGCGCCCGTTCTTTCTACGCCAAAATTAGGAAAAGCCTGAGCATGTTTTCCTTCGTGAAAAGCGGCGATAGCTACTAGTTCGGCGGCGGTGACTACTCCTTGTCCGCCACGACCGTGAATTCTTATTTGTTCCATTTTACTTATTGGTTATTTGAAGCAATCCAGTGATTGCTTCTTGTAGTTTTTCTTCGGAAATATATCCAGTAATCTGGTTGTTGTTAATAAACCAGGTTGGAGTCCCTTGAATTTTTAAATAATTTCCATCTTCGTAGTCTTTTTTAATTTGGGTAAAATAACGTTTGTCGCTGATACAGGTTTTGAACTGATCAACATTTAATCCTAAAACAGCCGCTAAATCTGGCATATTTTGAGTTAATTCTGCTTCGGGTAAATTAAATTTATCTTGATTCTCAAAAAAGACGTCGTGCATCTCCCAGAATTTTCCTTGTTCACCAGCACAACGGGCCGAAAGCGCTAAAAATATTGAGTTATCATGTAAGGGGTAATCGCGGTAGATAATTCTTACCCTATCGCCGTATGTTTTTCTAATATTTTTTAATCCCGCATAGGATTGTTCACAGAAAGGGCAGGCAAAATCAGAAAATTCTACGATAGTGACGGGAGCATTTTTAGGTCCCCAATTATTTTGTTCATCTCCCTTGATAGTATCTAAATAAATTTGGCGTTGCTCTTCTAATGATGCCGCGTCTCCACCACCGTTTATTATTTTTATTTGGTTTACAATATAAATTCCACCCGCCACCATAAATATCAAAAAAATAGCAGCCAACACTAAAAATATTACCCCCCATAATTTTTTGTACCAAGGGCGTAATTTATCTTCATGTCGCGCTTTCATAGCGACATATTTAACTCTTTCTTTTAAGCTCATAATTTTTTTCAAATTGAAAAAATATCCGTATTCCAGTATGCTTATATTATAACATAGTTTATGAAATTAATCTCCTGGAACATTAACGGAATAAGAGCGGTCGCCAAGAAAGGCTTGGTGGATTTTATTTTACAAGAAAAACCAGATATTTTATGTCTGCAAGAAATAAAAATTTCTGAAATTGCGCGCGCTAAAGAAGAATTTGATTTTGCGGGTTATCAAGAATATTGGAATTCTGCTCAAAGACCAGGCTATAGCGGTACAGCCATGTTGGTAAAGGATGGGTTTAAAGACTTATTGGATGTTGTGAATGGATTAGGCGCAGAAAAGTTTGATATTGAAGGGAGAGTCCAGATTGCTGAATTAAAAGATTTCTATTTATTAAATGTTTATTTTCCTAATTCTAATTCTGAGCTTAGTCGCTTGGGTTATAAGCTGGAATTTAATGAAAAAATTTTACAAGTAGTTAAGAAATTAGAAAAGAAAAAACCGGTGATTATTACGGGAGATTTTAATGTTGCGCATCAAGAAATAGATTTAGCGCGCCCGAAAGAAAACGTTGGTAGCCCGGGGTTCACAAATGAGGAGCGGGAATCTATGGATAAATTTCTAAAATCTGGAATGATAGATACTTTTAGATTTTTAAATGGTGCCAAAATTAAATATTCTTGGTGGAGTTTCCGTTCGGCGGCTAGAATTCGCAATATTGGTTGGCGGATTGACTATTTTTGTGTATCCGATAAACTTAAGAAATACTTAAAAAAAGCCGATATTTTAGATAAACAGCTTGGTTCTGACCATGCTCCAGTGATATTGGAGATT
>JBBQHF010000023.1:0-4192 GCA_038323715.1 Patescibacteria group bacterium
TTTTTTGTTTTGCCTTTCTTTCTATTTTATTGTATAATTTTAAGGTAGAGTTCGAGAAATATTTTAGAAGTTATGACACTCGACGAAGAAATTAATTCTCATGATGGATCCAGAAATCAGACAGAAGAAACGGCGGATAACTCGGAAGGTAATCCGTCAGATTATGGTAGTAATGACAATAATTCTGCAAGTTCCCGAGCGGGGAGTCTAAGAGAGTCGGTTCAAAATTCTAAGAATGGAAATACTTCGCCAGGCGGTACGGATTTTAATAGTTTAAGAATGGAAGCGAAGCGAAGACAGGGCTTAAAAGAAAAAACTAATAAGGCAGTTGAAAAATTTTTATCGCCAGCCAAGAAGGCTTTATCAGGAATGCTTAAAGCCGCCTGGGCGAATTTAATTAGTAGTTTTGGAACAACTTTTTTATGGATTGATATTCATGTTTTCATGAATTCGGTTGTTGGAAAAAATTTGTTCTGTGATTTAGGCGAAGAATGGGTACCTAATACTTCTGGACCAGGTGGTGCAGAGGCGGCCGAAAAAGCGGGCAAGTCAATTGGTTTGATTGAAAATATGGGTTGTTGTTGCATGAACTTGGGCTGTCTCTTTTCAGTAATATTCAGCTTAGCTTTAGTAGCAATAGTTGTTGGAGTAGTTTCTAATCCTTTTGGATCAATAAAAATAATTATGGATATTTTTGTGAGTTACTTTAAGTGAAACTAAATAATTTATGAAAGGTAAAAATAAGAAAAAAGTATTTATTTCACTCTTGGCGTTATTCTTAGGAGCTGGTGTTTTCTTTTTAGTTGCTCCAGCCAATGCAACGCTTGGTGATTCTGTGGGATCATTATTGGGTAGCCTTATCGGTTGGATAATTGGCGCTCTTGGCGTTATTTTAGTTTTAGTTATGCAAGCCTTGGTGGCAGTTGCACAATACAGTAATTTTATCTCTTCGCCAGCAATTATGAACGGTTGGAAAATAGTCCGTGACGTTTGTAATATGTTTTTTGTATTAATTTTGCTGATTATTGCCTTTGCGACAATTTTAAAAATTGAAAATTATAGTTATAAAAAATGGCTGCCAAAATTAATTCTCATGGCCATTTTAATAAACTTTTCTAAAACTATTTGTGGATTATTAATTGATGTTGCTCAAGTTGTCATGTTAACTTTTGTTAATGCATTTAAAGACATGGCGGCGGGAAATTTAGTTACAAATTTAGGCGTAGCTGATATTCTAACCTTAGCAGACAACAGTGCAGACGTTGGTTTCTGGGCGATAGTTGGTGCTTATGTTTTAGGTTTAATTTATGTTTTAATAGCTCTGGTTGTTGTCACGACAATGCTCGCGATGCTCGTGATGCGTATTATCATGATCTGGATTTATGTTGTCCTGTCACCAGCCGCCTATTTAATGTCAGCGTTTCCGGGTGGTCAAAAATATGCTAGCCAATGGTGGACGGAATTTTCTAAAAATTTAATTGTCGGGCCGGTTTTAGCATTTTTTATTTGGTTGTCTTTTGTTTCTCTGCAAACTCAGGATATGAAAAAAGATTTTCCAGTTGATAATTTAAACACTTCGCAAATTGCTGCTCAAGCGGGAATATCTGGACAAGAGGACACAAAGTCGGCCTCGGCGATTGGCGCTACGAACGCCTCAACTCCGGATGTTTTTATTAGATTTATAATTGCCATCGGTATGCTTATCGGTGGTCTTAAAATATCTCAAGAAATTGGTGGCGCAGCTGGAGGAATTGCGGGTAAGGGGATGGCTAAAATTAGTAGTGGGGCTGCGTTTGCGGGTGGAGGTATCGGCGGATTTGCGCTTGGTAAAGCGAAGGCGGCGGGCAGTGCAGTTGGCGGAGCCGTTGGACGTTCGGCTAGAAATCAGAGTTTAGGTGTGGCATCGCTAATTACTAAAGGAGTTGGCTCCGGAATTAATAGAATAGCTGGCAAGAACAAGAATACAAAAGTTGGAGATGCTCTTAAGCAAGCCGGAGGAATCGGCCTCGAGTGGCGATCCGATATGCAAGCTAAAAATAAAAAAAGAAAAACAGACGAACGACAGAAATTTTTGGAAAAAATCGGTATGGGTGAAAAATCCATGGACAGAACTAGTGAATTTTTAAAGACTGATTCAGGAAAAAATTTCGCGAATGTAACAGGAGCAGTTGGAACAGGGGCATCTATTGGTGGCGCATTTGGTGGATTACCTGGCGCGGCTGTGGGTGCAGGAGCCGGTTTGCTTGTCAGTGGGGCGCAGGCGCTTTTGGGTAAACTTGGTATCATGTCAAGTAAAGAAGGAGAAGAACAAAAAGGCTTAGGAAACACCAAAACTGCTTGGCTTCTTAATAATTTAGGAGAACAGGCGAGCGGTGCACATAGTTTCATGACTGATACCACGCAAAGGGCGGCAGCAAGCGGCAGCAAGGAAATAAAAAATGCTAAACAGAAAGTGAATAATGCAGCAACAGATGTTAATGATTTTATGAAAGATTCTTCTAGTAGTACTTTCTATTCTACTAGCCCTGCGTCTCAGAAAAAACTTTTTGAGCAATTAACGGCATCTGATAACCCTGATTCTCCTGACGCTAGAAATAATATTGAAGGTTGGGTTAAAGGTATAGACGGAAATTCTTCTCCTCACGACCTCGACACTTTAAGAGGTTTAGCCAAGGGTATCGCAGCGGCAGACAAAGGAGGAATGGATGTGAGTAGTCTAAGGGGTATTATGAGTGCCATTAATAGTAAGAGTGCTTTCGGTGACAAAGATCACGGTCTCAATGGATCAACGGTGGAAAGTTATAAAAATAACGTTGTTGCTTATCGTAAGACCGGAGCTAGTGGTGAGCAAGGAAGTGGCGAACTCGCTGTTAATACTTTTGCAAATAATAAAGATAATGTGGCTGGCAAGAATGTTGTTGGAGTTGATTTTAATAAAATGGAAGGGTCGGGTCTTGATGTTAAAGCCGAAGCGAGCTTTGCTTCCGGTGATGCTATGGGACCAGTCGTTGAGGCTTTAAAAAATCAAATCAACGCCGAAAGAGAAAAACTTAACGCTGATATTAAGAATGCCTGGGAAAATGCACCTAAAAATGATCAAGGAGATGCAGTCGGAGGATATGAGGAAGAGCATAACAAGTATAGCAGTCGTATGGCCGAATTAGATAAAGCAGAAGATCGTCTTGATGATCCGGAACAAGTAAAAGAGCTTCAATTAGTAAATACAGGAAGCGCTAACTATGGACGTCAAGAAAGAATGACTTCTAAATACCATGAAGAAATTCACGCTGGAGGAGTTGAGGATGAAAACCTAACCGAGGGTATCTCAAAAAAATTAATGGAAAATAAATTTTATGGACGAAATGCTTCTTCGGGGGGCCGTCATGCTACCGAAATAGCTAAGCTAGTTAAAGATATGCAGTCTAAGGGAATGGGAAATGACAATATTATGGCTGAAGTAGATAAAGAAATAAAATCTCGTTTGAGTATGGAGGGCAAAAGTCGAGCCGAGAGAGTCGCTAGTTTAGAAAGCGGAAGAAAAGAAACTGAATCCCAGTCTATCGCCCCTGGCACTGCCGAAGAAGAAATGGAGTCAGCTGATAAAGGAAAAGAGAAGGCGAGTATAGATACAGCAGAACTTCAGGAAGGTTTAGACGCTCTTACTGAGAAAATCCAAAAATCAACATCAGACTTTAAACTATCTTCAGGTATCTCAGACAGTAAATTAACTACCAAGGGTCTAGCTGATAAGGACGCCATTTATCAGTTAAAAATACTTAATAGAAACATGCGTAAAATTCCAGGGTCTATAAGTAAATTAGCTGGTAGTAAGGCCCCAACAACAATAATGGAAGCAAGCGCAATTAATGATGAAACTAGTTCTTAGTATATAAAATTATGAATTACTTCGCCGAGTGTTTAACTAAATTTCAAGCGTTACCGGATAATATTCGAGAGGCTTTTGGTGGACTCGAAGCGTATGCGGTGACAAGGGAAATTGAAAATAAATACAACGTTAAATTAAGTTTTCTAGTTATTCTGATTGCTATAAATGAATTAGAAGAAGATGATATTGAAGAATATTTAATTCTTAAATTTAAAATAACGAGCGGCACTGCCAAGAAGGTAAGGGCCGATTTAGTTGCTCAAGTTTTGGATCCGGCTTTTGAAAAAACCTTTAATATTCCCGGAG